>CAJUPX010000013.1 GCA_910588685.1 uncultured Christensenellaceae bacterium | reverse complement strand
CTTGCCTCCTACGTATTACCGCGGCTGCTGGCACGTAGTTAGCCGAGGCTTATTCCTAAGGTACCGTCACTTTCTTCTTCCCTTAGAAAAGAACTTTACAATCCGAAGACCTTCATCATTCACGCGGCGTTGCTGGTTCAGAGTTTCCTCCATTGACCAATATTCCCCACTGCTGCCTCCCGTAGGAGTTTGGGCCGTGTCTCAGTCCCAATGTGGCCGATCACCCTCTCAGGTCGGCTACTGATCGTCGCCTTGGTGAGCCGTTACCTCACCAACAAGCTAATCAGACGCGAGCTCATCCATATCCGATAAATCTTTGATCGCGGGAAGATGCCTTCCTGCGATGTTATGCGGTATTATCAGTCGTTTCCAACTGTTATCCCCCAGATATGGGCAGATTGCTCACGCGTTACTCACCCGTCCGCCATGTATTGCTACATTCGACTTGCATGTGTTAAGCACGCCGCCAGCGTTCATCCTGAGCCAGAATCAAACTCTTAAGTTTAATTTGTATAAAACACAAACCTTTTAAAGTTCGTGGCTCTATCTCGACTATTTAGTCATTATCTTTGCTGACTTTGCTTTGTGGTACTAATGTACTTCAAAGTTATTGACAGAAACTATTTTAAATTCGTTTCCTTCTATTCAATTTTTAAACTTCGTTAAGCCGACATCAAGTCGGTTGCTCGGTAGCGAGCTTGTCTATAATAACATATCAAAAATCGTTTGTCAACAGTTTTTTCAAAATTTTTTCATATTTTTTTTAATTTTTTAAAACTTTTTTTGACGGTTTTTTATTGTCATTACTATCTCGCCGACAGCTTTTCCAAGATACCATACGCAGAATTTAAAGTCAAACTAATTTTTAAAACTTTTTAAAATTTTTTCGACAAGATAGTTTTTGACAAATTAAGATAATTTTATTCATAATTGTCAAGAATTTCCAAAAATTTTAAGTTTATCCGGATATATAAGTGCGCCGGTCAAATTATTGACATTGTGTTGTGATTATATTATTATAAATGTATGTATAAGATATTAAGAGTAGTTTTTTGTTTGCTTGCGTGCGTGTGCGCGGCGGTTACGGTATTGATTTTCGCCTTATTCGGACTTTACGGATTTATACCCCTCGGCGGCGCGGTTTTATTTGCAGTTCTTATGTTCATATGTAAAAATGCGCAGGAGCGCGAAGAACTTAAAGCCAACCCTCCCCCTCCCAAGGGCGATTTTATTACGGGGAAAGTAGAAAATACCGATAAAAAATAATAATCAGAAAAAAATATGCAGTAAAACTTTACAAATCATAAAACCCGGCGGACGACATTTCGTCCGCCGGGTTTGCGCGTCCGCCTGCAAGCAAAGCTAATTATTTAGAACACACGTTGTCCCTGTATGAAAAAGCTCCAGCGTTTTGCGGAAATCTGTTCGATTTTAGCGTAATCGGACGCCGTATGCAATATCCAGTTGTCTCCGAGATAAAGCGCAACGTGCCCCACGCGTTCAACGCCCACGTTGTCTTTACGCGACTCGTTGGTAAAAAACATCAAATCGCCGCGTTTAAGCTGCGAACGCGTAACCGTTTTTCCCTGATATATCTGAGTGCGCGTTGTAAGCTTCAAATTAATACCCGCGCCCTTGCTGAAAATATACTGCATAAGCGACGAGCAGTCGAACTCGGTAGTCGTAAAGCCCTTTAAAGGCTTGCCGTTACCGTCGTGATAGCGTATCGCGCCGAACACGTAAACGGTGCCCAAAAGCTTGGTGCCCTCGGAAATAACTCTCTCTATGCTTTCGTTTTCGCTCGCAGTCATTTCCACGCTCTGACAATATTTTGAAGATATATAAGAGGTTTTGTTCTTGTACCCAGTTTTGAACCAGCCGTTGTCCTCGCCATCCAGAGCATACAGCGTATTTTTTTCAGCCGCTCCGCGCGAAGCATAGCTTGTCCCCGCGCCCGAACGGATATTTACGCCGTTTACGGTGGTTGTTATGTAAGATACAGTTTTAGGTTTCGGAATCGCGTTCGAACCGTCGTCCCCGGGATTTTCGGGAGCAACGCTTCCGCCGGGCTGTTCCTGCTCGGTATCTCCGGGCAGAACCAATCCGGCGTCGTTATCGTCGGGGATATCCGTTCCGCCCTCGATTTCGTCAGGTTGTTTATAGTCGTACGTTTTTACCGCAGCGCAGCCCGTCATAGTAAAGGTGACTATGGCAGCTGCAATAAGTGCGGCGCTTTTTTTATTAAAATGTTTCATAATCTGCCTCCGACTGTATTATACCAGACCGCACAATTACGCGCAATGCAAAAATTTTGGCAGAATTGGAAACACGTGGAACTTTCGACAAAAACCGCGCGGGCGTTTTGCCCGCGCGGTTTCCGATGTTATATCATTAGTATATATATCAATATTTATTCTACGCCTTCGTTAAGTTTTTCCAAAAGCGCGTCCAAATCGTTGCCGTGCACAAAAACCGCCTGTTCTATAGTTTCGTTATGCGCAAGCGCGCAGCCTATACAGTGCATACCAACCGCACGAAGTATTTCCGCGCTGTCGGGGTTTATTTTAAGGCAGTCGGCGATAAGCGTATCCTTGGTTATCTTAGCCATAAAAATCTCCTTTAACTTTATTACAGTTATTATAACACCGCCGGCGAAGATTTACAAGCGATAACAATAAAAAATTTTTACACCGCCAAATTTAATATCAGCAGCCAGGCAAGCCCGTAATAGGTCACTACGGCTATAAGGTCGTTAATAGTAGTAATGAGCGGACCGGAAGCCACGGCGGGGTCGATTTTTATTTTATTGAAAAATAAAGGAATAACCGTGCCGAAAAAGCTTGACAGTATCATTGCCGCAAGCATTGCAAGCCCTATGCAGCCCGAAGTTAAAAACGCCTTTGCCGGGTTTAAAGACAGACACAGATACGCGCCTATCAGCGCAAACGACATAAGCCCGAGCAGAAGTCCGTTTACAAAGCCTACGCGCACCTCTTTCCAGATGAGCCTGAAAACGTTTTTACCGCTTAGTTGTTCATCGGACAAAACGCGGATAGTAACCGCGAGCGACTGCGTGCCCACGTTGCCCGCCATACCGAGGATAAGCGACTGAAAACTGACTATAAACGCAAGTTTATCAATGACTTTCTCAAAAAGCCCTACAACCCCCGACACTCCCATACCGAGCGCAAACAGAACTATAAGCCACGGAATACGTTTGCCGATGGATTTAAACAGCGGTTCGCGCATATCGTCCTCGGCGGTCAAGCCAGCGAGTTTAGCATAGTCGTCGCCGTGCTCCTCGTCAACCGCCTCGATTAAGTCGGTAGACGTAATAACGCCGAGCACCTCTTTATTTTTGCCGAGTACGGGAATGGAGTCCTCCGCGTAATCCTTTAACCGTTCTATGCACTCCTCTATCTGCTCGTCCGCGTCCACAGAGGGATACGAGGTCATTATAATATCGTCGAGGGCAATACCCTGCCTCGCAACCACGAGGTCGCGCAGGGCAATCGCGCCGTAATACTCGCCCGAGGCGTTTTCAACGTAAATGGTGGAAACGTTGTCGTTTTCGGACGCCTGCTCAACCATACTTTTCATAGCCTGTTTAACGCTCATATCAGACTTTAAAAGTATGAAGTTGGTAGTCATACGGCTGCCGACTTCGTCCTCGTCGTAGGAATTTATGAGGTTGATATCCTCAACCGCTTCCTTATCCATCAGCTCGATAATTTCGCTTCTGGTATCCTCTTCCAGCTCATCGAGCAGGTCTACGGCGTCGTCCGCGTCCATCGATTCGATAATGTCGGCGGCGCGCTCGGCGGACATCTGTTCTATGTACTCTTCGGCGTTGTCGAGGTGGCTGAACATATCCGACAGAACGTCGGGAGGAAGAGCGGCTGAAAGCTTCTTTCTCGCATTTTCCGAAAGTCGGGGGTATACGTCCGCTATGTCGGCTTCGTGGTAGTCGCCGAGAAATTCCGCAAGCTCTTTCTCGTCTATGCCGCTCTCTATTACGCGGTACAGCTCGGAAAGCTTGTCGTCAAAATCTTCCATATTGCCCCTCCTTTTCTTTTGTATAATATATTATATTCCCGCCGCCGCTCAAAGTCAAACGCTTTTCAACTTATGCCGATAATTAACAGTTGACTTTGACCGCGCCGTTATTTATAATGTAACTATGAAAAAACAAATTGACACGGCGCTCAAAGTCTGTACGGGCGTTCTGCTTGCGTTTTCGCTTTTACTTACTTTTACCGTATCGGACTACTACATATTCAACCGTATAGGCGAATTTAATTTTATATTCGTGCTTAGCCAATGGGTAAAAAAATGCGGGCTTTTACTGTTGCCGCTCGCAGTTTATTATAAAAAGAAATGCTGCGCGGATATTGCCAAATACTTTTTGCCGCTTTTCGTAATTCTTTCTGCCTGCACGTTCGGCTCGTTTTTCGATATAACAAAAATCACACCCGACAGCACAGGCAAAGAGCTTTGCTTTGCGAGTATAAACGAGTTTATTCCCAAATGGCTTAATATTACCGCGTTTTTTATTACGTGCGGGCTGTATCTCGCCGTATGCGCTTTATTGTTTATCCGCGACGGATATAAGGTTGACGCAAAAAGTTTTAAATATCTGCCCGTTGCCTTTATAGCCGTAATGCCTTTAAATATTTTTGAAAACTTTTTTGATATAAACAACTTTACACCCAAGCACTTTCTCTGGTTCAAAAACTTCACGATATGGCATTTACTCGCCGTTGCGGCGCTTGCGGCAAGCACCGCAGGAGCCTGGTTTTTCCTTAAAAACAAGCCTAAAAATTTACAGAACGACTACCTCGCGGCAATAGCCATAACCCTGCTCATACAGTACCACAGTAAGGACTCTATGCTGCTCGGCGACGGATATAACGTGTACAGCTACGTTTTTTCGGCAATCCCGCTGTTTATCTGCAACATTGGCGTATACGTTGCAAGCCTTTCGGTAATACTAAAAAAACGCGCGCTGTACTCAATAAGCTTTTTCATCCACGCCGTGGGCGCGCTTACGGTGTTTGTATATTTCGGTAAAGACGAAATGTCCAACTACGGCATAATTTTCAGCTATTCCATACTGTATTTCTGCCTTACGCACTGCCTGCTGTTTATTCTGTGCGTTATACCTACGGCGCTCGGACATTATAAGTTCAAGCCCAAAGACTGCATAATACCGCTTGTATATTATTTTATAGTAATTATACTTGCCACTGTTGCAAGCGGGCTTGTATCGTCTTTCCTCGAAGGCTACACGTACGGAGATTACACGCTGTCGTTCGCAAACGGAGATTTCGGACTGCCGAACTACGCGTTCACACAGGTAAATCCCCTGCCGGTAGATGTGCCGGTTATACCGCTGCGCATATGGAAATGGGATATGAATTTGCTGTATGTAATTTTGGTTTACATAGCCTACGTCTGCCTGTTCTGGGCATTCAACGGTGCATATTACGCATTTAAAGCTATTTATCAGCGTGTTTCCGTCCGCCGCACCGCACACGCCGCCCTCGCGGAAACTGCCGCTGCCGACGACGAAAAAGAAGAGTAAAAAACCGCGCCGGCGCACAACGAGGAGCAATAAGCAAGATAAATAACCCTTTTATTGTGAAACGCGGAGAAGAAAGCAGAACACCATTGTTAAAAAACTCATAGAAGCAAGCAAGACAAGGAAAGCGAGCACTGACCGCAGGGAGCTTACAAAAAGTAAGTGACCAAGGCAGACGCAGCTTGACGCCGTATTGCGCCGCTTATATGAGTTTTAGCAGTAAAAAAACGCCTGACGGCGTTTTTTATTATTTATGAGCATAAGCCTTTATTGAATTTGCTATATTGTGCATATGATCACCTATCCGCTCTAAATTGAGAGCAAGCTGCAAATATACGGCACCCGCAGCGGGAGTGCAGCTGTTCTGCGTCATACGGCGCAAATGCGCCTCCTGCATTTTTGTGCACACGTCGTCGGTCGCCTGCTCCTCGCGCTCTATATCGGGTATGTATTTTAAATCGATTTCGGAAAACGCCGCGCCCACAAGCTTGTACAGCTCGGTTATATGCCCGTCCATTTCCAGAATTTCCGCCTTGGCGTGCTCGGAAAACTCCGATTTTTCCAAAATCATACGCTCGGCGTATTCCACTATATTTTCGGCGTAATCGCCTATCCGCTCTATATCGGAAGTAACGTGATAAAACGAGCTTATCTTCTTTTCGTCCGCTTCCGCAAGGTCTTCTAAGGAAAGCTTTACAAGAAACGAATTAATGTATCTGTTGTTCTCGTTAATGGATTTTTCGGTTGCGTCAAACTCTTCTTTTTGGGATAAATCGCCTTTTATAAGCATATCAACCGAACGTTTATAGTTTGCGTAAGCCTCTTCGCCCATTTTAAGTATTTCTTTTCTGACCTGCCCCACGGCGATTGCGGGCGTTTTTAACAGACGTTTATCAAGCGTTTCGCCGTCCTCGGCAAGCGCCTCGCCCACCTTTTCGGGAACGATAACGCAGGCGATTTTCACAAGTATTTTTATAAAAGGCAAAAGCAGCAGCGTGGTTATTAGGTTGAAAATCATATGAAACGCGGCTATCTGCCACTGCGTTTTAGGTATAAGCGAATTTATAAACTGCGCTATATATCCGCCCGCGAAAGCTACGGGAATAATAAATATAACGCAACCCGTAACGTTAAAAAGCAAATGCACCATTGCCGTACGCTTTGCGTTTACGCTTGCGCCCATCGAGGATATAAGCGAAGTCACACACGTGCCCACGTTTGCACCTAAAATAATGCACATTGCCATCTGCAATGATATAAGCCCCGCGCCCGAAAGCGAAATTACTATTGCCGTTAGCGCAGCCGAGGATTGCAAAGCCGCCGTTAACGCCGTGCCGAGAAAAAAGAGAACTATAATTTCCCACGTGAGCTGCTTGCTGTTGTTGCCGAGCGCCACAAACATATTTGAAACTTCGGCGCCGATATTGCCTTCCATCAGCTCGCCAACCGCAACGCTCATTACGTTCAAGCCTATAAATATAAGCCCGACGCCCTCAAAAATGACGCCTATTTTTTTGAGCTGCTGGTTTTTGACAACGAGGTTGAGAACAAAACCTAAAAAAGCCAAAAACGCAAATACGGCTGCTATTGAAAACGCGCCGCCTGAAGACGAAAGCGCCATTATGAACGCCGAAATGGTTGTGCCTATGTTTGCGCCCATTATAACCGAAGCCGCCTGGGTAAGAGTCATAAGCCCTACGTTAACGAAGCCTACAATCATAACGGTAGTCGCCGACGAACTGTTTACGATAGCAGTCACCGCCGCGCCCGTCGCAACGCCCAAAAACCGGTTGCCGGTAGCCTTTGCCATAAGCCTGCGCATAGACTTGCCGGCGGCGGCTTCCAGACTTGCGCCCATCATATTCATCCCCACCATAAACACGGCTACGCCGCCGAGTATGAAAAACGCGCTGTTGAAAATCACCAGCACGTCGTTTGAGGTCAATGCCGAAATACTGTATATCATATTTATATTTTAATAATTTACAAATGCTTTGTCAAACAAAAATTTATTCAACCCGCCGATTGCGTTGCAAAATAATGAAAGTAGTTGTAAAATATACGCGTTATGTTTAATATAGTTTTAGTTGAGCCCGAAATACCCCAGAATACGGGCAACATCGTAAGAACCTGCGCGGCAACCGGCTGCCGCCTGCACCTCGTCCGCCCGCTCGGCTTTGAAGTCACCGATAAATACTTAAAGCGCGCGGGGCTCGATTACTGGAAGGACGCAGAAATTTTTTATTACGATTGCTTTGAAGAACTCAAACAAAAATTTCACGGCGCGCAGTTTTATTATTTTACAACCAAGGGGCTGAACGTCTACTCCGACGCAAAGCTCAAAGAGGGCGATTTTCTCGTGTTCGGCAAGGAAACAAAAGGACTGCCCGAAGAGCTGCTCGCAGCCAACCGCGAAAATTGTTTAAGAATACCTATGATAGGCGAAACGCGTAGTCTTAATTTATCCAACAGCGTTGCAATTGCCGTTTACGAGGGGTTAAGACAGCTCGATTTTAAAAACTTCAAAACAGAGGGTCAACTGCACAACCTGAAGTGGTAAGCCAAACAAATTCATTGACAATATAAATACTTTATACTATAATATAAATATGAAACTTACTAAAATCGCGGTTGCAAGCGGCAACGAAGGTAAAATTGCAGAAATAAAAGCCATATTCGACGGCGTTGAAATAATTTCGATGCACGAACTCGGTTTTGACGGCGATATTGAAGAAACCGGAAAAACCTTTAAGGAGAACGCAAAAATAAAAGCCCAGACAATAAGCAAGGCGTACAATATCCCCGCGCTTTCCGACGATTCGGGGCTGTGTGTAGAGGCGCTTATGGGCGCGCCCGGCATATATTCGGCGCGGTTTTCCGGCGAAGGCGACGCGGGCAACCGCAAGCTTTTATTAAAGCAGATGGAGCATATAACCGACAGGCGCGCGTACTTTGAGAGCGCGGTATGCCTTTGTATGCCCAACGGAAAAACTTACTTCGGTCAGGGCAGAACGTACGGCAAAATTCTTTGGGAAGAAATAGGCACAAACGGCTTCGGATATGACTGTCTTTTTTATTCGGACGACCTTAAAAAGTCGTTCGGGCTTGCCGCAGACGAGGAGAAAAATTCCGTTTCCCACCGCTACCGCGCTCTGTGCGATTTAAGAAGCAAGCTATGAAAACCGCGGTAGTTCTTTCGGATACGCACGGCAACAGGCGGGCGATTGACGAAATAAGCGGTATTTTAGCCGAAAATAACTATATAATACACTTAGGCGACACCTCAGGCGACGGCGGATACATACGCTCGCTGTTCCCCGGCAAAACGTTTTTAGCAAACGGTAACTGCGACCCCGTAAAGCTGGGCGAGGACGAGCTTGTAATAGAAATAGAGGGCGTAAAGCTGCTTGCCGTTCACGGACACAGGTATTCGGTTAAATCCAACTTATACAAGCTTGCGGACCGTGCGACCGAGCTCGGTTGCCAACTCGCTTTATACGGGCACACACACTGCGCCCGGGAAGACGTAATAAACGGCGTGACCTTGATTAATCCCGGAGCGTTTACAAAATACTGCCAAAAAAGCTATTTATATTTAGCGTTTGCCGGCGGTAAATTCACGTCTAAAATAGTTTTGGTTTAATTACACATAATTTCAGGTAAATATATGAAGTTCAAACATACTTTTCACGTTTTTATTGACAATTTTTCGGTAACGTACAAGTTGCTGTTATACAGGATCACCGTTGACATTATAGCGATGTTTATCGGCGCGCTTGCACTTTCACCGCTCGTCAACACGTTTCTGCCCGAGGTAAGCAACGTTATAGACAGCGCTATGAAATATTTATTGAGACTTTTAAGCGGCGAAGTCGGCGATTTGCGCGAGTTTTCGCAAAAGGTTGTGGACGCTTTCAACGACCTCGTAAGTCTGTTCGCAACAAAGCGCACTCATATTGCGCTCGTAGCCGTGCTTTTTGGCGTTCTGTACATTATAAGCAACTGGTTCAAGCAGCTCGGCAACTTTGCCGCAGCCTCCGTTATGAACGATAAAATGGCTCTGCACGCTCAATCGCCCTTTCTTGCCACTTTAATCAAAAATCTGAAAAGGGCTTCTGTTTTTTCACTCATTTACGTGCCGTTGTCAACGCTTTACGACTTTACGTTAGCATTTGTATTCTTTAACCTGTTTTTCAGAATACTTCCCGGCAGCCTGCTGTTTTTCGTAAATATATTCCTGTTCCTCGTCTGCATAATATTTGCCATTTCGTTTAAAATGACTATCTTTTCGGACTGGCTGCCCGCGCTCATACGCGGCAAAATGAAACAGGGCGAGGCAATTAAATACGCTTTTTCGCGCAAAAACAAGGGCACTTTCAACGTACTATCCAACTTTGTGGTTATGTGCATATTAATATTCGGCATAAACGCGTTCGCGCTTATCTGCACGCTCGGCGTAGGTATGATTATAACTATTCCGTCCAGCTTTCTGATAATAATAGGTTTCGAGCTCGTGAATTACTACGACAGAAACGAAATGAAATATTTTATAGATAAAAATACAATTATTAAGCCGGAAAAAGAGCAAACCGTTTCGCGTCAGGAATTTTTACGCGGCGACACCGACTGATTTTAAAAGTTTTTTTGTAAAACTCTTTACATTTATAAAAAACTTTGTATAATCAATTAAGGTATATTGTTGATTTTTCCGATATATTATTTATTAGGAGGACACAGATGAGTTATAACGATACTTTTAAAAAATGGTTGTTGGATCCCCGTATCGACGCGGATTCGAGAACGGAGCTTGCGCAGATAGCTTCTGACAGCAACGAAATTAAAATGCGCTTCGGAAAGGAGTTGGAATTCGGCACGGCGGGTATGCGCGGCACCATAGGCGTAGGCACAAATAAAATGAATATTTACACGGTTAAGCGCGCAACGCAGGGGCTTGCCGATTTTATAAAAACCAAGGGTGAAAAAGCAATGCAGCGCGGTGTGGTAATTTCTTACGACACGCGCCTTAAAAGCGACGTATTCGCTATGGCTGCCGCGGAAACGCTTGCCGCAAACAATATAACCTCGCACGTTTTCGACGACGTGCACCCCGTCCCTATGCTCTCTTACGCCGTAAGGCAATTAAAGGCGTTTGCGGGTATTATGATTACGGCGTCGCACAACCCCAAGGAATACAACGGCTACAAGGTTTACGGCGAAGACGGGGCGCAGATGAACCCCGACGACACCGACGTTGTGGTAAGCTTTATCAACCGCATATCCGACTATCTCGGACCTGTAAAGCCCAACAGTCTTCAAACGGGCAAATACATAAAAACAGTACCTTCCAAGATTGATAAAAAATATTACAAGGAGCTTAAAAAGCTTGCGCTTTCGCCCAAAGCCGTTAAAACGCACGGCAAAAAGCTCAAGCTCGTTTATACTCCCGTCCACGGTTCGGGGTACGTTCCCGTAACTACAATTTTAAAGAAAATAGGCATTAACGCCACGGCTGTTAAAGAGCAGACCAAAAAAGACACCGAATTTTCAACGGTCGCCGTACCAAACCCCGAATATAAAGAAACGCTCGCAATGGGTATAGACCTTGCTCAGAAAATCGGCGCGACGGTAGTTTTCGGCACCGACCCCGACAGCGACAGACTCGGAGTTGCCGTTAAAAACAAAGAGGGCGGCTTTGAGGCGCTTTCCGGCAACCAGGTGGGCATACTCCTTTTAGACTATATTTTAACAAGACTTTCGGAGGACGGCGCCCTGCCTGCAAACGCTGCGGTTGTTAAGTCGTTCGTATCTACGAGTATGGCAAAAGCCATTTGCGCAAAATACAACGTAAAGCTGTTTGAAGTGCCCGTAGGCTTTAAGTTCATAGGCGAAAAAATTAAAATCTGGGAGAACACGCACGAGTACACGTTTGTGTTCGGCTTTGAAGAGAGCTGCGGCTACCTGCGCGGAACGCACGCGCGCGATAAGGACGCGGTAGTTGCGTCGATGCTCACCGCCGAAATGGTATGCTACTACGCAACAAAAAACAAAACGGTATTCGACAGACTGCAGGAGATATACGACACGTACGGTTACGTGCTCGACAGCAACATCTCCATTCCCTTTACCGGACTTAACGCAATGGAGGATATGAACCTCGTAGTCAATTCGCTCAAAGAAAAGCCCGCCGCAAAGTTTGACATATACAAGGTTTCCACCGTACGCGACTATTCGAGAAACGTTAAAATCGACATAGAAACGGGCGCCGAAAGCGAAATAGAAAAGAGCTTCCCCCTCACCAACTGTATCTATTACGAGCTGGAAAACGGCAGCTTTATATGCGTCCGCCCCTCCGGCACGGAGCCCAAGCTCAAAATTTATTTCTCGGTCAAAGCCAACAACAAGGCTACAGCCGAAACGGCTCTCGCAAAAATGCAGGCGGCGGCTAAAAAACTTATAAATGCAAAACCCAAAGCAGAATAAAATAAATCATCCGCAAATACTAATCCCCCGGACAAAAGTCCGGGGGATTTTACATATACGCAAAGCGTAATTTAATTCTTTTAAATTATTAATCTTCTAAACCCATTAAGTAATTGATAGTATCCTGTCTTAATGCTTTTAATCTTTCCGAAAATTTTTCCACAGCGTCTCTATGTAAACTTTATTATATTTCGTCGTCGGTATGTCCCTGATAGCCCTCTCCGTAAATTTCTTTTGCGGAGGTAACAATTGTGAACGCGCTCGCGTCAACCTCGCGTATAACGTCGCGCAGGCGCGGATAGTTTATATTTTTTATTACGCACATCAGAATTACTTTGTCATTGCCGGTGTATGCGCCCTTGCCGTTAAGCACGGTCGCGCCCGTATCGAGCTCGGTAAGAATACGCCCGCAGATTTGATCGGAGTGATCTTTATCTGTAACGATATAAAGCAGCTTTGCGGAATTGCCGCCGTACAGCATAAAGTCGAAAGTAAACGCAACCACGACGAGCGATAAAAAAGTATAGCAGGTCAGCTCGAAATCGGAATACACAAATGCGGAAATACTTACGATGGTAATATCTATAAACATAGATATTATACCCGTTTTAAGATACCTGAATTTACGCCGCAGAATTTTTACTATTATGTCCGTACCGCCGGTTGAACTGCCCATTCTGAATATAATGCCTATACCCGAGCCGAAAAGCGCGCCGCCCACTACCGAAGCGATAAGCCGGTTGTCGGTGACGGGGAGACGGTAAAAACTTTCAAACACCCACTCCCAGCCCTCGATCATAAGCGAAGATATCAACGTTGAATACAGCGTGGATATTATAAACTTTTTACCGAAAAACACTGCGCCGAGTATTAAAAGCGGTATATTGATGAGTATAATAAGAAAACCGGTATCCCAGCCGGATAAAAAGCTTATGAGTATGGAAATACCGGTAACTCCTCCCGCGGCGATACTGTTAGCGTCAAGAAACACAGCCACGCCGAAGGAATATACAATGCAGCCGAGCGTAATTAAAGAATATTTAACAAGCACTTTTGAAATTTTAGATTTTTCCATTAGCGCCTCCTTCAAAAGCTTAACCCTTTTAAATACTCTTCCATATATTATATTAATTTTGGCGTATTTGTCAAGTTTTTTCGTTATCAACAAATTACGCGGAACTTTCACGGCGCGGATTTTTAAGTAAATTTTACAACTTTCGGGTAAAAATTTCTATTATTTTGCCGTTGACTGTATGCGCATATGATGATATAATATATTCAGATTAAAAATTTTTTGCGGAGTAAAATATGGATTGGCTTAAATCTTTTACCGCCCTGGAGCAAGTTTATTTCTGGTTAGGCGTGGTCGCGTCGGTATTGCTGGTGTTACAGATTATACTTATGTGTTTTACCGCATTCGGCGGAGATATAGACATTGACGGCGACGGCGAAATAGATATAGACACCGACTCGGGCGTATCGATATTTACAGTTAAAAGTCTTACCGCGTTCTTTGCCGTAGGCAGCTGGGCGGGACTTTTAACAAGCTCTCTTCTTGCCGACAACTTCAAATGGATTTCAATATTCGTTGCGCTTGTTGCGGGCGCGGCTGCTTGGGCTGTGGTTGTTATTGCCATACGCGCAATGCTTAAATTGCAGTGCAACGGTGCAATTCAGACAGAAAAGCTCGTGGGCGAGCGCGCAACCGTTTACGTGTCCGTACCCGAACAACGCTCGGGACGCGGCAAAATTACGCTCAACGCGCAGGGCAGATTTTTGGAACTTGACGCAATGACGGACGGAGAACGCATTTCAACAGACGAAGCGGTTGTAATATGCGAATGCGTTAACGAGTGCGTTATTGTAAAACGCGCAGAAACAACTTCTTCCACCCCGCCCGAAGTTTAAAACAAATCGCTAAAAAGAGGCTCAGCCTCTCAAAACGGAAATTTTACCGCGCAAAACGGCGGTAATTTCCGTAAACAAATTTAAAGGAGCAGAAATGAAAAATTTACTTGCGGATTCCGCACCCATCGCCATTATTCTGGTTGTAGTTGTAGTGCTCGTGCTGTTTATGCTTTTAATGCTCGTGCTCGTGCGTTACAAAAAATGTCCTTCGGACAAAATTATGGTTATTTACGGTAAAATTTCGCCCAACCGCGACGGAACTTACCGCAGCGCGAAATGTATACACGGCGGCGCGGCGTTTATATGGCCGTTTATCCAGTCGTATACATTCCTTGATTTAACCCCTCTTTCCATATCGGTGGACCTTAAAAACGCGCTGTCCAAACAGAATATCCGTATCGACGTACCCTCCATATTCACGGTAGGCGTTTCCACCGACCCCGCCATTATGCAGAACGCAGCGGAAAGACTTTTAGGCTTGCAGTTAAAACAGATATCCGAGCTTGCAAAGGACGTTATCTTCGGTCAGTTGCGTCTTGTTATCGCAACTATGGACATAGAGGAAATCAATACCGACCGCGACAAATTCCTCGAAGCGATTTCTCGCAACGTTGAGGGCGAACTCAAAAAGCTCGGCTTAAAGCTTATCAACGTTAATATGACGGACATTTCCGACGAGAGCGGATACATAGTAGCGCTCGGTAAGGAAGCAGCGGCAAAAGCTATAAACGACGCTAAAATTTCAGTTGCGGAAGAGAATAAAAAAGGCGCTATAGGCGAAGCGAACGCGCAGATGCAGCAGCGTATAAACGTTGCCGAAGCGGAAAGCCGCGCAATCGAGGGCGAAAACAAAGCCAAAGCCGAAATAGCAAAGTCCAAGGCTCTCTTACGCCAGAGCGAAGCCGAGGCTATGAAGCTTGCCGTAACCGCTGAAAACGTTCAGGCGGCAAAGGCTAAAGAAGAGAGCTATGCGGCTGAAAAACAGGCGGAAATAGCGCGTGCTACCCGCGAAAAAGCTACGAAAGAAGCCGATATAATTGTCGCTTCCGAAATAGAAAAGCGCAAAATAGAGATTGAAGCCGACGCGGAAGCCGAAAACGTAAGACGCCGCGCAAAAGGTGAAGCGGACGCAATATTTGCCAAAATGGAAGCCGAAGCACGCGGCGTATACGAAACGCTTTCAAAGCAAGCCGAAGGTATGGATAAGCTCGTTAAAGCAGCCGGCACCGCAGACGAGGCTGTACGGCTTATGATTGCCGACAAGCTCGAGGAGCTGGTTTCCACCCAGGTTGAGGCTATAAAGAATCTTAAAATCGACAAAATCACAGTTTGGGACAACGGACAGAGCGCGGACGGCAAAACTACTACGGCAAACTTCCTTTCGGGAATGCTTAAATCTCTTCCCCCTCTCAACGACGTTTACGATATGGCGGGGCTCAAACTGCCGGACGTGGTTGCGCCCAAAAAGATTGACGAACCCGCAAAAACGGCAAAACCCAAAAAAGATTAAAAAAATTTCCCGCATTTAATGGAATTTCTTAAACAAAAAAAGCAAGGAAGCATAATCAACGCTTATCTTGCTTTTTTGATATGATTTTTATAGTAATCAAGAATTTAAAGGAGAAAATACAATATGGATTTTATTCTTATGCCAATAGAAAAAGAAGATATTGCTACGTTCAAAAAAGATATGCAGGAGGCGTTTCAAAAAGGCGCAATGCAGGAATTTAACGATTTAAACGTTGAAATACTGCCCGAAAAGGACATTGAAAAATCTCTATCCGCAAAAGGCGGGAACGCTTATAAAGCGGTGATTGACGGAAAAATTGTAGGCGGAGCTATCGTAGTTATCAACAAACTCACGCAACATAATCACCTGGATTTTTTATATGTGAAAAACGGGATACAAAGCAAAGGCATAGGTAAAATGATATGGAACGAAATTGAAAAATTATATCCGGATACAATAATATGGGAAACGTGTACGCCGTATTTTGAAAAGAGAAACGTGCATTTTTATATCAACCGTTTAGGATTTCACGCTGTGGAATTTTTTAATCCGTATCATAAGGACACAAGTATTCCAGATGATATGATAGGCGGAGATTATTTCTTCCGTTTTGAAAAAGTAATGAAAAAGTAAATTTTAATTTTTCGTCTAAACTCAAAAAATTATAGCGCACTGTACTTCATAAATGAAGCTGTGCGCTATTTTTTGTCCGCAAAAAATGCCTGTAACATACGCTTTTGTGAAGGATTTTTTTACCACAGTTTTACCGCCCAGTAAACGGGAGATTCGCCGGTTAACCCGACGCTCAGCACTAAACAGAACGCGTCGAGAAGCATCAACGTGCCGAGCGACAGACAAATTGCCTTGGCAATACCGTAATTTAATTTGCTTTGCATAAGCTTTATAACCGGTCTGTAAATCAGCCTGAAAATCAAGAACGCACCCGTTCCGTAACCGACCGCGGGTATAAGCCCGGTATACTGCGTTACGTGCAGGGGAATATTGCTGTAATTCCAAAGCTGAACGCCGAAAATCTTTTCCCAAAGATTGCCGGTGACAAGCTCGCCGAAAAATACCGCAGCACAAATAAGCAGAAAACAAACGATATTCGACAAAATTTTGCTTGAAAGCGTTTTCTTTTTAAAAAGCCTGCGCCCGAAAACCGCTACGTCGTCTGGGTCGCCGAGAAGTATCTGAAAGGCAAAAGGTATAAGCGCGTACGGCGGCAGCAACGGCAGAATATGAAACCTGCTGTCTACTATCCCCTGCGTTACAAGCCGAGCGGTATTTTCCGCCGCCCAGCCTAAGAAAGCACAGCCTATGCCGAATAAAAATATATAAACGAACTCGACTCCCATTATACTAAACGGTTTTTTGCGTACATTTACCGCGTTAGTCTGCATTACGGTAACTTCGTTTTCGCCGTCCGATTCCAACTTTTCGTTATCAGTCATTTTATCACCCCTGCATAATTTCTTGTTTGTATTACAGTTTACATCTGAGTTGTTAACAATTAGTTAAAATTTAATTACCGATTGGTGATAGTTTATTAAATTTTAGTGAAATATGTTAACCCGGATGCATAAAAACACCTCCGGGATTATATATTGTGATTATTAATTGTTTACGTGTACGACCAACTGATTGAAAGGCACTTCTATATTGTGCGCGTTGAACATATTGTAAAGCGCCTTGTTTAACGCGCGTTGAACGCTGTAAATATCGTCTTCAAGACATTTAACCGTAAACTGCAGTTCAACGCCCGAGTCGCCGAGGGTATTAACTCCATCGTAGCAAATTTCGCTCTTTGCTCCCTCGATTTGAATTTTGGGCAGCTCTTCTTTGATTATGCCCTCCACGCGCGAGAGCGATTCGCCGTAATCTATGTCTATAAGCGATTTGGCAACCGACAAGTCTGCGGACTGGTTTAAAACCGCGCGGATATCGCTGTTGTTGAATATTTTTATATTGCCTAACGCTTTAAGTTTAGTTGTTCTTATACCCATTTCTATAACTTCGCCGCGGTAACTGTCAACGGTTATTATATCGCCTATATTGAACTCGTTTTCAAACACTATAAAAAGCCCTGCAACAACGTCCGCTATAAGGCTCTGCATACCGAGTCCGACAACGAGAGTTATAACCCCCGCGCCCGTAATAAGCGCAGTTGTATCTATACCCCAAACGGCGAGCACGGCAATTACAAGCAGTACCGCAACCACCCATTTTATGAGGTTGCAAATTAGCCTGCTTACGGTAAATCCGCGCCGGGATTTATGCGCCGTGTGCCTGATTATAAAAATTATCAGCGAAGTTATTAGCAGTATAACCGTCACCGTCTGGATACTCTGCACAAGCTTTGGAACAAGCGACAGCAGCACGTTAAAAAACTCGTTGCCTGTGTCGGCGTTTATAAAAGGACTTTTCGCACCGAAAATATAATCGTAAAACACAAACGAACAAACGGTGCCTACGGTCAAAATCAACAGTAATATAAATTTGCCCGCGCCCATACCCTTGAATTTGAGTTTTATTTCTTCGGCTTGTTCCTTTAACTCTTCCACCCGTTTTTTAGCCATATAGTTTTAATCTCCCTTTACAGTTTCAATTGCACGCCCTCGGCAGGAAAATCCGAACGGTGCTTTAACGGCACAACGCGTACGGCGTCCGTTATTCCATCAAGCGGTTTACCTTTGGACACGCGGTTTTCTATTAATATATCCTCGGTGTCTATTTCAACTACCGATTTATCCGACTTCATTATCGCCAACTTATAGGGAATTGTTACGTAATCGGCAAATAAAATATCGCCCTTGCCCTTAATATCGGCAATCATCATCCCTTTCGACCCTCTTCCGTGCGGGTCGAAAAGCGAGGATATAACGCGTTTGAACGTGCCGAAAGTTGTAGCGACTATAACTTCCCCCTCGCCCGTCTGCTGCGTTGCAAAAATAATTTCGTCGCCGCCGCCCACGGTCATACCCTTAACTCCGCCGGCAACCCTGCCCTGTGCGGGCACGTCGTCTTTAGCCGCCACAAGACAAAGCGCTTTTTTTGTAACCATAAGCATTGTGGAAAGCTCGTCGCCGTCAAATACTTCAACGTTTACAACCTCGTCGCCGGGCTTTAACTTTATGGCGGGGAACAGCCGTTTGTTTATAAAATACTCGCTCCACGCCGTGCGTTTTACCGCGCCCTGTTTAGTAAAGAACAACAGCTCTCCGCCGTCTCCGGCCGCGGCGGTGAATACCTTTACGGGCTTTTCGCCCTTAACCGCGCCGTCGGCTATAGCCTCGATTTTGAGCCCTACCGAACGGTAATCCGCAGGTTCGGCGTCTTCAAGATTAAGCTTTACGCAGTTGCCGAGATTTGTAAAAATAAACACGTCGGCGTTCTGTCCGCAATGCAGAACCTGTACGGGCAGCGACGACGGACTCGCGGCGGGCGATAACTTCTTTTTGTAATACGCGTCGTACTCGTCGCGCTCTAAAAATTTAAGCGTTCCCGCGGCGGTAATGCAAACCGTCCAGCGCGCAACTATTTTTTTGATGTCCTGGCGTCTGACGTTGATATCTTCGGCGGAAGCAACAATCTGCGTTTTGCGCTCACATTTGTACTTTGCCTTTATCTCGCGCATTTCTTTTTTGACAATAGCGTATTGCAGGTTTTTGTCGGCTATTATCTTTTCGAGCTCCTCTATACGTTTTCTGAGGTCGGCGAGCTCCTTTTCAAGCTTTGTAACCTCAAGCTTTGCAAGCCGGGCGAGCCTTAAATCGAGAATTGCCTGCGCCTGTTTTTCCGAAAGCTCGAAACGCTCCATAAGCCTGCGCCTTGCGTCGGGCGTGGACTCGGAGGTCTTTATTATTTTAACCACTTCGTCCACGTTATGGACGCCTATGATAAGCCCCTCCAAAATATGACAGCGGGCGAGCGCCTCTTTAAGCTCGTATTTACAGCGCCTTAAAACCACCGAACGCTGATACTGCGTATAATATTTGATTATGTCCAAAAGTCCGAGCTGGCGGGGCTTGCCGCCTGCAATCGCAACCATATTTATGCCGAAAGTACACTGCAAATCGGTGTATTTAAACAGAAAATTCAATATAGCGTCCACGTCGCCGTCCTTTTTAACGGCTATAACGGCGCGCATACCCGACCTGTCGGACTCGTCCACTATTTCCGCAATGCCCGACAAAAGCTCCTTTTTGTCCTCGCGGAGCAGCATTATTTTGCGCAAAAGCTCCGCCTTGTTGGTCTGATAGGGCAGCTCTGTTATTACAATAAGCTTTTTACCGTATTCGCCCTGTTCAACGTTGTACTTGGCGCGCATTGTAATTTTGCCTTTACCCGTTTCGTAAGCTTGTTTAAGCTCGTTGGCAATGATGTATCCGCCCGTTGAAAAATCGGGACCGGGGATATACTTCATCATCTCGTTGAGCGACATCGCAGGCTTGTCTATATACGCGCAGCAGCCGTCTATAACCTCGCCGAGGTTATGCGTGGGGATATTTGTAGCAAGCCCGACGGCTATGCCGTTTGCGCCGTTTACCAAAAGGTTGGGGAAATGACCCGGCAGCAGGTCGGGCTCTAACAGCGAATCGTCGAAGTTAAACGAAAAGGGCACGGTTTCCATATCGAGGTCTTTTAAAAGCTCAAGCGCAAGCGGTTCGAGCCTTGCCTCGGTATACCTCATAGCCGCGGCGGGGTCGCCGTCTACCGAGCCGAAATTGCCGTGTCCGTTTACGAGCGTCATACGCATATTGAACGGCTGAGCCATTCTTACCATAGCGTCGTAAACCGAGCTGTCGCCGTGAGGGTGGTATTTACCCATACAGTCGCCCACAATTCTCGCAGATTTTTTGTGCGGCTTTTCGGGGGTTAACCCCATCTCGTACATAGTGTACAGTATACGCCTCTGAACGGGCTTTAAGCCGTCCTCAACCCTGGGCAGGGCTCTGTCTAAAATAACAAACTCGGCGTAAGGCAGCATAGAGCCTGGCATTACCTCTTCTATGCTCTGCACGTATACGCTGCCCGTGGCTATAGAGGTCTGAAAATTTTTATCGTTCTTCTTTGCCATCAGTCAACCTCGCCGCTCTCGTTCTTTTTAAAGTTTACTTTTTCTATAAATCCGTCAACCTTGTTGAAATTAGCGTTCGCCGCTAAAAATTCTTTTCTGCCCTCCACCTTGTCGCCCATAAGCATTTCGATAACCCGCGCCGCCTCCGACGCGTTTTCTATCGTCACCTGTATGAGGTTGCGCGTAGCAGGGTCCATAGTCGTTTCCCAGAGCTGGTCGGCTGACATTTCCCCGAGTCCTTTATAGCGTTGCAAAGAGTAACCCTTGCCCACCTTTTTTATCTTTTCGTCGAGCTCCTTATCGTCGTACGCATACTCAACGGTATTGCCCTTGTAAACCTTATAGAGCGGCGGCATACCTATATAAACGTACCCCGCGTTTACAAGGTCGCGCATATACTTAAAGAAAAAGGTCAAGAGTATGCAGCGGATATGCATACCGTCCTGGTCGGCGTCCGAGAGAATTATTACCTTTTTGTACTTGGTTTTTTCCAACTCGAACGAACGGTTAAAGCCCGCGCCTATTGCGGAAATAAGCGTTTTTATCTCCTCGTTCTGCAACGCTTGCAAAGCGGTTTTTTTCTGAACGTTCAAAGGCTTTCCGCGCAGCGGTAAAATGGACTGAAACTGCCTGACTCTCGCCTGTTTTGCCGTGCCGCCCGCCGAATCGCCCTCAACTATAAACAGCTCGTTCATATCCGGGTTTTTACCCGAGCAGGCAGCAAGCTTGCCAACGAGATTGAGGCCGTCGTTTTCGGACGCGGCTTTGGCAACGTCGCGTTCGGCGCGGTGCTTTATCCTGTCGTCTGCGGCAAATTTTGCTTTTTGCGCTATCTTTTCAAACGCCGCTTTATACTGCTTGTCCTTTACAAGCTTTTGCAATCCCTCTATTACGGTCTGCTCTACAGGCAGTCTTACCTCGGGATTGCCGAGCTTGGTCTTGGTTTGCCCCTCAAACTCCACGTTTGCCATTTTAACGGTTAAAACGCAGGTTAAGCCCTCCTTTATATCGTCGGAAATAAAGGGCTGGTCCTTTGCCTTTAAAACGCCGTTGTTACGCGCAAACTCGTTTACGAATTTTAAAAGTCCGCTGTGAAATCCCGTTTCGTGATAGCCGCCCTCGATAGTCGAAATGTTGTTAACAAACGAAAATATGTTTTCAACGTCGTCCTTTGTGTGGGCTATTGCAAATTCCACTTTGATTTTGCCTGCGGGCGCGCCCTTTATCTGAATATCCCTTGTCGCCGAATAATAGAGCGGCTCGGCGTATAAAACCGACGAACCCTCGTTTACGTCCTTTACAAAATCGGTGAGTCCGCCGTCGAATTTAAAGCTTACGGGTTCCCTGTCTGGCACGCGGACTTTATAGGTTTTAACGTTGCCCTCGTCGTCCTCGCGCTCCTCCGTTTTATACAAATCGCGCTCGTCGGACAGCGAAATTTTAATGCCTTTGTTGAGGTATGCAAGCTCCTTTAACCGCTTTAAAATGGTTTCGTAGTGCCATTCTACCGTTTCAAAAACCTCTTTGTCAGGCATAAATCTGACAAGCGTACCCTTTTCTTTGGTCTTTTCGCCGGTGTTTGTAAGCGGCGCTTCGGGCACGCCGCAGCGCCATTTTTTATGCTCTTTGTCGTACGTGCTGGTAAAGCCCATTTTATACACGCTGCCGCGGTAAACCTCAACTTTGAGCCACGACGACAAAGCGTTTGTAACGGACGCGCCCACGCCGTGAAGTCCGCCCGAAAACGCATAGTTGGAATTATCGAACTTTCCGCCTGCGTGTAGCTTGGTAAATATAATTTCCACGCCGCTCATTTTTACTTTGGAATTTACGTCCGTAGGCATACCCCTGCCGTTGTCGCGCACGGAAGCCGAACCGTCCCTGTGCAAAATGACGGTTATTTCGTCGGCATAGCCGTTAGCCGCCTCGTCTACGGCGTTATCTACTATTTCCCAGAGTATGTGATGAAGACCTTTTACGCCTGTGGAACCGATATACATACCGGGGCGCACACGCACCGCTTCCAGACCTTCAAGAATTTTTAAATCGTCCGCATTATAACTTTTTTCAGCCATCTTAATACCCGCTAAACATATGTGTTGTATTAAACCATTTATAATTATACCATATGTTGTGGATAAAGTAAAGTTCGCGGACAGCATTTTGTCCGCGAACTTTATAATTCTTTCCGCATATTTTTTACACAGCTATTTCCCAGCCCTGCAATCAGCCATACGTTCCAGGCAACCGGCGGCAGCCAATATCCGCCCTCCACAAACGCGACTATCCAATAAAACGCAAGTCCGGTAAAAATGCTTTTTATCAACAGATCCTTTTTTGAAAAACGACCGATTAACCGCAACGGCTTCCACAGAAATTTTAAAAACAATACCGTTCCAACCAATCCTCCTGCGAGAAAAACGCATAAATAAGTCATTTCGTAAGCAAACCCGTCGTAAGCCATTCCCGTTCCGCCGAACAAAAAAGCCGCGGGATTAACAATCACCCATTGCAAATACTTAAACGCGCCCGCCGTTCTGCCCGCGCCTTCGAAAAGCGTTTGCAAATCGAAAACGCTCATAATTCTGTCAACCATATCCGGCGCAAGGCTAATTATAAAATATGCGAGAGCAAAAACGGCAACGATAAATATAAAAAACAGCATTGCCCATTTTTCTACTTTTAAATACGCTGTTGCGAGCCACTTTACACTATAATATGCCGCCGTAAGCGCAAGTCCTATGTATACCGCCCGAGAGCCTGCAAGCAAAACGGACATAACGAACATAATCCAATAAACCGCTTTAACCCTTTTAAGCTTCAACGCGCCGAGCCCTACGGGAAATAACAGAATAAGCGTAACGCCGAGCAAATTTCCGTTTTGATAAGTTGCAACCATTTTGGAAGCTTCACCCACTCCGTTATTTTTGTCGAGCCACCAGGAATCCGGATTGCCGGCATAATCGGTGTAATTAACCGTAATACCAGGAACGGTAAGTCTTCCTATACCGAATATCGCCTGTAACAGAGTATAAATAAAAAGAAACAACAGGCATACGGATACAATTTTAAATATCCGTTCCGCCTGTTCTCTTCGTGTTACATATAACGGAGTTATATAATAAGCTAACGGATAAACGCACAGCGACGTAAGATATCCGATAATTTCCGATAAAGCCGTTTTGGATATAAAAACCGCAACGAACATTCTTATAATCCAGAACAATTCGTATACTATAAAAAACAGCGCTCTTCGTCCTATTTTTTCGCTTAACAATTTTGCTTTGAAAACCGTATTTATAAAAAGAAACAAAATAAATACGTTACCCAAAGTAATCGGAATACCGCTGACTTTTATACCGGCTTTCGGAATTACGATATTGACGACCAACGTAAATAAAAACAGTTTATCGATACGGGAGGCGCACTTATTACGTCTTTTTATACTTTTCGCGCAGGTAGACATCTCCAAATAATTCTACCCCCCCCCCGTCGAAATTTGTCAAGCGATTTTTACAAAAAAATGTTTTTTTCGACGTATGATAAATTAAATACAGCGAATCCGAGCGTCAGTCTATATCGCTTTCGGTAAAAGCGCGCTGCAGCTCCATACCGATTTTTACACCCTCGCACAAATATTTATCGCAAAGATAAAAGGTTTCGTCCTCAACGTGCAAAATCATTTCCGCTTCGTAGCTGTCGAACAGTTTTTTTAAATCGGCGTTTTGCCCGCAAATACGGTTTTTTAGCTCCTGCGCCCGCGCGTAATTTTTGCGTTCTCTGCCGTCCCACGCCGAGAGCCTCCATTTGTCCTCTTTAAAATTTGCAATGTAATCTATAAATAACATATAATACCTCCTATGCGGATATTATAACAGCTTAAAAACGCCGGAAATTCAAATATATCAAACTGGAATATTTTCAGGCAAAATAAAAAACGCAGGAGTTACTCCTGCGCCGCAAGCATTTCTTTAAACGCCGCTTCGTCTATTATTTTTATGCCGAGCTTTTTAGCCTTTTCAAGCTTTGACCCCGCCGCGTCGCCCGCTATTACAAGCGTGGTTTTGGAGGTTACTGAGCTGCCGCACTCGCCGCCCCGTTCTTCTATAAGCTTTTGCGCGTCAGAGCGCTTGAACTCCGTCAAAGTACCCGTTAAAACCACCGATTGCCCCGCGAATATGCCGCGGTCTTTAACTTTTTTGGCGTAGAGCGGCTGCACGCCCGCATTGAGCAGAGCGTCCGTTTCGGCGAGATTTGCAGGGTCTTTGAACCACCCGCATATTGCGTCAGCCGTTATCTCGCCCACGTTTTCAAGTCCGCACAGCTCCTCGCGCGTAGCCGCTTTTAAACTGTCTATGCTCTTATATACCCTTGCGAGGTCGCCTGCGGCAACCTTACCCACTCCGTCTATGCCGAGCGCGAATATAAACCGCTCCAAGGGCACGGATTTGCTGTTTTTGATTGCGTTTAAAGTATTGTTGATTTTTTTGGTTTTGAAGCCGTCGATTGTTTTAAGCTGCTCCGCGGTAAGAGCATAGAGCTGCGAACACTCCCTCAGCCCCAGATTATCGTAAAACAGCAGCGCGGTTTTTTCGGAAACGCCCTCTATATCCATTGCGTCCTTGCAGGCGAAGTGCTCCACCTTGCCGGCAACGCGCGGACGGCAGTATTTGTTAGGACAAAAAAGGTTTGCGCCCGTTTCCACAACCCCGCTGCCGCAATAAGGACAGACGGCGGGCTTTTGCACCTCCGCGCTGTCTTCCGTATGATTTATAGCGCGCAGAATTTCCGGAATAACCTCGTTTGAGCGGCGTATAAGCACCTCGCTCCCGATTTTTATATCCTTTCTTTGAATATCGCCGTAATTGTTAAGCGTTGCCTTTTTAACGGTCGCGCCGGCAAGCTCCACCGGCTCGACCATAGCAAGCGGCGTTAATTTACCCGTTCTGCCCACCTGCCACACAACGTCTTTTACGGTTGTGACGCTCTCTTCCGCCTCGAATTTATAAGCCGTCGCCCATCTGGGGAATTTATCGGTATAACCCAGAATTTCGCGTTCTTTTACGCCGTTAAGCTTTATAACCGCGCCGTCCGTCAGCACGTCGAGCGATTTGCGCTCAACCTCTATTTGCTCGATTGCCGCAATAACTTCCTCTTCGGTTTTGCAGACGCGCATATAGCCGAAAACCTTAAAGCCCTGTTCTTTTAAAAATTTAAAATGCTCTTCCTGAGAGGTCAGCTGCCCCTCGCTCATATAATTTATATTGTAAAAGAGTATTTCGGGCTTGCGCGCGGCAGTAACCGCGGGGTCGAGGTTTCGTATTGCGCCCGCCACCGCGTTTCTGGCGTTTTTTAACTGCTCTTTTGCGGTTTTGTTGTAGTTTTCGAGCACGCTCAGCCGTATTACGGCCTCTCCCTGAACCTCTAAAACGCCCTTATAAGGAATGGTAAGGGGGAAGCTCTTTATAGTAAGACACTGCGCGGTTACATCCTCGCCGTCCACGCCGTTGCCCCTGGTTGCCGCCCTTACAAACGCTCCGTTTTCGTACGTGAGGCACATTGTAAGTCCGTCGAACTTATATTCGACCGTGTATTCGGGATTTTCAGCAACCTTTTTTATTCGGGTAAAAAAAGCGGATAGCTGTTCGTAAGTAACGGCTTTGTCGAGGCTGTAAAGCCTTGATATATGCCTGTGCCTTGCAAAGGCTTTAACCGGCTCGCTGCCAACCCTGCGCGTAGGGCTGTCCGGTTCGACCGTTCCCGTAGCCTCCTCGAGTTTTTTCAGCTCGTCGTACAGTCTGTCGTACTCGCTGTCGGGCACCGACGGATTATCCAGCACGTAATATTCGTAAGCCCATTTATTCAAAACGTCAATGAGTTCCCTCATTCTGTCCATAAGGCACCTCTTTAAAGTTTAATAAGCGGCGCGATTGCCGCCGAAAGCTCTTTGATACCCTGACCCTCGAAAGCTATATTCAGCACCTGTCCGCCGTTTTTTACTGCTATTACGGTGCCCGTTCCGAATTTGGGGTGTTTAACTTTCATTCCTATGGTATATTTACCGTCGCCGCCCGCCGCAGGCTTGTTAAACGCGTTATATCCTCCGCCGAAACTCGGTTTAAAAGTGCTTGCCGCGGTTGTCGGCTGCGGGTCAATCTCGTCAGGTGTCATACCGTACAGAGGTTTCCCGGCGGAGCGTTCCCCTCCGCCGTAACTGTTTTTATAACCGCCGTAACCGCGGGATTTATTGTAGTAATAATTGCCCGACTGCATAACGTTCACGCCGAGCACGGGCGCAAGCTCCGACAAAAATTTTGAAGGAGCGGTAGGCTCTCTGTGCCCGTATAAAAAGCGCGATTTAGAGCGGGTTAAATATAGCATTTTTTTTGCGCGCGTTATGGCGACGTACATCAGTCTGCGCTCCTCCTCTGCGTCGCGGGGATTTTCGTCCGCACGCGACGACGGCATAATTTTATCCTCGAGCCCGCATATAAACACGTTTGTAAATTCAAGTCCCTTAACCGCGTGAATGGTTGCAAGCGTAACGTAGTCGCCTTCGTCCATATCGTCGAGGTCGGACGATAAAGTTACCGAATTGAGGTATTCGTCGAGCGCGGCGTTGGGGTTGAGCCGCGCAAAGTCGTCTACCGAAGCCATAAATTCGTCTAAATTTTCCGATTTGCTCACACCGTCTTCGGTACCGTCGTCATAAAATGCGCGTAAATCCGTCGCAGCTATTATTTCGCGCACAAGCACGTTTACAGGTTTGTCCACCGCCATATAAATAAATTGCTTGATAAGCGCGGCAAAGTCGGATATTTTTTGTTTTACGCCCGCGGAAACGTTTAAATACTTGCAGTCCACGGCGGCGTCGTACAGCGAAAGCCCCTCGCGGTCGGCATATTCGTACATTACTCCGATAGTTTTATTGCCTATTCCGCGGCGGGGAACGTTTATTATGCGCTCGCACGCCTCGCTGTCGAAAGGATTTGATATCAAACGCAGGTACGCGAGCACGTCCTTTATTTCGCGGCGTTCAAAGAACCTGAAACCGCCGAACACCTTGTAAGGTATGCCGTATTTTGTAAACTCCTGCTCGTAAGAGCGGGTGAGCGCGTTTATACGCATAAGCACGGCAAAGTCGGAATACTTCTGTCCGTGCGCCACCGCGCTCTGTATTGTACGCGCAGTGTATAAAGCTTCGCCCGCCTCCTCGTCAGCCTGGTAATAAACCGGTTTTTCGCCGTCGCCGGCATCCGTCCAGAGCTGTTTGCCGTGGCGCATTTTATTGTTGTTTATAATAGTGTTTGCAAGCTTTAAAATGCTTTTTGTGGAGCGGTAATTGCGTTCGAGCTTAAATATTTTTGCACCGGGGAAATCGTTGTCGAATTTTAAAATATTTTCGATTTCCGCGCCGCGCCAGCCGTAAATAGACTGGTCGTCGTCACCCACCGCAAAAATATTGCCGTGCTTCGAGGCGAGAAGTTTTATTATGCTGTACTGTACGGCGTTCGTGTCCTGAAACTCGTCCACGAGTATGTACTTGAATTTATCAGAAAGATAAGAGAGCGTTTCCTTATCGGAGCGCAGAAGTCTTAACGTGCGCAACAGCAAATCATCGAAATCAAGCGCGTTATTCTGACTGAGCCGCTGCTCGTACCGCGCGTAAACGTTGACGATATCGTCTATGTTGCGTTCTTTTTTATACCTTACCGCATACTGGTCGGGGTCGAGCCCGAGCATTTTTGCGTTGCCGATGTGGAAACGTGCCTGCTTTAAAAGTCCGTCATCGTCAAAATCCAGCTCCTGAAAGCACTTTTTAATAACGTTGTTGCGCTCCGTTTCGCTGTATATAGTAAAATTAGGTTTAAGCCCCGCCTGTTCGCCGAACTCGCGCAGTATTTTTACACACATCGAGTGAATAGTGCATATCCATTTGCTTTCACCCTCGCCGAGCGCGGCAAAAAGACGCTCTTTCATCTCTCCCGCCGCCTTGTTAGTAAAGGTTATGGCAAGAATTTGCGAAAGCCCCGCCTTTCCCGATTGAAGTATATAAGCTATGCGCGATACGAGCACGCGCGTTTTGCCGCTGCCCGCGCCGGCGAGCACCAACACCGCGCCCTCGGTTTGCCGCACCGGCTTTATCTGTTCTTCGTTAAGTGTTTCCAACATATCGTTCATAAGTGTATTATACCATTAACAAGCCGTATTTGCAATAAAAAAGTCAGTCGAGCCCGAGCTCTTTTTCCTTTTTATATTTTTGCAGAGCGGCTATGTAACGGTTGGAAATATCCAGGGTATAGCGCTGTTTTTCCTCGTATCCGAGCGAATCGAACACCTCCCTGTCGGTAAGCCGACCTATGGCATCGGAAACTTCACCCTCTGTATCGAGAAGACGTTTAACCTTTTCGTAGAATTCGTCCGGTTTTTCACCCATAATCTGACGTTTTACCTTATCGGTCAGCGAACGCTTTACTTTGCTTTCGTTAATGCCCTTGTCCTTTGCCTCGGAGGCGTTTTTATTAATCGCCTCCACGCAGCCCGCCCAGTAGTCGGTTTTTAGTCTGTGCTTAGCCGCACGCGCCAAATTTTTTAAATCGTCCATATTTCTACCTTATTCCGCTTTTTTCGACTCGCCCTTAAAATGAAAAAATCCGTCCGGCTTTACGTCGGACAGATTATTTTAGTTTTTGTTTCTTTTTCTTGCGGCTTCCGCCTTTTTGCGGCGTTTAACCGCGGGCGACTCGTAGAACTCGTGTTTTCTCAAATCGCCGATTATGCCGTCGCGCGAGCATTTTCTTTTAAAGCGTCTTAATGCGCTCTCAACAGACTCGTTTTCGCCTACTTTTATTGTTGACATCTTTTTCACCTACCCTCGCACTCTGCATTATTTTGCCAAACAGCTTTTTGATTATATCAAATACATAATTTTAAGTCAATTGATTTTGCGCGGCTTTTTTTACGTTTGAAATTATTTTTAAAATGCTTACGGAAATTTCGCCCGCACACAAAACCGCCGTGCATATTATAAACGTTATAACCAAAACAAAAGGCGCACCGTCGGCTATTACATAGCCGTTTAGCACTAAATCCATAACGACTTCCGGAATTATCATAAACGCCGCCTTTATTAAAGACAGTACAATTTGCAAAATGCAAGCCGTGGTTTTACCGTCACGCTTTCCAGCAAACCATACTAAAATCTGAATCGCTGTTAAAAGTGCGTAAGGAATTGCGGCAACTAAAACATTGACTGAACGCGTAATTTTATTCACCGTCAACACTGTTGAAATTATTATATCGGATACAATTATTAAATTTAAAATTAACCAACCGAGCCTAAGATAAATTATTTTTTTATTGTTCATTAACCAAGTTCCCTAATAACCGTATTTTTTACCAAATCTATATATAGCTACAAAATATTATAGCATTATTTTTTTTAATATCAATAGTTGTTTGACTTTTTTGCGCGCTGGTATTATTATAAATCTACGCCGCCGTGGCGGAATTGGCAGACGCGCAGGACTTAGAATCCTGTCCGCGAGGGTGCAGGTTCAACCCCTGTCGGCGGCACCAGAGAAAGTACGGGTACCAACCCGTCTTTTTTTATAAATTAAAAAGTTTATAACAATTTACCGTAAACAATATATGAAAAATTTCATATTATATAGCAGTACATAAAACGCTTTAAAACCGTTATACAGCTTAATATCTCCTTATATATTATTTTTTATCCGCTACATATTCAGCTCCCTACCCGGGAACCGGTATGTAGTATTTTAATTTCAGGAGTTTATATATTTATGAAAATATCTAATCAGTCAAACGTTACTTACAACGCGGCAGAACCCAACAACCCCGCAGTTCCCGGAAGCGCTGCAAGCAATACCGTAATCACCGAAGTATTGTCCGACGCCATTAAGAAAGTTATGACAGTTGACAAAACCTATGCCAAAGAAGGAGAAACCGTTCACACTACGGTAACGATTAACAACAATTCATCGGCGGTTTTAACTCCGGCTTTTATCATAAACCCGGCGCCCGACGGAGCAAGTTTCGTTGACGGAAGCGTCAAAATTAACGGAGTAGCAGTCCCGGCAGACCCTGTATCGGGAATCACTCTTCCCGTATTAAATGCCGGGGAATCTATCACCGTAGAGTACGATATGAAAATAAACAGCCCTTCAACGGTAAACACAGTAACCAACTCCGCCGAATTTCGATACGACGTGGGAGACCCTGTAAGCGGCATCATCAGAACCTACACCGAACCCGTCAACGCCGTTACGGTAAACGTTGTTAACGCTAAACTCGAAGTTGTAAAAAGCGTAGACAAGGCGTTTGCAGTCAAAGGCGAAACGCTGACCTATACCGTAACGTTTACGAACAAGGGCAATACCAATATAAACGATATTAATTTTACCGACAATATTCCCCAGGGAACCACTTTCGTGGACGGTTCGGTATTTGTAAACGATCAGAATATCTCCTCATACCGTCCCGACACCGGATACAGAGTGGCAAGCCTGGCGCCTGACGGCAGCGCGACTACGAGTTTTAAGGTGACAATAGACTAATTTCGGAGTAAGTTATGATAATACCGAATAAATTGAATATAACCTATACTGCCGCAACGCCCGACGGTAAAAGATTTTTAAAAAATACGGAAAGCAACGCCGTAACCACGGAAATTTTAAGTTATTCTGTTTTAAAAGACATACGTGCCGATAAAACAACCGTCCGCGCGGGAGAAAACGTGCGCAACACAGTTACCCTAACAAACAATTCGACAACAGATATATTCAATAACTTCTTTAAAATTTCCAAATCCGACGGCGCAGGTTTTGTTGCGGGCAGCGTAAAAGTAAACGGAATTGCGCAACCCGGATACGACTCGGCGGCAGGGTTTGCCCTCCCCGGTTTAAAACCCGGCGAGTCGGTAATTATAGAATTTGAACTAAAAGCAATTACACCGGTAAAAACAACCCGTTTAAAGCATTTTGCAACTTTTAATTATACAGTTAACGACCCCGCAAGAGGCAGCGTAAATTACTCTGAAAACACCGATACGGTACTGATAGAAATTATCGGTAATGCCGTTGAAACGATTGTCAGAGTATATAACGGAAGCGGCAGAAGATTTTATTCTGACGGTTTATACGGTTACGGCCGGCAGTGCTGCAACTGTTGCGATTGTTTTAATTGCTGCAGTTGCTGCAATTTATGTAACTGTTGCTGCGGTTTTTATTGTTAAAACTCAAAATTACCCACCTGAAACGGTTGACGGAATTTTTCTCCGCCGACCGTTTATCTGTATATTGCGCTGTGTTTTTCTTAAAACGTAAAAAATACTTGCAATTACGGATATACTATATTAAAATATAGAAAATGCTTAAAATTTTTAAAAGCCCTGCAACATACGCGTATATCGCCTTTATTTCGGTGCAAACTGCAATTTATATAACGTTTTTAGTTATGCATCTTACATCGGGCAACGACCCTGTTGCGCTCAAATATTCAGGTATATTACTGTGCTTTATATTCGCTTTATACACCTGTTTAACACGCAACCCCGACTGTTATTTCATTGCCGCGGCAATGCTTTTTACGGCTGTTTCCGACCTGCTGATTTTTGTTATAGACGATTACTACGAATGGGGGCTGGTAACTTTTATAACCGCTCAATGCCTGTACTTTGCGCGCATTTATTTTGCGCTCGGCAAAAAGCCTTTTGTATCCCTTGCCGTCCGCGCGGCGGTTTGCCTTGCGCTGATTGTCGTTTTAGTATCTTTAAACAGCTTAATGGCTCTTACCGCGCTCGCGGCAGTCTACTTTACTTTTTTGGTTGCGAACACGTTTGAAAGCGTGCGGTTATTTAAATTCTCGCGAAAATACGCCGTATTTTTTACAGGACTTGTTTTATTCATAGGCTGCGACATATGCGTAGGTTTAAACAATTTTTCAGAGTTAGGGATTGAGCTTTCCGCAGCTGCTTTAAACTTCATAGCAATAGCAATGTGGGCGTTCTACTTCCCCTCGCAGGTATTAATCACCCTGTCCGCAAACGGAGGCGCAAATGAAAAATAAAATTATTACCGCGGTTTTTATAATTGCGCTTGTTCTGTTTATCCTCACGTTCAGCATAGCGCTGCCCATTTATTGCAGATTTTTCTATTATTTACAGATTAAGCCGCTTGGGCTCGAACAAAAAACCGGTTGGTCTTACGACGTTATAAAAGAAGCTTACGACGATGTGCTTAACTTCTGCACGCTGCCCGGTAGGCAGTTTTCGGCGGGAAAGCTGCTTTTTTCCGAGGAGGGCGCGGCGCACTTTGCCGACTGCAAAACGCTTTTCACCTTAAACCTCTCCGTCCTTATAATTTCGGGCGCGGCTGTTGTAACAATAATAATTTTGCACCGCCTCAAAAAAGCGGAGATTTTAAAAATCAACGGACACGGCGCATATTTCTATTCCGCGGTTGCGGCTTTAATCCTGCCCGCCGCCGTAGGCGCGTTGGCCTGCATAAATTTTGACGCGGCGTTTGAAATATTTCATAAAATATTTTTCCCCGGAAAGGACAACTGGGTTTTTAATCCCCGCACCGACGAGATTATAAAAATAATGCCACAGCAGTTTTTTATAAACTGCGCAATACTAATAGGCTCGGGACTTGTCGCGTTTTCCGCCGCGCTTATAATAACCGACGCCGTTATAAAGCGTAAAAATACGCAATTAGAGTTGACTAATTTATAAATTTTAATTATACTTGACTTATGCAAATTGAGAAAATTCGTCTGAAAAAACTTAATAATACGCGCGATTTGGGCGGTTTTCCTACGCAGAACGGAAATAAAATAAAAAAAGGCAGGCTGATACGCAGCGGTAAGCTGTACAAGTTGCCAAACAAAACTATAAACGCGCTAAAAAAAGCGGGTGTGACAACCGTTATAGACTTGCGCACAGAACAGGAATGCTTGGAGCGCCCTTATTGCGGGATAGACGGAGTTAAGTACGTGCACATACCGCTCGTTTGCACGGCTACCCGAGGCATTACACACGAAAAGGGTATGGCTTACGCAGTTTTAGAGGACAGCAAACGCATTGCCGACGAGTTCGGCACGGCGGACAGATATATGACGTATGTTTACGATAAAATGCTGTTTGACAGCGAATCCTGCGAGCTGCTCGAAAAATTTATGCGCATACTTCTTGAAGAGGACGACTGCGTTTTATGGTATTGCAACCAGGGAAAGGACAGAACGGGTATTGCGGCAATGCTTATCGAGTGGCTTTTAGGCGTTGACGAGGAGCTGATAATAAAGGACTACGCGATATCGGACAAGTTCAGACGCGGCAAAATGATGTTACAGTACGCAGGGCTCTTGCTTGTGCCGGGCAAGCGGCATTTTAAGGAGCTTTTGAGGGCTATGATGAAAGCCAAACCCCGGTATATTATTGATTCAATGCAAAAAATCAAGCAAAACTGCGGTACAATCGAGAAATATTTCACCGATAGACTGCATTTTACCGAAAGCGAAATTGCAGCGTTAAAAAATAAATACTGCGAATAAATAATTTGCCTCCGCGGGCTAAGCCCGCGGAGGCTTTATCTATTCAACGGTAACGCTTTTTGCAAGATTGCGCGGCTTATCGGGATTGAGTCCGAGACTGACCGCAGTTTCGTATGCGAGCAGCTGCACCGCCGTCGCCGTCACCAAGGGCGACAAATGCCCCCGGCAGCAAGGCAGCTTAATTATGTGCGCCCTGCCCTTAAAAGCCGTTTCCAGCTCGTCTATGTCGGTGATAATTGCCGCAATTCCTCCGCGCGATATAACCTGCTCAACCGAATTTTTATATTTGTCGGTCAGGCTTTTATCAGTAGCAATAAAAACGCTTACCGTAGCGTTGTCTATAAGCGCGAGAGTGCCGTGTTTCAGCTCTCCCGCAGGATATCCCTCGCTGGGTATGTAAGATACTTCTTTCAGCTTTAAGCTCGCCTCCAACGCAACCGCATAGTCGAGCCCCCTGCCGAGAAAGTACACTCCCTTTGAAAACGCGCAAAGCCTCGACAGCGCGTAAACGTCCGCGCCGTCCGCCACGTTTTTACAAATTTCCGGCAAACCGGAGAGCCCGCCTCCCTCCGCATTTTTCCCCGCAAGCAAGAGCGCAAGCATATAAAGCGCGGCTATCTGACCTGTATAACTCTTTGTAGCCGCTACGCAGATTTCAGCGCCAGCGCAGACAGGCACGACGGTGTCCGCAATTCTCGTAAGCTGAGAATACGGAGCGTTTGTAACGGCTATAACGCGCGCGCCTAAAGATTTTGCAAGCCGCGCCCCCTCGAGAGTATCGGCTGTTTCCCCGCTCTGGCTTACGGCGACAACCGCCGTATTTTTGTTTACAATGGGATTTTTATATCGGAATTCCCCCGCAGTTTCCGCCTCCGCCGGCATACGCGCTATATCTTCAACGTAAATTTTACCTATAAGCCCGGCGTGGTAAGCCGTGCCGCAGCCTATAAATATTATTCTGTTTACGCCCGAAAGCGCGCCGCGAATTTTGTCCTCCGCTTCCGCAAACGCCGTAACAGTATTTTTAACGGCGGCGGGCGACTGCCTGAGCTCCTTTAACATATAATGTGCAAATCCGCCGAGCTCCAAACTGCCGGCCTGCGCAAGGTTTTTTTGTTTTTTCCGCTCTGTTTCGCGCAGCTCTCCGTCGAAAATACGCACTCCGTCCGGCTTAATAAGCGCAAAATCTCCGTCCTTTAAAAAAGACACCTCGCCGCACTCGCCGGAGAGCACCGGCTCGTCGCTCGCACAGTAATAACCGCCGTTTCCGTAGCCTATGACCACGGGTGATTTGTGCCGCGCCGCGGCGATAACGTTCTCCCCCTCGGCAACAGCCATTATCGCATACGAGCCTTTTAATCTTTTTACAGTCTTATACAGCGCGCCGAGAATATCGCCGCAGTAATAAACCGACATAAGCGCGGCTATTACCTCGCTGTCCGTCTGGGATTTAAAAACCGCGCCGCCCTTTTCCAGCTCTGCTTTGAGCTCGGAATAATTTTCTATAATGCCGTTATGCACGAGAGTTATTTTTCCCGACGTGTGCGGGTGCGCGTTTATATCGGACGGACTGCCGTGCGTTGCCCAGCGCGTATGCCCTATACCTATGCCGGACGCAAGCCCTTCCAAAAGCGGTTTAAGCTTTTCAACCCTGCCCTGCCTTTTAAAAACTACCGTACGACCGTTTATACCGAACGCCGCGCCCGCCGAATCGTAACCGCGGTATTCCAGATTTATCAGCCCCCTGTAAACTATTTCAACTGCGTTTTTTTCTCCGGCATAACCGATTATTCCGCACATAAAACTCTCCGTTCAATTTTTATTTGCTATTTTAGTAACCAGAATTTTGCAGGCAAGGCTGCAATTTTCGTCACTTTCGCCCTCCGCCATAACGCGGATTACGCGCTCGGTACCGGACGGGCGCACCACTATGCGCACGGAGAGCTCTTTTTCAAGCTCCGCGGCGACTTCGGCAAGCCCGGACATTGCTCTTTCCCTGTCGATTACCGGCACGCTTTCGCAAACCTGCGCAAACGCCTTGTATCCCTTTAACAAACCGCCGAGTTTTGCGTACGCCTCCATAAGCATAACGGCGGTAAGAATGCCGTCGCCCGTGGTTTCGTATTTGGAAAACACTATGTGCCCGCTACGTTCTCCTCCGAGAGCCGCGCCTGTTCTCTGCATTGTTTCGCATACGTATTTATCGCCCACGCCGCAAATTTCACAGTTTATACCCGCCGTTTTAAGACTTTTTATAAGTCCTCCGTTACTCATCACCGTGCACACTATTTTATCGCCCGCAAGCTCCCCGCGTGATTTGAGATACCTTGCGCAGATATACAGGATTTCATCGCCCGTAAGCACTCTTCCGCCGCCGTCCACGGCAATGCACCTGTCGGCGTCGCCGTCAAATGCAAAACCTATATCCAGTCCGTTTTTAATAACCAGCTCTTTAAGCGCGCCTACGTCGGTAGAGCCCACGCCCCTGTTAACGTTTGTGCCGTCGGGACGGTCGCCGATAACGTACGTCCTCGCGCCGAGCGCGTCAAAAACGCTGCGGGCAATCTGCCAGGCGCTTCCGTTAGCCGCGTCTATACCTATTCTCAAACCTTTGTAAGAACAGGTTGCAAGAGAAATGAGATGCCCGACGTAACGGTTTCTGCCCGCAACGTAGTCCACCGTGCGCCCTATTTCCGTACCGCTTGCAAAAGGTATTTCCGCGTTAAATTTATCGCCGTCAAGCTCCAAAAGCCGCTCTATTTCGGCAATAACCGCGTCCTCGGTCTTTTCGCCCGCGCCGTTTAACAGCTTTATACCGTTGTCGTAAAACGCATTATGGCTTGCGGAAATCATTATGCCGCAGTCAAAACCGTCGCACCGCGCAACGTACGAAACGGACGGAGTTGTGGTAACGTGAAGTATGTAAGCGTCCGCGCCTGAAGCGGTAAGCCCCGCCGCAAGCGCGTATTCGAGCATATAGGAAGAACGGCGCGTGTCCTTGCCTATAAGCGCGCGGCACTTGCCGCCGGCACGGGCTCCGTAATAAAACCCGAGTATTCTGCCCACCTTAAAAGCGTGCTCGGCGGTAATGGTAACGCCCGCCTCGCCGCGAAAACCGTCGGTTCCGAAATAACGACCCAAATGTGCCCCTCCGCATAAGTTTTTAAATTGATATGAGCCTCCCCGCACTTGATTTTCAGCTCACTTGCACGGGGGATAATATACTGTTAAAGCATATGCTTTTGCATAAAAATGTGCTACACCGCATTTATGAATTATATAAAGTCAATCGCTCGTTTTATTTGACATAAGCCGTACCGTGTGTTAAAATTTGCATAGTAAAATGAAGAACATAAAAAATGCAAGGTTATCCGTTTGGCAGTTTCTTGCGCTCGGATATTTGATAGTAATTTTTGCGGGAAGCCTGTTTCTTACCCTGCCCGTTGCAACGCGCGGCGGGGAGCAGCCGACAAGCTATATCAACGCGCTTTTCACGTCGGTTTCGGCAACCTGCGTTACAGGGCTTACTCCGTACAACACAGGCGCGCACTGGTCGCTTTTCGGACAGATAGTCATACTTATTTTAATCCAGACCGGCGGGCTCGGTTTTATGACTTTTGTTTCGTCGGTGTTTATGCTTTTTAAGCATATGGGACTGTATGAGCGCAAAGCTATGCTCGCTTCCGCAGGCGGACAGAGAGCCGAGGGGCTCGGAAAACTCGTAAGAAGAATTTTCCTCGGCACGGCTATTTTTGAATTTACGGGCGCGGCGCTGCTGTCGATACGGTTTATAGGCGAATACGGTACGGCGCTTGGAATTTATTACGCGGTGTGGCACTCGGTTTCGGCATTCTGCAATGCGGGGTTCGATATTTTAGGCGGAGCTTCGCTTGTAAAATATGCGACCGACCCGCTCGTAAGTTTGACTATATGCGCCCTTATTATTATAGGCGGGCTGGGGTTCTGCGTTTGGGGAGATATAGTAGACACTAAATTCAATGTAAAAAAATTCCAGCTCAACACAAAAATGGTGCTGTTTGTTTCATCGATAATGCTCGTCGGCTCCACGACGCTTTTTATGGTTTTTGAGTGGAATAATTATGACGGATATAATTTCTGGCAAAAACTTTTATGTTGCTTTTTTAACGCGACATCGCCGAGAACGGCGGGATTTTTCAGCACCGACCCCGAAGCATTATCCGAAAGCAGTTATATGCTTACTCTCGCTCTTATGTTTGTAGGCGGAAATTCCGGTTCTACGGCGGGCGGAATAAAAGTGGGCACTTTTACTGTAATTATAATGGGAATGATAAGCGTATTCCGCGGCGGGCAGGACATAAATATCGGCAAAAAAAGATTAAAGCCCACGCTTGTTGCGCAAGCTCTTGCAATATTTGCGGCGTTTTTGATGATTGCAATTATTTCCACAATTGCGATTTGCGCGATAGAACCGGACACCGTTTCGGCAAAATACGTTGTTTTCGAGTGCTTCTCCGCTCTCGGCACGGTAGGTCTCAGTCTCAATCTCACGCCGCAGCTCAGCATAGCTTCCAAAATAATAATTATGCTGCTGATGTACACAGGCAGAGTGGGCATACTTACGCTTGCGCTCGCGCTCGGCGAAAAACACTCTACCGCGGCGGTCCGCAAACCTGTGGACTCCGTACTTATAGGTTAATCCGGAGGAATAACAAATTATGAAATCAGTACTTTTAATAGGGCTCGGGATGTTCGGTCAGGCGCTCGGCGAAAATCTTTTGAAAATGGGCGACGACGTAATGATCGTTGACAAAAACGAGGACGTAATTAACCTGCTCGCGTCAAAGTATACGAGCGCGCTCATCGCCAACTGTATGAATATCGACAATCTGCGTTCGCTCGATATTCCATCTTACGACGCGTGCGTGGTGGCTATCGGCGACGATTTTCAGAGCTCGCTTGAAATCACATCGAATTTAAAGGATTTGGGGGCAAAATACGTAGTTTCCAAGGCAAATACCGAAATTCAGAGAAAATTCCTTTTCCGCGTAGGCGCAGACGAGGTTATATATCCCAACCACGATATAGCCGAAAAGCTTGCCGTTAAACTGAACGCAAAAAAAGTTTACGACTATATAGAGCTCGACAGGGAACACGCTATTTTTGAAATAGACGTGCCCAAACGCTGGGTAGGACTTAATATTATTGCTACCGACCCGCGCAAAAAACACGGAATAAATATTCTTACAATAAAAAAAGGCAATACTTTTACCCCCTCTCCCGGTCCCGAATATATATTTCAGGACGGCGACCATATGCTTGTTTTCGGAAATCCCGAAAAAATTATTGCATTTACAAATAAATACAGATAATGAAATTTACTGCATTTTTAAAAAATGCGTTATTTCCGCTCGATTATACCTGCGATATTTGCGGCGCGGAGAGTTTTAACGGAAATATCTGCGAAGACTGTAAAAAGTCCGTTACGCTCAACAACGGAATAACCTGTCCCGTCTGCGGTCGCAAAACCGGAAAAGCCGAAATATGTATCGAGTGCAAGCATAACGCGCCCGAATATACCCGGGCGGTATCCCCTCTCGTTTACGAAGAGGGCGTTATTGTTTTAATATCAAAATTTAAAAACGGCGGCGCGTACCTAAAAGATTATTTCGCAGAGCTGATAAATAAAAAGTTAGAGGATTTTGGCGATATTGACTGTATGGTTTCAGTGCCGATGACTGCGAAATCAAAAATAAAACGCGGCTACGACCAGGTTGAAAAGCTCGCCGCGAGCCTTTCGGAAAAGTCGGGGATACCGTATATCCGCGGCGCGATAGAAAAAGTCCGCCAAACGGCTTTGCAAAAGGGGCTGGACAGGCAAAACAGAGTTAAAAACGTACACGGTTGTTTTAAAGCGGTAAAGTGCAATGAACTTAAAGACAAAACCGTGCTTGTTCTGGACGACGTTTTAACTACCGGCGCAACCGCCGACGAAATTTCAAAGGTTATTTTAAAAGCAGGAGCTAAGCGGGTATACGTTGCAACCGCCGCTTCTGTTGAATACAAGCATATTTATTAGAATTAAAAAAGCGCCTTTCGGCGCTTTTTTAAGTATTTCCCTTTACTTTCATCATTCTTACTATATTTGCGCGCTCGTTCTCGTCGAGCTTGCTCTTGATATATTTTATGGTTTCTTCAAGCTGGGGTATCATTACGTATTCGAGAGCGTTGACCCTGCGTTTGTTGCGCTCTATTTCGTCGGCTAAAAGCCGTACCGCTTTTTCCGTCTGGGCAAGCTCAACCATTTTAGGCAGCAGTTCGGCAGCTTTCAGAACCGAATAGTCCGCCTCGCTCGTAATTTCGGTAAACGCATACGGTAAACCGTCGGCGCGCTTTTGATTTACGAGAGTAATTTGCGGCACCTCAACGCCCATAACCGATTTTACGGCGCAGTCTGCGGTTACCGCCGAAGTCGGCATAGCAAACGCCGTTTCCGCGCGGTAGGCGGGCGTAACCGAGCGGGCTACCGAAAACTGTTTTAAAACTTCGGACAGCTCGCTTTCAACCTCGTCCCTGAGCCGCTTGTTTTCCTTTATTATCGTTGAAAACCTGCGTATCATCTCGTCGGACTTGTCTTTTAATAATTTGTGACCGCGCACCGCCGTATTGAGCCTTGCTTTAAGCTTTTTCAGCTCCATACGCGTGGGGTTAACGTTAAGTCTTGCCATAAAAAACTTCTCGTAAATTTTTCTTTGCAGTGACAAATAAAAATTATACGATTTGAGAGGCTCTGCCTCTCTTGCGCAAATTTTTAAGTGCTCTCAAATATTTAATTTGCGCAATTCACTCCGCTGAGGTGCAGGTTTGCACAAATTGAGTGCGCTGCACAAAAAGCGTGGTTTTTGCTTGCGCCGTTTATAATTTGTTTAATCTCTCTTTAAATACTTGTCTATATACGCCTGTCTTATTCTCTTCAATTCGCCTATGGGGAGTATTTTTAAAAGCTCCCAGCCGATATCCAGCGTTTCCTCTATTGAGCGGTTAGCCTCAAAACCCTGGTTTATATAAATTTTTTCAAACTGCTCGGCAAACTTTGCAAACAACTTGTCGGTATCGGACAGCGCAGCCTCGCCGAGAATGGCAGAAAGTTCCTTGCTCTCCTTGCCGCTTGAATATGCGGCAAAAAGCTGGTTCATAGTATCGGCGTGATCCTCGCGCGTTTTACCCTTGCCTATACCCTTGTCTTTAAGTCGCGACAGCGACGGCAACACGTCTATAGGCGGGTTTACACCGCGCTTGTAAAGCTCGCGGGAAAGTATTATCTGCCCCTCGGTTATATAACCGGTAAGGTCGGGAATAGGATGGGTTTTATCGTCCTCGGGCATCGTTAAAATGGGAATCTGTGTAATAGAGCCCTCGCAGCCGCGTATTCTGCCCGCGCGCTCGTACATAGTTGCAAGGTCGGTATAGAGATAGCCGGGATAGCCTCTGCGTCCGGGCACTTCGCGCCGCGCCGCCGAAACCTCGCGTAGGGCTTCCGCATAGTTTGTGATATCCGTTAGTATTACAAGTACGTGCATACCGCATTCAAACGCAAGATATTCCGCACAGGTCAACGCCATACGCGGCGTGGAAATGCGTTCTACGGCAGGGTCGTTCGCAAGGTTGGTAAACACCACCGTCCTCTCGATAGCGCCCGTCTTTTTAAAGTCGTTTACAAAATACTGCGATTCCTCAAACGTTATGCCTATCGCCGCAAACACAACGGCAAATTTACTGTCCGTTCCGCGAACCTTTGCCTGTCGCGCTATCTGTGCGGCAAGCTCGGCGTGCGGAAGTCCGCTCATAGAGAATACGGGCAGTTTCTGCCCCCTTACAAGCGTATTGAGTCCGTCGATTGCCGATATTCCCGTCTGAATAAATTCGTCGGGATATTCGCGCGCGGCGGGGTTTATAGGCTCGCCGTTGATGTCGAGTACTTTTTCGGGAATTACAGGCGCGCCGCCGTCGCGCGGGTTACCCATACCGTCGAATACGCGCCCTAACATATCGCGCGAGCAGGCAAGCTGCTGACTGTGCCCCGTAAACCGCGCCTTGGATGTTGATATCTGCAAGCCCTGCGAATTTTCAAAGAGCTGCACAACCGCCTTGTCGCGGTTAATTTCAAGCACTTTGCCGCGGCGGGTCTGTCCGTTCGCGCAAATTATATCAACGAGCTCGTTATATTTTACTCCCTCTACGCCGTCAACGACCATCAAAGGTCCCACTACTTCGCGTATGGTCTTATATTCTTTAAACATCTTTTACTCCTCGCCGTTTTCGGTAAGCGCTTTTAGCTCCGTGCCCATCAGCCTTATAATATCCTCGAATTCAGACAGATTTTCCTCTTCGATATACTTGGCTCTGCCTATCTTTTCTTTAAAGGAACAGCCGAGCACTGCGTTAAGGTCGGCGTAATTTTCAAGCGCTTCGCGCGAGCGGCTGTCGAACTCGTAAATGAGCTTGAGCATTAAAAACTGCTTGCGCATAGACGCGTACGTATCAACCTCGTGGAAAGCGTTCTGGTGCAGGAAATCCTCACGTATCATTTTCGCCGTTTCCATAGTCATTCTGTCCTTGGAAGACAGCGCGTCCATACCGACGAGCCTGACTATTTCGTCGAGCGCGGCTTCCTCCTGCAACACCGTCATAACAAACTGTCGGTATCTGTAAAAATCCGCGCCGACGTTGGAGTCGTACCAGTCCTTTATTTTATCGGCGTACAGCGAATAGCTTATAAGCCAGTCTATTGCGGGGAAGTGGCGTTTGTACGCGAGCGACGCGCTCAGTCCCCAGAAAACTTTTACGATTCTCAGCGTTGCCTGCGAAACGGGCTCGCTCAGATCGCCGCCTGGAGGAGATACCGCGCCTATCGCGGTAACGGAGCCGGTGCGTTCGCCGCCGCCTAAAATTTTAACTATGCCCGCGCGCTCGTAGAACTCGGCGAGTCTGCTTGCAAGATACGCGGGATAGCCCTCGTCGCCAGGCATCTCTTCAAGACGTCCGCTCATTTCGCGCAGAGCCTCCGCCCAGCGCGACGTGGAGTCCGCCATAATAGCCACGTTATAGCCCATATCGCGGAAATACTCCGCTATGGTTATACCCGTATATATGGATGCTTCGCGCGCGGCAACCGGCATATCCGAGGTGTTTGCAATAAGAACGGTGCGCTTCATTATCGGCTCGCCCGTCTTAGGGTCTTTAAGCTCGGGAAATTCGTTTAAAACGTCGGTCATCTCGTTTCCGCGCTCACCGCAGCCGACGTATACGATTATATCCGCATCCGCCCATTTTGCAAGCTGGTGCTGAACTACCGTTTTGCCGCTGCCGAAAGGACCGGGCACCGCCGCCACACCGCCGCGGGCTATGGGAAACAGAGTATCTATAACTCTCTGCCCAGTTATCATCGGTTCGTCCGGAGAGAGCTTTTCCGCATAAGGTCTGCCTTTGCGGACGGGCCATTTTCTGAGCATACTAACGGGCTTTTTGCCCGCGTCCGTCTTTATAACCGCAACGGTATCCTCTATGGTAAAGTCGCCCTCTTCTATGGAGGCGACAACGCCTTTTATACCGTTCGGCACCATTATTCTGTGCTCTATCAGCTCGGTTTCCTGAACGGTACCGAGCACGTCGCCCTCCGCAACGCTGTCGCCTGCTTTAACGCGGGGCACAAAACTCCATTTCTTTTCCCTGTCGAGGTTGTTTACCGATACGCCCCTCGAAATTCTCGAACCGTATTTAAAGAAAAGAGTAGTAAGGGGACGCTGTATACCGTCGAATATGCCCGATATAAGCCCGGGCGCAAGCTCTGCGGACAGCGGCTCTCCCGTTGTTACGACCTCTTCGTCGGGACCGAGCCCCGCCGTTTCCTCGTAGACCTGTATAGACGCCTTGTCGCCGCGCAGCTCTATTATTTCGCCTATCAGTCCCTTTTCGGATACGCGCACAACGTCGTAAAGCTTACTGTCAGCCATTCCCTCGGCTACGATAAGCGGTCCCGATACTTTAATTGTTTTTCCCATAAAAACTCCTTAATTCACAAACGTCAATCGTTAAATAATATATCCACGCCGAGCGCGCGTTCCATCGCGCTTTTAAGAACCTCGTCGCCGTAACCCGTGCTTCCCTTTTTGGAGGGAATAGTAAGCACTACGGGATAGGGCTCCTCGTCAAACCTTTTTAAAAAAGCCGCAAGCTCTTTTGAAAGCTCCTCGGTGATAAAGATTATTTTATATTCCTTTGCCGTTTTTCTGAGTATGTCGCGCGCCTTTTGAGCGTTCTCCGCGGCGAACGCGTCCACGCCCGCAGCCTTGAAAACCATTATACTGTCGCCGTCGCCGATAATAGCCATTTTACCGCTCATATTTAAACGCTCCTCAGTCTTTTTACTATATCGCGCCCGCTCATACCCGCAAGAAGACACACGAAAATTATACGTAAATCCGCGTTCTCCGCGCGCCGTCTTAAAACGTAATATATGAACGGCTGCGAATTTTTGAGCTCGAACCTGTATTTTTTCAACAGCGAAGTTTCATAACCGTCGAATACCCGCTCCGCGTCGGTCAGTGGCTTACCCTGCTGCTTTGCCGCGGTGCAAAGCGCATAAAATTCTTTGTATGCAGTACCGTCGAGAGCGCGCTCCGCGTTATCGGAAAAAATATTTTGCAGCACTTCGACCTTTAATTTTCCGCCGTCAATAAAATTCCTTTGCGCTATATCAAAGCTTTCCGCGCGCATTGCCGTTAAAATATTGCTCATATCGGCTTTTGCCGTAAGAGCTTTTTTCAAAAAGCCGTTTTTTGAACACGCCGAAAACAGATATCCGTATAACGCTCTGTCAAAAACCGCGCCTATTTCCGCACCCGAAACACTGCCGTCCGACTCGGCAAAAAGCTTGTTGCAGCTCTCCGCCGCCTCCCGCAGATGTCCGTTTAGATTTTTAAGCTTACCGCTTTTTATAGTTGCCGCGAGCTCCTCCGCGGCAATTTCGCCGTCGGGGGCTAGCATACCGTCAACGGGCTCGTTTAAGTACTGCGCCTTTAAAATTGCCTTGGCGTTATGAAAATCGCGCGGGGCGAGAAAATACGCCTTTTCTGCGTTTGACGGCGCATATTCGGCTATGAACGCGTCAAGCTCGCGCTCGTCCGCAACAAGCAGTTTTTCGTAATCATACACGTTTTCGGCTTCCGCGCCCTTGCCGACACCGCTCTCCGTAACGTTACGGAAAGCGTCTTCCGCGCTGATTTCGGTCAGCCGCATAATTTTATCGCGGAGCAGTTTGTTCTCCCTTACGGCTATCACGCCGTTGGTATAAATTACACTTTTTCCCATAACATTAACTCCGAACGCACATAGGCAAACGCCGCGCTCTGTACGCGTTTAGTTTGCCGCGCCGAAAATTCCCGCCGCAAGCTCCGCCTGGTGCTCTTCCCTGTCCGCCGCAAGCAGCGCGGAAAAAGACACGTCTTTATCGGAATTTTTACCGATAAGAATAAAACCGCCCGAAATATCCGCCGTTTTTGCCGATACTTTGAGTCCTTTTTCCTTTACCGCGCCGAGCTGGGCAACGTCGGATTTGAACGCATAGTCGGCGGCAAAAACTATTTCGTCGCCCTTTTCCGCATATTGCTCCAAAAGCGCGCCCGCAAGCTTTAAAGCCTTGGATTTTTCAAGCGATTTAAGCCTTTTTAAAGCGCTTTCGTAAACGGCGTCCACCACTCTGCGCTTTTCTGCAAGAAGAATTTTTGCTCCGTCAAGCCTTGCCGAAGCCGCTTTACCGTCGGCAATTGCCTTTGATTTTTCGGCAACCTCCGCCCGAACGCCGAGTTTTGCGCGCTCGCAGTCCTTTTCGGCTTGCGCTATAATACCCGCCGCGCTTTTTTCGGCGTTGTTTATTATCTCTTCCGCGGCTTTATTCGCGTCGGATATAATTCTGTCCGCTATTGCCTCTTTGCCCATACAAGCCGCCTTATACAACCGCTACGAGCATTATGGAAATGATAAGTCCCAAAATCGCGTAGAACTCTATCATTGCGGGATAGATAATGAGCTTACCGCCGAGCGATTCCTGCTTGCCGACCGCGTAAATACAGTTGACGGCAGACTTGCCCTGGAAAATGCCCGTAAGCAAACCCGAAACTGCCATAGGAAGCACCGCGCCGAAGAGCGCCCAGCCCTGCGACAGCGTAAGTCCGACAGCAACCGTGCTCGAAGCGATAATACCGATAATAAAGCCGTATATACCCTGCGTTGCGGGCAGGAGCACTAAAACGAGCACCTTACCGAACTTTTTGGGGTCCTCACCGAGAACGCCCGCAGCCGCGCTGCCCGTCTTGTAAAGACCGATAGCCGAACCTATGCCGCAAAGAATTACGCAGAGCGCAACGCCTATCATTGCCATTACAAAGCCAGTATAGCCCTTATCGGCAACGGCTGAAACGTCTGTTACCGCCTCTTCCAATAAAGAAGTAATCATAAAAAACCTCCGATTTTCTATTTAAAATAATTATTATTTTTCGATGTAAATAAATTTCTGATTGCTGCCGAGCGGTTTGAAAAGCTCGCCCTCGCCCTCGTAAAACCTACCGTAGAACTCTACGTACTGCAACCTTGCATCGTGTATATACGCGCCTAAAAGCCCTATCGCCAAGTTAAAGCCGTGCCCTACAACCATAAGCAGAACGCCGAGTATTATAAAAGCCGCGTTGCCGCCCGTTATAAACTGCACTCCGTACGTGGAAACTATCTGGGCAATTACCGCGCCCGACAGCATAAGTCCGTAAAGCCTTGCATAGCTAAGTATATCCGAAGCGTAGTTGATTACGCCGTACGCCGCTCCGAAGCCCTTTGTAAATTTACCTAAAAGTTTTTCCTTTCTACCCGCAGTAAGCACGGCGATAAGCAGACTGCCGCCTGCGATTAAGCCGCCGATTAAGGAAAGCTGCGACATATTCGCTTCGTCTATAAAGCCGACTATCGCAAGCCCTACTCCTACCGAGAACACCGCCCATACCAAACCGTCGAGCACGCCGTCGAGCAGCTGACCTCTGCGCCAGCACTGTACCGTTCTGCAAATATACCCCGCAAAAAGCTGCACAACACCTATCATAAGACTGATTATAAGCACCGCGGGCACCTTAATTCTACCTGCAACTATCCACATATCTTTTTGCGCGTCGGGTATAACCGTATACATAGGCAGGCTTATTCCGAAAGCAGAATTAAACAGTACGCCCCATATTATGGCAAAAATACCGCCCATTGCAAACACGCCCGAAAGCCTTTTTAAGCCGCAGTCGCGCTTCTGCTTAAAATAAATAAACCCGCCGCCTATAAGCATTATAAGCCCGTAGCCTATATCGCCCATTATAAAGCCTAAAAACAGGCTGTAAAAAAACGCCATTATACCGTTGGGGTCAAATTCGCGGGAGTTCACCAGCGAGTACATATTTGTTATTGTTTCAAAGTTTTTAACTACCTTGTTGTTTTTATATAATGTAGGCGGTATTTCGCTGTCCAAAGGCTCGGAAAACTCATAATATACCGCGCCCGCGGCGCTTTCAACCGCGTCAGAAACAAGCTTTTCGGCTTCCTTGGGCACGTAAGCTTCCATTAAAACGGTAACTTCCGTTGCACACATTTTTTCGGATAGCCGGAGCTTTTCAAGCTCGAACCGCATATAGTCGCAGTATATCTTGAGTTTTTTAATCTCGGTGCTGAGCCCGTACAGCTCCGAACGGCTGTCTGACACCGCCTTTTCGGTATCGTCCATTTCTTTGACAATTTCGCCGTAAATAAGCTTGCCCGCGCGTTCGTCCCTGAAAGGACAGGGGGTAAAATTCGCGCTCTGCAAAATTTCGCTTACGTCAGGGCAGCTCTTATGCGCCGCGCACATAACAAGCGCGGTATCGCCGCTGATATTTAGCACTTCAGAAGCAAAAAGCTCTCCGCCGTTCAAAAGCTCAACGTTTGCCGCAGGTACGGTGCCGAGTTTTACCCGCACGCACGCCGTGTCCGCAAACTCCGACAGCGGCTTGTTAAGCTCCGAATACGCCCGCGCCGCCTGCTCGTTTTTATTCAGCCTTGCAAGCTCCGCGTTAAGACCGCGTATTCTGTCGGTCAGGGCGAAAACTTTATCAACGCAAATTTCCGCCTCCTCTCCCAGCTTATCCGCACTCATAAACTGAGAATAGGAAACGGAAAATCCGTCCTGTAAAATATCGGTTTTTATTTTATTTTCTTTGAAGTAACCGTCCGCCGCGTTACAAAGAATTTCGAGCGCGCTCTCGTATCTTGCAAGCTTTTCCGAAAGAGCCTCGCCGTCGCACTTTAAAACCACGGTGTTTGCGGTTTGGGTATGCTGCTTAATCTCGGTTGCGCCGGTTGCGTGCAGGGCGTTTAAAACCGCGTCCCTGTCGTACGCCATAGCAATGAGATTGAGCTTGCTCATTTCAGCGACTGCCACCCGAAATCCTCCTCACGATATCGTTTACATAAAAATCGGTGTTTTTCAACAGTCCGTCCGCGTACTTTACCGCTTTTTCACGCTCTTTAGCTATTTCGCCGTCGTAGTCCTTCTGCGCCTTTTCAACAGCTTTTTTAAGCTCCGTTTCGCGATAGGCTTTTAGCGAAGTTTCCGAATATTCACGCAGCTGTACGGCACGCTTTTCCGCTTCGGCTGTTATCTCCTGCGCGCGCAAGAGCGCAGCTTCCTTTATCTGAGCCGCTTTTGCCTCGGCTTCGGTTATAGTTTTTAAAATATCTTCCATCAGCTCTACCGCCATAATTATTATGGTTTATTATTACGCTTAAAATTCTAACATTTATTTTTGCAAAACGCAAGCCCCAAAACGCTTATTTTCCTAAATTTTACATTTTTACAGACAGGTGTACAGTTTTTGTAGATTTTTTCACGTTTGTGTAATTTTATACATTTTTATGAATTTTAATAAATGCTAAGAAAAATGCTTGCATTTATAATTATGCAGTGATATGATTAAAACCATAAGAACAAAAAGAGGAATTATTATGAAAAAATTATTTACGGCAGCCGTTTTAGCTTTAAGCGTTGCGGCTTCGGCGGCGGCGTTGCCCGCGTGCTCGGGCGCGGACGACACAATTTACGTGAATACGAACGCGTTTTTTGCGCCGTTCGAGTATTTCGGCGGCGACAGCGGAACGGAAATTTTAGGCGTTGACGTTGACATTATGAACCTTGTAGGCAAAAAGCTCGGCAAAAAAGTTGAGTTTACGAGCACCGACTTTGACGTTATAATAGACAACGTTTGCTCTGGCAAACAGTACGACTGCGGTGCGGCGGGCATAACGATAACCGCGGAGCGCGCGGAAAAAGTAGCTTTTTCCAATCCCTATTTCACGTCCGTACAGTACGTTATTTATTCAGGCGACACAATTACGCAGGACGGCGTTTCAACCGACGGCAAAAACGCGCCGTACGCGCTCTGGTCGCAGCTTGCGGGCAAAAAAATAGGCTATCAGCGCGACACTACGGGTGATATTTACGTCAATCTGGAAATTAACGGCGAGGACGGCTATACGGGGCAGTTGCAGGGAGCAGAAAACACGGCAGGCGTAGGCTACGACAACGCGCAGCTTGCCGTAGACGCGATAGGCGCAAAGCAGCTTGACGTTGTGGTAGTTGACCAGCTGCCCGCAAACTACATAGTAAAAAACAATTCCTCTTATAAATGCCTTGCGCTCTACTATGACGCGCAGACGGCAACCGAAGAACAATATGCAATTTGCGTAAATAAAAACAACACGGAGCTTTTAAACGCTATAAACGAGGTGCTCGACGAACTCGGTACGGCGGGTATTAACGCCCTTGTTTCAAAGCATTTAGGACTTGACTAAGAATAATTATGATTTATAATTTATCGGCGGGGCTTTTTGAAAACCTCGCTAAAATCTTTACCACGGGGAAATATATGAATATGATATGGCAGGGCTTATGCTCCACCCTTATTATTTCCCTCGGCGCGGCGGTTACGGGACTTGTGCTCGGAACGGTTGTCGCTCTGGTAAAAATTCAGCCCAAAACCGGGGCTACGGCAGTGCCGCGCGCAATTTGCAACATCTATACCACGGTAATCCGCGGCACGCCTATGGCGTTGCAGCTGTTTATTATGGCTTTCGTCATATTCGCCGTACGCGGTTTTCCTATGCAGCTTACGGCGGTTCTCGCGTTCGGAATAAACAGCGGCGCGTACGTTTCGGAAAATATCCGCGCCGGCATACTTTCGGTTGACAGGGGACAGACAGAGGCGAGCCGCGCACTCGGCATTTCAACAGGCTGCACTATGCTGCGTATAGTTATTCCGCAGGGTATGAAAAACGTTATCCCCGCAATAGGCAACGAGCTGATTGCGCTTATAAAGGAAACCTCCATAGTCAGTATGATAGGGCTGATCGATTTGACCGCGGTCGCAAAAATGATAGGCGCGGGCAACGAGCTTGCAACATACCTTGCGCCTATGCTCGTCGTTGCGCTGTTCTATCTTGCAATCGTGTACCTGCTGACGTTCGCCATAAAGCTTATAGAGAGGAGGCTGAGAAAGAGTGAAAAGAAATAAAGCCGAAAAATTCTATAAAACAGAAAAAACGCCCGTAGAGCCTTACGACCCTGCGGCGCTTATAGAAACACAGCATCTCACCAAAAAATTCGGCAAGCTTACCGTTCTAAACGACATAAGCGAAAAAATTTATCAGGGCGAAAAAGTTGCAATCATAGGTCCCTCCGGCAGCGGTAAAAGCACGTTTTTGCGCTGTCTGAACGTGTTGGACGACCCCACGGACGGCTACGTTTTTTTTGAGGGCAACAACCTCTGCAACCTAAGAGTCGATATCAACCTTATGCGCCGCCGTATGGGTATGGTGTTCCAGCAGTTCAATCTGTTCAATAACAAAACCGTACTGCAAAACATAACCTTTGCGCCCGTACAAACAGGCTTGCAGGATTTGCGCAAAACCAGGCGAAAAAATATTTTAATAAAATTTTGCAATCTTTTTAAGAGCAAAAACAAAAAGACGCCCGCGCTACCTGCGCAGCAGACAAAAAAACAAATTAAAGAGGACGCAAAAGCCAACGCAATGCGGCTTTTAAAGCGTATAGGGCTTGCGGACAAGGCGGACGTTTACCCTTCCACACTATCGGGCGGACAAAAACAGCGTATTGCAATAATACGCGCGCTTGCTATGAACCCCAAGGTTTTGCTGTTTGACGAACCCACCTCCGCGCTCGACCCCGAAATGGTAGGCGAGGTGCTCTCTCTCATAAAAGAGCTTGCAACAGAGGGTATGACAATGGTGATTGTAACGCACGAAATAGCTTTTGCGCGCGGGGTTGCAACCCGCGTACTGTTTATGGCGGACGGAAAAATATGCGAGCAGGGCGCGCCAGAACAGATATTTAACGCCCCCGAAAGCGAACGCCTTAAAGACTTTTTATCCAAAGTGCTTTGATTATTACGGCGCCCTTATATAAAGGGCGCCGTAGTTTATTTGTTGTTTATAAAGTCGTTAAGAGTATTCAACTTCAAAACAATGTTTTCCATTTCTTTTATGATAATACCGCTTCTTACTCTTAAACCGTATCTTATTTTACTCCGCCATTTTTCACACGTTGCGTGTTTTAATACGGTTTCTTTCTTTTCATCGCAATGTCCGCAGTCTGTTCTTAAATAACGGCAATATGCTTTGGTATAATACGCAGTAAAGTTTCCGCAGGTCGTACATTCTTTTTCCATTTGTTTTGCTCCTTATGAGTTTCTTAGTAAGATAATAATACGACATTTAATTTAAGAAATCTTGACTTATGATTAACTATCATAAATTTTTTTATTTACTCAAAAAAGCTATGGGTTCGGTTATAAGAAAACGCGTAGATACGAGCAAGACAAGGAAAACAAGCGACGACCGCAAGGAGTGTACAAAGAAGTACACGACTAAGGCGGAGCGAAGTTTGACGCAGTATTGCGAAGTATATACGCGTTTTGCGGCAGCAAAAAAGAGCTGTTCACAACAGCTCTTTTTTAATTACTTAACGAGTTTTACCGCAGCGCGGGTTTTTTCTTCTATTTCCTTAGGAGTGCCGCTCATCATCCAGCTGCCGCCGCAGGCAATAATTTTATCGTATGCGAGATATTCCAAAATATTATCCGCAGAAATACCGCCGGTGGGCATTATCTGCAAATAAGGGAACGCCGCGCATATCGCCTTTATGGTTTTAAGCCCGCCGTAGTTTGACACGGGGAAAAATTTGAGAGTTGTAAGCCCCTTTGCAATTGCCGCCATTGCCTCGGTAGGCGTAACAACGCCGGGCAGATACAGCATATCGTGCGCCTTACAGCAATCGGCGACTTCTTCCGAGAACCCGGGCGAAACAATAAACTTTGAACCGGCTGCAATAGCCTTTTCGCACTGTTCGCGGTTGATAACCGTGCCCGCGCCCACAAGCATTTCGGGAAATTTTTTAACCGTTAGGGCAATCGCCTCCGCCGCGCAAGGCGTGCGGAAAGTAATTTCCGCGCAGGGCAGTCCGCCGTTAATAAGCGCCTGCATTTTGGGCAAAGTTTCCTCAACCGAGTTGAGCACCACTACCGGTACTATTTTTGTCTGTTTGATTTTTTCGATAATTTGTGTCTGAGGCATATTTTTCCTCACGTATATCATTAATTTAATTAAAATTTTTAAGTCCGTTTAAACGCCCGATATATCGTCGTCGTCAAGGTCTATAACCTTGCTCTCGTCCACCTCGCGCTTTTCGGGCACAATCAGCACGCTAAAAAGGTCTAAAACGCCGTCCACTATAAGCGAAACGCCCGCAAAAATCATAAGCGCTGCTTTCGAAGAGAACGGGTCAAACGCCATTAACGCGCCTAAAACAAAGCTGATTAAAGCTAATACAAGTACAAACCATCTGTTTTTTGCGTGGAATTTGCCGAGGTCGAAAAAAAGCTGTATTTTAAGCGCTCCGTTTACTATCAGCGCAATTCCGAAAACAACCGTTATAATTTCAGCAATGAGCGCAGGTTTAATAAACAGAATAAGCGCGGTAGATATATAAAAAACCGCCAGGGCGAGATCGCGCGAGCCTGTGCGCCTGCCCTTTGTAAAATATTCCGCAAAGCCTGTTACGCCGAGCACGCACAGCACAGCTCCCACACAGTAACAAACAACGGTAGCCGAGCGGTCAGGGAATATCGCGAACAAAAGTCCGATAACAATAAGGGCAACGGGCGTTAAAATATCGCCAACTTGTAAAGATTTTAACTTTTCTTTGAATTTCATATTATATTTATAACCCGTTTATACGCAAATAAAACTTAATTAAGTATTACGTCTTTTAAGCTGTCGTATTTTTGCGCGGCGACCTGCTTTAAAAGCGTAATATCGTACGCTCCGGAAAATGCCTCGTCGGAAAGCGCTTTTGCCGTAAAAATTGTTTCCACGGGAAATTTTAAATTTTTTAATTCGGACAGCATTTTTCCGCTCTGCCGCGTACCCAGAAAATCGCCGCCGCCGCGCATCTGTAAATCCGCTTCGGCAATTTTAAAGCCGTCGGAGCTGTTTTTTATTACCGAAAGCCTTTCGCGCGCTTCCTCGCTGTCCGACCCCGCCAGAAGAAAACAGTAGCTTTTTTTATCCCCCCTGCCCACGCGCCCGCGCAGCTGGTGCAGCTGCGAAAGCCCGAACCTTTCGGCGTTATAAATAATCATAGTAGTCGCGTCGGGAACGTCCACACCAACCTCAATAACCGTGGTGGAAACAAGGCAATCGTACTGCTTGTTTTTGAACGCGGACATTATTTCGTTTTTTTCTTTTTCACGCATTTTTCCGTGCAAAAGCGCAAAGCGCACCGAGGGCATTTTTGAACGCAAATCGTCGTACAGCTCGGTAACGGACATAACCGTGCCCTCGTCATCACCCTCGATTTTGGGGCATACGAAATAGGTCTGGTTGCCGAGTTTTGCCTGCTCTTCAACGTATCTGAGCATATCGTTATACTTGCGCTCGGGAATGATTGACGTGGATATATCCTGCCGAGAACGCGGTTTATCCTTAATTTCCGCGATGTCTAAATCGCCGTAGAATATGAGCGACAGCGTGCGCGGAATGGGCGTAGCCGACATAATGAGAACATCGCAGCTCTCCCCTTTTTCAGTAAGCGACGCGCGCTGTGCAACCCCGAAACGATGCTGTTCGTCGCAGACCGCCAGCGCGAGATTGTTAAACTCAACGTCGGATTGAATTACCGCGTGCGTGCCGCAAACTATTTTAATTACCCCGCTTACAAGCCCTTTTTTTACCTCGCGTTTTTCGGCGGCGGGCGTAGAGCCTGTGAGAGTCGCCACTGCGTACTCGGGGAAATAGCGTTTTATAAGCTCGGCGTTCTGCCGTGCGAGCACCTCGGTAGGCGCTATCATAGCCGCCTGATAGCCCGAATTAACCGCCATATATATAGCAGTTAACGCAACCGCAGTTTTGCCGCTGCCCACGTCGCCCTGCAACAAAAGGTTCATTTTATGCGGAGAATTGAGCGATTTAAAAATAACGCCCACCGCGCTCTTCTGCCCCTCCGTAAACTCGAACGGAAAGCGGGAAATAAAACCGTCCACGGCGTTTTTATCGGTTGAATAGCGGCGTACGCGAACGTCGTCACGTCCTCCTTTAATAACCTTGAAAGCCGAAATCAGCAAAAAATACTCTTCGAGCGCGATACGCTGCGATGCGTTAAGAACGTCCGCAACGCCGTCGGGACTGTGTATTTTTTCGTATGCCGATTTGAGCGGCGTCAGCGAATATTTTTTTATAAGCGGATAGGGTATGAGGCTTGAGACGGTTATTTTCGCCAAAGCCTGCATTACCGCCGTGCGCATTATGCCCTGCGTAAGAGAGCCGGAGAGCGGATAAACGGGTATAATTCCCTTTAAATTTCTATTTTTATCGGCACGCTCCAAAGAGGGATTGACCATCTGGCAGCCCATACCGTACTTATTCTGCACGCGTCCGTAAAAAAAGTATTTGCCGCGCGTAAGCTTGTTTGCAACGTAGAGCTGGTTAAACCATATCGCCGTAAAAATACTGCCGCCCTGCGCGCACATAGCTTTCACGAACGGTCGGCGGGCGTAGCGGTTGACTTCTACGTTTAGTACCTCGCAAACGGTGAGGATAATATCGTTATGGTAAGCCTCGCTCAGCGGCGTTATTTTGCGCAGGTCGAGGTAGTCGCGCGGAAAATGCTTAACGAGCTCCTCGCAAGAAAATATATTTAATTTATTAAAGTCTTTCTCACGTTTTTCGGAGATAAACTTCAGCGACGAAAGTTTCATAATTTTATAATAGGGAAGACAAAAGTCTTCCCAAAAGTTATTGCTGAAAATTAATTTTAAGACGTTTACTATAAAACCCAGAGAAACAAGCAAGACAAGGAGCGTGTCGTCTGAAAACGCTGAGATACGAGCAGATTACTTACCCATTGTTGAAAATTCAGAGAAGCAAGCAAGACAAGGCGCGTATTATCATAAAACGCGGAGATACGAGCAAGACAAGGAAAACAAGCAACGACCGCAAGGAGTGTACAAAGAAGTACACGACTAAGGCGGAGCGAAGTTTGACGCAGTATTGCAAAGTATATACGCGTTTTGCGGTAGCCAAGCGGTAGCTTATTCTAAGGAGACCATATAATAATATACCGGTTGTCCCCCGAAATGGAAATCGACGTCGCAGTCGGGATATACTTCGGAGAGCTTGGCGGCAAGCGCCTCGGCATCTTCTTCTTTAACGCCCTCGCCGTAGTACAGCGTAATCATTTCGTGGTCGGGATTTTTAAGGGCTTTTACAAGCTTTTCGGTTGTTTCCTCGATATTTACGCCCTTTGCAAGTATGCGTTTATTGTCAAGCCCGATAATATCGCCCTCTTTGAGCTTAAAACCGTTCATCGTGGTATTTCTGACCGCGTAAGTAACCTGGCCGGACGCAACGTTGTCTATAGCGTGCATCATATTGGTTTTATTTTCGGGTATAGGCGCTTCGGGGTTGAACGCAAGCGCAGCTGCAAAACCCTGCGGTACGTTTTTGGTGGGAATAACGTGGATAGTGCGGTTATTTACAAGCGCTTTTGCCTGCTCCGCCGCAAGAATTACGTTGGAGTTGTTGGGAAAAACAAACACGTTGGAGGCGTTAATTTTCTGCGCCGCGTCGGCTATATCCTGCGCCGACGGATTCATAGTCTGTCCGCCCTCTATGACTCTGTCGCAAAGCAAATCTTTGAAAATTTCTTCAAGCCCGCTGCCCGCGCATATAGCGAGCATACCCACTTCCTTTTTCTCGGCTTCGAGTTTGGCTTTGAGGGCGCGGTTTTCTTCGAGCATATTCTCGATTTTAATTCTGTCAAGCTCGCCGAGCTCCAATGCGTAAGACAGAGCAACGCCGGGCATATTAGTATGCACGTGCACTTTAACAAGCTCCAGATCACCTATACATATAACGCTGTCGCCTATCTGCATAAGACGCTCTTTGAGCTTTGCTATATCGGCAAGCGTTGTAACCTGTTTTAAGTGTACTATAAAAAATTCGGTGCAGTAGGCAAATTCTATATCGCCGAGGTCGAGGTTTATAATATCGGAGTTGTCGCCGAAAACGTCGTCCTCGCTTTTTGTTTCCGTAGCTTCGAGAGGAATATCGCCGAGCTCCGCACTTTCGTCGCCGGAGATTGCGGCAAGGAAGCCGCGCATTATGGTCATAAGGCCAACGCCGCCAGAGTCCACAACGCCGGCTTTTTTAAGCACGGGCAATAGCTCTGGAGTTTTAGCGAGCGCCTCGTCGCCCACTTCTATAAGCGCTGTTAAATAATCCACAAAATCCTTGTGCTTGGACGCAAGCTTTACCGCCGATTCGCTCATAAGCCTTACGACGGTGAGAATGGTTCCCTCTTTGGGGGTTGCAACCGCGCTGTAAGCGATTTTTGTACCCGCTTCCATAGCTTTTGCAAAAGTTCTGGTATCAAAAGTATCCTTTGAATCCTTTATAACCGAACAAATTCCTCTGAATATCTGTGAAGTAATAACGCCCGAGTTTCCCCTCGCGCCCCTTAAAGCGCCTTTGGAAACGGCGTCGCAAATCTCCTGAAAGCGGTTGGACGAACACGCGTTCATCTCTTTAACCGCCGACTGCATTGTCAAAAGCATATTGGTTCCCGTATCTCCGTCGGGAACGGGGAACACGTTGAGAGCGTCAACCTTAGCGCGGTTAATCTCCAGCATACGCGTACCCGATATTACCATTTTACGAAATTCGGTACTGTTTATAGTTTTATGCATATTACTCCTAAATGCCGATGGAAGCTCTATGTAAACCGTAAAACGATTACAGCTTTACGCCTATAATATTTACGTTCACGGTATCTACAATCATACCCGTAAACCTTTCCACTCTGTATTTAACGCTTTCCTTTAAAGACTCGGCAACGGCGTTTATGGATACGCCGTACTTTATTATAACTTTAATGTCAATAAAAATTCTGTCGCCCGACGTGCCGACTTTAACTCCGCGCCCGTCGTATTGCTTTTTTAAAAGCTCAGAAAGGGAATCGCCTATACCGCGCGAAACGGTATCGACAATGCCGTAACATTCGAGCGCAGCATTTTTAGCCACCTTTGCGATGGCTGAATCGGATATTGAAATTTTACCGTAAACGTTGCTCGTACTAACCGACATTTTGTCTCCAATTCTAAAATAAACGTAAAATTTTGCCGTTTATCAATGTACATTTTATCCCATTCGTTTAAATATTGCAAGTATTTATAGCGTAATTTTTTAATTTACACGCCCGGGATATAAAATTATTTTGTAAAATACTCAAAAAATTAAAACTTTTATTGCATTTTTGATTGATTTTTTTTTAAATGTCTGTTATAGTTATTTAGGTCGTGAAACATACGGCTTTATTTTTAACTGAAATTGCAAATTACCTACGGAGGTGTAATATTATGTCGAGAGTATGCAGTGTGTGCGGAAAAGGTCAGTCGTCGGGCAACAACGTAAGCCATTCCAAGAGAAGGACGAGAAGAACGTTTAAAGCCAACGTACAAAAGGTTTCCTACGTTTCCGGCGGAAAAACTATAAACGATTATGTATGCACAAGATGCCTTAAAACGGTAGAAAGAGCTTAAAACTCAAATAATTGCAAAATTATCAGCGCACGGATATTCCGTGCGCTTTTATTATATTCCGTAATGCTTTACGGCATTCTTAACAGCCGTATTATCATAAGTAGCTCCGTTTACCGTAACCGACGAGTTATCGTCGGGGGTTTTACCCACAATAATCTGAACCGCATTCCACTGCTCTTCGCTGCCGGCAAAATAAACGTCCTTTAACGACGCGCAGTTATGGAACGCGTGACCCATAATAAAGCTGTCGTCCATAAAAAACGCGCCCTCGATTTTTTGCAGGGTCTGCGGCAGATACACGCTTTCAAGCGCAGTGCAATAGCCGAACACCCCGCAATCGACAGCAGTCACACCCGCTTCCACCATTGCCGTTTTAAGGGACGTACAGGAATGAAAAGCGCCCTTGCCTATAGTCTGCACACTCTCGGGCACCGTTACATCCGTAAGTCCGGCATAATAAAACGCGAGGTCGCCCACCGTTTGCAATTGCGGCGGCAGGTTTACGCTTTCAAGCCGTGTACAGTTATAAAAAGCCCGGTAGCTTATTTCGGTAAGAGTTTGCGGCAGCTCCGCGCTTTTCAGCCTGTCGTCGCCTGTAAACGCCATAGGTCCGATTTTTTCAACGCCTTCCGGAATGTCTATATATTTCAGAGCAGTGCAAAACGCAAAAGCGCCCTGCGAAATTTCGGTTATGCGGCTGTCCCCGGCAAACTCTATTTCGCTTAGCCCTGTACAGTATGCAAACGCCAGATTGCCCAGCTTTTCCACCGTAGCCGGAATAACCAGCTTTGTAACCGCCGTATTCACAAAACCCTCGGCGGCAATTTCTTTTACGGGGATACCGTCAATATAGTCCGGTATCACAAGCTCGCCGCTCAACGCCGACGCAACGCCCGTACAGCTTGCAATATAATATTTATTTTCGCCCTCGCCAGACAGCGTGTAATTTATATCCGCCTTGCAGCCCGATAAAAACGGAACCGCCCCCGCAAGTAAAACGGCGGCAGTCAATGCGGCAAACATTGCCTTTTTCATAATTTAACCTGCTTGTCTTTTTATTATAACTTCGCCCGAACAGCTCATAACAGCCCCGTCGTTGATAACCTCGCCGACCTCATCCGCCGTAACGGAACCGCTCTTTATATTTTTAACGGAATGTATTTTTCCCTCTACCGTTGCCACTACGTCGGAATATTCAAACGCGAGGTCGCAGTTTTCCATTCGACAGTTTATAAGCCTTAAATCCTTGCAGTAGCAAAGCGGTTGCGTGCCGGATATTACGCAGTTTTCGAGCGTAAGTCCTTGGGAATACCAACCGAGATATTCACCTTTCAACACGGTATTTTTAACGGTAATGTTTTTACTGTGCCAGAACGCGTCTTTGGTATGAAAACGGCTGTCGGTAATCACGGCGTTTTCCACGTACTGAAACGAGTACTTGCCCTCGAAACTCACTTTGTCGAGTTTTAGATTGCTGCTCTCAAACATAAAATATTCCGACTTTACGTCGCAGCTTTCAAGCGATATATTATTGCTCTTCCAACCGAATTCGGGCGATACTATGCAGCATTTTTCAAAGGTAATGCCGCAGCACTCTCTCACCGCCTTTATGCCGCAGAGATTACTCTGAGATATTTTTCCGTTCTTGCAGTACCACAGCGCGGCGCGCGCCGTTTCCGTCATATTGCAATTATTAATCTTAAACCCGTCGGCGTGCCAAAGCGGATAGCGTAGCTCGAAGCTGCAGCTTTCAACGCTGATATTTCTGCACTCTTTAAGCGCGGACTCGCCGTCCGCAGCCCCCGCAAAAACACATTCGGAAACGTCGGTATCCCTCAGTCCGTACAGAGCGCGCTCTCCGTCAAGCCGTAAATTATTAATTTTCTTTCTCATTTGTTTTACCTGTACATATTATATAATTTCACATAAAAAAAGTCAATACAAAGACGTTATTATTTGACAGACGCAACAGCATTCCATTATAATTATAAAAATACCGTCGGCAGGAGATGCGCGTGAGGATAGGGTTAAACGAACATTTCAATTTAAAAAAGCTGTTTCTTTTTGTGCTGCCGTCTGTTGTTATGATGGTATTTACCAACATATACACCATCGTAGACGGACTATTTATTTCTAAAATAGTCGGCTCCGACGCGGTTGCTGCGATAAACCTTATATTTCCGCTGATAATAATATTCGGGGCAATCGGGTTTATGCTCGGCACGGGCGGCAGCGCTCTTGTCGCCAAAACTCTTGGCGAGGGCGACAGGGAAAAGGCAAATAAGTACTTTTCTATGCTCGTATATATAACCCTTGCCATCGGTATAACCATAGCCGTTGCAGGTCAGTTCACCGTAACGCATATAGCCCGCTTTTTCGGCGCAAAAGGCATAATTTACGAGTACTGCGTGCTCTACGGCAGGGTACTGTTAGCCGCTCAGCCCTTCTTTATTTTACAGAATATTTTTCAGAGCTTTTTTGTAACGGCGGAAAAACCGCGGCTCGGTCTGATTGTCACAGGTATTGCGGGCGTTACAAATATGGTGACGGACGCACTGTTTATTCTGGTTTTCAAATGGGGCTTGCGGGGCGCGGCGTTTGCAACCGCTTTAAGCCAGATAATAGGCGGCACAATACCCGTAATATACTTTTTCAGTAAAAACAACAGTCTATTAAGGCTGACAAAAACCAAATTTTACGGCAAAGCGCTTTTAAAATCGGTAACAAACGGCTGTTCGGAGTTCTTTGCAAACATCTCTTCGGCAGTGGTTATGATACTCTACAACTTCCAGATTCAGCGTTTTGCAGGCGACGACGGACTCGCCGCGTACGGCGCAATCGGCTACGTAATGATGATATTCTTTGCCATATTCATAGGCTATGCCGTGGGCAGCGCACCCATTATAGGCTATAATTACGGCGCACAAAATAAACAAGAGCTTAAAAATCTTTTTAAAAAGAGCATAATAATAATAATGATAATAGCGGGCTGCCTTATGACGGCTGCGTGCCAGATACTCGCCGTGCCTATGATTAAGCTGTTCGGCTACGGGGGCTCGCTGTTCGATATGACCGTACGGGGACTCAGACTGTTTTCGATATACTTTACAATTGCAGGCGTAAGTATATTTGCCTCGTCTATGTTTACCGCACTGAACAACGGGCTTGTATCGGGAATAATTTCGTTTTTGAGAATGTTTATTTTCCAGATGGCGGCTATAATTATAGTACCGCTATTTCTCGGGCTCGACGGAGTTTGGAGCGCAATGATATTTTCCGAAATATTCTCGCTTATAGTTACCGTTATCTGTATTTTCGCCTGCAGAAAAAGATATGAATATATGTAGAGGTTAAAATGAAAAATAAAAAACTTTTGCCGTGGCTGCCGACTATAATAACGGCAGTTCTAACAATTCCGTTTGCAATTTATTACAGCATTTTCGGCGCGCGGCTTTTAAGCACGTATCTGCAGATTGCTGTCGGCGCACTTATTCCCGCCGTTTTTCCTATAATGGGGCTTATAACAAAAAAACAGTACTCCGTTTCCCTTTCGGCGTGCACCGCCGTGCTCTGTATTCTCGGCATACATTTTGCAAAAGCAATAGATTTATACAGCGTGTGGCAGCGCTACGATATTTTTCTGCACACAAATTTCGGGCTGGTTGGCAGCGCAATGCTGTACGCTCTGCTTTTGAGATGGCAGGGCGATAAAATGTCGGTTGCGGGACAGCTTGTGTTCATTTTCCTGGGAGTGCTCGGTTTGGGCGCGCTTTGGGAAATTCTGGAATACACCTGCTCGTGGTTCACGGGCGAGGACCCTCAGCGCAGCTGGGGCGCGGTTTGGGAGGCTATTGAAGCCGGCAAACCCACAATCAACCCCGTTTACGACACAATGCAGGATTTAACGGTTACTGCAATCGGCTCGGCGGTGTTTATGATAGGCTACTATATAGACGCGTTCGCATTCAAAGGCAGGTTTTATCAAAGGTTTTTCTCCGACCCGTCCGACTTAAAAAAGTTAGTATAATATTATCTTTTTTATCTGCCTGACGTGGTAATAAAAATTTTCCTGTCTTATACCGAGCGTGCGAATAGCCGTTTTTAAAGATACCCGCTTATTGATATAGTCGTCGACTACGCTCAAAAACTCGTCGGAGTACTGCCGCCTCGGTCTGCCGAACTTTATGCCCTTGCTTATAGCGGCTTTTATGCCTTCCGCCTGCCGCGCTTTAATATTTTCACGCTCGTTCTGGGCTACAAAAGACAGCACCTGTAAAACTATATCAGAAATAAATTTGCCCACAAGCGTTTCGGATTTAATCCGAGTATCCAGAAGAGGCATATCAAGCACCAGAATATCCGCGCCTATGGCGTTTGTGATATTCGTCCATTCTTCGATTATACAGTCGTAATTGCGCCCGAGCCGGTCTATGGACTTAATAACAAGCAAATCGCCCGCACGGAGTTTTTTTATCAGTTTTTTATATTCTTTGCGTTCAAAATTTTTGCCGCTTTTCTTATCCGAGAAAATGCGGTTTTTTTCTATTCCGAATTCTTTAAACGCGGCAAACTGCCGCTGCAAATTCTGGTCGCGGGTTGAAACCCGCGCATAAGCGTATGCTGTCATAGTTCAGTTCTCCTTAAATTTAGTAAAATTAATTTTAAGAATAACAAAAAAACGCCGTTAATCAACCTATACGCACCGCATAAACAAAAAACGGTTTTCAATCATTGCCCCAAACACAAAAAAAGAGCAGTTTAGAAACTGCTCTTTTATTA
>CAJUPX010000012.1 GCA_910588685.1 uncultured Christensenellaceae bacterium | reverse complement strand
CTATGCCCTTATAGGGCTACCACAAACTACGCGTTTTACGCGTAGTCATGATTTTTAAAAAAATATGGCTTCGGGGCTTGTTTTGCGCGCTATAAGTTTATAAATAATTGATGTATTTTACAAAAAATTCCAAGAATTATCAAAAAAGAATTTACTTATTATCTATTTTATAGTAAAATTAAGTATGGAAAATAATACAGGCTTATAAAAGCCGCTTATCTTATAATTACGGAGAAAATATGGGACTTATAAAATTCATAATGGGCGCCGATTCGAGGTCGGCTCTCAAAAAATTAGATAAACTTGCAAAAAAGGTTGAAGCGCTCGAACCCGTTTACTCGGCAATGAGCGACGACGAATTAAAATCTCAGACGGGCATATTGAAAGGCAGACTCGCCGCGGGAGAAACGCTCGACGACATTATGTTCGACGCGTTTGCCGCCTTAAGAGAGGCGAGCTGGCGCGTGCTCAAAATGAAACACTTCCACGTTCAGATAATCGGCGGTATATGCCTGCACCAGGGCAGAATTGCCGAAATGAAAACCGGTGAAGGTAAAACGCTCGTATCAACGCTTCCCGCATATCTCAACGCGCTGTCCGGCAAGGGCGTTCACATAGTCACGGTCAACGACTACCTTGCAAAGCGCGACGCCGAGTGGATGGGCAAGGTTCATAAATTTATGGGGCTTACCGTGGGCGTAGTCGTTCCCGGTATGGACGACGGTGACAAGAAAACGGCGTATAACTGCGACATTATTTACGCAACGAACAACGAGCTCGGTTTCGACTACCTGCGCGACAACTTAAAAACTTCCATTCCCGCAATGGTGCAGAGAGAACTCAATTTCTGTATAATCGACGAGGTTGACTCCATTTTAATCGACGAGGCGAGAACTCCGCTTATCATTTCAGGCAGGGGCGGAGAAAGCTCCAAGCTGTACGAGGACGTGGACAGATTTGTACGCACGCTCAACGGCGGTTTTGACGACGATAAAAAGGACGCGGAAAAGAACCAGCCCTCGCGCCGCAAAAAGGAGCTCAGTGCCGAGGAGCAGGAGGCGCGCGACCGTCTTGTTTCCATTCTCGAGGAAATGGAAAACTGGGACTATGTTATAGACAGAAAGGACAAGTCCGTAACCATAACCGAAAAGGGCGCGGAAAAAGCGGAAAGATTTTTCAAGATAAACAACCTCGGCGATATAGAAAACGCCGAGCTCAACCATCATATACAGCAGGCGTTAAAGGCGCACGAGCTTTTTAAGCGCGACGAGGACTATATAGTATCCCCCGACGGCGAAATCCTCATTGTGGACGAGTTTACAGGGCGCGTATTAAACGGCAGAAGATACTCAGACGGACTGCACCAGGCTATTGAGGCAAAGGAAAAGGTAAAAGTTAAAGAGGAAAACAAGACTCACGCAACGGTAACCTTCCAGAACTATTTCCGTCTTTATAAAAAGCTCTCCGGAATGACGGGTACCGCAATGACCGAAGAGGACGAGTTCAGAACAATTTACTCGCTCGACGTCGTACCCATTCCAACCAACCGCCCCGTACAGAGAAAGGACTACGCCGATATGATTTATTCTACGGTGGAGGGTAAAAAGGGCGCGATAGTAAACGAGGTTGTGGAACGCCACTCCAACGGCCAGCCTATTCTTATAGGTACGATTACAGTAGAAAAGTCGGAGGAAATTTCCAGGCTTTTAAGGCGCAACGGTATAAAACACAATATCTTAAACGCCAAGAACCACGAGCGCGAGGCGGAAATAGTAGCCCAGGCGGGCAGGCTCAACGCCGTAACCATAGCAACAAATATGGCGGGACGCGGTACGGATATTCTTTTGGGCGGCAACCCCGAGTACCTCGCTAAAAAGCGTATGCGCGAGGAGGGTTTCGACCACGAAATGGTGGAAATCGCCATTTCCTACGCCGACAGACAGTTTACCGAAGAGGAGCAAAAAGCCCGCGCGCGCTATGCCGAGCTGTATGCGAACTATAAAAAGGAAACCGACGCCGAAAAGGAAGAGGTTATAAAAGCGGGCGGCTTGTGTATTCTCGGTACGGAACGCCACGAGAGCCGCCGAATAGACAACCAGCTCCGCGGACGTAGCGGTCGTCAGGGCGACCCCGGCGCGTCGGTATTCTTTATTTCTCTCGAAGACGACCTCGCAAAGCGTTTCGGCGGCGAGAGTATGAAAAAGCTCTATAATATATTCAAAATAGGCGAAGACCAGTGTCTGCAATCCAAAATGCTGACAAGGAGCGTTGAAAATGCGCAGAGAGCCATAGAGGGCAGAAACTTCGGTATAAGAAAACACACCCTGCAATACGACGAGGTTATGAACGAACAGCGTAAAACCATTTACGGAGAAAGGTTAAAGGTTTTAAAGGGTGAAGACGTTCACGAGCAAATGCTCAAATATATCCCCGATTATATTTCAAAAATAGTTGACGAAACGGTGAACACCGACGCTATGCCCGAGAAGTGGGACGAGGCTGCGCTTAACGCCGCGCTTCAGCAAAAAGTTTATCCCGACGAGTGCACTTTTGAAATCACACGTGAAATGCTTGAAAAATGGGATTACGAGCGTGCTATAAATAAAATTTCCAAGGAAGTTATAAAAGCTTACGAGCAGAAAATAGTAAACATCTACGAAATGACGGGCGGTCAGGTTGACTACCGCCAGGTAGAGCGCAACGAGCTTTTGCGCAGCGTTGACAGGAACTGGATAGACCATATCGACGCTATGGACCAGCTCAGAAAAGGTATCGGTCTGCGCGGCTATGCTCAGCAGGACCCCGTAATTGCATATAAGCAGGAGGGTTACGAGATGTTTTCAGAAATGATAGAGCGCGTTCAGACCACCACAATCTCGCGTCTTTTAAAGGGCAGAATAGTACGCGTTCAGAACAACCGTCCGGTACCTGTGCAGAGAACGGCTCCCGCAGCGCCCCGTACGGGTATGAACACTTTGGTTGCGGCGCGTGCAAATGAAATTGCAAACCAAAACGCGGCTGCCGCGCAGCGCGCGCCCGAAAAAACGGGCGGACCGGTCGTAGGCGATAAGCCCGAGCCTCCCAAGGATTTAATGACTAATATAGGCGGAAAGGCTCAGCCCAAGGTCAATAAACAGGAAACAAAAGTAGGCAGAAACGATCCCTGCCCCTGCGGTTCGGGTAAGAAGTATAAAGACTGCTGCTACTGGAACGACCACAAATAAATTATTAAACCGAACTATGTTTAAAGCAGACGATTACAGATTAAAATTAAAGGCACTGTCGGAAACGCTTGCCGAAGCTAAATACGCGCTCGATATCGATAATCTGGGCGCGCGTCTTGCTACGCTTAAAGAAGAGCAGGAGCAGCCGGACGTATGGCAGGACCTTGATAAATCCAAAAAAATCGGCAGGGAAATTTCCACTCTCGAGGGTAAAATCAACTCCTACAATGCCGGAGCCGGCGCGCTTGCAGACGCGTACGCGTTTGTCGATTTAATCGAGGAGGCTGAGGATGAAAGCCTTATTCCCGAACTCGAACAGATGATTGTAACCGCCGAAGACGACATTGAAAATATGCGCATACGCGCATTGTTGCGCGGCAAGTATGACGCGAATAACGCCATTTTAAACCTTCATTCGGGCGCGGGCGGCACGGAGGCGTGCGACTGGACGCAGATGCTCTACCGTATGTATATCCGCTACTGCGAAAACCAGGGCTTTAAGGTGACCGAACTCGACTTTGAGGACGGCGACGAGGCGGGTTTAAAGAGCGTCAGCTTTAAAGTTGACGGCGAAAACGCCTACGGATTTTTAAAAGCCGAAAAGGGAGTGCACAGGCTTGTGCGCATTTCTCCGTTCGACAGCAACAAACGCCGCCATACCTCGTTTGCGTCGCTTGAAGTTATGCCGGAGGTTGACGACGATAACGAAATAGAAATAAAGGACGAGGATATCCGCATAGACGTATACCGTTCTTCCGGCGCGGGCGGACAAAAGGTAAACAAAACCGAAACGGCAATTCGAATTACGCATTTCCCCACGGGAATAGTAGTAACCTGCCAGAATGAAAGAAGTCAGCTGCAGAATAAAGCAATGGCGTTTGAATATTTGCGTGCAAAGCTTTTGGAAAGACAGATAGCCGAACGCGAAGCCTCCGACGCGGAAATAAAGGGCGAAATCAAAAAAATCGAGTGGGGCAGTCAGATACGCTCTTACGTGTTCTGTCCTTATACGTTGGTAAAAGACCACCGCACGGGTTACGAAAATACGAACGTACAGGCGGTAATGGACGGAGATATTCAGGGGTTTATTATCGACTATCTCAAAAAGACCGTTTAAAAATTTATATAAGCTACGCAATACTGTGTCAAGCTGTGCCTGCCTTGGTCGTGTACTCCTATGTACACTCCCTGCGGTCAATACTCGCTTTCCTTGTCTTGCTTGCTTCTCTAAGTTTTTGTTAGCTTATTTTATACATTTATGTCATATACAATAAAGCAAAATCCCGTAATACTCGGCATTGAATCTAGCTGCGACGAAACCGCTGCGGCTGTGGTACGCGGCAACAAGCTGCTGTCAAGCCAAATAATTTCCTCGGCAGACATACAGGCGCAGTACGGCGGAGTCGTTCCGGAAATAGCGTCCAGGGCTCATACCGACGCGGTGGACGAGGTTGTTAAACGCGCTCTTAAAGAGGCTGAAATTACCTTGGGCGAAATAGACGCTGTTGCGGTAACCTACGGCGCTGGGCTTTTGGGCGCGCTTTTAGTCGGGCTGTCGTTCGCCAAATCGCTCGCGTACTCGCTCGGCGTTCCGCTTATTGCCGTAAACCATATCCGCGGACATATGGCGGCTTCGTACCTGTTTTCCGGACATTTAAAGCCGCCTTTTATAACTCTTTTGGCGAGCGGCGGGCATACGGCGGTTCTGCATACAAAAAGCTATACGGAGTTCGAGGTGCTCGGCGGCACTCTCGACGACGCTGCGGGCGAGGCGTTTGATAAAGTAGCCCGCGTTTTAAGGCTCGGTTATCCCGGCGGAGCCAATATAGAACGACTTGCGGCAAAGGGCCGGAATAATATAGCGTTTCCGCAGTGCCTGGTTAAAAATACCGGTAAGCTTCAATTTTCGTACAGCGGCTTAAAAACGGCTGTAATAAACTACTGCCATAACGCGGAGCAAAAGGGCGAAAAGGTAAATGCTGCGGATATAGCCTGTTCTTTTCAGCACGCTGCTATAGACCCGCTTGTAAAAAAGACGGTGGAGTGCGCAAAAGCCTGCAATATAAAAACCGTATGCGCGGGCGGCGGCGTTATTGCAAACGGATATCTCCGTCAAACGCTCAAAGACGCGTGCGAAAAAAACGGCATAGAGCTTGTACTGCCCGAAAAAAGCTTTTGCACCGACAATGCGGCAATGATAGCGGCGGAGGGGCTTATTCAGTACAGAGCGGGCAACTTTGCCGATTTGTCTTTAAACGCCAAGGCGCAAATACCGTTAAAGTAAGCGGGTGCAGGTCATTTTAAATTTTTGTAGATAATTTACTTTACTTTTTTTTAAAGTTCTAATATAATTTATTTAACTTAATAATTTTAAAGGCTATAACAAAGGACAACGTCTTTAAACTTTTTGCTTTTCAGAGAGCTTCCGTTTGGTGCGAGGGAGTAAGCGGGGTTAAGGGATATCACCTTTCAGCCCGCATTGCGAAAAGTTCTTTACGGTACCGAGTAGTTTTGCGCGGATTTGTAACCCGTTACAAGTTACAACAAATGTCAGTTTGTTTTGGTGGTATAAAAGCGCTTACGATAGGTGTCCGAAACAGGACGCCTATATTTGTTTTTTTAGGAGTTTGTATGTATAAGAAAGTAGATACGTCTTTAAACTTTGTGGAACGCGAAAAGGAAATTATAGAGTTCTGGAAAGAAAATAAAATATTTGAAGAGAGTATAGAAAAAAACGAGGGCGGGGAGGAGTTTTCTTTTTACGACGGTCCGCCCACGGCTAACGGCAAGCCGCACGTGGGTCATATTTTAACGCGCGCGATGAAAGACCTCATACCCCGCTATAAAACAATGAAAGGCAGCCACGTTTTAAGAAAAGCGGGCTGGGATACCCACGGTCTGCCTGTTGAGCTCGAAGTTGAAAAGGCTCTCGGACTCGACGGAAAACAGCAGATAGAGGGTTACGGAATAGAGCCGTTTATAAAAAACTGCAAACAATCCGTCTGGAAATATAAAAACGAGTGGGGCAAAATGTCCGACAGAGTAGGTTACTGGGCGGATATGGACAACCCTTACGTGACTTACGATGACAACTATATAGAATCCGAGTGGTGGGCGCTTAAAGAAATGCACAAAAAAGGGCTTTTGTACAAGGGGCATAAAATAGTGCCCTATTGCCCGAGGTGCGGCACCGCGCTCTCCTCGCACGAGGTTGCGCAGGGCTATAAAACGGTAAAAGAAAATTCCGCGGTAGCCCGTTTTAAGGTAAAAGGCTGTCAAAACCGCTATATTCTGGCGTGGACAACAACCCCGTGGACGCTGCCTTCAAACGTTGCGCTGTGTATGAATCCCGACGAGCCATACGTTGAAATTACGGCTGACGGAGTAAATTACATTTTAGCCGAGGCGCTTGTACCGCGCTTTTTCGAGGAGTATACAATAGTCTGCAAAAAGTCGGGCAAGGAATGGGAACGCCTCGAATACGAACCCTTATTTACTGAAACAACCCAGGAAATTAAGCGCATATCTCCCGTAAACGGCGAAAATAAAGCGCATTACGTAGTGTGCGACGGTTACGTAACTATGGGCGACGGCACAGGCGTAGTCCACATTGCGCCCGCATTCGGCGAGGATGACTATAAAGTAGGCAAAAGATACGGCTTGCCCGTAGTTCAGCTTGTAAACGAGCGCGGCTGTTTTGACAATCGGTTTGTCAGTCTTGACGGTTTGTTTGCAAAAAAAGCCGATAAATCCATATTAAAAATGCTGGAAGAGCGCGGACTTTTGTTCAAGGTCATACCGTTCGAGCACGATTATCCGCATTGCTGGCGCTGCGACACGCCGCTTTTGTATTACGCGCGCTCGAGCTGGTTTATAGAGGTCACAAAAGTCAAAAAAGATATTATCGCCGCAAACCGTTCGGTTAACTGGATGCCCGACAACATAAAAGAGGGCAGAATGGGCAACTTCCTCGAAAACGTAATAGACTGGGGGTTATCGCGCGACAGGTACTGGGGTACGCCTCTGCCCGTATGGGTTTGTCCTGACTGCGGACAAATAGAGGTAATAGGCTCTAAATCCGAGCTCAAAGAAAAATGCGGTATTCCTGAAGACAAAGATATAGAGCTTCACCGCCCGTATCTTGATAATTTAACGTGCAAATGTTCCAAATGCGGCGGCAAAATGAAACGTACGCCCGAGGTTATAGACTGTTGGTTCGATTCGGGCTCGATGCCTTTTGCACAGTACCACTATCCGTTTGAGAATGCGGAAGTGTTCAAAAAGACTTTCCCCGCGGACTTCATATCCGAGGCGGTTGACCAGACGCGCGGCTGGTTTTATACGCTGCTCGTAATAAACACTATACTTTTCGGCAGAGCGCCCTTTAAAAACTGCATAGTTTTAGGTCACGTCAACGATAAAAACGGTATAAAAATGTCCAAGCACAAGGGCAACGTCGTTGACCCCTGGACTATTCTCGACAAGCAGGGCGCGGATGCGGTACGCTGGTATTTCTACACTTCGTCCGCACCGTGGCTGCCCTCACGCTTTTCGGAGGAAACAGTTTCCGAAGCTCAGCGCAAATATATAGGCACGCTTTGGAATACCTATGCGTTTTTTGTGCTCTACGCCGAAATCGACAAATATAATCCGTTGGAATACGACCTCAAAAAATGTAAGCTTTCCGTAATGGACAGGTGGATTTTATCAAAGCTCAATTCACTTTGCGCATTTATAGATAAAGGACTTTCCGAATACGAAATCTGCGAAACTTCGCGCGCGTTGCAGGATTTTGCCGACGTGCTTTCCAACTGGTACGTGCGCCGCGGCAGAGAGCGCTACTGGGGTTCGGAAATGACCGAAGACAAGGCGGCGGCATATACAACTCTTTATGCTGTTTTGGTGACGCTTGCAAAGCTTACCGCGCCGTTTACTCCGTTTATCGCCGAAATGATTTACCGCAATCTTGTGCCTGAATTTGATAAAAACGCGCCCAAGTCGGTACATCTTTGCTCATTCCCCGAAAGCGACAAAAAATATATAGACAAAAAGCTTGAAGAGGGTATGGAAGAGGTGCTTGAAATAGTCGTTTTGGGCAGAGCCGCAAGAAACGCGGGCAACCTTAAAAACCGTCAGCCGCTTTCCGAAATGTTTGTGGTGTCTGAAAGAAAAATAGACCTCTCCGGCGAGGAAAAATCCATTGTTTTAGACGAGCTCAACGTAAAAGAATTCAAGCTTGCTAAAGATGCGGAAAAATATATAACCTATAAATTAAAACCCCAGCTTAAAACTTTAGGACCCAAATATGGTAAAAAGCTCGGTAAAATTTCGGCGTTTCTTGCTAACTGTAACGCAAAAGAAGTTGTTAATGCGGTAAAGAACGGCGGCGTTTACGAAATTACTGGTGAAGACGTACAGTTAAAGCTTGAAGATTTGCAAATCCTTTCCGAGAGTGCCGAGGGCTTTGTATCCGCCGAGGACAGAGGTATATGCGTTGCGCTTAACACCGAACTCACCGAAGAACTCGTTTTGGAGGGCGTTGAGCGCGAACTCGTTTCTAAAATACAGAATATGCGTAAAGAAGCCGGCTTTGAAGTAACCGACAGAATAGTCGTTTATTATACCGCCGAAGGCAGAGCGCAAACTGTATTAAAATCGGGTAAATTCGCCGCCGACGTTCTCGCGGACAAAATATCCGAGGGCACGGCAGACGGCTTTACAAAAAGTCAGCCTGTGAACGGCGAAAAAGTAACTTTAACTATAGTTAAAGCGTAAAGATAATAAGTCATTAAAATATAATCGCGGTCATAGTTTATTCTATGACCGTTTTTAATTTAAAAAAAGGACAGCGCGCAAAAATAACCGCGGTAAAAGCCGACGGCAGTTTAAAAGCGCGTTTAACTTCGCTCGGCGTCACCGAGGGAGCAACCGTAGAATTAATATCGTTTTCGCTCTTTAAAAGCAGTGTTCTCATAGCCTGCGCCGCCGTTAGGGTGGGGCTCAGAAAAAATACCGCTCAAAAAATAGAGGTGGACGTATGAACGCCAAAGCAGCAGTTGAATCAGTACCTGAAACTAAACTCAAAGTAGTGCTTGCGGGCAATCCCAACGCTGGTAAAACCACGCTTTTCAACGCGCTCACCGGCAGCAGTTTAAGAACGGGCAATTTCCACGGAGTAACTTGTTCGGCGGCGCAAAAAACCGTGGGGCGCATTGAATATGTGGACGTGCCCGGTCTTTACGGCTTTAATCCGTATTCTATGGAAGAAATTTCGGCTGTAGAGCAAATAAAAAGCGCGGATTTAATAGTAAACGTTGTAGACGCTTTAACGCTTGAAAACAGCCTGAATTTAACGCGCAGTATCATTGCTACGGGCGTAAAAACCGTGGTGTATCTTACAAAAACAAAAAACCTTACCCGCCGCGGCGGTTCGGTTGATACGGATAAACTGTCGGCATATCTCGGAGTACCAGTTTACGACTGTCCGCCCGGGCTTTTAAAAAAAACAATTTCAAACTGCGGCAAAATTAAAGTAAGCCGAAACAGCAGTTTAAAGCTTTCGGACTGCTATTTCGGCGGAAATCTTAATGTAAATAAAACCGACAGACTTTTTTACAACAGATTTTTTGCACTTGCATTTTTTATCGTTTCTGTTACGGCGATGTTTTTCCTTGCATTTCATCCGTCTATGCCCGGCGCGTTTTTAAAGGATAAAACGGAGTATCTGATTTGCGACAGGCTTTGCGATTTAATAACCTCAAAGCTCAGAAACGAGGCGGTAATTTCTCTTGTTTCCGAAGGAATATTAGGAGGCGCAGGCAGCATTCTCTCTTTTATTCCGCAGCTTTTAATACTCTATCTTGTTCTTACATTGCTCGATGAAAGCGGTATAACCTCCGCGCTCGCGTTTGCAACGGACGGACTTTTTGAAAAGGTTCACCTGTCCGGACGAGCGGCTTTTTCGCTTGTTTCCGGTTTCGGCTGCACCGCGGCGGCAATACTTACAACGCGAGGATATACTTCTCAAAGCGCACAGAAACGCACCGTAGCCGTACTGCCGTTTATTCCCTGCGGCGCAAAGCTGCCGGTATTTTTAACTTTCTTATCCCCGCTGTTTAAAAATCCATTTCCCGTAATAACCTGCTTTTACTTCGGAGGTGTTGCGGTAGCGCTTTTTTGTTCGCTAATCATAAAAGGCGGCAGGGAAAATATACTCTCGGAAGTAACTCCTATAACCGTTCCACGGTTTAAAGCCGTATTTTTTAAGTTGTGTTTTTACGTAAAAGGGTTTATAATAAAGGTGTCGGGCGTGGTTCTGGTGTTTTGCGTGCTCAGCTGGTTTTTGTCGCATTACTCGCTCCGTCTCGAATACGTTGGCGCGGAGGACAGTATGCTCGCGGCAATAAGCTCGCTTATTCTGCCGCTGTTTTATCCTATGGGCGTAACCGACTGGCGGCTTGCGTATGCGGCGCTGTGCGGCTTTATCGCCAAGGAAAACGTAGCGGCAACCGTCGCGCTTTTATACCCCGCGGGAGCGTCGTTCGGGCTTCCCGTTTCGCTTGCGCTCTGTACGTTTATACTGCTGTGCCCCGCGTGCGTGTCCGCATTCTCGGCTTCGTGTAAAGAAGTAGGGCTGAAATTCACGTTAAAATGCGTGGGAGTGCAAATAATTCTCGCATTTTTAGGCGCGTATATAATTCATTTACTGTTTATTCTATGAAAATTTTCACTGCAAACAAAAACTGCAAACTCTCCGAATTTACCGATAACGTCTATCCGCAGGGTTCGTTCTATTTTAATACTCTTTTAAAAAATGCGGATATAAAGGTAAACGGCAGGCGGGTAAGTAAAAATACCGCTCTGTCGCCGGGCGACGAGATAGTTTATTATACTTCGCCTGCGCAGGAGAGTAAGGCAAGCCACGTGGTTGTGTTCGAGGATGAAAATATTTATATAGCGGACAAGCACTCGGGAGTTAGCTGCGAGGGGCTGTTTAGCGAGCTTTGCAGCCGCGGTGAATTTTACGCCGTTCACAGGCTCGACAGAAATACCGAAGGGCTGACAGTGTTTGCAAAAAACCGCGCGGCTGAAGAAGAGCTGTTATCGGCTTTTAAAAACCGCAGTGTAAAAAAGCGCTATTTAGCGCTCTGTAAAAACAATTTCAAACGCCCGAACGCTGTTCTGAAAGCTTATTCTGAAAAGGACGGGCAGGCATCCGAGGTAAAAATTTACGGTACGCCGCGCCGCGGCGCAGTAAAAATTATAACCGAATATAAAATTCTGGAAAACCGCGGAGAGCTTGCTCTTGTAGAGGTTACGCTGCATACCGGCAGAACGCACCAGATACGCGCGCATATGTCGCATATCGGCTGCCCTGTACTCGGCGATGGTAAATACGGCGACGGACTGTTCAATAAAAAATACAATGCCGGCCGCCAGCGGCTTTTAGCTAAATATCTGCAATTTGAATTTGACGGCGCGCTCGATTATCTGAACGGCAGGATTTTCGAGAGTAAAAAAGAGCTTTAAATAAAATTTCCGTGTTTTCACAATCCCGAAAAAGTTTATAAATAAATGAGGTAAGAATATGCAGCAAGTTAAATTAATATCCGCAGACGACAAACTCGCGTTTTCGCTTTCAGGTGAAATCGACGCGGCAACAAGCGAAGATTTTTACGCGCACGTATGCGCCGCCTACGAACACGATAAAAAAGACCTTATATTCGACTGCGCGGCGCTGACCTTTATAGACAGCACCACGCTTGGCACTTTTGTAAAAATACTTAAAAAAGTAAAGAGCGACGGACACGGTATGATTCTGGAAAAGGTAAGACCAAACGTTAAAAAGCTTTTTAATATCTGTGCGCTTGACACTATTATGGAGATACGCTGATGAAAGAGTTCACCGTAAAATTCAGTCTTTGCGACAGCGAGTATTTAACGGCGTTAAGGCTCGTTGCGGGTGCGGTATGCAATGCCCGCGAGGTCGATCTGGACGCCTTGGAAGATTTTAAAGTTTGCGTAACCGAATGCGCGAATATCTTAAAGAACAGCGGTTTTGAAAAAGTTGAAGCCGTGTTTTTCTGCGGGGAAGAGGTCGGCTGCGACGTTTACGGCGACGGCGGCAATCCCTTAAACGGAGATAACGAGCTGTCTATTGCGCTTATTTCCGCGCTTGTAAAGGATTTCACCGTTGAAAAGAGCGGGCAAATCATTAAAAAGCTGAGTATAACTCTATGATGAGCGAGGAAGAGGTAAACGCGCTGTTTAACGAGTACCGCAAAACAAAAGACGTACTTGTAAGAAATAAGCTCGTGGAAAACTATTTTTATATTGCCGAAATACTCGCCAAAAAGTTTTCGGGCAGGGGAGTGGAGTACGACGACCTTTTACAGGTCGCGTCAGAGGCTCTTATATCCGGGGTGGAGAAATTCGACCCCGGTTTAGGCAACCGTTTTACTACGTACATAACGCCTACCGTCACCGGCTCGCTTAAAAATTATTTCCGGGACTATTCGCGCCCTATAAGGCTGCCGCGCAGAATTTACGCCGTGTCAGCCAAAATCCGCGAACAGACAAACGCGTATTTCAAAGAGCACGGCGTTAAACCGACAGTTAAGCAGCTTTCCGAAAAGCTCGGATTTTCGGAGGAGCTTATAATGGAGGCGCTGGAATGCCGCACTCCCGTTAGTTTGGATATGAACGTAAAAGGCGAAAACGGCGAATCCGACGCGCCTCTGTACGACGTTATAGCCGACGAAAAAGATAATTTTGAAAAATTTGAGGACTCGGAATCGCTCAAAACGGAAATAAATAAATTAGAGCCTATCGAACGCGAAATAGTCGCGCTCAGGTTTATGCAGGGAAAATCGCAGTCGGAGGCGGGTAAAATACTCGGCGTGAGCCAGATGTTCGTATCCCGCACCGAAAGGAAAATAATGCGCAAGCTAAAGGAAGCCTTAATTTAAATGGTTACTTTCAATGTCAACGATTTAAAAGATATGAACGCGAGAATAGGTATCTTTTCGGATTTTCTGCGTTCTGAAAACGTTTGCGACGACGATATTTTTGCGTCCAAGCTCGTATCAAGCGAGCTTATAGCAAACGTAATTCTGCACGGCGGCGAAAGCGCGCACTTTCTCGGCGAGCTTTTCCCCGACGCAATCCGCATAACGGTAACTTCGCCAAATCAAAAGGACATAAGCGTTATAACGCCTTTGCCTGACGTTTTTGCCGAGAGGGGCAGGGGACTGTATATTATACGCTGTTTCGGCGAAATAGAGCGTATAAAAGAGGGCTTGCGAGTACTCATAAAACTGCATATTTAAAAACTATTTTAAAAGATAAAGGCTCACGGATTAATCCGTGAGCCTGCTTTTTATTCTGTTATTTTCTGTAACCGCATTCGTAAATCTTATTCATAAGCGTGCCGGAAATGCGTCCGCAAATCCTGCCGTAATAAATGAATATAGAGGAGAAGAATTTGTCGTTGTTGCCGCCGATAATATACTCGGGAATTTCAGACATAACATCGTCGCGGCGTTCTAAGAACACTTTTGCAAACTCGATTTTTTCGTCGTTGGTAAGTTCTTTTATAAACTCGTCTGTAGGTCCCTTGTAAATCTGGGTTACGTTATAGAACTCCTCGGTGTTAGCGGCTGCGGGAGCCTGCTCGGCTTTAAGTTTGGCGTCGCGCTCGGCTTTAGCCTTATCTCTCTGCTCCTGCCTTTCTTTCTGGCGCTGTTCTCTTGCCGCCTGAGCAGCCGCGCGCCTTTCTTCCGCGGTCTGGAAATAGTTGTTAGCCGCAGCTGCGTCGCCGGTGTAACCCTTGGTGGGAGTACGTCCGTAGAGTTGTTGCTGTCTTTCTATTTTCTGCTGTTTGCGCTGCTGAGCAAGCTCTGCCTTTCTACGTTTTGTATAAGAAGAAACGCGTATGCAGTTGATTATAAACTGAAGAAGTGCAAGCGCCGCAAGGATAATTAACGTTACGCCGATAGTTTGCTTGCGGTAGAACGCGAGTCCTACAACTGCTGCTATAGCAAAAATTTCAAGCAAATATCTTATAACGTTGAACGTGAGCATATATTTTTTGGTTTTCTTAGCAAGCCCCAAAGCGTCGAGCGTAAAGTTGATTAAAGCGAGGAGGGCAAGAGCGAGCGCCGATATCGCCAGCACCTTATCCATCAGCTCGGCTTCGCCGAGAGCTTCCCAGAAATTATAATGGAACAGCGCGTTTACAAATCCTATGCCGTAATTTCCCTGTGCGCCGTATAAACCTAAAGCCGTAAATTTATCGCCGAGCAAATCCGAAAAACTCTGTAAAGGTTTTTCAAGGGCAGGTACAAGCAGGTTTACGGGATAAATGCAACCTACAAGCGCAATTCCGGAAAAGAGGAACATAATAAGCTTCATAAAGCCCGAGCCTTTCTTGTACGCGAATGCCTGAACCAGAACCATTAACAGCGTACCGCCCAACGCTATAAACAAGGGCGCGAATGTTTTCCAGGAATAGAGAGAACCAAAGGAGCACGCATACAGCAACTGGATATAGAAGAGTGGCAACAGGAAAAGAAGCGCAAACCCCTCTATAAACGAAGCTTTGGCGAGCGCCGAAGACGCTTTCTTGCTTGCAAGCACAAATATAAGCATTATAATTCCAATTACGGTAATCAGCGCATACAGCAGAGTAAGGTAAGCGCCGAGGTCAAATTTCAACGCTCCCCATATCTCAACAGGATGGCTTGCCGCAAACACCGGCGCACCGAAAGTAAGAATTTGTTTGCCGAATACAACGTTAACCGCAGCGGGAAGCTGCCAGAAGAGGGTGTTGTCGAGATAACTGCCGAACTCGAAGTTCAGAGGCAGGGCAAGACCCGCAATCAGGCATAAAAGCGCAATATGATAAGTAAACTTAGCTAAGCCGCTGCCTTTTGCTTTTTTCTTTTTAATTACGACTGCGCCCTCGGTATTGGGGACTGCTGCGTTATTAGAATTTGCCATAATACATCTCCGGTCAGAAATTTTTTACGCGGTATATACTTTATTATTAGTACATAATTTATTTTAGTACAAATGAAATGATATGTCAAGAGTAAAAAGTAGTTTATCTAAAAATAAAGCTAATTTTTACATATAAATAGCTATCGGTTTTATTGTTATGTGTAAATTTAAGTTATTTATCACTCCGCCGTATTGCAATTCTTTAAAAAATCTGGTATAATCTCGCGGGAGGGAAATTATGGCAAACTTAAAAACAACTTCGTCTATCCCCCGCAAAAGCGGCACGGACGGCGATACGCCCGCAACTATAACCCATTTAAAGCCGTTTTCAAAACAAAAAGCCTCGGCGCTCAATTTAGACGCCATTGTTTCGCTTATGACGCGCTCCCAGCGCGAAAAAATTATTTCAGGCTACGATATGAAGTCGCTTGCGTCCGTTTTCGAGGATAACGAGCTTATGAATACCGTTTACGGGTATCTTAACAACGGAATGAATATATCCCGCACCGCGCGCGCATTATATATGCACAGGAACACGCTCAATTACCGTGTTAAAGCGGTAATAAAAAAGACCGGACTTGACATTCGGTCATTTGATATGGCTGTAACGTTTAAAATACTGCATATACTTTATTTAAACAAATAAAAAGGAGTAAACGTGACTACTTCAAAAAAGATAACGGCTGTGATACTTGCTGTCATAATAGCAGTTTTTGCATTTCTCGGCGGATTTTTTACCCATAAACTCACTCTTAACAAAAGTGTTTCGTCCTATGATTGGGCGATTAAAACAATAGACGAAAATTACGTAGGCGAATATACGCAGACGGGCAGTATAGTGCTTCCCGTAGGCAATTATACAAAGGAGGAGCTTTCGCTCAAAGCCCTTGCGGGCAAGCTCGACAGATATTCCGCATATTATACGAGCGCCGAATACAATGCTGCGCAAAATGACAACGCCGGCAATAAAAGCGGAATAGGCATAAGCTATAATTTTATCGAAGACGAAGGTGCGCTCCTGTACTCGGTTATGGGCAATTCTCCGGCTTATAAAGCGGGGCTGAGAGCGGGCGAGCTGCTTGTAAGCGGAACGGCGGACGGCGTTACCACGGAATTTATGAAAGCCAACGAAACTTCGGAGTTTTTCAACGCGCGCGCCGCTGGCGAAGAGTTTACCGTTTCCACGCAAACCGCCGAATATACGCTCAGAAAAGAGGAGTATACGGCAAGCTACGCCCATATGTTTACCAATAACACGGAATGGGGCTTCGAGGGGGATAACGGCGAAAATTTAAAACTCTATACGCGCCTCAGCGATGATTTGGATTATCTTCCCGACGGTACGGCGTATATACGTTTAACCCAGTTTTACGGCGGTATCGATAAGGAATTCGTAACGCTTGTAAATCAGTTCAACGCCCGCAATTTAAAGTCTATGATCATAGATTTGCGCAACAACGGCGGCGGGTATCTGAGCAGTATGCAGGGCATTGCAGGCTGTTTCTCTTCGGCTGTCCAAAGCGGTAAAAGCGTTGCAACTACCGCAAAATATAAAAAAGGCAGCAGTGATTTCTACTGCTACAAATACAGCGGAGACGATATTGTGCCGCAGAATACCAAAGTATACGTGCTTGCAAACTGTAATACGGCAAGCGCTTCCGAAGCGCTTATCGGCGTGCTCGTAAGCTACGGATTTCTCGATTACGGTAGTATTTATCTGTCTGAGCTTTCCCGTGAATACTTTGACTGGGCGGGAATTACCTCCGAAGCCGGGCGCGCTCCGCGTTCCTACGGCAAGGGGATAATGCAGTCAACGTTCGTTAATAAACCTACGGGAGAGGCGTTAAAGCTCACCACGGCAAAAATATACTGGCCTAACGGCAAGTGCATACACGGTGAGGGGCTTACGCTTGCAGACGGCTGTAAATCGGTAAAAACGCCCTGGGTGGTAACCAAGGGCGATACCGAGCTGCAGTCGGTTGTGCAGATGATAAAAAGCAGTTTAAACTAAGCTTTTAACGGATTTTACCCTTCGCGCGGTGAAGAGCACGCAGACGAGAAATCCGTTTTCCGTCCGTGTGATTTCCAAAGTCGCGTCGTCGCCGCCCTCGAAGTATTCTCCCGTCACTTTTTTTAAGTCTTTTAAAAATAAAGCGCGCTCTACGTCCGAAATGTCCTCGCGCTCAAGAGTAAAAGCGTTATTTGCCGTTTTCATATTTTAGCCCTCATTTTTCTTTTTAAAAATCCGCTTACGCCCGAATATCCGCTGAAAAAATCGTATTTCCGAGCTTTGGCGCCGGAAATTACCGCAGCCGCATACCTGAACGCCGCTGCGGTGTTTTTTTTGATTCCGCCGGAGGCAAGGTTTAAATCCTCCGGTATAACCGCCACGAGCGGTAAATGCAGCACTGCGGCTATCTCCCGCGCGGTCATCGTTTCGCCGGAGAGTATCTGCCCTGCGTTAAGCTTGTTTACTATAAGCTCAATACTGTTTGCGCCGTTGTCCGCAAGGTACGAGCGGCATTTGTCCGCGCATTTAATAGAGGGGGTATACGGTTCGGTAACGATAATCGCCCTGTCGCACGATTTAAAAGCTATGTTGTCAAGTAAAATATAATCAAAAAGTCCGTCAAGGTCGGCAACGGCTTTTTCCGCGTACGATAAATCCGATAAACCCTCCGAGGAACAGTAGCATAAATTAGAACATTTCGGGTGCGGCGTTATCGTCTGTTTGGCTCTGCACGCGCCGCGCCCGTAGTCCGCGAGCGTATACACCGGCGCGGAGTTGATGCCGCCTGTAATCATACCGCTGCCGCACCTGTAATCGCCGTCTATGACGAGCGCGCGTTCTCCGGATATTGCAAGAGCGAGCGCAACGCCCGCGCAGCAGGTGGAAACCCCGCACCCGCCTTTAAAACATGTAAAAAATATTTTTTGTGCCATACTCAAATTATATTGCGTTTAATTCCGATTTTTCTGGGTTATTTTGTTGAATAATATATTATAGAGTAATATTGCGCGCGTATTTTATGCTGCGGCGCGGCATAGAATATTTTATGAAACTTTTAGAACAGATTTTGCAGGAATGCGGCGGAGACACTTTAAAGTCGTTTTCTGTTATACCCGATTTCGGCGGGTATTTCAGGAGCGTGAAAACCATTGCTGAGTTCTCGCCGCAAAAAATCGTACTCGATTTAAAGCGCGAGCGTATAATTCTGAACGGCGAAAATATGCAGATAGGCAAATATTTTCAAGACGACGTTTTTATAAAAGGCGTAATAAAGGTAGTTGAAATTGAATAAACTTGCACGCGTTTCGGTTGTTTCCACAATGGAAAATGCTTTAAAAAAACTTAAAAAAGAAAAAATAGCCGTCTACGACTGTAAAAAAGAGGGCGTGCGCTTCATATTTTCGGTAAAAGACAAAGACATACAAAAAGTTTTTGCAATTTTTGAAAAACCGTGTTATAATATAAATGTAGAAAAATACAGTTTTAAAAATCGTATTTTAAACGTTCTGAAATTGCGCGCGGGTATGATTTTAGGCGCGGCGGTGTTTATAGCCGCGTGTTTTATATCCAACTCGTTCATTTTACGCATAGAAGTTAACGGCAACGGCGGCTATCTCGCGCCGGAGGTAATAGAAATAGTCACGAGCGAGGGCGCGGATAAATTCGGCAGATTTTCCTCGTTCAACAAAATTTCGGCTACCGGCAGAATTTTAGCTCTTCCCCGGGTCACTTTCTGCAATATAGAAAAGTGCGGAAGCGTTTTAAAAGTTGACGTAAGGGTAAGCGGAGAGGACGGAGAACAGACGGTGACCGAACCGCTCTATTCGGACGTAAACGGAACGGTTAAACGCCTTGTAGCCGTGTGCGGCACTCCCGCTGTTTCGGTGGGTGACGAGGTAAGAGCGGGCGACGCGCTCATATTTCCCTTTGTGCAGACCGAGGAAAAAACCGCGCCCTGTCTTGCCGCGGGCTTTGCCGAAATCGAATGTAAAAAGACGGCTGAATATTTTGCCGAATGCGACAGCGAGGATAATTTAAAAAATGCGCTCGCTTCGCTGTTGTTGGAGGGTGAAACGGTGACGTCTGAAAAACACGCCGTAAAGCCCACCGGGGGAGGCATAATATACGTGATAGATTTTACATACCTGCATAAAGTGAGTATAAATTTCGGATAATAAACGGAAACGGTAAATGAGTAACACAACGGTCAAAAAAGTCAACGCTGAGAATATGGACAGGCTCCAGAGGGTGCTCGGCACGTTCGACGAAAACGTAAATTTAATAATGCACGAGCTCGACGTTATAATACGGGTGGACGGTCTGCAATTTGTCGTAACGGGCTTTTCCGATAAAGTAGACCGTGCGTTATCCGTGCTCGAAAGTCTGGTTGCGCTCGCAAAAACAGGCGACGCCGTAGACAGGGGCAGGGTTCGTTACTGTATAGAGCTCTCCCGCGAGGACAAGGCTAAGGACATTATAAAGTTATCGTCCGGCGCAATTGCCATAACTTACCGCGGCAAGCCGGTAAAATGCAAAACCGTAGGTCAGCGCAAATACGTGGACTGCATTAATAAGGACGGCATAATATTCGGTATAGGACCCGCGGGAACGGGTAAAACCTATCTTGCGGTATGTCTTGCCGTTCAGTCGTTCAAGCAAAAGCAGGTCGATAAAATAATACTCACCCGCCCTGCGGTGGAGGCGGGGGAAAAGCTTGGGTTTTTGCCCGGCGATTTGCAAACCAAGGTAGACCCTTATCTCCGTCCGCTTTACGACGCGTTGCAGGAAATGCTCGGTCTTGAAACGTACGCAAAGCTTATGGAGCGCGGAGTAATAGAAATCGCCCCGCTCGCATATATGCGCGGCAGAACGCTTTCCAACGCTTTTATAATTTTGGACGAGGCGCAGAACGCCACCAAAGAGCAGATGAAAATGTTTTTGACGCGCCTCGGCGACGGCAGTAAAATGGTCGTCACAGGCGACGCCACGCAGATAGATTTGCCCGACGGAAAACACAGCGGGCTCGAACACGCGGCGCGCGTGTTAAAAGACGTGGACGGTATTTCCGTCGTTTACTTAACGGATAAAGACGTAGTGCGGAACCCTCTGGTTATGAGCATAGTCAGAGCTTACGAGGCGGACGGTACGGGGAGGAACAGGCTTGAAAACAAAACTGAGTAAAAAAGAAATAGCTTTAAGCGTATTAACTTTCATTATCTGCACGGTATTTCTTTCGGTCGCGCTTTTCTGCACTATATGGATAGGTATCGAAAGAGATATAGTAGGCTTTATAACAAACCATATATCCAACGTAATGGTCGTCGGCGTAACAGTAGTTACGCTTTCTGCGATAACATACGCGTATTTCTATTTTGAAAACACAACGGTACTCACAAAAAAGTTAAAAATAGTGGAAATTTATTTCCTTATAATTTTATCGTTTATTTTATGTTTCGTAATAGGCAAATACGTTGAGGGGACGGCGCGTCCTCTGCTCTTTTTCCCGCTTATGGCGGCAATGATTTTAAGGCGCAGGGACTCGGTTTTTATAACCACCGTTTATACGATAATAGTATTTATTTTTGACAGATATTTGAACAGTACAGGCAGCACAGGCGTTTTGAGCGTAGGCGGAATTTCCCAGATAGAGAGTATTTCCAGCCTTTTAACGCTGTTCTGCGGCGGCGTTATGGGAATATTGCTTTTAAGAAAGGTAAAAACGCGTTTAAGCTGCGTTATGGTTGCGCTGTTACTGCTTATTCCCGTAATTCCCATAAACGTGGTAATGCAGATACCCTCGCTCGAAGTAGTAACCGTCCGCGCGGCGTTCAAAATTGCGGGCTGGGCGGCAATGGACTGCGTTTTCTCTATTCTTTTGTTCATTTCCATACTGCCTGTGTTCGAGGCTGTATTTGCAGAGTATACTCCTTTCAGATTGAGAGAGCTTACTTCCGACAGCGCAAAGCTCATAAGTAAATTAAAGAAAAACGCGCTCGGTACCTATAACCACAGTATAGTGGTTGCGCAACTTGCCGAAGCGTGCGCAACGGCGATAGGCGAGGACGCGGAGCTCGCCAGAACCGCGGCGTATTACCACGACGTGGGCAAGCTCAAAAACCCCGAAATGTTCGCGGAAAACCAGACCGAGTACAATCTGCATACAGAGCTTACTCCCGAGCTTTCCGTAGATATAATACGCTCGCACACGCGCGACGGCGCAAAGCTGATAAAAAAATACCGTCTGCCGGAGTTTTTTGCGGACGTAGCCATAGAGCATCACGGCACCCTGCCCATAAAATATTTCTACGCAAAGGCGCTTAAAATGAGCGACGGCGAACTAAATATGGCAAATTATTCCTATTCGGGACCTACGCCCACAAGTAAAATTGCGGCTATAATAATGCTTGCCGATACCTCGGAGGCGGCTGTACGTTCGCTTACCGACCGTTCGCCCGAAAAGGTGGAAGCTCTCGTAAGCAGCCTTGTTGCGGAGAGAATCAACCTCGACCAGTTTGCAAACTGCAATATAACTATGCGCGAGCTGACCATTATAACAAGCACTATCGTAAGCCAGCTTACGGGCGTTTACCATTCGCGCGTAAAATATCCCAAGCTCGTACTCAAAAAATAAGGCTTTGTAATTATGATTGAAATTTATTGCGAACAATTTGATTTTTCCCCGCTTGCGGCTGCGTTCAACGGCGAAACGGTGAGCGATATTTGTCTTTCCGCAGAAATTATTCTCACGGACGAAGAGCAGATAAAAAAGCTCAACAGCGAAACGCGCGGCATAGACAGCGTTACCGACGTTTTAAGTTATCCCGCGCTTGACGGTATAAAGGGTAAACCGCTCAAAAAAGCCGATTATCCCGCCGATATCGACGACGAAGGCAATTTGTTTTTGGGCAGTATAGCTATCTGCGAAAAACGCGCGCGCGAACAGGCTGAGGAATACGGACATTCGTTTATGCGCGAAATTAACTATCTTGCCGCGCACGGACTTTTTCATCTTTTGGGCTTTGACCATATGACGGACGGGGACAAAACGGAAATGCGCGAAAAAGAGGAGCAGGTGCTCGCTAAAATAAAGGATTTACTTGTATGAAAAGCGGATTTATAGGCGTAATCGGTAAAGCGAACGCAGGCAAGAGCACGCTCGTAAACGTGCTTGTCGGCGAAAAAGTAGCAATAGTTTCCCCCAAGCCCCAGACCACGCGCACTTCGATTATGGGCGTTCTCACCAAACCCGAGTATCAGCTTGTGTTCGTAGATACTCCGGGTATTTATAAAAGCGAAAATTATTTTACCGATTTAATGCTCAAAAATACCGAAACGGCGGCAAAAGACGTGGATTATCTGCTGTTCGTTCACGAAGGAATAAACGGCGTGAGCGGCGAGGATATCTCGCTTATGAAAAGGTATCTGTCCGGGCGTATTCCTATGGCAATCGCATATTCCAAAATAGATATTATGCCCAAGGAAAAAATAGTGGAGGATATGAAAATACTCTATGAAAACGGCATAGATTGCGACGTTTTTCCCATATCCGCCCGCAAATACACAAATATCCGCAAGCTTGAAAGTTATCTGGTTGAAAAAGTGCCCGAGGGCGAGCGGGTAATTCAGGAGGATATAGTTTCCGATAAAAGCGTTAAATTTATGGTTGCGGAAATTATGCGCGAAAAAATTCTCCTCAAATTTGACGACGAGGTTCCCCACGGAATAGCAATAGTTATAAATAAATTCGAGCGCCGCGAAAACGGTACTTACGAAATCAACCTCGACATAGTTTGCGAAAAGGCAAACCACAAGGCGATTTTAATAGGCAAACAGGGCAGAGCCATAAAGGAAGTTTCTTCGTTCGCCCGCGAGGGAATGGAAAAGTTCCTCGAAGCAAAGGTGTTTTTAACTACATATGTGCGTGTTGAAGAAAACTGGCGCAGCCGCCCCGGGCTTATAAACGACATATACGGCAAAATCTGAATAAAAATCTGATTGTAACGCACCCTAATAGTACAAGCCGAAAATTTGTACGAGGTGTGTATTATGAAAAGAGATAAAGACGCGGCTGAGCTCGCCTGGAAGATGTTTGAAAAAACAGGCAGCGTAAGCTATTATATGCTCTATAAAAAATTAGACGGTAAAGACTGAGTACTATGGAGATAAAGGTTAACGCGCTCGTTCTGCGGGCTGCGGACTACGGAGAGTACGATAAAATATTAACGCTTTTAACCGCGGAGCACGGTAAAATTTCCGCGGGGATAAAGGGAGTAAAAAAGGCAGGCGCCAAGCTTCGGTTTGCGGCGCAGCCTTTTTGTTTTGCCGAGTTTATTTTAAGCGCCCGCGGCGACAGATACACTGTTATAAACGCTTCCGAAACAGAGAGCTTTTACGATTTGCGCACGGATATAATGAAGTTTTATGCGGCGAGTGCGGTTATCGAGGCTGCGCACAGCCTTACGTATGAGGGCGGCGACTGTTCCGGAATTTTTGCGGGGAGCGTAAAAACGCTGTCGGAAATGTGCGCAGGCGACGAGTGCGGACCGCTTATAAACTTTATGATGTATGCGCTCAAAATATCAGGATACGCAATTGCGCTCGACAACTGCACGGAATGCGGCGCGCCGCTTACGGGCGCGGAAAAACTGCGCTTCGACCCGGATACAGGCGCATTTACCTGTTATGACTGCGGCACGGGCGCAGGCGCAAGCCGGGTGACTTACAACGTATTGAGAAAAGCCGAGGGCAAGAGTTTTGAAGAGGAGTTTATAACTCCCGACGGAAAAAAACGCGCTCTGCGTCTTATCCGCGAGTATTTTTCGTATAAGCTCAACGCGTCGTTCAAAAGCCTGTCGGAGTACATAAGGTTATTATGAAAATCACCTGTTTTGATTTTAAGTCACCCGATTATAAAAAGCTTGAAAGTTACGGTTTTATCCGCAACGGACAAAATTACGGCTACATAACTCAAATTTTAAACGGACAGTTTGAATTGCGCGTAGATATAGACGGCGAAAACGGAAAAGTTAAAACCGGGCTTTTCGACGCAGGCTCGGGTGAACCGTACACGCTGCACCTTGTGGACGGCGCGGGCGGCGCGTTCGTCGGAGAAGTGCGCGAAGCGTTCGGGTACGTTTTAAACAATATTGCGGAAAAATGCTTTAAAAACGACGTTTTTAAAGGCGACTGCGCCCGCGCCGTTATAGAATACGTACGCAACAAATACGGCGGCGAGCTGGAATTTTTGTGGAGCGGTTTTCCGTCAAACGCCGTCTGGCGCAGAAAAGACAATAATAAATGGTACGGCGTTATGCTCACCGTTGCAAAATCCAAACTCGGGCTAAACTCGGACGAGGTTGTAAATATAATTGATTTACGCATTAATCCCGAGCATTTAGACAAGTTGGTAGACGGTGTAAAATACTTCCGCGGTTACCATATGAACAAAAAACACTGGTTTACTATGTGTCTTGACGGCTCGGTACCCGTTGAAGAAATATGCGGCTATATCGACGCAAGCTATCTGCTTGCTAAAAAATAAAACGTAAATTTAGCGGTTTTTAAAAAAATTGTAGGAAAAGTATACTTTTCCTACAACGCCGAAAATTTATAAAAATGATGTAAAATTATAGTTAAATTATATCATATTAATCCGATTTTACGCAAGTATTTTAATGTAGTTAAAGTATACGATTACTACAAAATAAACAGCCGGAAAAAGGAGCAGAGTATGAAGAAAAAACTGTTTTTAACTTTTTTAGCAAGCGTATGCGCGCTTGTCTGCATTTTTGCGCTGTCCGCGTGCGGCAAGAGTCAAAGCGGTAATACCGTCAGCGAAACCGAGTGGTCAAATATATTCGGCGGTACTTTCAATAAATTTACTATGTCGTATACGTTAACCGACGAAGACGGAGTGGATTCGGCGCCTGTCGTGTATAAATTCGATTTCGTAAATAAGTATTTTTATATGTCCTATTTGGAGAAAGAAACCGTATATCAGGTAATTTATACCGACGAAGGAAACAATAAAGGTTATAATTACGCAATTTGGAGCGGTCAAACCGAGTGGGTGAGAGGCAGCTTTGTAATAGATAACGACACCGGTTTTATGTTTGACAGCCAAAATGAATATTACGGTTTTATCAGTTTATTAAAAGATAAATTTTCGAAATTCAGTTATGACGAAGCAAGCGGAAAATATGTTTGCGGAACTTTAAAAATCAATGACGAAATGGGAACTGCGGAAAAAGTATATGTGAGCATTGAAAACGGAACGTTAAAAAGCGCGGAGTTTGAAAACGTTGTAAATTCTATGATGGAGTGCAGTTACGTTTTTACTTTTGATAATTTTGAAATAGAAATCCCCGAACATTTCAGCGAAGACCTTTAATTTTATACATATAAAAAGCGCCCGCGCAAATATGCGCGGGCGCTTTTATATTGATTGTTTACTTATCTCTGCGTAACGTCGAATTTATATTTAAGATTAGATAAAATCTTTTTAACAAATGCGTCTATCTTGTTTTCAATCGGCTCGTCTTTGGGAGTAAACGTAATTTTAAACGCCATAGATTTTTTGCCTTTTTCAATTCTGTCGCCGTCGTATACGTCAAAGAGAACGGCGTTTGTAACGTATTTGCAGGCGCAATAAATTTCTTTTTTAATCTGCGCGCAGGTAAGTTGCTTGTCGCAGAGCAAAGCCAAATCGCGCGTAACCTCTGCAAATTTGGGTAGGGGAGAGTATTTGAAATTTTTACGGTGTTTTTTCAGCTCTTCATAGTCGAGTTCTGCAACGTATACCGCGCGTTCAAGAGCAAGCTCCTCCGCAACCTCCGGTGAAACAAGCCCGAAATAACCTATTTCTGTTCCGTCGCACAGTATTTTTGCCGTTATACCGGGGTGTAAAAAGGGCTTTTCGCACGGCTCGAATTCAAATTCGGTATTCAATGAGCTTGCAATTCCCTCGATTATGCCTTTCATATCAAAGAAATCGCCTTTTCCCCACATTCCCAGCGCAAGAGTCTGGCGCTCTTCGGGGAATTTATTTACGGGCAGCTCTTCGCTTAAATATATTTTAGCCAACTCAAACAGCCTTCCCTCCATATTGCCGCGGCGCAGATTTCTTACCGCCGTGTTAATCATAGACGGAGCCAAAGCAGTGCGCATTACCGACAAATCCTCGCTTATGGGGTTGAGAATTTTTATGCATCTGCGCTCTTTTGCGTCGTCCGCATAGTGCAGCATATCAAGGTCTTTAACCGAATAGAACGAATAGGTGGAAATTTCGTACAGTCCCTTGCTTACAAGATGCGCTTTCAGCTCGTTTTCGGCTTTCTGCTCGTCTGTAAATCCGCCGTTTGTAATAGAGGCGGAGGGCAGGAACGTGCCTGTAACGTGCTCATATCCGTATTCCCTTATAATTTCCTCGGCTATATCGGGGTAGCCGTCTATATCCTCGCGGTATCTCGGAATTACCAAGTCAAGACTGTCGCCGTTGACCTTTACTCCGAAATTTAGCGCTTTTAAAATTTTAACCGCCTCATCTCCGGGTACTTCTATTCCGAGCAGCGCGTTTATCTTTTTGAGCGAAACACTCATTTCACGCGGCTTAACGTTGCTGTAAGGCGTAGTAACGTCTATATGCATATCGGTCACGGTGCCGCAGCCGAGCTTTTGTATAAGATGCAAAGCCCTCTTTATGGCGTGCTCGGTCGTGTATTCGTTTACGCCCTTTTCAAACAACGCGGAGGAGTCGGAGTGCTGCCCGAGCGCGCGCGCCGTCTTTCTGACGCTGTCGCGGGCAAACTTAGCCGCCTCAAAAAGCACTTCCGCCGTGTCGTCTTTAATCTCGCTGTTAAGTCCGCCCATAACGCCGGCAAGCGCAACCGGCTTGTTTTTGTCGCAGATTACTAAATTATCGTGCGTAAGCTCAAACTCGTTTTCATCCAGCGTAATAATTTTTTCGCCGTCGGCAGCTCTTCGTATATTTACCTCGCGCCCTTCAAGCGTTCTTAAATCGAAAGCGTGCATAGGCTGTCCGAGTTCAAGCAAAATAAAATTTGTAATATCCACAACGTTGTTTATGGAGCGCAGCCCGCAGGACGCCAAACGCCTTTTAATCCAGGCGGGGGAGGGGGCTACTTTCACGTCCGAAACGTAATGTCCTATATATCTCGGGCAGAGCTCGGGCGCACGGTCGGTTATCTTTATAGGCGCGTAATTGCCTTTAACCGCCGAGTAGGAGTAGTCCGGCTCTTTTACTTTTTTGCCGAGAACGGCGGCAATTTCGCGGGCAATGCCCAAAATGCTCTGGCAGTCGGGGCGGTTTGCCGTAACCGAAATATCGAGTATGCAGTCGTCTAAACCTAAAACGGGCTTAACGTCCTCGCCGTTTTTCGCATTAGAGTGAAGAATAAGCAGACCGCAGTAATCCGCGCCTTCGTACATATCTCCGTTTACGCCGAGCTCCGCGCCCGAGCAGAGCATACCGTACGACTCCACGCCGCGCAGCTTACCTTTTTTGATAGTCATTACGCCCTCTATTGTAACGTGGTCCTTAGCCGTTGCATAAACGGTTGCGCCCACGAGCGCGCAGGGCGCTTTAATGCCCTTTTTAACGTTGTCCGCGCCGCAGCAAATCTGAAAAATACCGTACTTGCCGCAGTCGACCTTGCAAACGAAGAGGTGCGTGCCCTCAATCGGTTCGCATTCTGTAACTTCGCCTACTACAACTCCGGTTATATCCTTGCCGGACTCTATCAGTTCTTCAACCTCGAATCCGCAGGAGAACAGCTTTTTAACAAGCTCGTCCGCGGGAATATCTATATCTACGTAATCTTTTAACCAACTTAAAGGTGCTTTCATAATACTCCTTTTCGCGCAAAAGCCACGGTTTTGCGCGAGATTGCTTTTGTCGTGAAAACGCTTAACGCCTGAAATAAATCCAGGCTTGCGTTTTCCGCATTAAATATTTTTTATGCTTTAAACTGTTTTAAAAATCTTGTGTCGCCTTCAAAAAGAAGCTTCATATTGTTTATGCCGTATTTTAGCATTGCAATTCTTTCAATACCCATTCCGAACGCAAAACCCGTATATATGTCGGGGTCTATGCCGCAGCCCTCGAGCACGCGCCTGTTAACCATACCAGCGCCGAGCACCTCTATCCAGCCCGTGCCCTTGCAAAGCCTGCAACCCGTGCCGCCGCATTCAAAACAGCTTACGTCAACCTCTACGGAAGGTTCTGTAAAGGGGAAGTAAGAGGGGCGCAGTCTTGTTTTAACGTCCCCGCCGAAAATCTTGCGGGCAAACTCGTCAAGCATACCTTTCAAATCGCAGAGCGTAATGCCCTTGTCCACCACAAGCCCTTCCATCTGCGAGAACATAGGCGAATGTGTGGCGTCGTCGTCGCTGCGGTAAACCTTACCGGGTGAGAGTATTTTTATAGGCGGTTTTTTCCTCTCCATAACTCTTATCTGCCCAGCCGAAGTCTGCGTGCGCAGCAAAAGGTCGGGGGAGAGGTAGAACGTATCCTGCATATCTCTTGCGGGGTGGTCTGCGGGCGTGTTCAGAGCGGTAAAATTATAGTAGTCGTTTTCTATTTCCGGACCCTCGAAAATTTCAAAGCCCATACCCGCAAAAATGGAAATAAGTTGGTTTTTTACGAGCGTGTTGGGGTGATAGGCTCCGTCTGGCGTTTGCTTGCCGGGCATAGTTACGTCTATTTTTTCAAGCTCGTATTTCTGTTTCAGCTCAGCGTCTTTGAGCTTTTTTTCCAGAGCGTCAAACCGCGCTTCGGTCCACTGTCTGAGCGCGTTTAAAAGCTTGCCTACGGAGGGGCGGTCTTCGGGCGGAACGTCGCGTAAGTTTTTCATAAGCGAAGAAATTTCACCCGTTTTACCGAGGAATTTCATTTTAAGCTCCATAAGACTTTTGCTCGATTTTATGTCGGCAACAGCCTTGTCAATCTGATTTTCGATTTTTTTGATTTTTTCTTTCATAACACACCTGAAAAATAAAATAAAGCCCCGTGTAAAAAAACACGGGGCGAAATAACGGTTTCGCGGTACCACCCGATTTCACGGCATAAGCCGCCTTATCAGACCTTTAACGCAAGGTAAGCGGGATAAGCTAATGGGATTATACCGTTCGCAAATCCGACTCGCGAGTGAATACCGCTTAAATTCTTTGAAAAACCTTTCAGCCGTTTTCGGATTTTTCTCTCTGAAAAGAATTGTTTAAAGCGTCTGTCTCGGTCACAGTCTTTAAAAATTATATAAAGATTATAATGCCTGTAAATTTTAATGTCAAACGATTTTAACAAAAAATCAGTAAATACTGCCGCCTTTGCAGTCGTAAGCCACTACGGCGGGGAAGTTTTCAACCTCTAACCTGTGCACCGCCTCCGATAAAAGCTCGGGAAAAGCTATGCACTCGCTCTTTTTTACCGCCTTTCCGTAATACGCGCCCGCTCCGCCTATCGCCGCAAAGTATACTGCGGAGTTGCGCTTTATCGCCTCGCGAGTCGCCGCGTTCATCTCGCCCTTGCCTATAATCGCGCCCAAACCGGAATTGAGAAGAGCGGGGGCAAACGTTTCCATTCTCGCCGAGGTTGTCGGACCGCAGCTCCCCGAGGCTTTGCCGGGCGCGGCGGGGCAGGGGCCCGCATAGTAAATTACCGCGTCTTTTAATTCAAACGGCAAACTTTCGCCTTTTTCAAGCAGTTCAAAAATTTTTTTGTGCGCACAGTCGCGCGCGGTCAGAATAACTCCCGACAAAAGCACGCTGTCGCCGGCTTTCAAGGTTTTAGCGGTTTCTTTATCCAAAGGTAAATTCAGTTTCATATTTCGCCCTTTTCGCACCTCACGCAATGACACTGTATGTTTACGGCGACGGGCAGACCGGCTATGTGCGTCGGCGCGCATTCGCACGATACCCCGAGCGCGGTAACGGCTCCGTGAAAGCCCTGACAGCCGATGTCAAGCTCGTTTATTTTTTCAAGCGCAACGCGCTCTATTTGCGCTATATCCCCGCGCGGGTTGCTTTTTCCAACCTCTCTTAAAAGCGCTTTTTTGGCAAGATACGCGCAGCTGTCAAAAGTGCCGCCGATACCTACGCCGATGTAAACGGGAGGGCAGGGGCGCGAGCCGGCAAGCCTTACCGTTTCAACTATTGCGTTTAAAATACCGTCGATTCCCTGCGCGGGTTTAAGCATATACAGCCTCGACATATTTTCACTGCCGAACCCTTTCGGCAGATAATCTATCTGCACATTGTCGCCGTCTACAATTTCTGTATGTATGACGGCGGGGGTGTTGTCGCCCGTATTTTTGCGCGTTAAAGGGTCGCATACCGACTTGCGGAAATATCCGTCCGCATATGCCCGCCGCACTCCGTCGTTAACCGCGTCGTATAGCGGTTTCCCTGTAAGACAAACGTTCTGTCCTATTTTTAAAATTACCACGGACATTCCGGTATCCTGGCAGACGGGCATATTTTCGTTTTCCGCTATCCGGGCGTTTTCTATCAGCGTTTCAAGCGCGAATTTCGCCGCGCCGCCGCTTTCTTTTATGCAGGCGGCGTTGAGCGCGTCAATGCAGGAGGGTGTAAGCCTTTTTCCTGCCGACAGCGCAAGCGAATAGATTTTTTCTTCGATTTGCTTTGTGTTTATTTCTCTCATAACCAGATTTTATAATAATTTTTCATAAAAGTAAATTATTTATTTTGTATAAAATAGAATTTGTGCTATAATTAGTTTATGGAAGTAAATTTTAAAGACATGGAGAATATGCAAACGGCGCAGGAGCCTATAACAAACCTCAATGCAAAAACGGGAGGACTGTCGTACAGCATAGCAACGGTTTCGTTGCTTATATTTACCCTTGTTTTCGCGGTTTTAGCGGCAATTTTAATTTACGCCGCGAACGTCAATGAAAACAGCGCGGGTATGCTGTACCTCAACTTGCTCGTATCGCCCGTAGCGATAGCCGTTACCGTTTTCGCGGTTCTTAAAAAATATAAAATAAAGTTTTTTGAAATAGCGCCGTTAAAGTGTAAGCCCAAATATTATTTAATGGCTGTAATGCTGATTTTCGGGCTTTTGTTCGCGCTCAGCTGGGTAAATACCGTAACCGTTGAGTTTTTAAAATTATTCGGATATGAGGAGAGTGCGGGCTTGCAGAAGCTTGAAAATCACATTTCCGGTATGTCGGGCTGGGGTCTGATTCCCGCGCTGCTTATAGTTGCCGTTTTTCCTGCCGTAATGGAGGAACTTTTGTTCCGAGGACTCATACTCCGCAACGCAGAGCGCACGGCGGGCGCCGTAGCGTCCGTATTTTTAGCCGGGTTTGCCTTTTCTCTTTTTCACGGCTCGCCCGAACAGACGGTGTACCAGTTCATTTTAGGCTGCATTTTCGCGTTTATAACAATACGCTCGGGCTCTATTCTTCCCGCAACGCTGATGCACTTCATCAACAACGCGCTCGTTGTGCTTTTAATTTATTTCCACGCCTATAATGCGGACGGTTCGCTCAATATTTCAAATGGCGGTACGGCGGCTATATTCATTTTGTCCGCGCTCTGTTTAATCGGCGGTTTGGTTTGGCTCATACTCGACAAAACGCCGCTTATAAAAGGTAAAAAAGGCGAGGTAAAAAAATTCTTCCTGTTCGGGTCTGTCGGAATTGCCGTTATGGCAATAATCTGGATATGCTCGCTTTTAGGTGTCGGTTAAAATGCAGAAGATCAACATAGTGTGCGTAGGTAAAATAAAAGAGGAGTTTTACCGCGCCGCGATAGCCGAATACTTAAAACGTCTTTCCCGCTTTGCAAAGGTCGAAATAAAAGAGCTTGCCGAGGGCAGAAATCCCGGCGACGAAGCCGCAGGTATTTTAAAAAGCTGTAAAGGCTATAAAATCGCGCTTTGCATAGAGGGAGTAAAGCTTACGAGCGGGGGACTTGCTGGAAAAATAAAACAGCTTTCGGACAGGGGCGAAGAAATTACCTTTATTATCGGCTCTTCGTGCGGGCTTTCCGACGAAGTAAAAAGCCGCGCGGATTTTTGTTTGTCCTTTTCGGATATGACTTTTCCGCACCAGTTAATGCGCGTAATACTTGCCGAGCAGATATACCGCGCTTTTATGATAATAAGCGGAAGCGAATACCACAAGTAAAAAAATCATATAATACCGTGTGATTTATGATGAAGTAAAATCCTTTTACCAAAGCTACCCGGGCTATAAATGCGTAATAGGTTACTCCTGCCAGGGCAGGGAGATTTTCGCCTTTCACACCGGTAAGCGCACGGGCAGACAGTTTATCGCGGTGTACGCCGTGCACGCCCGCGAATGGATAACCGCGCGGCTTGCTCTCGTACATTTAAAAAAAGGCGTAAAGAGCGGCGGCTGGATTATACCGCTGCTCAACCCCGACGGCGCTCTTATTTCGCAAACAACCTTCCCCTTGTGGAAGTCCAACGTGCGCGGAGTGGATTTAAACTGCAATTTCGACGCGGAGTGGGGGAGCGGCAGGCTTAACACCAAATCGCGCGGCGGCGAAAACTGCATAGGCGATTACCCTTTTTCCGAGCCGGAAACGGCAGCGTTAAGGGATTTTACCGTTAAAGTGCGTCCGTACGTAACGCTCAGCTTCCATACCAAAGGCGAGGAGATATACTGGGAGTTTTGCGGTATGGGCGATAAACGCGGCGCGGAGATAATTTCCCGGGCTACGGGATACAAAGTCAAAAAAATTTACGGTTCTGCGGGCGGTTATAAGGACTGGTGTATCCAGAAGCTTAAAATTCCCGCATATACGGTGGAGTGCGGCTCGGACGGGCTGTGTCATCCCATAAAAAAACTGTCCAAGCTCAAAAAGTGCTATAAGCTGCTTTTGAACTTTACGGAAAACTATGGCAAATAAATTTATGAAAGCCGCCCTCAGATGTGCGGAGCAGGCTAAAAAAGCAGGAGAAGTGCCCATAGGCGCGGTAGTGGTTTGCGACGGAAAGGTTATATCCCGCGGCTACAACAAGCGCACTAAAAAACAGATAGCCACGGCTCACGCCGAAATAGAGGCTATCGAAAAAGCCTGTAAAAAATTAAAGAGCTGGCGAATACCCGAATGCGAAATGTACGTGACTTTGGAGCCCTGCCCTATGTGCCTGGGCGCAATGCTCAACGCGCGCATAAAAAAAGTATATTTCGGCGCGTTCGAGGCTAAGGGCAGGTCTATGACTAACGCTCTTGCCGAATCCAACCTCGTTAACCATAAATTAGACGTGGAGGGCGGAGTAATGGAGGCGGAGTGCGCCGGCATTTTATCGTCGTTTTTCCGTGAAATGAGAGAACGCGAAAAGTTACAAAAAATTTCACAAGACGAAACCTCTTAACAAAGAGTAAAATTTGCGGGTTTATTATATATTTAATTGACAAAGCCGCGCTCTGTTATGTACAATGGATAGGCGCAAACCGGATAAAAAAGATTTATTCTTTATAATATACAAACGTATCGGAGGCAGAAAAGCTTATGATTAACCACGGCAACGAGATAAAGATTTTTTCGGGCAATTCAAACAAACCGCTTGCAGAAAAAATCGCGGCAAAGCTCAACACGAGTCTTGGAGAGATGGAGGTAACGCACTTTTCCGACGGAGAAATTTACGTGCGCTTCGCCGAAACCATTCGCGGTATGGACGTTTTCCTTATCCAGTCTACAAGCAGTCCCGTTAACACAAATTTAATGGAACTTCTCATTATGATAGACGCGGCAAAACGTGCCAGCGCGGGCAGAATTACGGCGGTAATTCCCTATTTCGGTTACGCCCGCCAGGACAGAAAGGCGCGCTCGCGCGAGCCTATCACGGCAAAACTCGTTGCAAATCTTCTTACCTCCGCAGGCGCGGACAGAGTGCTTACTATGGATTTGCACTGTATGCAGATTCAGGGCTTTTTCGATATACCTCTGGACAACCTTGTGGGCGGACCCACGCTCTATAATTATTTCAAACCCAAGGTGGACGAGGATTTTGTTGTGGTATCCCCTGATATCGGTTCGGTTGCAAGGGCGAGAAAGGTTGCCGCGAGAATGGACGCCAAAATGGCTATAATCGACAAACGCCGTCCCAAGGCGAACGTAATGGAGGTTATGCACATTATCGGCGACGTTGAAGGCAAAAACTGCCTTATGGTAGACGATATGATTGATACCGCCGGCACCATAGTTCAGGGCGCAAAAGCGTTAAAGGAGGCGGGCGCAAAGGAAATTTACGCCTGCTGTTCGCACGGCGTTCTGTCCGGTCCCGCAATAGAAAGACTTGCGGCTTCACCTATAAGCGAGCTTGCTATTCTCGATACAATCGATATTCCAAAGGACAAAATGCTGCCCATTTTCAAGATTATCACCACTGCGCCCATTTTTGCCTCTGCTATTGAGAATGTATATTTGGATAAATCTATGTCCAAAATCTACGATTAATATTTATGTATATCATAGTAGGCTTGGGAAATCCCGAAGAAAAATATTTAAAAACTTTTCATAATATGGGATATATCGCGGCGGGCGACGTCGCTGCAAAGCTCGGCGTTAAATTCAAAAAAAAGGAATGCGAATCCTACGTTGCCGAAGCATATATAGGCGGCAAAAAGGTGATTGTCGCCCGTCCCGTAACCTATATGAACGCGAGCGGCAGGGCGGTTAAACAGCTCCTCGCCAAATACAAATGCACGTGCGAAAATCTTGTAGTTTTATATGACGACTACGACATACCCAAAGGCAGCGTGCGGATACGCCCCTCCGGCAGTGCGGGCACGCATAACGGAATGCGTTCCGTGATTGCCGAAACAGGCACGCAGAACTTTGCGCGTATCCGCATAGGCATACGCGACCCCGAAGTAAATATCCCTATTATCAACTACGTTTTATCAGAAGTTAAAAAATCCGACTACGAGCTGTTTATATCCGCTTGCGGCAGAGCCGCCGACGCGGCGATAGCGCTTGCGGGCGGGCAGAAAATAGAAAACGTTATGACCGGATTCAACGGCTGATTACAGCCGGAAGACAGCATTGAAAAAAGGTTTTTTTAAGTATGAAAATTTAAAGGGCGAATATTCCGCCCTTGCAAACGACATCCGCCTCGGCACGCCGACGGCGGCTTTTGGACTGTCGGAAACACATAAACAGCTTTTGGCTTCGCTTACCGCGGGCAAATTGCTGTACATAACCTCCGACCCAGTTTCGGCACGTAAAGCGTACGAGGGAATAAGCGTGTTATCGGGCAAATCCTGCGCGCTCCTGCCCGCAAAAGACGAGGTTATTTTATATAAAGACGCCGTTTCAAAAGACGCGTTATTCCGCAGAATAACGGCAATCCGTGCAATGCTCGGCGGCGCCGAGTTCGTAGTGTGCGACGTTGAGGCGTTAATGCAGCTCTTCCCTGCCTCAGTAGCATTTATCCGCATTGAAAAAGGCGAGGAAACCGATTACGGAGCGCTGCCCGGCAATCTTGTAAAAATGGGCTACACGCGCGAGTATTCGGCGGATTCCGCGGGTACTTTTGCAATTCGCGGCGATATACTCGATATTTTTCCCGTCGGCTCGGAAAATCCCGTAAGAGTGGACTTTTTCGGCGACACCGTGGAAAAAATAAGACCGTACGATTTTGCGAGCGGCGAAAGGCTTGACGAGGTTGATTTTTTGGAAATCACCGCGGCTACCGACGTGTCGTTTTCCGACGGCGAAGCGGCTATTGTGGCGGATATACTGTCGCGCGAACTTAAAACGAGCGCAAATATAAAGGCATACGAACGCGCAAAAACTATCGCTTCGGAAATAACCGAAAAACTCGCGTCCGGGTTGCCCTTTTCCGGCGCGTCGTTTATTATGCCGCTCTTAAAGTCGGCGCGTACGGTATTCGATTTAATAGATAAAAATACGCTTGTGATTTTCGACGAATGCAAGCCGATAGAGGACAAGGCGGCGGGCGTTTACAAGGAGCACTGCGAAAGGGTGAACGAGCTTAAAAAGGGCGGCGAGGCTTTTTCGTTTTCCGAAAGGCAGCTGATAACCCCGCAGGAGCTTTTTGAAGGCTTTAAAAATTACAGGTGCCTTGCCGTTCAGACGTTCAAATCGGGTACGCGCTTTTTCAATCCGCTCAAAACCTACGATTTGCGTTCAACGCCCGTGCCGTCGTATTTAAACGCAATGCCGCAGTTTATTACAGACGTAAAGGGCTGGCTTGCAAACGGCTATAAAATTTTGGCGTTCTGCGGCAGCGCGCAGCGCACCGATAAATTAAACTCATTATTGTCCGACGAATATCTCCCCGTCTACCCCGAGCCCGACCGTTTCGAGGCGTTGCAGGGCGTAACTACGAGCGCGTCCGCTCTCGAACACGGATTAATTCTTCACGAGTGCAAGCTCGTAATAGTAGGCAGCTCGGATTTATATACCAAAGCCGTAATTAAACGCATACGTAAAAAGCGCGGCGATATGTTCACCGCGCCTGAGATAGGCGACTACTGCGTTCACGAAAAACACGGCGTCGGCAAAATTACCGGCACGCAGAAAATAGAAACGAGCGACGGAATAAAGGAATACGTTTCCATAGAGTACAAGGGCGGCGATATGCTGCACGTGCCCGTGGAGCAGATGGACGTGCTCTCGAAATACGTCGGCGAGCCCGATCCCGCTCTGTCGCGCATAGGCGGCGCGGAGTTTGAAAGGGTAAAAGAGCGCGTAAAGCAGTCGATTAAAAAACTTGCGTTCGACCTCAAAGAGCTTTATGCGGAGAGGGGGCAGAAAAAGGGTTTCTGTTTTCCCGAAAACACAGTAATGATGCAGGAGTTCGAGGACGCGTTCGACTATGAGGAAACGCCCGACCAGCTCGTATCGATCGAAGAAATAAAAAAAGATATGTGTTCGGGCAAGGTAATGGACAGACTTTTGTGCGGCGACGTGGGTTACGGCAAAACCGAGGTTGCTCTGCGCGCCGTTTATCTGTGCGTTCTCGGCGGTAAACAGGCTGCCGTAATGTGTCCGAGCACAGTGCTCAGCGAACAGCACTTCAACACCGCTTCCGAACGTTTTAAAGAGTTTGGTCTGCGTGTGGAGGTGTTAAACCGCTTTAAAACTGCCGCCGAACAGGAAAAAATATTAACGGCTCTGCAAAAGGGGGATATAGACCTCATTATCGGTACGCACAGGCTTTTGTCGTCAGACGTAAAATTTTACGACCTCGGACTTTTGGTGCTCGACGAGGAACAGCGTTTCGGCGTGGAACACAAGGAAAAGATAAAACACATAAAAAAAGATATCGACTGCCTTACAATGACGGCTACGCCTATACCGCGCACTCTGCATATGTCGCTCGCAGGTATACGCGATATAAGCACTATAAACACGCCGCCTTTAAAAAGACTGCCCGTTCAGACTTACGTCATAGAAGAGAGCGAAACGCTCATACGCGACGCGTGTATCCGTGAAATTTCACGCGGAGGACAGGTGTTCATACTCTACAACAGGGTGGAAACAATCTCTTCGTTCGCGGGCAGAATAGCCGAAATCCTGCCAGAAGCAAAGGTGTGCTACGCGCACGGCAGAATGGACAGGGAAGCGCTCGAAAACAGCGTGTATTCCTTTTACCGCGGCGAAAAAAACGTGCTTGTAACGACTACTATAATCGAAAACGGCATAGATCTGCCCAACGCGAATACAATAATAATCATAGATTCCGACAGGCTGGGAATTTCCCAGCTCTATCAGTTAAGGGGCAGAGTAGGGCGCGGCTCGCGGCTTGCGCAGGCGTATTTCACGTTTAAGGGCGACAAGGTGCTCACAAGCGACGCAACCGAGCGCTTAAAAGCAATAATGCGGTTTACCGAGCTCGGTTCGGGTTTTAAAATAGCAATGCGCGACCTCGAAATCAGAGGCGCGGGAAACGTTCTCGGCGCGGAACAGCACGGGCATATGGATAAGGTGGGCTACGAGCTGTATTCCAAACTTCTTAAAGAGGAACTTACCGGAGAAAAACAGCTCTCTACGGAACTTGACGTCAAAGCCACGGCGTATATTCCCGAAAAATACGTGGAGAGCAGCGCGGGACGGCTTGACTGCTATAAACAGATTGCCGAAATACGCTCCGTTGAAGATTACAAGCGCGTTTGCCTGTCTATAGAGGACAATTACGGTCCTATGCCCGACGAGGTTTTAAACCTGCTCGTAATAGCAGTGCTAAAATCGTACGCCGCTAAACTGAACGTAAGGAAAATAAGCGTAAACTCCAAATACGGAGCGCTTGAACTGCCGTCGATAAACGTTTTAAACGCCGCGGGTATGGCGGCTGCGCTCGATAAATTTACGGGCGGTTACAAGCTTTCTATGACGAGCGCGCCCTGCATAGTGTTTACGCCCCGTCAGTCGCCTACAAAAACTATGCTGGAAATGACAAAATTTTTAAAATTTGCGCTAAGTTTTAACTAAACTTCATAAAAATGATTTGCATTAGTTGCGCAAATGCTGTATAATAAACGTTGGAATTTTATAGTATTCGATACTTTGGAGCAAAACAAAATGAAAAAGACCACTAAAAAGATTATAATAAGCGGTACGGTTGCGGCGGCTATCACTGCGTCCGCTACGCTCGGCGGGTGTTCGCTTATATCTACCGATTCGTTTAAGGATCTGGAGCAGATTATAGCTACGGTTAACGTATCCAAGGCGGACAATTTCGACGCGGAGCTTGCATATTACAAGGACGCGGTTGACGTAACGGCGTCTATCCAGAAAAGGGAGCTTATTACTTATTTTGTAAACGTCGGTTATTCATATATCCAGAATTACGGGTATACGTACGAGCAGGTTTTTAATCTTCTGATTGATTCGCTTGTAAGCAACGCAATAATGACCCAGTACGCCACGATGTATCTTTTAAACGAAAAGGCCAAGAGCGAGGGCAATTCCGACGCTAAAAAAGCCGAGGTTTTGGCGGCGTTTACCGATCCGAATAAGTCACAGGCGAAAAAATACGAAGAGCTTTTGGACGATGAAGACATAAAAATAGCAAAATATTCGCTTATGTCGTCCCTGAACTCCGCAATCGACTCATACGAAACGCAACTCATAAAGGAAGAAACGTCGGAGGCGGGCAGCGATACTCGCGCAACCCCTGAAAACGTGGATACCGAAAAAGAGGATTACTACCCCGCAGGCGAAAACGGAACGGTAAACTACAAAGTTTATACCGGCTTCGGCGAATACACTGTGGACAATTCCGGCGCCTATAAAACAGACAGGTCGGAGCTTTTACAAAAGCATTCCACAACATCTAAGCGTATAACTGCTTACAATAACTTTATATCCGGTCTTGTCAGCTACAATCTCGTAGATATCGAAAACGAAAACATCAGGGATTTGGAGTCACTCAAATATTACGAAGATGAATACGTTTCCCGCCTCGAACAGCGCGTTATAGAAAAGTATTACGATATATACGAGGATGAGCAGGAGAAAAAGCTCAACGACGATCAAAACTACGAATACGTGCAGACGGTCTACAACGAACTGTTGGAATTGCAGGAAAAAACCTATGAGGACGAGGAAGCATTTAACGGCGTGCTCGGCAATCTCTCGGATTCGAGTTTCCTTCTCTACACTCCCCAAGAGGACAGCGAAGGCGTTTACGGCTACGTATATAACATTTTGCTTCCCTTCAACCAGTCGCAGAGCGTTAAGCTCACTCAGCTTCAGAGCGATTACAAGGACGGCGAAAACGAATATAAGCCCGAGTACTATACCGAGAGAAACAAGCTTCTCAACAGTATAGTCGGCTACGATCAGCGCGCAGCCTGGTTCAACGGCTCTAAAGAATACGCTTTCAAATCCGAGGGCGAGAAAAACGTTGATTATTACGGCAACAGCGACTGGCTGTTCTTCAAAAACAACCTAACAAACAACGAAAGATACGAAAATCTTAAAAAATACGCGGGAAAATATTCGTACAACGGCGTAGTAGTCGATAAAACCGACGAACGCGACGACTACGTTTTATATCCCAACCCCGTAACAATTTCAAACCTCGTTACAGAGTTCTCCGGCTATGTAAACTACGTTATCGGTTCAAGCAAAGTAAAGTTTACCCCGACTTGGGACGAAAATATTGTCTTTAACGAAAATAATCTTTATAAAGACGGCGGCGACGACAAAGAAATTGATTACTCCAAATTTATATACGGAACGGGTGAAGTCGATTTCGGCAATCAAAACGAAGCATACAACAGAGTCAACGCGCTCAATCCCGAGTCCGAGCAGTATAAAGCACTCAGTGCGGTAAACGAATTACAGTATGCATATACCACCGATACAAGCGTGCTTTCGCAGTATCTCGGTTATTCTGTTCAGGTAGGCGATACAAGCTACATTAAGGAGTTCGAGTATGCCGCTCACGAGGCTCTTGAAAGAGGCGCGGGTTCGTTCAGTATCTGCGGCGGCAACTACGGCTGGCATTTAATTTACGTAACCTATACATTCAGCAGCGGCGAAGTTCAGCACGAGCCCAAGTGGGCGGATAACGTTGAAGTTGAGGGTACGTTTGAAAATCTGTTCTACGAATGGTTAAAGAGCACGGCAATATCCGATATTTCCACAAAAAGGCGCTCTGAAATAATAGAAAAGTACCAGACCGAAGATTCGGTTATCAAGTACGTTTCAAGATATCAGGATTTACTTGATATAGACAAAAAACAATAAATAACAGGTTGAAATGAGCGTTTGGCAAGCTATAATATTAGGACTCGTACAGGGCTTAACGGAATTTTTGCCCGTTTCGTCCTCCGGTCATTTAGTTTTACTTCAACGGCTTTTCGGAATAGACGGCGGGCTGTTTCTGCCGATAATACTGCATCTTGGAACGCTTGTCGCCGTGTGCGTAGTGTTCTTCAAAGACATTCTGGGGCTTTTTAAAAAACCGTTTAAAAATTTCGGTTTTCTCGTTCTCGCGTCGGTGCCCGCGGCTGTTGTCGGACTCTTGCTTGACGATTTAATCGAAGACGCGATTTTCGGCGGAAAATATTTTGCTCTGTTTCTTGCAGCGTTTTTCCTTGTTACTGCGGGCGTGCTGTTCGCAACGGAAAAATTCGCAAAAAAAAGGGAGGGTGTTTTACCTCTCAACTTGAAAGTTACGCTCTCAATGGGTTTTGCGCAGGCTGTTGCAATTCTTCCCGGTATATCGCGCAGCGGTTCAACTATATGCGCGGGAACGTTTGCCGGCGGTAAGCGTGAAGAAATTGCTAAATTTTCCTTTTTGATGAGCTTGCCGGTTATATTAGGCAGTTTTGTAATAGAGCTTTTTAAAGGTCTTAAAGACGGTGAAATACAGTCGGCTTTTTCGTCCGGCGGAGCGAGCTTCGGTATAAGCGTTGCGGTGGGTTTTATAGTCGCGGCTGTATCCGGACTGTTTGCGATTAAGCTTATGTTAAAGCTCATCCAAAAGGCAAATTACAAATGGTTCAGTCTGTACCTCGGCGTACTTTCCGTAACCTGCATAATATTACAGTTTACTTATTTTGCATAAGGATAAAAGGACGGATTACTCCGTCCTTTTAAATTTTTTAATTTACAGATCGTCTGCGTCCTGTACGGGTTTACCGCCGTCAACAGGCGTTCCCGTATAGCTGCCGTTTGGATCGAAACTGTCTACAAACTTATTTGCAGTTTTTCGTGTTTTTGCCACAGCTTCTACCACCGCAGTTCTTGGTGCTCTTAGTTTCGTTCTTAGTTTCGTTCTTAGTAGTGTTCTGAGTCTTGTTTTCGTTAGTCTTTTTCATATTTTCTCCTTTTCAAACGGGATATGCAGCTCAACTTCGCCTTGACTTGCCTGACAAAGCGGGCATTTATCCCAGGCCTTAGTAGAGGTGTGCATATAACCGCACTCGCCGCAAATGTAGAGTATCGGCGTTTCGTTGCTGTATAAAGTACCTTTCTTAAAGGCTTCGTACAGATATTTGAAAATCATTTCGTGCCGTACTTCAACCTGTGCTACGAGTCTGAAAAGAGCGGCAATATCTTTAAACCCCTCTTCCTCGGCGTCTTTTGCAAAAGCGGGATAAATTCTCGCGTGTTCTTCGTGTTCATCCTTCATTGCAAACATCAAGCCCTGCTCGATGTCGCCGCCGTGATAGGGGTATCCCGCGTCGAGATCGATATTGTCAAGATATTCGCCACGCTTATTGAGTTCCTCGAAGAACCTGCGCGCGTGTACCGTTTCGTTTTTTGCAAGAACCTTTATCGTATCTGCAAGCGCAATATAGCCCTGAGCTGTTGCGGCGCGTGCAATTAGCTGATAGCGCATACCCGCCTGACTTTCGCCGGCAAAACTTCTTGCAAGATTTTTGTAAGTCTTGGTTTCGTCAAAATGCATAACTTTCCTCCGTCTAAAAGTATTTTGTGCGGCTTGGCTCCGTTTATGCATAGCCCGAAAACCATTTTTTGTCAACGCTTGACTTTATATTCAAACTAATATATAATCAACATATTATGAAAATTGCCGTTATAGGTCTGGGTCTTATGGGCGGTTCGCTGTGTATGTCGTTAAAACGCGCCGGCTATTTTGCGGACGGTTACGACTTATGCGGAGCAACGCTTGAATACGCCCTCGAAAACAAAATAATAAACGCGGCTGTCTGCAATACGGAAATATACGATACCGTATTTGTTGCGCTTCCTCCGCAGGACACGGTAAATTTTATAATAAACTCCCGTTTTAAAAGCGGCGCGGTAGTTTCGGATATATGCGGCGTAAAGTCGTTTATCGAGCGCGAAGTGGAAAAATGCTTTCATAATTTTAATTACATCGGTCTGCACCCTATGGCGGGAAAAGAGGTTTCGGGTATTCAGAACGCCTGCGCCGACCTTTTCGACGGTGCGAGTATGGTTATAACGCACGGTGCGAATACCGACGAGGGCGCGCTCCAAACTATACGTAAACTCACAAAGGAACTCGGTTTCGGGTATTTAGTGGAATGTTCCGCGCAAACGCACGACAGAAAAATAGCCTATACGTCGCAACTCGCGCATATTGTTTCCAACGCTTATGTAAAGGACGCAGATTTAGACTGTTGTTTAGGTTTTACGGGCGGCAGTTTTCAGGATATGACGAGGATAGCAGGCGTAGACGAGGATATCTGGGCAGAGCTTTATTTACAGAACGCCGAAAACGTATCGCAAAAAATAGAGTCCGTAATTAGCTCGCTGTCAGAGATTAAAAACGCTATAGACAGCGGCAGCCGCCGGGAGTTACGGGAAATTTTAAAGCAGGGCAGGCTGTTGTTTGAAAAAGGTAAAAAAATATCCGACGGCAAGGATATTATTGTAAAAAAATTATAGTAATTTAAAGAATTTGTGGTATAATTTTAAATGAAATGCAGGCTCGGATTTTCAGGCGGCGAACAGGCTTCCGGCGACTTAATTTTTGAAAACGGTAATTTCACCGTAAAATATATTTTAGACGGCGACGTATGCAGTCTTGAATATAAAAACGGCGCGCTCGTTCAACGCCGCTGCGGTTCTGTTTGTTTAACCCTTGAATTTAAAGAAGACTGCGAAAGCAAATGTGTAATAGGCGGAGGAGAACTGCGCGGAGAATTACCTGTATTTTGCAAGAGGTTAAAAATAAGCGTGCTTGACGGCAGAGTGTATATTTTTCTTGAATATTTGCTCGGCGGCGAAAAAACTGCGCTCGATATAAACATAATATACTAAAGAAGCTATGATTAATTGGACTGAGCGGCTGAATAAAGCCGTAGAAAAAATGAATAAAATGTCTATATCCGACCTCAGACAGGTAGCGCGCGCGCTCGGTGTAAACCGTCCTGCGGTTGGCAAAAAAGAGCGGCTTATTACGGATATCGTCGCGATTGCAAACGGAGAGCTTGCGCCCGTTCCCTTGTCTACGCGCGGCGCGCCGCCCAAATCGGATAATTTCGACAGAGCGCTTTATGCGGAAATTACCGAACTTCGCCAAAGCTGTTTAAATAAGAACGAGCCGGAAATTTTATCGGTTGCCGATAGCGGCGACTGCTCCGATTTCGCGGGCTTGTATTCGGGATTGCTGTATAAAAGTTCCGACGGATACCGGCTAAAAAGTTTTGCCGGCGGTGAAATTTCCGTGCGCGAGGACGTTGTAAATAAGTTTTTACTGCGTCCCGGCGATAAAGTAAAATCCGAATGTGCGGTAGGCGCCGACGGAAAACCCGAAGTAACCGACGTGATTTCGGTTAACGGAGAGCTGTACGGCAAGGTTTTAAAACGTCCTGAATTTGCAAATTTAAGCAGGATTTATGCCGAAAACTTAATAAATTTCAGCAATAGCGATACTTGCGCCGCACTGAAAATGACCGTTTTTTTTACTCCGCTTGCCTACGGTCAGCGCGTTCTCGCTCTTACTGGACACCGCAGAGCAAGCACGGAGCTTGCAAAATATATAATAAACGGGCTTATGGGTGCGGATAATACGGAAACGATTGCGGCGTTTATAGGTTGCACTCCCGAGGACAGAGTATCGGTATGCAGCGCCGTTAAACACGACGCGCTTTTATTTACCGGGTTTGATTCGGACAAGCGCGAACAGTTATCCACACTGTCGCTTGCTGCGGAGTATGCAAAACGTCGGGCTGAGCTCGGTAAACACGCAGTGCTCGTAATAGACGGGTTTTTCCGTCCCGCCAAAAGCTTTAATAAGGTTGATACGGAGGCGTGCGCGGAGCTTAAAAAAATTCTCGCCGCAGCCGGAGCGTTTGAAGCGGGCGGCTCGCTTACGGTTATCGCGCTGTCGGATATTTCTCAAATGAACAATGCGGATTCCGAGTTAACGGCTGAGTTTATCGGCTTTGAAAACGCAGTTCTTAATTACGTAATTTATAAAAACAGCATAGTGCTGGATTATAAAAATTCATTTTCCGATTTTGTCTGCGGTACGCAGGCGGAAGCGCAGGCTTTTAAATCAAAATCCGCGGAAGATGTTTTTAAAGTCTTTTTAAAGGATTGATTATGGCAGATAAAATTTTTACCGATAAAGTAAAAATAACTATAAAATCGGGCGACGGCGGCGACGGAATGAACTCCTTCAAAGCTTATAAAGGTAAGCCTGCCTGCGGACCGGACGGCGGTGACGGCGGTAACGGCGGAAATATTTTTATTCAGGCGGACGCAAACGTAAACGATTTGCTTGCGTTCAGATACGTAAGTAAATACGTCGCGGGCAACGGCGAGCGCGGCGGTACTAACAAGTGCTTCGGGCGTTACGGTACGGACGTAATAATAAAAGTGCCCGTCGGTACGGTGGTTAAGGATTTTGAAACGGATACCGTCATTGCGGATATGTTCGCTGACGGCGAAAAAAAGCTCATTGCCGAGGGCGGCAGAGGGGGTAAAGGCAACGTAAGGTTTACCACTTCGCGCCGTCACGCGCCTAATTTTGCGCAGAAGGGCGAAAAAACCGAGCCGCACGTGCTCGTGTTAGAACTCAAAGTTATAGCCGACGTAGGACTTATAGGTTTTCCCAACGTGGGTAAATCCACGTTGCTTTCCAAAATTTCCGCGGCAAGACCTAAAATAGCAAATTATCATTTCACTACTTTATCTCCCAATCTCGGGGTCGTATCACAATACGATAAATCCTTTGTCGCGGCTGATATCCCCGGTTTAATAGAGGGCGCGGCGGACGGTGCGGGGCTCGGTCACGACTTTTTAAGGCATATCGAACGCACGCGTATGCTCGTACACGTTATCGACGTTTCGGGTTCGGAGGGCAGAGACCCTAAAGAAGATTTCAAAAAAATCAACAATGAACTTTCGGGATACAGTAAAAAGCTTGCCGCGCTTCCGCAGATTATCGCGCTCAATAAGTGCGACGTTTACGGCGCGGAAGAAAATATTAAAGCATTCAAAAAAGCGTACGGCAGAAAATATAAAATTTATACGATTGCGGCGGTGTCGGGCGAAAATACCGACGGGCTTATTTCGGGTATTTTTGATATGCTTGAAACGCTGCCTGCCGTGCAGAGGGTGGAGCACGATGAAAACTTCACTTACCGTAAGAACGGCAATCTTGACTTTGAAATTTACCTTGACGGCGAAGTATACGTTGTTGTGGGCTCGCTTGTGGATATGCTTTGCAGAAACGTTGTGCTGAACGACCCCGATTCTATGGCGTATTTTCAGAAAATAATACGCGAAAAGGGCGTAATCAATAAATTAAAGGAAATGGGAATAAAAGAAAACGACGTCGTATCTATCGGCGACGTCGAGTTCGAGTTTATCCCGTAAAGGAAAATATAAATGTTGACTTCCAAGCAGAGAAGCACTTTAAAGGCGCTTGCGGCAAACATAACGCCTATCGGTCAGGTAGGCAAAGAGGGCATAGGCGAAAATATGCTCGCGAGCTTTTCGGACTGTCTTGAAAAGCGCGAGCTTATTAAAATACATATTCTGGAAAACGCCGACGGCGACCCTAAAATTTTGGGCAGGGAGCTTGCGGAAAAGCTTAAAGCCGAATGCGTTATAGTAATAGGGAGAAAGGCGGTTTTATACCGTAAATCCGGGCGCAAGGACGTTGAGCATATTAAGATTTAACTGTAAATGCGGCAAGCGATAAAATAAGCATTATACCGCCGCTTATTATATAGTAAAGCGGGAAAAAGGTAAAAAAGCTTAACATTAGCAGTGCCGAACCTGAAAGAAACAGCGGTGCGCTCAACTTGCGGTTAAACCGTGATTTTATCTTTTTGAACGCGCCGATACGCCTGTCCTCGTACAAATATTTTTCAGGCAGCGCATCGTGTTCTTTTAAAAGTTTGAACACTCCATCGATATCCGTGATTTCAATTCCGAAATTATGGGCAAGATAGGCAGCTTCCGCCGAAACTTTTGTGCAGTAAAGCTTCTTTTTATTGTCGAACTTGTGTTTTATGATTGCCGCGATATCGTCCTCCGAGAGCGGCTGCATTTTAAAATTGAAATAGTTGGCGCTGTCCTGCGTAAAAACTTTTTTGCCGCGGACGCGTGCGTTCTCGCCTAAGCACCCTTTAAAGACGTTCAGAATATATTCGTCCGAAGAAAGGGAGAGGTGCAGCGCAAGCAGCTTTTTTTGCCGTTCGTCGCGGGATAAAAGCAGTTTTTTATTTTGTTTGCGGCTTATGTATAAATAGCTTAACGCTCCGCAAACAAGTCCCGCCGAAATTGCCAGAACAAGCGCGATAACGGCGTTTCCGGTATAGAACCGCAGGGCTGTAAAAAAGAGTAAAAACGTGCATAACGCAAAAAACAGGGTATCGAGTATAAGCGGTAAATTAATTCTTCTCATACTTTTGTTATTGCCTGAAAATATAAAATTTACACATAATGATAATATGAAAACAGCAATTTTCGGCGGAGCTTTTAATCCCGTCCATAACGAGCATATAAATATGGTAAAGAGCGCTGCGGCAGGGTTAGGGCTCGACAGGGTGATAGTTATACCTACTTTCATTTCTCCGCATAAAAGCGGTTGCCTGTCGGCGCGCGCAAAAGACAGGCTTGAAATGTGCCGACTTGCTTTTAACGGTATAGCAGAGGTTTCCGACTACGAAGTTAAGCGCGGCGGCATAAGCTATTCGTACGTTACCTGCCGGCATTTTAAAAAACTGTACGAAGACGACGAGTTGTATTTTATATTAGGCGCGGACAGTTTAAAAGGCTTTGACGAATGGCGGTATCCCGAGGAGATTTTAAAGTGCGTTACGCTCGCCGTGTGTGCGCGCGCGGGAAGCGACTCTCTTGCGCCGCTTTTAAAAAGCTTTACGGCAAAGTATAAACGCGATATCGTAACCTTTGATTACTTAGGTAAAAACGTGAGCTCAACGCGCGTAAGGGCGCTCGCCGCGCTCGGCGGAGATATAACGGGGCTTACGCCTCCCGCGGTAAAGAGCTATATAATAAAAAACGGACTTTATAAACTGCCCGAAATAGACGGATATAAAAAATATTTAACGGCGGAGCGCCTTGACCACACTCTGCGCGTCGCCGTTACCGCGGCGGAAAACTGCCGGAGAGCAAGGGTGTTTGAAATGGACGCGTTGATTGCAGCCGCGCTTCACGACTGCGCAAAATACTTAGGAGAAAACTCGCCGGAGCTTGCGGAGTTCAAGTGTCCGCCGGACGTGCCCAAACCCGTTATACATCAGTACTCGGGCGCGTATCTTGCCGAAAATACTTTTAAAATTAAAGACGACGGAGTATTAAACGCAATACGTTATCATACGAGCGGGCGCGAGAATATGTCCGATATAGAAAAGCTGATATATCTGTCAGATATGCTTGAAGAGGGCAGGGAATTCAGCGGAGCAGATAAGCTGCGCCGGGCTTTTAAAAGAGATATAAACGAGGGTATGCTGCGCGCCCTCGAACACCAGATAAAGTATCTGCGTTCCGCAGGCAAAGCCGTGTATCCTCTTACGGAGCGTGCATACGAATTTTTAAAATTAACGGGAGTTAAAAATGGACAGTAAAGAAAAAACATTATTGATTTGCAAATTTTTATCGTCAAAAAAGGCGAAAGGCATAGTTTATATTGCCGTGGAAAACAAAACCAGCCTTTGCGACTACTTTATTATAGCCGGAGGAAGCTCTAAAACACAGGTAAAATCGCTTGCCGAATATCTGGAAGAAAAATTTGAAAAAGAGTATAATTTAATCCCCCGCAGACGCGACGGCGTGCGCGAGGGAAGATGGGCGGTGCTTGACTACTCCGACGTTATCGTTCATATTTTCGGCGACGAGGAGCGTGACTTTTACAACCTTGAAAGGCTTTGGGAGGACGGCGAAAACCTCATTAAATACGAGGATTAGTCATTTTTTGAATTTAAATTCCTTGGGCTCGGAATAGCTTGCTTTCCGCGCCCTCTTTTTTTCTACTATATAATAGACCGGTTCCGGGGGAGGAGCCGGTTTTTTTACTTCCTCCGGCTGTTTATTCATTGATTTAATGCCTATGTACGCAAGTTTTATTAAGTGCACGAGAATAAAACAAAATAAAAAAGTCAACAACAAATACAGAATACCTATATACATAACAATAAATTAGCATACCTTGAAAAGAAAATTATGCAAAATAATATTCTTTTTTGGGGTTTTAAGGGGGATTATGGATACGGTAAACATAGGAACAATTTCCGAAAACGAAAGACTTTTATTTTCTCAGTTCCGCCGCAAAATAAATGCGGAGGCAGCACGGGCTCAGGTGAAAAAGCTCGAATATAACCTCGCCGATATAGCGGTCGGATTAAACGCGCTTAAAACCGCCTGCGCCGACGCGAACGCGCTTGAAATAGGCGGCATATGCGTTTTACCCTGCTATATCAGGCAGTGTTCGGGTTTTCTCGGCTTTAACAGAAAATGCCTTCTGATAGCCTGCATAAGCTATCCGTACGGAGGCGATACGACGGCTATAAAGGTTAAGGCGGTAAAGCGCGCAATAGCCGACGGCGCCGACGAAGTAGAGGTTGCCGTACCCGTTTCCCACGTCCGCGACGGCAATTACGCGTATGTAAAAAGAGAATTTAAAAAACTCAAAAAAGCCTGCAAAAACAAGGCGTTAAGGATTGACGCCGAGTGCAATATGCTCACCGAAAACGAGCTGATAAAGCTCTGTACGATTGCTGCGGAGTGCGGCGTTAATTCGGTAAAAACCCAGTCCGTATCTTCCGCGCTCGGCAGCGAGGCAAAGCTTATATCAAAAATTAAGTCCGCGGTAAAAGACAGATGCACAATTAAAGCCGAGGGTGTTGCAACCATACTCGAAATGAGCAGCGCAATAGACGCGGGCGCAAATGTTATAGGCAGTAAAAACGCAACCTCGGTAGCGCGCGCAATTATCTCCTCCGCCGAAACCACGGCAAATATTTAACTTAAATAACCAAAAAACTCTCGCAAGTATTTGCGGGAGTTTTTTTGCGTAAATAATATAAGTAAATATCGTCTTATAAGCATAAGAGGTGCGCGTTAAAAGTATATGGAGGGTTAAGCGATATGAAATTTTTTCAAAAATACAAAGTATTTTCATTTGCTTGTGGTTTTTTGTAATTACAACTATAATAAAATAGTAAATTACAAAATACAGGAGTTAAAAATGCAAAATAAAATAAAAACCGTAACAAACTTATTTTTTTTGTTTGTTGTAATTTCGGGCAGTGTTCTTGTTTTTTTGTGCGGGTGTTTTTTAGAGCCGTTTGAGGTTTCTTATTCCCGGTGGGAGGTTGAATTGCCGAAAGAGTTTAAAATGGAGTTTACTAATGCGGATACGGCTCATAATAATTTTCACGGCGACGGTACTTCAATTTCAATATATAAAGCTCAAAATCAACCTGTTGAGTTTATATCGGATTTTATAAAAGAAAAAGAAACGGCGTTCGAGATATTTGCAGATGACCATTTAGATTATATGATAAGAAGCGTAAAGGTTGAATATCCTGAGGATTTCAGACCGGACTGGGATAAAAATTATTATTGGCGATACATAGGTAGCAGAAATCGCGGGGATAATACTGACGATTTCTATAATTCCGAGCGTTCTTTTTATGATTCGTGCTGTTTATTAATGATTTTTTATCCCGATGAAAATAAATTATTTATGATTAGAAGTTTATTATAAAGAAAAAATTAGTAGAGGAAAAATTATGAAAAATATAAAAATTAATTTGAAATTAATATGCTTATTATTAGTGACTATAATCTTTTTTGGGGCGTTGATAGGATCGATTAATCATTCGGCAAACGCTGATACTGATGAAAACGAAAATTACAGAGACATTTATAATAACGATTTGGTGTTTACGCCTATCGACCCCATAGAAAAAAACGTTGATTATGCAGATAATTCTATACTTAACACGGTAGATGAATCCGATCAAATATCAACTTTGTCTATTGACAATGATATAGATTGCGAAAACGAAATAATTAAGCAACTTGAAGCTGCCGGCAGCGATGTGGAAACCGAATTGAATAATCAGATTGAAAGTTATAAATTAATGCTTAAAGGTGCAGTAACTCAGTCCGAACAAAATCAAATACAAAAAATGATAGACGATACTCAGTATCAGCTAAATAAATATCTAAATATTAAAAATCCTGAAGGAGCCAGTTTGTATGCCGATTCGGCGCAAAGCGAATTGGAAATATTGATTCCTATGGCGTTAGCTTATTTTAAATTAAATGATTATGAGTTATCTTATGAATTACTGAATCACGCCTGGGGGGATATAGGACCTAATACATATTATGCTCCGATGTACGGTAAGCGCGTTTTGGCTTCTCTTATAACTTATGATTTATTTTTTAGCGATTCTAATAATGGGCGCACAAGTTTTCCGTCAGGGTTAGAAGGTGCGTACAATCAGGATTTGTATTTGGCTATACACGACTTTGATTATGTCAAACTTAGCGATAAAGCATCCATACATTTTGAGGATGATTATGACTTTGACAGCAGTGGTCACGGACCTATAATCGATTATCTTATCAAAAAATTCGATTATCTGATGAATATCGGTGTTCTAACAAAATTTAAGGTAGCTTTTACTATAAACGTTTATGATTATCTTTATGTTTCAACTCATTCTAAAAAAGATAATAAGTGGCTAATTAATGTTACAAATTATTCTAACGGACCGTTAGACGTAATGTATAATTCCAGAATGGTCACGAAAGGGAATGCAAGATATTGGACTAATCTTGACTATATCAAAGTATTTACTATGCCTGCGCGAACGTCAACGGTAGTTGAAATTGAAGAACAGTGGCCTGCGTGTTACGTTACGTTTAGTCATATAAAAAAAGGCACAAGATATATAACGTATGCGAACGATTTGTCTGAGACTAACCCGGACAGTCACATATCTTTGCCAAATGGATCGGTTGTTCCAAAAGGATATCTGTGTATGAGCGGCAATACAAAAGCTCACTACGGAAATACGGAAGATTTATCGATTTTAAGCGAAATTGGAACTTTTTCACGTGATTGGATAGTTAAAATAACTAACCCGTTTGATAGTACGGCAACAGTTAAATATAATACTAAGATGTGTTCATATGAGGATGCTGAAAGATGGAGAAATTTAAGCGATATACAATCATTTACTCTTGCTCCCGGTCAATCTAAAATAGTAGTTATTTATGCTAATTTTTTTGCTACTACAGTTGCTGCAAGAATAACTACATATAAAGACGATAGGATATTATATGCTAATGAACTTGATCCTTATTGTTGTCATATGAATTTACAGCGTGCAAGCTATCTAAAAGTAACTAACTGCGGAAAAAGTTCTGGTTGGCAGATTGATGTGTATAATCCAACTAATAATAAAGTAACAGTTTATTATAATACAAAATTATGCTTTGAATCCGACGCTGAAGATTGGAAAAATTTACAGGATGTAGCAGAAATTGAAATACAACCTTATCAAACGAAGAGAATTGTAATAAAAACTAATTGGTTTGCTAAGACAATAGCCATAAGTTATTACTGTTTTGGTCATAGGGCTATAACATATGCTTATGATTTGGATAACGGCAATAATATGACTGTAAAATACAACTGCGTATAAAAGTACTCAAAAATAAATCCCGAGGTATAACTTCGGGATTAATTTTTTAAAAGCCCTGCGGGGCTTTTTTTGTATTTGCGGAATATCGGCGGCGGTAAATTAATAAAGTATTTTAGAAAGCAAAATCAAGTAAAACCAAAAACATCAAAACAAGTGTAATTAAGTCAAATTACGACAAATTCTTATTTTGGGTTAGTGGTATTATCGGAGAGGACAGTGTGATAAAAACTATTAAATTAAAAAGTATTGCATTTGCGCTTGCCGCCGTCGCTATGATTGCGGTGCTCTGTACGTCAGTCTATTATTCCAACGCCTACGCCGTATTTTACGGCAACACCCCGCGGCTTGTTCCCATTTATTCGGTTGAGCGCGACGATAAAAAGGTGGCTATAACTTTTGACTGCGCCTGGGGAACGGAATACACCGACCAGATTTTAAAGGCGCTTGAAGTGTCCGAAGTTAAGGCAACTTTTTTTACAGTTGAATTCTGGACGGAAAAATACGGCGATTTTGTAAAGAAAATAAGCGATGCGGGGCATACGGTGGGTACGCACTCGTCAACGCACTCATATATGTCAAAGCAAAATGCAGAGGACATAAAAAAGGAGCTTACGGCTTCGTCCGAGGCAATCGAAAAGATAACTGGTAAAAAGGTGGAGCTTTTCCGCGCGCCGTACGGAGACTACGACGACGAACTTATAAAAACAGCATCGTCTTTGGGCTATTATACGATACAGTGGGACGTAGACAGCCTTGACTGGAAAGACCTTTCTGCGTCGGATATTGCAATGCGGGTTATAAACGGCGTAAAAAGCGGCTCAATAATACTTATGCACAACAACGGATTACATACGGCGGAGGCAGTTCCCATAATTCTGGAAACGCTCAAAAACAAGGGTTATACGTTCGTTACGGTTGACGAGCTGATATACAAAGAGGGCTATATAATAGACGGTACGGGCAGGCAAAAGCCCGTAAGCTGACCCTAAAAATTATTAAGAAACACTTTTAAGGAGGCTATAAATGAATTACAATACGGAGAAAAACAACAGAGTATACATTTTCGGCGAGATTATTTCAGACGCACAGCTGTCGCACGAGGTGTACGGCGAAGGATTCTACGAATTCAAAGTAAAAGTAATGCGGTTGTCGGGGCAGGCGGACATATTGCCAGTAACCGTTTCCGAGCGTATTATGACGGAAGATATGAAAGTAGGCGGCACAATATGCGCGCTCGGTCAGTTCCGCTCTTACAACAAGCTTGAGGGCGGCAAGTCCAGACTTATGCTTACGGTGTTTATAAGGGAATTGTTTGATACGGAGCCTGGCAAAAATCCCAACTCTATAGTGCTTTCGGGCTATATCTGCAAACCGCCCGTATACCGCACAACGCCGTTTAACAGAGAAATAGCCGACCTTTTAATAGCCGTAAACCGCAGTTATAATAAGTCCGACTATATTCCCGCAATCGCGTGGGGCAGAAACGCAAGGTTTGTAAGCAACTTGACGGTCGGCGACAAAGTGGCGCTTTCCGGCAGAATACAGAGCCGTGAATACCAGAAAAAGCAGCCCGACGACAGTTTTTTAACTATGACGGCATATGAGGTTTCGATATCCAAACTCGCCGCTTTCGACGACGAGTCGGAGTTTGACATAGACGAAGAGTTCGACCTCTATTCCGTGCCCAGAACTTTTGAGCGCAACGATTAAATAAAATGAGAAAAGCCCGTTAACCGGGCTTTTTTTGCACATAATTTTAATATGTTTTATCGCAAGGTCTATGTGTCGGTCATAGTAAAAATAAACAACGAGGGCAAATTAAGACCGCTTGAAATAGAGTGGAGCGACGGCAGGCGTTTTAAAATAGACCGTATTCTGGACGAGCGGCAGGCTCCGTCAACCGTGGGCAGTATTCTTACAAAAAAATATAAAATATTAGTGCAGGGCTCGGAAAAAAGTTTGTACGTCGAAACAACTACAAACCGCTGGTTTGTGGAAACGGTAAGCGGGTATTAAAAAACTTGCTTAATTTCTGATAAGGGGTATAATATAGATATGCGCACAGTACTCCACAGCGACCTAAATAATTTTTATGCCTCGGTTGAATGCCGCAAAAACCCTGAAATACGCAATAAACCGGTAGTGGTGATAGGCAGTAAGGAAGACAGACACGGTATAGTTTTAGCTAAGAATACGGTTGCCAAAGCTCTCGGAGTAAAGACGGGCGACGTATACTGGGAGGCAAAGCGCAAGTGCGGCGACAGCCTCGTTGAGGTCAAAGCCGATTTCCCTGCTTATCTGGCTGTTTCCAGAGAGGTTAAAAAAATTTATGCGGATTATACCGATAAAATAGAGAGCTACGGCATAGACGAGTGTTGGCTCGACGTAACGCATTGTCAAAAGCTGTTCGGCGGCGGATATAATCTTGCCGAACTAATACGCACGCGCATAAAAGAAGAGCTGGGGCTTACCGTAAGTATAGGCGTAAGCTGGAATAAAATTTTTGCAAAGCTCGGCTCGGATATGAAAAAGCCGGACGCCGTAACAGAGATAACGTTGCAAAATTACAAACAAAAGGTGTGGACTCTGCCCGTCCGCGAGCTTTTATACGTGGGAAAGGCAACGCAGCAAAAGCTAAATGCGGCGGGCATTAAAACTATCGGCGATTTGGCGCTGACCGATGTAAACAGGCTGTACTCAATGCTCGGCAAATGGGGCGGATATCTTCACGCTTATGCCAACGGAAAAGACGACAGCCCCGTGGCGTCTGCCGGGGACGAAAAAGACGTAAAGTCCATAGGAAACAGTTTAACCGTTTACCGCGATTTGAAATCAAGCGCAGAGGTGGAGCCGGTAATTTGGCTTCTCGCCGATTCGGTTAGCTCGCGTATGCGTGAGGCGGGTTTTGAAAAAGCCCGCACGGTTCATATTTTCGCGCGGTCGAACGCGCTTAAAAGTTATGCAAAACAGGGCAAGTTGAGTAATCCCTCCTGTAATATGAAGGACATAGCAACTCTTGCGTTTTCGCTGTTCAACGAAGTATATCCCTGGACAAACGACGTTCGCGCGCTCGGCGTTACGGTTTCAGATTTTGATTCGGGCAACGAACAGCTGTCTTTATTTTCAAGCGGAGAAAACGAGCAAAAGCAAACGCGCCTCAATGCCGCCATTGACAGTATAAGAAAGAAATACGGCAATAAAATAATCCGTCCCGCAACGGTATTCAGCGACCCGCGTTTAAGCGAGCTTGATATTAAAGGCGAGCACGTAATACACCCGGAAGGCAACGCTAATAAAAACGATAAAAAATAGACGGTAAAAAAATTTCCCCTCCGGGGGATTTTTTTGTGAAAAAGTATTGACAGTAAACTGTATCTATTGTATAATTACGGTAGTAACAGTGAGATTTATATGCACATTATTATTTCATACGAATCGGGCGAACCCATTTACGAACAAATTAAAAGCCAGTTGAGAGGTCAGATACTCAGGGGCAGTATAGCAAAAGGAAGTATGCTGCCGTCTATACGCGCGCTCGCAAAAGAATTGCAGATAGGTATTATAACGGCTAAACGCGCGTACGACGATTTGTGCGCCGAAGGGTTTTTATATACTTTGCAGGGCAAAGGAGTATTTGTGGCTGATTTCGACAGCGCCAAAGCCGAGGACTATGTTGTAAAAATGTTAAAGGAAAAAACGCTGGAGCTTATGGATTTTGCACGTAAAAATCTCATAGCAAAGGAAAAATTAATAACAATAATAAACCGTACGTTGCAGAACGGGGAGGTTAACAATGACAAATAACGGTTTGGAAATATCTAATTTAGTTGTGGATTTGGGCGGTTTCAGGCTCGATAATATAAACCTTGAAATAAAAAGCGGCTGTATTACGGGGCTTATCGGCAGAAACGGTGCGGGTAAATCCACGCTTATAAAAACTATTATGCGCCAGCTCGACGCGCAGGCGGGGCGTATTTTATACAACGGCTTAAAGTTCTCGGAACACGAGGTTGAGGTTTTAAATTCCATAGCCTGCGTATTCGACACTCCGCATTACAATACGGGTGCAAAACCTAAAAACCTTGTAAAGCTCTTTAAAGCCATATATAAAAATTTCGATATGGAGCTGTACACCCGCCTTATGCATAAGTTCAATTTGCCGGAGGGACAGAGGGTCAGTAAATATTCGTTCGGTATGCAGAAAAAATTCAGCCTTATTTTAGGGCTTTGCCAGAATGCAGACATTCTCATTCTCGACGAGCCGACTTCAGGTATTGACCCGTTTGACAGAAATGAAATAGTAGGACTTATACAGGAGTATATGCTGAGTGAAAATCATACCGTGTTGTTTTCCACGCACATAACCGAGGACCTCGACAAAATCGCCGATTATATAGTTATGATGGAAAACGGCAGAATTACTTTAAGCGAAGACAAAGTTACCGTAACCGAAAATTTCCGTCTTGTGCAGTGCCCCGAAATGACGGCGGAAATGAAAGAGGGGGCGATAGGCGTTCATAAAAGTTTGTTCGGATATACTTTCCTTACGCGAAATAAAAATTTAAGCGGCGAGGGAGTGCAGGTCAAAGTGCCCACAATAGAGGAAATGTTTGTGCATATGCTCGGCACCGGCACGTATTCCGCAAAGGATTTTGCCGTGCCGCAAAGTCCTAAAGACATATTCGGAGACGACAGCGGGGTGTAAAAATGCGGGATTTTTTATATAAAAACAGTTTTATAAGGTATTATATTTCGCTTTTTAACCGCAACATTGCTTATAAAAAACGCGGAACATACCTGCTTGTCCTATTATTTGTATTCGGCGGAATGCTTTCCGCTTTCTGGTCTGCGGGAGCCGCGCTCTACGGTTTTTACGTGTTTTTCATATGCGCGTTTCTGGGCGTTTACAGGCGCAGCCAGCCTAATTTGAGCGGGCTTATGCCGTTGACGGGCCGCCGCAAAATTACTTACCAGTATTTAAGCCCGCTGTTTACTATGATTTTAATATTCATAGGTTTATTGATAACGGGATTTCTGAGTTATCTTTTCATAAGCGTGTATTTTCTTATAACGCGTTTATACTTCAAATTTAATTATTTTAGCGCAGTATGGAGCGGAATTACTGAATCGTTTGTAAATATGGGCGTGTACGGAACGGCGTTTGCCTTTGTATTTACGCTGTTCAGTTATTCCTGCGGTACTGTATACGGATTCTTAACTAAAACCTTACACCGCGCAATCTTTGTCGCCGTCTACTTTTTTATAATATATTTCGGCTTTTACGGCATAGCGTATCCGAGTATTAAAGACTATTATTTTGCTTTCGGTTTTGCTTCGCCGTTCTCGTACAGCACGTACGAAAATATGCAATTGCCCTGGCTTTGCATTTTACTGTCGGCAATAGTTGCTGTCTGCTCTTTTGCCGGTTCGGTGGTATACCTGAATAAACGAATAGGTAAAAAAGGTTTTTAACTATGAAGAACGTAAAAGGCGGAGGTTTTATAACTTATATCCGCGCAATGAAAAATTTATTGTTTAAAAGCGGCTTTAATTTACACACGTATATAATTTTATTGTTTGCCGTTGCGCTGTTTTTGGTTCTTAACCAGATAAGGACGGGCGAAAGAGTAGAGGTGATAATGCTCTACAATTTGTTTATCGCTTTGCTGCTGTTTTCAGGAGAATGGGTGCGGTTGGCAAAAGACGGTAAACCGGGACTTTTAAGCCTTTATCCTCAGAACTATAAGCGTAAAGCTGTTTTCGGTTGCCTCGGTATTCTTGTTACGGCGCTGTCCGTTTTCGCTATTATTATTTCGGCTTTGTTTATAATTTTTATATTGCCTGTATTGTTTGCGAGCTGCGTTGTGGTAAATCTGAGTTTAATGAGCGCGTATCTGGAAAACTTTAAAAATTTTGCGGTGCAGTTCAACGCGCAGGGTTTTATGTTTTTGGCGCTTTACGCCCTGTTCGTTTACGGACTCGCAATAATTTTAAGCTCAATGAAAAAATTCAGATGGCGTTTGACTTTATGCGCTTGCCTTACGGTCGGTTCCGCTTTGATGATGACTGCGTTCTATTTTTCCGTAAAGGATATCGGGTTAACTGAAAGCGAAAGCGTTTGGGCGCTGTTCGACAGAGTTCCGTTAAGCGGACTGTGGATTGCGCTTTCAGGGGGCGCAGCGGCGGTTGCGTTGACGGTCGGTATTATTCTGAACGTTAAACGCGGTAAACCAAAACTATTTTAAACCTTATATGCAGAGGGCTGACCGCCCTCTGTTTTTTTTGCATATAATGTACTATCGATAAGGGGTGTATATGACTTTAAGCGTATGTCTGATAGTAAAAAACGAGGAGGAGGTTTTGCCTCGCTGCCTCAATTGCGTAAAAACATTTGCCGATGAAATTATAGTGGTGGATACAGGCTCTACAGACGGCACAACTGCCGTTGCAAAGCAATATACCGATAAAGTCCATTTGTTTGAATGGTGCTACGATTTTTCCGCCGCCAGAAATTTTTCACTTTCCAAAGCCGGAAGCGATTTTATTATGTGGCTGGACGCGGACGATGTTATAAGCGCGGAAAACTGCAAAAAGATCCGTGAAGTTATGAAAAATCCCGGGTTCGATATGGCGTTTTTACAATACGCTGCCGCATCGGACGGCGGCGAGCCTGCTCTCGTATATTACAGGGAGCGTATTTTCAGGCGCAGTAAAAATTACAGATTTGCGGGAGCGGTTCACGAAGCGGTGCCTCCGTCGGGAAAAATCGAATATCTCGATATTACGGTATTGCACGACAAAATAAAAGCCGGCGACCCGCTGCGCAATCTCGGCATTTATCAGCGCAGAATAAGCGGCGGCGCGCTTCTTGACGAACGCGATAAATTTTATTACGGCAGAGAGCTGCTTTTTAACCGTATGTATCGGGAGAGCATAGCAGTTCTTGAAAATTTTCTGTCAGGCGGCGGTTGGATTGAAAATAAAATAGAGGCGTGTTTAAACCTTGCCGAGGCGTATTTCGCTATGGGTGATGCCAAAAAGGCGGAAGAGGCTCTGTTAAAAACCTTTTCTTATGCCGCGCCGCGCAGTGCGGCTTGCTGTATGCTCGGCAATAAATTTTTAGCCGAAGGCGACTGTAAATCTGCTATATACTGGTATGAAGCAGCTTTGACAGCCGACAACGCAGTAAAAAACGGCGGCTTTTTCAATCCCGATTACTGCGGTTTTATTCCGCTTATTCAGCTTTGTGTTGCATATGACAGGCTGGGTGATTTTGAAACCGCAAACAGGTATAACGAGAAGGCGGGTAATTTAAAGCCGCGAAACAGCAGCTATCTTGCCAATAAACGCTATTTTTCCGAAAAATTAAATATTAAGGTGTAACTGAAATGAATATAAAAACTAACTTATTTTACTCCTGGTTCGACTGCGGCTGCGGCGGAAACAATAAAACCGTTTATATACGCTCGCTGACAGGTATAACCGGACCTACCGGTGCAACCGGCGTAACTGGACCCGCAGGTCCTGTTGGGTCTGCGGGTCCGACCGGCGCTACTGAACAAGTGCCATAAGGGAAAGGTTGAAAAACCAAAGCAAAGCGTTAAGTTATGGTAAAGCCAAATAAATAAAAACCACAAGATATAGTGTACATCTTGTGGTTTTTTCTATATACGGTATAATTTCCAAACTATATGAGAAAAGCACGCACTTATTTTTATTAGCATTGTTCTTGCTTTTACACTCTAATTGTGATATAATGACAGTACGATAAACAGTAATTTAGCTTACAATTATAATCAGAGTATTTAAGGACAACATTGTTTTCATACACATATAATGGAGTATGGAAATTTTGATTAAAATTAAAAAGAAACTGCTTGTTAAAATAATCGTTGTAATCAGCGTTATTTTATTTATAGTAGCCTTTGGCGTTTTGAGCCCGACGTTCGGAAACAAAATCACAAGAGTTTCCTACACTACGCAAAATAATTCATCTATCGGGCGGATTAATCTTAATTTTGAAATTCATACTCATAAGGGTTTTGTGTTCAAAGAGGGTAACGTTACGGTCAAATATACAACGGAACAAGGAACATTTGAAGATATAATTGATGTTGAATATTATAAAGTACAAAAATTTTATTATGGCAACTATTCCGATTTTAGGGTAGAGATTAAAGTCAATTCGTACCGCGTTACAGGATATGCAAAGTATGTTGTGCCTGCGGTAATAATGTATTTAATAGCTGGCGCAGGGATAACGTATTGCATATATTATTGGACACATAACCGAAATATAAAAATTGACGGTGAGCAGTAAGCCCGCCGTTTTTTATGTTGAAATTCAAAGTTACTTTTTTTGGTTCTGATATAAAGTAACTACGATAAATTTCAATTTAGCGTAGAAGAAACAAATAATTAGATAAATGAGAAGCTGTTACTTTATGTAGCGGCTTTTTATTTTCTTTCTTCAATAATTCTTGATATTTTTTATGTGGAGTGCTATAATAGTTATGCGACATCATATAAAATAGCCTTTGGACTCGATCTCACCAAAGGTATATTTTGTTATGCTTTGTTCAAATCTTAAAATAGGTAGCAATACACTATCGCAGGATTTGAACAGAGAGGTTTACCTTGAGGTCGAGTTTTATGTGGTGTCGCAACTACGCGAGATGTGTATGCTATGGTGTCGCTCTCGCAAGGGAGCGGCATCTTTTTTTATGGTAACAGTTGAAAAGACTTGTTCGTGTTTCGGGCATTCCAACGTCGATATAACGGATGAACTGACAGCAAGAACGAGAATAGAAATCGACAAGGCAATAGAGGACGGCGTGAGAATTTTTCTGTTCGGCGGCAGAAGTGATTTTGACGATTTGTGCTATGACCTTGTAACAGAAAAAAGAAATACCAACTTACAACTTAATATCAAAAGGGTGTTTTGTTTTGCGCTTGATAAGCAGTTGCGAAAGCCGCCGAGATGGTTTATCCGTAAAGAGTACGAAGCATTGGAGTGTCCGACAAAGGACTTTGATTATTGGTACACTTCAATATATTATCGTAACCTTGCGATGATAGACCAAAGCGATTTGATTTTGTTTTGGGTAGAGCAGAGGGAAAACAGCGGCGCATACAAGACATATCAGTATGCAGTCAAAAAACATAAACGAATCGTTAATTTGTTTACGCGTAAAGGCATAGGAGAATAAAATATGTTCACTAAAATACAAAATAAAACTATGACGTGCGCGGTTTTGCTATTGTCGCTTTTAATAGCTTTTGTGGCATTGACAGCTAACGCAAACCTAAACGCGCAGGCGCAAACTTTTGAGCAACGTATTCCCAATTATGGACTGTATTGCAATGATTCAGAAACAATAACAAGCGGTAAAGTAAAATTTGATTTAACCGATACGGAGTTATTGTCGCAGGGTAAAGGCATAGTGCAGTATGAATATCAAGTTGCGGCTAATGATGGCGAAGTGGAATTTGCTATACCGTTTTTAGCGAGAGCGCGTGAGCTTCCGCAAATATCGGTTATGGTAAACGGTCAAGCGGTAGAAGGCTCGGTATGGTTTGGCGACGAAGCGTTTTGGATTGACAATGAGTTTGACATTGAAAATACATATTCGCCTATTCTTGACGAAAGCGTAACAGGAACACTTTACACCGTTATACCAGACAGCAATACGATAACGATTTCATTGTCGTACACTGAATCAAAAAGTTTTATTTATGAAACATCTAATGACTTATCATCAACTCACTCGGCAAGCGGAAGCCATACTTGGACTTTACGGAACGCGCTTTCAAAGCCGAGTTATTGTTTTTTTGTGTTTGGCGATCCTGCGACGAATACCTTTGATAGTAGTTGTGAATATCAGACCGAAACGATAACTTGCAAAGAGTTTATAGAAAGGCAATATAGTTTGTTTGAAGAATACTACGACCATAATGGTGGAGTGCCGATTGAGCTTTTCTATGCGGTAGTAAATAAGATATTGCAAAACAAATCATATATGAGCTACGATAAATTATTCTTTAATTCGATTGATTCAATACGAGTGAACACCTATAAGTTTTCTATGCCGATAGAAGCCGATTCGGTCATAAGATACGAATTGCCCGTAAGCGTACAGCGGAATTATTCTTTTAAGCCGCTCATCTATTTGACAGAGCAAAAACAAGTGGGAAACTATGTTACAAGCTATACCATAGAACTCAGTAGCGAAAATCCGTATCTTATAGAATCAAGCATTAAGACCGAGAACAAAGGGTTAAGTTATACTGCGGAAACGGCGGAAGATTTTTACTTTGTATTCAGCTCGTCGGAAAAGCCGACAAATACGGCATCGAGCAACAACGGCACAAATAATACAGGCTTGATAGTGGGCATTGTTGTCGGCGGCGTTGTTTGTATTGTTGGAATAGCTTTGACAATATTTTTAAGTTACCGTCGTAGAGTATAATGAGCAAATAAAATGCCGAGATTTCTCTCGGCTTAATTCTATTTTACAAACTTTTTCAAATTCTTTTCTACAAAGAAAATTGGAATTAGTAAACTGATCGCTTGGATACACAATACTAAGCAAAGCAAGATTAAACACGTTGTAAATCCAACAAATAGCGATACTATTGAATAAAGAATATTCATACAAAAAAGTACCGATGCTACTTTTGCATATAGCGTACTGAAATATGCTTGTGAATAATCCCACATTAACTGATTAGACATAGCCCGTTTAGTTCGATAACCGAGAAATTTGTTTGCTTTTTTAGGTGGATTGTATTGAAATAGCAAATACACAAGCAAGCACATAAATGGAATTATATGTATTCCTATTCCGCCACACAAGAACAGCAAGGTTGACAAATTTTTTATAGTCGCAAGATAAACGCAAGCAACACTTAAAATTAAGGATACAAACATTATACTTACTATAATAACGACTTGTCGCATAAATCGCTTTTTTACACCGCTCGACAATAGCTCGTCTAAACTTGTATTGAAAAGTTTGCACATCAAAACTAATGTATCCATAGACGGATAGCCCCGACCTTGCTCATAATTTGAAACGGCTTGACGAGAGATATATAATTTATCTGCTAATTCATTTTGCGTGAGATTTGCTTGTGTGCGTAGAATTTTTAATTTTTCAGAAAATTCCATAATGTACCCAATACTATTTTTTGTGTATCTAATTATACCATTTTTAACGGTTTAAGTAAAGGTCTTGAAGAAATTAACCGCGACACAATCACTTGCGCACAATCAATCGTCTGTTTTATGCACTTACAAGTAGTTGAATTTGCTATTAAAAAGTGCTATAATTACTACAATCCTAATTTGTTTTGGTGGTCGGTAATGCGAAAAACAAAAAAACAACAAGAATTAGAAGAAAAGTTAATTTTAGAGGGATATAATCCCGTTACTTTGGAAGAACTCGCAGAGAGCGAACAATTATTATTGGAGAAAGCCAATGATGAGAACGGCAAGATACAACCTACGCAAATGGTAAAAGCCGCTTATGGTAAAATTGATAACGGCTATGCAACAGTCAGAGAACACCTAAGCCCTATTACAATAATAGTTTTCTTCGTATTTCTTCTTGCTGTTCCAATACTCTTTCTCACATTTTTTATTATAAATAAATGGTGGGAAAGCGGAGTTTTGAGTTTTATGTGTATCTTCTTTTCGTGCGGATCGATTTTAGGGGCATATTTTATAGTATATAGAGGATTTATCAAAAACACTAAAAAGTTGTTTGACGTTTATTATTTTCAACAAGACAAAAAGCGGATTATTATTTATCAAAACAATAAATACACAATTTATTACAGAAACCGTAAAGAACTTATCTGTATTGAAAACAAGACAAAAAAATGGGTTGAAAACTATGAGCGTGCGGATTGTATGAATTTGAAATTGGGATTTAATTCGTTGGTCGGCGATTTGCAATGTAAAAGAAACAAAAAAGGCGGATTTGAAATATGGACACCAGCACGATATGATACGTCAACTCAACTTCATGTTTTTTCCGGATTCGCTTCGTTGAAAATAGATGACGAAAACAATCCTGTTAAAATTTTTATCGGTGGCGGAAGATACACTTCATATATCTATGAATTTAGAAATAATGTCGATTTTAAGGTGCGTGTACCCAAAGAATTGATAACTAAATGTGAAGAGTTAAATATCGAACCACCCAAAGAAAATCAATGGCTTACTTTTGCATAAGATTAAAAACTACTTACGGCGTTTATGAAATGCCCACAACCAAATAACACGGAGTGAATATGTTTGGAAAACACACCCAACAACAGGTTAGCGATAACCAAAAATACACGCAAGAGTGCGATAAGATATATCATAGCTTTCGCATAGCGGAAGTTAAAGAGTCGAGCGTAAAGGAAGCCGCAATCCCGATGTTTTCAAGTATATTCTTGGCGTTAATGATTATGGCTTTTATAGTATGTGTCGTGCGCATCAAAGTCTATGGCGATATGGACGGAGATAATTGGCTGATATTTGTTTATCTCTACATACTAATAGCGGCTTTTGTTCTTTCTGCGGCTGTGTGGATTGGTTTTTCAATACGAGTGCGTTATAGAAGCAAGAATGTCAAAAAAAACTATCACCGTTATTTATACCGCGATAAGGTAGGACTTTTTTCAATAAGCGTGTTGGCAAAAGCTGACGGATTAGTCATTACTCAACTTGTAAATTGTGATAGGTTGTTGTGCTTCGACGGCGATGAAAAAGACAATATGGATTGGTATGCCCGTAAATTTGAAAGATATTCGGGCATAAAGCAGTTTGTAATATCGCCTAACGATGTATTTTCAGATACTAATCAGAGTTTAATAGTTCATAAGCACAAATTGAAGAAAAAAATTACAAAGGGCAACAAGATAATTTATAAGTTCTATAACGTGCAAGGTCTTATGATTGGCGCACCGCACGGACATTGTTTAGTAGTAAAAGACGGTAAGATACAATACGCAGTTGCCCACTATATGCACAAATATTCAAGCGGTCATCAGGGGTACAGTCAGAGGAATGTTAAACACACATATTCTCATATAGACGATGACAATATTAAGATTGTTTTTAGTCGTGAATTTATAGAAAATGCTAAAAAAGCAAAGTTTGAATTGCCGCAACCTTCTGTAAATATTATCTATGAAAGTGCCGAATAAAAACACTTTTGACATCTTGGAAGAAATGCCTACAACCAAATAACACGGAGTAACTATGGACGTTAAAGATATAGGAATAAAAAAGAATAGAGTGCTAATATCGTTTCTGTTGATATTGGTTGCGCTTGCTTTTGTTATTACTTTCGTTTTTATGTGGTGGGAATTTGCAAGTCAAGATAAATATAAGTATTACAGTGAAAACGCTATCGAAGTAGAAGCGACAATAGTTTCTTACAGCTATGATTATTCATCGAGCGATAATGAGGTTAAAAATTGGGTTACAATATATGAATATAAAAGTGAATGGGGTACGATATATAAAGGAAGAAAAGCTGTTCATCCCGACGAAAGTACGGCAAAAGCGGAAGTTGGGGAAAAGATAAAAATATATATTGACCCTAACAGCGATTGGTCTGATAAACACTTGCCGTCATTTAATTATGAACGATCATTAAGAGATGCGATAATATGGTGTATTCCTGTTCCTATTGTGCTATACTTGCTTATATACCGTTGTATCTACCGTAACGTAATGAATAAAAAAATCAAGAAAAAAGTTTACGGTAGTACATATAATAACGACAGAATTATTCATACGCCGCAACCGCATACGGTTACGCAAGGCGAAGTAACAAAGGTTGTGAAATGGATAGTCTGCTACGTTAAGGTTAAGTATCAAGACGAGAACAGTGCAACAAGAGAAAAATGGGCGCGTTCGTGGTTTACACACAAGGAAGCGAAGTTCTTACAGCAAAAGAAAACAATCAATATCGTACCCTATAAAAACACCTACGGCATTTTAGAAGAAATGTCGGTAACGAAATAACAAGGGTTGGCTATGGAAAACAAAGACATAGGTATTAAAAACAATTTCAAAATATATCAAATCTTTATAAACGCCGCATTTGCAATATGTGTTGTTTTAACCGTAATTTTTTGGATATATAGTTATAGCGATTATAACAACAGTAAGTTATTACGAAATGGTATAGAAGTTGAAGCTGAAATTGTAGATGTAAGGGAAATAGATGTTTCGCCCGGCGATTCGCACTCAACAAGAAGAGCTTGGGAGTGTATTTATTCGTATGTTGCATCTGACGGTAAAGAGTATTCGGGGTGGGTTGGTCAGTTTACACAAAAGCAAGATGCGCTTGAACATCTCGGAGAGAAAGTTACAATAGTTATTGATCCGACCGACGGATATAGCACTTACGGTACATTGGCATCAATAGCCAAACACACAAAGAATAGTTCTACCCATTTGCTACTTGCCTGCATATTTACGGGGTTGTTTTGCATAGCGGCATATCTTTTCTTTTATCGAGTTGTATATAGAAATAAATTAAACAAAAATATATTAAAGCATTTGAATTGCGGATATATCAATGGCATTAAGCACGGCGAAGTAACAAAGGTTGTGAAATGGATAGTCTGCTACGTTAAGGTAAAGTATCAAGACGAGAGCGGCGCAACGAGAGAGAAGTGGGCGCGGTCTTGGTTTACGCATAAGGAAGCAAAGTTCTTACTGCAAAAGAAAACTATCACTATCATCCCCTACAAAAACACCTACGGCATTTTGGAAGAAATGTCGGCTAAACAATAAGGAACGAATTATGGACGAAAAAACACCGAAAAGAAAAATTGTATATTCAAGTTTGCTTGCTGTTTTTATCCTACTTATCCTTTTAGGTGTCGGCGGAATGATTTTTCGTCATGGGGATTTGGAAATTCATAAAAACGGTTGGAGTGTTGAGGGAACGATAGTTAGTTATGAAGTGAAATTTTCCCCGCGTAGTAATAATGGAAAAGGTAAATATAGATGTTTTTTCAAATGTGAATATGTAGATGCGGAAAGAGGCAAGCATTATTCCGCAACTACTTACTATCCCATAGCAAATGAAACAGATTCCAAAGAGTGGTGCGAAAGTAAGATTGGAACGTCAATCGAATTAGTCATTGATAAGTATGGGCATTGTATGGCTGAACGCGATATGACATTTGATTTGATACAATGGATATTTTTGCCGCGAGGAATATTTATTATTGTTGGCATTGTCGGAATAATCGTAATTGTCGTTAAAAAATTCTACTTTGATAAGCAAAAGCAAGTAGCTAAAAACGAGAATACAGAAGCATAACAAAATTCATAAATAAGGAAGTTTTATGGCGCACGCTACCGAACAAAAAGTTAAATTGCTTGTCTTGTATGACTTGCTTTGTCGGCATACCGACGAAAATCACGCCCTTAACACGGACGAGATTATTGCGTTACTTGCCGAAAAAAAGATAGCGGTGTCGCGTAAGATACTGTTACAAGATATTGCGCTTCTGAACGAGTACGGGTATGAGGTGCTTACATATAAGAAAAAATATCACTATTACTATGTTGTCAACCGTCATTTTGATAGTGCGGAGATAGCGTTTCTTGCCGATGCGGTGCAGGCTTCCAAGTTGAGCGCAACACAAAAGCAAACGCTGACAAACAAACTTATGACGACAATGGGCGATTTTCAAGCGACAGAGCTGACTGCTGCCGCGCGATTCGGAACAATGCCCAAGCGGAACAATAGACATATAATTTACACCATTGATACGCTAAAACAAGCCATAGCGAACAATAAGAAAGTGTCGTTTAAGTATTACTCATTAGATTATAAGAAGAATAAAGTGTATCGCAAAGATGGCAAAAGGTATGTAGTCAATCCGCTTGTGGTCGTATGGAACAAAGATAATTACTACCTTGTGTGTTACTATGATAAGCACGACGATACTGTAACCTACCGCATTGACAGAATGGAAGAAGCGAAAGAGGAAGCGACAGAGCGTGTTTATCGAAAAGAGTTTGACGAGTTCGATATTGAGCAATACCGTCAGCGCGTGTTCTCAATGTTCGGCGGCGACGAACAAGAGATTGACTTGCAGTTCGATTCCGCTATGCTCGACGATGTGTTTGATAAGTTCGGCGAGGAAGTCAATCTTGTCAAGGTGGACGATAATACATACCGTTTGAAAGTACCTATACAAGTCAGCAAAACTTTTTTCGCGTGGGTAGTGGGAACGCAGGGCAAGATGCGAATACTTGCGCCGCAGACCGTTTGCGAACAGTTTAATGCGTTCGTAACGAAAATCAAGGAAGCATATTGAAAACTTGATTTATTTGAATACTTTTGCTATAATGTAACAGCGATAAATAGTAATTAAAAAGGAGAATTCCGAAATGAAAAGTAAAAAGGTTTTTGGCGTTGCTTTATTAGTAATTATGTTGCTTAC
>CAJUPX010000011.1 GCA_910588685.1 uncultured Christensenellaceae bacterium | reverse complement strand
AGCTCCTCAAATCGTATAATTTTTATTTGTCACTGCAAAGAAAAATTAACGAAAGGAGTATTTATGATAACTTTGGAAAACGCCGATAAGGCATTAAAGGACTATTATTTGGACGCGGTAACCGCGCAGCTTAACAACGGAATTTCGCCGTTTTTTGCGGCGATCGAAAAAAACGTAAACGGAGTTTACGGCAAGGACGTTAAACTTTCAATAGTAAAGGAGTCGGGCGGCAACGTGGTTGCCGGCGCGGAGGACGGAGATTTACCCGACCCCTACAAAAACAGATACTACGACATTACTCTTCCTCTTAAAAACCTGTACGGTACGATAGAAATTTCAGACAAAGCGCTTAGAGCGTCCCGCGATAATTCGGGCGCGTTCGTAAACCTTGTAAACGCGGAAATGGAAGGGCTTATTTCAAGCGCGAAATTTAATTTCCAGCGTATGCTGTTCGGCGACGGCTCCGGCAAGCTGTGCACGATAACCGACGATATTACCACCACTGAATTTAAAGTGGATAAGGTCAAAGGCTATTTTGCGGGAATGACCGTTGATATAGTACCCGTTGCCGCGGGCGCGCTCAACGACAGCTACGGCGTAACTGTAAAGTCGGTTGATTTGTCCAAATCAACTATTACGCTTGAAAAGCCCGTGCTCGATTCGCTTATGGGCGGGGCGGTTTTTCCGCACGACTCGAAGAACAACGAGCTTACGGGTCTGTCCGCGCTCTTCGACGGCACGTCTTTGTACGGCTATAACAAAGCCGACAACGCGTATTTCGCGCCCTATAAAGTTGACGCAAACAAGCAGTTCGGCGAGGATTTGCTCACCGACGTGCTGGATTATTGCGAGGAAAATTTCAACAGTAAAATCAATATGATTTTATGCTCGTTCAAAACCCGCAAAAAAATAGCGGCGCTTATAGCCGAATCGCGCAGGGTGGTAAACTCCGTTGACGCGCATACGGGTTTCGGCATCGTTACGGTTAACGACGTGCCCGTTTACGCGGATAAATTCTGCCCCGACGACAGAATTTACTTTATAAACACCGACGATTTTATTCTCAATCAGCTGTGCGACTGGGAGTGGCTCGAGGACGAGAGCGGAAAAATATTAAAGCAGATTCCCGGCAAAGCGGCGTACGGCGCAACGCTTGTAAAATACGCCGAGCTCGTCTGCAAAAAACCCTGCGGACAGGCTATGCTGTATAATTTCGCATAAGTTAACGCTAAAATAATCCTGCCCGTTAAACGGGCGGGAGAAGGAGGGATATGAAAGTAAAAGAGATAATAATTACAGCGCTCAACTACGTGGACAGAGGCGACATAAGCGCGGCGCTGTCGGACGGCGCGGCTCTCTCCGACGAGCAGGATTCGGCTGTTAAAACTATGCTGTTTTGCTATAACGCCGTTGAAAACGAGTTAGCGCGGTACTATTTTCCGCTCGAGCATACGCAAAATCTTGTTTCGCCCACGGGGGCGTACTCCTATACGGGCTTTATGTACAGCCCGGTGAAAATACTCGGCGTTACCGATAACGGCAAGGCGGTAGATTATACGGTAAATCCCAAAGAGCTGCGTACGGAGAGTAAAAAAATTACCGTTCGTTATTCGTACGTTCCGCAGAAAAAGACGATAGACGGCGACAGCGCGTTCAGCGGAATGCTTGCGGACGAAGCCGTAATTGCGGCGGGCGCGGCTTCGGAGTACTGTCTGCTGAACGGCGAAATAAGCCTCGCCGAGCTATGGGAGAGTAGGTACCGCGGCGCGATAGACCGCGCGTCTAAAAACTTCACCGGGCTGAATATACCGCCGAGGAGGTGGGTATGAAAACGGCGTATCCGCGCGTAAAAAAGTCGGTGTGCAACGTGCTCGCGCTCGGAGGGCGGACGGAGAGCTGCATATTGAGCGGCGGAAAAATTAAACCCGCTCTGTCCGCTTCGCTATTCGCGGGCGGACCTGCGGAAAAGCCTGTTGGCGCGTTTTACAGCTCTTCCGACGACAGACTGTATTATTACGGCGGCAGTCTGAATTTCACCGACGATTTCAAAAATTTTTTTACGATGGGCGCGGTCGATTCCGAACCGTTCGCATATACCGAGGGCGGGACGGGGAACTACGGTTTTATTACAGCTACAAAGCATTTCAGGCGTAAGGACGGCGGATATTCCGTTAACGGTTATAACGGCGGCGTGCGCGGCGGAATTTATAAAAACGGCAGAATTTTCGGCGTTGATATAAACGACGGATATACCGTTAAATGGTCTGCCGCGGGCGGAGCGGACAACTGGGAGGGCGACGCCGGTTACGTGCGGATAAACACGCGGTACGGCGGAATATTAAAGCTTGTAATATTTAAAGAATATGCGGTTGCCGTATGTAAATACGGCTTAGCCGTGCTCTCTGCATACGGCACGCCCGAAAATTTTAAACTAAGTTATCCTTTACCGCCTCTGCCGGAAATTTATAAAAATACCGCGTGCGTTGTCGGGGCAGAGCTGTATTTTGCCGCCGCGGACGGAGTTTATTGCTTTGACGGCGGGGCTTGCGAAAAGCTCGGCGAAAGCCGGCTGAACGTAATAAAAACTCCCGTGTATGCGGCTGCGCTCGGCAATAATTATTTTTTGCTCGGCAGGAACGGCGGCGGTAAAAGCACGGTTGCGGTTTACGGTACGGACAGCGGCGAAAGTTATTATTTTTACGCCGAAGCGGACGTTTTAGCGGCGGGCGACAGGGTTTACGGCTTGGGCAGGGGCACGCTTTGCGCTTTTGAAAAGGGAGGAAAATTTCTTTTCACAAGCAAAAGCTTCAATTTCGGCGCCGGGGGCGGAAAAGTTCTGAGCGCGCTTGAAATTACGGCTGACGGCTGTGTGGACGTGGAAATAAAAAGCGGCGTTAAATCGCGCATATACAGGGGTGTAAACGGCATACTGCATCCTAAAATATACGGTGAAAACTTTGAAATAAGCATAAGCGGATATGCGGAAGTGAGCGCGGTTAACGCTGTTGCGGAGGTTATAAATGGAGTTTGATATAATCGAGCTGACCGGGGAGGAGCTTGAAAAGCTTTCCACCATTCAGACGCAGCTGCTTCGGACGGCTCAGAAAAACAAGAACGAGATGAGATACAAGCTCGAACAGGATATGCAGCTGTTTGAAAAGCTGATTTTAACCAACGATACGTATCATTCGTCGCTCATTGCGGATAAGCGCGCGGAGCTTGAAAAGGACTTCGATTATAAAGTAGCGGTTTTAAAAGAACAGCTCGAATATGCAATGGAGCTAAACGAACCGTACCCCGACCGCGGCGACGTGGACGAGGAAACGGGTTACATAGTCGATTACACCCTTTCGTACACAGACAGGTACGTCATAGTGCGCGACTACTACCTTTCGATAGAAGACCCTGCCGAACGAATGGCTTTATATTCCGCCGACGAGGTTGCAAAAAAATATCTGGGCAGTTATTATTCCACGCTGTACAACGTACTGAGTACGTACAGTCAGTAAAATACGGGGCGTGCGCATAAAGGCGCACGCCCTCTAAATTACTTTACAAAGCCGATTTGCTGTGCTATAATCGGGTTATGAAAATCGCAGACGATTGGCAGGACTATAAAATTTTAGCCTCTTCCGACGGAATGAAGCTTGAAAACTGGAAGGGCGTGGTGCTTTTGCGCCCCGACCCGCAGGTTATATGGTCGGGCGGAAATTTGTATTCCGCGGACATACACGCCGTTTACCACCGCAACGAAAAGGGCGGAGGTTACTGGGAAAAGCGCAAGCCATTTCCCGATGAGTGGACGGTAAGTTATAAGGACCTCACCTTCAAGGTCAAGCCTATGGGCTTTAAACATACGGGGCTCTTCCCCGAACAAGCCGTCAACTGGAACGAGCTGAGGCGCATAATAGAGCTTGCAAAATCGCGCGGCAACCGTGAAATCAAGGTTTTGAATCTGTTTGCATACACCGGCGCGGCGTCCGTTGCGTGCGCAAAGTCGGGCGCAACCGTCACGCACGTGGACGCGGCAAAAGGAATGGTTGAGCGCGCCGGCGAAAACGCGCGGCTTTCGGGCGTTGACAGCGGAATACGCTACATAGTGGACGACTGTATGAAATTCGTCCGCAGGGAGATACGCCGCGGAAACAAGTACGACGGAATAATAATGGACCCGCCGAGCTACGGCAGAGGACCGGGCGGAGAAATGTGGAAAATCGAGCGCGATTTATTCGGCTTTGTGCAGACCTGCGCGGAGGTGCTCTCCGAAAAGCCGCTGTTTATGCTCATCAACAGTTACACAACGGGGTTGCAGCCCGCCGTGCTAAAAAACATATTAATGCTTGCGCTTAAAAACTTCAAAGGCACGTTCGACGCATACGAGGTAGGCATTGCAACGGAGGAGGGAATACCCCTTCCCTGCGGCGCGGGCGGACTTTTTACGGGAGAGGGATATGGAAATAAGTGAACTCAATATTCTCTACGAAGATAACCATATAATCGTGGTGTTAAAGCCTCAGATGCTGCCCTGCTGTCCCGACGAAAGCGGCGATAATAACTTATTCGATTTGGTAAAGGAATATATAAAAGTCACCTATAACAAGCCGGGCAACGTGTTCTTAGGGCTTATACACCGTCTTGACAGACCTACGGGCGGGGTTATGGTGTTTGCAAAAACCTCAAAGGCGGCGGCAAGGCTTTCCGAACAGCTTAAATCTGGCGGGTTTGAAAAACGCTATTTTGCCGTGCTCTGCGGCGTGCCGCAGCGTAAAAGGGCGGTGCTTGAAAATTATCTGAGAAAAAACTCTGTCAACAATATGGTTTACGTTTGTACGCAGACCGAAGAGGGGGCTAAGTTCGCCTCGCTCGAATACGTTGTAAAAGAGGAAAAAGCGGGACTGTCGCTTGCCGAAATCAAGTTGAACACGGGGCGTACGCACCAGATACGCGTGCAGACTGCTTCGTTAAACTGCCCCGTATACGGCGATATGCGCTACGGCGGCGAAAAGGCGGTTAAGGGCAAGCTTGCGCTCTGGGCTTATTCTTTAAGATTTTCGCACCCCACCACGGGCGATGCGCTGCGCTTTATGATAGAGCCGCCGAAAGTCGAAGCGCCCTGGAAATTTTTCGATTTTGATATATTAAATTGATAATATGCGCACAATTCTTTTGGGAGCCGTAAAATTTTAAATGTCACTGCAATTAAAATTTACGAAAGGATATAAATTATTAAACGGAGCAAGCAAAACCGCGCTTTTGCGCAGCGACACCCGATTTGTGCAAACCTGCACCTCGGCGGAGTGAATTGCACAAATTATATAATGGTGAGCCCTTAGAAATTTGTGCAAGAGAGGCGGAGCCTCTCAAATCGTAAAATTTTAATTGTCACTGCAATTAAAATTTACGAAAGGAGAAATATATGCATCCTCAACCTTTATTTAAAATTTTCGGACAGGGTATATACGCGTACGGCGTATGTATGGCTGTTGGTATACTCGCGTGCTTTGCGTTTACTATGCTTGTTATGTGGAAGCGCGGTTTTAACGAGGAGGCTTCGGACAAACTTATTTTCGTGGGAGTGTTCGGCACCGGCTTCGGCATTTTTTCGGCTGCGCTGTTCCAGGCGATTTACGACGTAATAGCCAATCCCGACGCAGGATTCCATTTAAAGGGTATGACCTTTATCGGCGGACTTATAGGAGGCGTTGTCAGCTTCCTCGGCGTGTGGTGGCTGTACGTTTACGTAATTGCACCGCGTACTAAAATAAAGCTGTTACAGAACAATATGAACGCAGGGCTCTGCGACCTGTTACCTTTCGTGCCAATCAGTATAGTAATTGCGCACGCGTTCGGCAGACTCGGCTGCTTTTTTGCAGGCTGCTGCTACGGCAGAGAAACCGACGCCTGGTACGGAATACACTGCGCCGGCACCTATTACGAAAACACAGGCACGGTTGTTATAGGACCCAAGGTCGTTCCCACGCAGCTATTTGAATGCCTGTTTCTGGTTGCTATCGGCATAGCAATGGCTATACTGTTCTTTAAATTCAGGTTCAACTGCAATTTCTCCGTATACCTTATCGGTTACGGTATATGGAGGTTTTTAATCGAGTACGTGCGCGACGATTACCGCGGCGAGTTTATAGGCGGAATAACCCCCTCGCAGTTCTGGAGCATATTAATGGTGCTTCTGGGCGTGGGATATATATTCCTCTACAAATATATTTTCAAGCGGCATATGAAACACCCCGAACTTGAAAAAAGCTCCAAAAACACGGGCGGAGATAAACCTGCCGAACCCGCGCAGGCGTAAAAATAGAATAAGCTGCCCGCCGCGCCCTGTGCGCGGCGGGTTTTTAGCTTTCTTTTCTTGCGCATACAAAAATTGTTTGTAAAAAACGGTTGTAAGATGTTGAAAATTCAGGCGCGGCGTGCTATAATATACTGGCTGACAAGAATACATTTCCGGAGGAAAAAATGAAAAGTCAAAGCGTAGTAACCGATTTAAGACGTAAAGTGTTTGCGGAAGTGGCGCGCGTAGCGTACGAGTCGGACAACCCCGCAAACGATCTCGAAGAAATACCATATATTATAACTCCCGACGAAATTCCCAAATACCGCGAGAGCATTTACCGCGAACGGCAGATAGCTGCGGAGCGCGTGCGCCTTGCAATGGGACTGTCGCTCCGTCCCGCAAACAAGCCGGTGCACATTACTTCGGGCGTGGATAAGAGCAATATAGCGGAAAAATATTACGAACCGCCTTTAATGCAGGTTATTCCGTCCGCCTGCGACGCCTGTCCCGATAACGAATACGTAGTGTCAAATCAGTGCCGCAACTGCGTTTCGCACGCGTGCATTAAAAGCTGTCCCAAGGGAGCCGTTTCCATAGTTGACGGCAGGGCGTTTATCGACCAGTCCAAGTGCATAAAATGCGGCAGGTGCAAGGCTGCGTGCCCTTACGACGCGATAGCTCACCACGTCCGCCCCTGCGCGAGCGCGTGCGGCGTTAAAGCCATATCTACCGACCCGTACGGCAGAGCGCATATAAATAACGACGTGTGCGTGGCGTGCGGACAGTGTATGTCGGCTTGTCCTTTCGGGGCTATTGCCGACAAGTCGCAGATATATCAGCTTGTACAGGCGATAAAGCAGGGAGACGAGGTTGTTGCAGCCGTCGCGCCCGCAATAATAGGACAGTTCGGCGCAAAGGTTACGCCGGGCAGAATGAAGTCCGCGCTGCTTGCGCTCGGCTTCAAGGACGTGTACGAGGTTGCAGTAGGCGCGGACGTCGGCTGTATAGCCGAGGCGCACCATTACGTAAACGAAGTTACTACGGGTAAATTGCCGTTTCTTTTTACAAGCTGCTGCCCCGCCTGGGCTGTGCTCGTTAAAAAGCAGTTCCCCGACCTCGCTTCCGAGGTTTCGGAAGAACTCACGCCTATGGTTGCAACCGCGCGTTCAATAAAAATAAACCGTCCAAACGCAAGGGTGGTGTTTATAGGACCGTGCGCGGCGAAAAAGTTGGAGGCTTCGAGAAAGACCGTGCGCAGCCACGTGGATTTTGTAATCACATTCGAGGAGCTTGCGGGTATGTTCGACGCCAAGGGATTAAAGCTCGAAGAACTCGAAGAGCTGCCTGTAACTCTTAAAGCGACGGGCGCGGGCAGGGGATATGCGTGCGCGGGCGGCGTTGCAAGCTCAATAGAAAAGTGCATAAACGAATACTATCCCGGCACCGACGTAAAAATTCAGCACGCCGAGGGGCTTGCCGACTGTAAAAAGATATTAACACTTGCCAAGGCGGGCAAATTCAACGGATATATGATAGAGGGAATGGGCTGCCCCGGCGGTTGCGTAGCCGGAGTAGGAACTATAATTCCTCCCGAGCGCGCTAAAATAATAGTGGAGCAGATCGTAAAGAGCAGCGAGGTTGCGCTGCCGCCCAAAGAGATGGAAAATCTCGCCGAAAAACTAAGTAAAATGAATTAATAGAGTTAACAGCCCGCGCTATTGCGCGGGCTGTTTTCAATAGAATTTGTCTGAGCGGATGTTCGTATTAAAGCGTTAGTCTTGTTGTTGTATTTCCTGCAATTGCTTATTCATTTTATTGACTTTATATTTAATGGAAAAGTAGATTGAAAACCACATAATAAGATATACGCCTGCAAATGCGCCGAAATATGCAAATGCGCCGTAAATATTGTGCGGAAGCCAGTTCATAACGTATCCAACCGCAAAAAACGGAACGGCAAGAACGGTAAAATGAATTAACGTCTGTTTTAATAAACTCCATTTTTCCGCTTCCCATATTACGGACGCCCCGCCGCATACAGCGCCGATAAACAAAGAACATATCATTTGTACGATAACTGCGGTTACTGTATTGCCGCACAAATCAACAAGCCCTTGCGTTGCAGGGAAATATTCCCCGCGCCCCGTACACATAGAAAAAATAATTGTAATAATCAAGCTTACCGTAACGCCGACAGGCGCGCCGATAAGACTGCGGAATAATAATTTCTTTTTCATAAAATCACCTCATATACCCAAAGTTTTTTTGATTTTTGTAACAAATCGCCTTGAAACAAAGCTTATATTTCCGTTCGACAGTGATACGCAAATGGTGCCTGCCGTACTCAAATCGAATTTTTTAGCTTTTCTGACGTTGATTATTTCGGAATTTGAAATTCGTACAAATCCTTTTCCGCTCAATCTTTCTTCCGTTTCGTACAGCCTTAGGCGCAATACGTATTCTTTGTTGCCGACGACGGCAAATACTTTACCGATTGCCGAATAAATTCTCACTATATCCGCCGGGTCAAGCAATATAACTTCGTCGCCGTCAAATCCTACGATTACTTGCGGCGCGTCTTCGGATAATCTTTGCATTAGAGAGGATATCTCGTCCGTCATTTTTGCCGCGATAATTATTATCTTTGTTTCCGTACAGCTTTCGTCGAGCTTTACTTCGATTTTCAAATTAAAACCTCCTTTTTCTAAGCGCGCTTTACATAGGGATTATACTTTAATTACGGTAATGTTTCAATCAATTTACGATAATCGGTCGGTTTGCGGGTATATGCGGTATTATACAGGTGTTTTATGTAACGGATAAAAGGTTATAATATTAATATGTACGATATAATAATAGTGGGCGGCGGTCCCGCGGGGGTAAGCGCCGCAATCAATGCAAAAATACTCGGTAAAAAGTTTATATGGATTGCGAGCTCGGACGTATCGCGCAAAGTCAGCAGCGCGGAGCTTGTAAAAAATTATCCCGGTTTGCCTGACGTTTCGGGCGCGGAGCTCGGCGCCGCGTTTACAGGACACGTAAAAGCTATGGGTATAGAAAGCGTAAAAGCTCTGGTAACTGGCGTTTATCCTGTAGACGGCGGATATTCGGTGCTCGCTGGCAATGAGGTGTACGAGGGTAAAACGGTTATACTGTGCCTTGGCGTGCAATCGGTAAAGCCTGTTAAGGGCGAGGAGCAGTTTTTGGGGCGCGGAGTAAGCTACTGCGCCACGTGCGACGGTTTTTTATACAAGGGTAAAAATATAGCTGTTATTTGCTATGATAAAAGCCTTGAACACGAAGCGGAGTACCTTTGCGGCATAGCGGGACACGCCGTGGTTACGCCGCTGTACAAGGGCTGCGAAATTAAAGCGGACAACGCCGAAATACTTGTAAAGCCCCCTGTTGAGTTTAAGGGCGGACTGCGCCTTGAAAGCGTGGCGTATAAGGATGAACAACGGCAGGTTGACGGTGCGTTTATACTGAGAAATTCCGTTTCTCCCGCAATTTTGCTCAAAGGACTGCAAACCGACGGCGGACATGTAACCGTTGACAGAAATATGCGCACAAATCTTGCGGGCGTTTTTGCCGCAGGCGACTGCGTGGGCAGACCTTACCAGTATATCAAGTCGGCGGGAGAGGGCAATATCGCGGCGCACGCCGCAGCGGAATATCTCGCCGCAAATAAATAACCGCAATAAATATATTCAACGAACATTTTACTTGACTTAAAGTACAAGTTAAACTATAATAATTAAGGTTGTTCTGGCTCAGGTTTGAACACGGGGAGGATGTATGTTAACGAGTATATGCGGCATAAACTGGGGCGACGAAGGCAAGGGCAGAATGGTGGACCTTCTGTCCGAAAATTTTGATATCGTCTGCCGTTACCAGGGCGGCAACAACGCGGGTCATACCGTCATAAACGAAAAAGGCAAGTTTATTTTAAATCTTTTGCCCTCCGGTATTTTGCGCGGGGACGTGGTAAACGTTCTCGGTCCCGGTATGGTAATAGACCTTAAACACCTCTGCGGCGAAATGCAGCGTCTGCGCGACGGCGGCATTAAAATATCGCCCGAAAACCTAAAAATAAGCGATAAAGCAATAATTACAATGCCCTATAACGTTTTGCAGGATATTATGGAAGAGGACAGACTGCAAAAAGCAACCGGCAAGCCGTACGGCTCCACCCGCCGCGGCATTGCTCCTGTTTACGCCGACAAGTATATGAAAAAGGCGTTCAGAATGGGCGAGCTCAAAAATCTTGCTCTGCTTTATAAAAGACTGCCTGATATAGTCGCCTGGAAAAATATGACTATTAAGGCTTACGGCTTTAATCCCGTGACCGTAGAGGAAATGCAGAGCTATTTCGAGGAGTTCGGTAAGCCTCTTGCGGAGTACGTAACCGACGTCGGACTTTATCTCGATGACGCGGCGGCAAAAGGCAAAAATATAATGTTCGAGGCTCAGCTCGGCGCTCTGCGTGACATCGATTACGGCATAGTTCCCTATACCTCTTCGTCGTCTACAATCGCGGCGTACGCGCCCATAGGCGCGGGCGTGCCCAACCTGAAACTTACAAATTCCATAGGCATTATGAAAGCTTATTCAAGCTGCGTGGGCGCGGGACCTTTCACCTGCGAGTACTTCGGCGAAAAGGCGGAAAAGCTGCGCGAACTCGGCGGCGAATACGGAGCGGCGACAGGCAGACCGAGAAGAGTGGGACCTTTCGACGTGGTTGCTTCGCGCTACGGTATACGTTGCCAGGGCGCGGACGAAATTGCTCTGACCAAGCTCGACGTTCTCGACGGCTACGAAGAAATTGAAATATGCACGCATTATATGCTTAACGGCAAAGTTATAAACGAATTTCCGTTTACCGACGTTTTAGACGAGTGCACGCCCGTTTTTGAAAAGGTTAAGGGCTGGAACCGCAACATTTCAAAGTGCAGGAAGAAAGAAGATTTGCCCAAAGAGGCGCTCGACTACATATCGCTTTTGGAAAAGCTGTGCGGCTGTAAAATCCGCTACGTATCCGTCGGAGCCGAACGCGAAGCTTGCATTAAAATGTATTGATAAAAACCGTAACAAAAAAGGTGCGATATAATTTCGCACCTTTAATTTTTTATTCAGCGGCGGCGGGCGGCATTTTCTGAAGCTTTGTCTACAAGGTTTATAAATTCCTTTTTGTAAACGTCGTCCGCAATATAATCCTGCAACTGTCCGAGCCTTTGAATAACGCCGCCGTAGCTCGCCGAGCCCTTGTATTCGGACTGCCTTAAAATAAGTCCGAACTCCGCAACGCAGCCTGCAAACGTCAGATCGTCGGAGGCGGGAGTATAGGTATATACCTGCGCGGATACGCTCTCGGAAATTTCTCCCTCGCCCGTTACGTCTTTATATTTTATTTCAACGTCGGCAAGTTTTCCGTCCGCACTATCCGACAGTACAATTTCGTAGAGCGCAACAACGCTTAAATTACTGCCTATTTCACCGGTGTCGGCGTCTTCGTCGTTGAAATCGTCCTCTGATATTATCTTGGTATCGTAGCCTATGAGTCTGTATTTTTCCACGTTCTCCGTAAAGGTCACACCCGCTTTTGCATCCTTTGCAACCGTTTTGAGCGTGCCGCCGAGCTCTTCGCAGAATACCTTTTTAGCCTCTGTTTCGTTGTCGAGGTAAGCGTAGTTGCCGTTGCCGCAGGTAGCAAGAGTTTCAAGCATATCGTCGCGCATATTGCCCATTCCAACGCCTATAACCGAGAGATATACCCCGCTTTTCGCCTTATCCTGTATAAAAATTTTAAGGTAATCGGGATTGTTTATACCTGCGTTAAAATCGCCGTCGGAAATTATTATAACGCGGTTGTTTCCGCCCTCTATAAAACGTTCGCCGGCAATCCTGTACGCTCTTTCAAGCCCGTCGCCGCCGTTTGTCGCGCCCGAAGCTTTAAGCTGCTGCACCGCGCTTTGGATGCGGCTTTTGCCGTCCTCCGTGCACTCAACGCCCTCTAAAACAGTGTTTACTCCGCTTGCGTAGGTTACAAGCGACACACAGTCGTTTTCGCCGAGGTTTTTTAAAAGCTCGTAAACGCCTGTTTTTGCAAGTCCTATGCGGTCCGTACCCGCCATAGACCCCGACACGTCGATTAAAAACACGTAGTTAGAGTTTAATCCGCTTAAATTTATCTCCGAGGTTTTTATTCCCGCCATCATCAGCTTATTATCCGAATTCCAGGGACAGTCGGCAAGATAGGCGGAAACGCCTACCGCCTTATCCTCGGGCGCGGCAAAGTCGTAATTAAAATAATTTATCATCTCTTCCACGCGTACCGAAAGCGGGTCTATATTATATCCGTTCTCAATACGGCTGCGCACAATGGAATAGGTAGCGGTGTTTCGGTCAAGCGAAAAATAGGAGGAGGGCTCGTTTTTCGTATTTTTAAAACTCTGTTCTATTATATCTCCGTAAACGTAGCCGGGGTCGCCGTCGCCCGCCCAGTCCGGTTCGGATGCCGGCGGAGGGGTCACAACGCCGCCTATAGAATTACTGTCGCCTATATTTTTAGCGGAGCAGGCGGACAGTACCGTACACGCCGCCGTAACGGCTGCAACGCACCAAAGTAACTTTTTTTTCATAATAACACCTCGTTTCAGATTTTCTGTATTTATAACGAAACGGGTTTGCCGTTTGTCCCGCTCAATCTAAAATTAATTGCAAATAATGCTCGTATGCGCCCGGGTCGGAAGAAATTATATCAAAGTAATATTTAACTCCGCCGTAGTTTAAAAGCAGTTTAAACTCGGGTTCGCCGTTTTGCGCCGTAGTTTGCGTAATTAAATACTCCGTGCCGTTATAATACCGTTTTTCGCCCGAATAGTAATTTTCGAGGGGATAATAAACTTTATCCTTGGCAAATTCCACAAAAACGCTGCTCTCGCTGCGTCTTAGATTTCTAAGAATAGTAACCTCGGATTTTACAAGCGTAAGCGCGCCGTCAAACGAATAGACTGTGCAACCGCTCACGTCTGCGTAACTAAGATAATTTAAATCCTGTAAAAATTTTAAGGCGCAGTGCTTTTCGTACAACTCGTACGCGCTGCATTGCGAGCCTTGCAAATCAGCGTCGTAATACAGCGTAATTTGCGGCGCGTCAGACCCGTCGGACGCGGGCGGCGCCGCGCCGTTTACCGGTAAGTTATAATACAGCCCGAGCACGGTAACAACCGAAACGAGCGCGATGCTTGCCGCAACAGCCGCATATCTTAAAAACCTCGGCATTAACGGCTTTTTCGTCTTTACGTATTTTTTAGCGTCCGCCGTTATATTTTCGGGGGGATTTACTCCTTTAAAATACCCGTCGAATTTTTCCTGTAATTTTCTGTCTTTCATTTTCTACCTATATAACGTAATAACTCAGCCGTTTGTCCCGCCGTTCAAAAATAACTTGAGTTTTTCCTCCGCGCGCTTTAACGTGCGCTGTACCGTGGATTTGCCGCATTTCATAACCGCAGCCGTTTCTCTCACGGTCATATCCATATAATAAGCGTAATAAATTGCCTGCCGCTCGTCGGGCTCAAGCTTTTTTACAGCCTCCTCCAACATAACCGCGTTTTCGCGTTTTTCGGGCGAGTAATCCGCGGAAGAAAGGTTGAACATCAGCTCCGTACTTACTTCAGCGCGCGCATTCTTTTTACGTATGTAGTCGAGCGCGGTGTTTCGCACAATCTTTAAAAGCCAGGCGTAGGGATTTGTATAAAGCCTGTACTTTTTTGCAAACCGCGCAATCTTAATAAAGCTGTCGTGCAGCACGTCCTCGGCGTCGTTTTTGCCGGCAACGCTCAGCGCAACGGCGTACATTCTGCCGCCCGCAAGCTCGTAAATGCCGTCAAGACATTGCCCGCAGCCCTGCGCAACGCCCGAAATAAGGCGGTTAAGTTTTTCTTCGTCGTTGGAATCCATAGTTTTATTTTGCAATAAATCGCGCGATTTGTCAATACAAACGATTGATTTAATTGTCCGCAGGATATATAATTAAACTATGAAATTTTATAAAATGCACGGAATAGGCAACGACTATATTTATTTCGACTGTATGAAAGAACAGCTGCAAAATCCCGGAGAACTCGCAAAAAAACTCTCCGACAGACATTTTTACATAGGCGGCGACGGTATAATTCTGCTTTGTCCGTCGGACATTGCCGACTGTAAAATGCGTATGTTCAACGCCGACGGCTCGGAGGGCAGAATGTGCGGCAACGGCATACGCTGCGTGGGCAAGCTCGCGCGCGACCTGGGCTACGTTACGGGCGATACCTGTACCGTGGAAACGCTTTCGGGCATAAAAACGCTCCGGTTTTACTTCGATAAAAACGGCAAGGTCGCCGAGGTAAAGGTGGATATGGGGCAAGCCGTTTTAAGCGGCAAAGACATACCGTCAAGCTTTGAGGGGAGCAGCGTTGTAAACGCGCCGCTTAACGTGGACGGAACAACGTACAGCGTCACGCTTGTTTCTATGGGCAATCCGCACTGCGTTGTTTTTGCCGACCCAGACGGTATTGATTTGGAAAAAACGGGCGTAAAATTTGAAAACCATCCCGCATTTCCAGAGCGAATAAACACCGAATTTGTAAAGGTATCAGGTAAAAACCGTTTAAAAATGCGGGTATGGGAACGCGGAAGCGGCGAAACTATGGCTTGCGGCACCGGCGCGTGCGCTTCGGCTGTCGCCGCCGTTTTAAACGGCTACTGCAATAAAAACGAGGAGATAACGGTAAGCTTACGCGGCGGCGATTTAAAGATAGTTTACACCGATAAAACCGTGTATATGACGGGGGCGGCGACGCTCGCATTTATCGGAGATATAGTAATATAGGAGGATAAAATGAAAGTATTATTGATAAACGGCAGCTCGAGAGAGCAGGGCTGTACTTCTGTTGCGCTCGGCGAGGTTGCCCGCGCGCTTAACGAAGAGGGAATAGAAACCGAAATTATGTTTATAGGCAACGGCGCTCTGCCCGACTGTATAGCCTGCCGCAGCTGCAAAAAAACGGGCAGGTGCGTTTTTAACGACGCCGCAAACGAGCTTGCCGAAAAAGCAAAGGAGTGCGACGGATTTGTGTTCGGTTCGCCCGTTTACTACTCGCACCCGAGCGCGCGGCTTTTAACGGTAATGGACAGAGCCTTTTATTCGGGCGGCAAAAATTTTGCGTTTAAGCCCGCGGCGGCGGTACTTAGCGCAAGGCGCGCCGGCAGCGTTGCTTCGCTTGACGTAATAAATAAATATTTTATGATACAGTCAATGCCGGTTGTTTCGTCCACGTACTGGAACCACGTTTTCGGCGCGCAGCCCGAGGACGTTAAGCAGGATGAAGAGGGAATGGAGACTATGTATAACATAGGCAAAAATATGGCTTGGCTTTTGAAGTGTATAGAAACGGGCAAGGCAAATAACATACCTCACCCCCAAAACAAAAAAGTATTTACAAATTTTATTAAGTAAAACAGAATTAAACAAAAAAAGGTCTTCCCGGCAAGGAAGACCTTTTTTATCGGAAGATTAAATAAATTAACTTAAAATTTCGCCGATTTCTGTTTTATACTCTTTTTGTAATATTAATTTTGCATTGTTTCTGGTTTGCTCGTCTACGCTCGATTTGGACGGATTAAAAATATCGAGCAGAATCATATAATCGAGATTAGAACTGAATATTGCTTTGGCGTTTTTTATTCTTTCGGTTTTAGAGCTTTCGCTGTAATCTTCCGTAATTTCATCTAAAATATCCAAAGTGCTCCAATCTCGCAGCTGATAAAAATATTTAATAAAAAATTTTTTTCCTACCTTAGCAATTAAATCTTCGTTTTCGGAAATTCCTGTTCTGTCGTTTAAACTGCTGTTTGTTTGAGACGTGGATTGTTTGACGGATATAGGGACGGGTTGTACATTTTTAATTTTAATGTATATTATAATCAGAAATATCAACCCTATCAGATTAGGTAAATTTAAAGTGCCCGACATTACGGAAGCAATATACATTCCGTTATAATTCTGAAAAATTAAAAATATTGTCAATAATATAATTCCTAAAACGCCCGTAATAAAGTTAAACAGAATGTATCTGATTAAGTTTTGCCTGTCGTTTATGTCGGTTGATTCCGGTTGTTCGTTTTTACTGACTGACGAGAGCGAAATTCCGATAAACGGATTTATTATCCAAAAAATAATTGATATTAAAAATGCAAATATAAGCCCGAAAAACCCAAGAAAATATAATTCGTATGCGGCTAAACAAATTATCGTAATCAATAAATACAGCGTTCCCAAAGCGCCGATAACAATTGAAATTATAAAACATATTTTTGCCGCGTTCAAATTTGAGTTTACACTGTCTCCGTAATCTTTTGTCATAAAAATCTCCTTATGAATTTTATAGCAAACTGCTATAATTTTATAAAATTATATAGCAATCTGCAATAATTGTCAAGAGGATTTTTATTACTATGAAAATATTTCAGCAAAGATTGCAGGAACAAAGAAGATTATGCGGTTATACGCAGCAACAGATAGCGGATATGCTGCAAATAGCTCAGCCGTCATATATCAGGTATGAAAACGGTAGCTCCGAGCCGAAATTGCAAACGCTGGTAAAAATTGCAGATATATTTGACGTTTCGGTAGACTATTTGCTAGGAAGGGACGAAATATAAACGTAAAGTATACGTATATTTATTAGCGCGTTAAACGGTATTAAGCGTTTTAATTAAGCGTAACGCTTGCCTTTATTTGCGGTTAATGATAAAATAATATTATGAAATTCACCGAACTTACAATTCATACAACCTCCGAATGCTCCGAGCTTGTAGCCGACGTAATGTGGGGCTACACCAACTACGGCGTGGCTATTTCGGATATAAAGGACGTAATCTCGCTGCAACAGAACAAGGCGATGTACTGGGATTATATGGACGACAGCTTGCTTACGGGCGGCGGCGAAGCGCTTGTAAAAGCCTTTATTCCGCTTGAAAAGACCGAAGAGTTAACGCCGCTTATACGCGCCGATCTGGAGCAGCTCGCAAACAACTGCAAAGGCAATTTGCCTGCGGGCACTTTGGAGTGCACTAAAAGAGTGGTTGAGGGCGACGACTGGCTGGAAATTTGGCGCAAGCATTTCCGACCTCTGCACATAGGCGAAAAAATCGTTGTCTGTCCCGAATGGATTGAGTACGAAAAGCAGCCGTTTGAAGAGGTTGTAAAGCTCGACAGCAATATGGCGTTCGGCACAGGCGAGCACGAAACAACGGCTATGTGTTTAAAGCTTCTGCAAACTTATTTAACGCCTGAAAGCGTATGTATAGACGTGGGCTGCGGCAGCGGTATTTTAGGCATCTCCGCAATCAAACTCGGCGCAAAATACGCATATCTGACCGACATAGATTACGTTGCGGTGGAAAGCGCAAAGCATAACGCTGAGATAAATAACGTTGCCGGAATGGTTACGGTTGCGCACTCTAACCTGCTTGACAACGCCGATATAAAAGGCGATATAATGCTCGCTAACATAACGGCGGAAATACTGTGCGGGCTTGCTCCGTCCATACCCAAAAATCTTAAAAAGGGCGGCACGCTCATTTTAAGCGGCATAATAGAAAGCCGTTTGAAAACGGTTATTACCGCCTTCACCACCGAGGGGCTTACGCTTGAAAAGACGCTGAGGGAGGGGGAGTGGCTCGCCCTGTCGTTTAAGCTATGAGCACGCCGAAAAGATTTTTTACAGACGCAAACGACCTTTGCAATGGTAAAACCGTGTGTTTGGAGGGCGAGGAATTCGTTCACGCCAAAACAGTTTTGCGCGTTGAAGAGGGTGCGGAAATAGTGCTGCTGGACGGCGGAGGAAAAGAATATTCCGCGGTTGTGCAAAAGGTTGAAAAACACCGTTTGTCGGCGCATATTACGGGGGTAACGCTATGCGACAAAGAGCCGAAAACCAAAATTTATCTTTTGTGCGGCGCGCTTAAAGGCGATAAAACCGAGCTTATCGTTCAAAAGGCTACCGAGCTCGGCGTGTCGGCGATAGGCGTTTTCAGCTCCGAATACTGTTCGGCTTATATTAACGAAAACAAAATAGAGCGGCTCAGAAAAGTGGCAAAAGAAGCGGCTAAACAGTGTTTGAGAGCCTGCGCGCCGCAAATAACTTACTTTGATAATTTAAACGCCGCGCTTTTATCTGCGGCGGATTATAATAATAAACTTTTCGCCTGCGAGTTTTTAAACGGTTCGCAGTCCGATATAACAAAAATTAGCGGCTCTGCGGCGGTGGCGGTCGGCAGCGAGGGCGGCTTTTCCGAAGCGGAATTTAAGCTCTCGCAAGAGCTCGGCTTTTCGGGTATTTCGCTCGGCAAACGTATTTTACGCGCCGAAACGGCGGCTATCGCGGTGTGCGCGTTAGTTGCCTCCGCGCTCGGGGAGCTCGGATGAAAGTTGTTGTTTTTACGCTTGGCTGCAAGGTTAACGAGGTAGAGTCTGCCTCAATAATGGCTTCGCTCGAAAAAATGGGCTTTGAAACGGACGACAGGCTCGGCTACGCCGATATTTACGTGCTCAACACCTGCGCCGTCACGCGCGAAGCCGAGAGAAAGAGCCGCCAGCTCGTAACGCGCGTGCGCAGGTTTAATCCCGCGGCACACGTTTTTGTTTGCGGCTGTGCGTCGCAGAAAAATGCGGAGCCGTTTAAAGAAAAAGGCGTGGATTTTGTGTGCGGCGCGTCCGAAAAACAGCGTGTTTTAGAGCAAATCGCGCTTTTGACAAATAAAATGCCGTGCGGACTGCTGCCGCCCAAACAGACCAAAACGCGCGCTTTTGTAAAAATACAGGACGGCTGCAACAATTTCTGTTCGTACTGTATAATACCCTATCTGAGAGGGCGCGAAGTATCGCGTCCGATTTCGGAAATAGTTGAGGAAATACAAAACACGCCCTGTCCGGAGGTTGTGCTGAACGGCATAAACATCTCTTCGTACAGCGACCGCGGAGCCGGACTCGCAGCCCTTATCAGTGCGCTCGGCGGCGTGGATAAAAGGCTGCGGCTCGGTTCGCTCGAATGCGGTATAATCGATAATGAATTGCTGACAGCGTTAAAAAACCTGCCGGATTTTGCTCAGCAGTTCCATCTTTCCCTGCAGAGCGGAAGTAATGCCGTTTTAAAAGCTATGAACAGGCACTACACGCGCGGCGAATATCTTGAAAAGTGCGCGCTTATATATAAATATTTTCCTGACGCGGCTATAACCACAGACATAATCTCCGGCTTTGCCGCCGAATCGGAAGAGGATTTCGGGCAGACGCTTTCAATTATAGAAGAAGCCGGTTTTGCCCGGGTACACGCTTTTTCGTACAGCCCGAGAGAGGGCACCAACGCCTATAAATTAAAGGATTTGCCGCCGGACGTCAAGACCGAAAGACTGCACCGCTTGATTTGTGCGGGCAGAAAAGCCGAGTTGAGTTACATAAATAAGTTTTTAGGCAAGCCGCTCAGCTTTATCGCAGAGTGCTGCGACGGAGAGTATACCGAGGGTTACAGCGGCAACTATATCAAGGTTTACGTAAAAGGCGTGCTGGAAATTTCAAAAAAATATACGGTTACGCTTACGGAGATTTTTAAAGATGGAGCAATGGGAACCGCACAAAAAGCTTGACCGCGGCGCGGGTTTTAAAAAATTTTTATACGAAACTTTCCGACCGCACGGCATAGCCGAATACACTGCGTTTTTTACGCGCGGTCTAAACGGCGATAAGGATAAAACGGGCGCGGAGGCGGAGTATACTCTGTATCCGTTCGTGTATGCGCGGGTATTTGTTGCCGTTACGCTGCTTTTCGGACTTTCGGCTCTTATTTTGTTTATAACCGGTAATTACATAAGCTTTCCCGTGGTGTCGCTGTTCGGCGGACTTATGGTCAATTTGCCCCTTTTAGTGCTCGCTTACGAGCTCTATCCGCTTAAAAACCTGTCTCTGCCGTACGTTGCGGCGGTTGCGCTATTAGGCGGCACCGCGGCAACTCTGTTAATTCAGCTGGTTTATTTTGTTTATATACCTGCAAACGAAATCGCAGACGCCGTATACGTGGGGTTTTCGGAAGAGATTTTTAAGGCGCTTCCTGTAATTGCTATAATAAGCGCAAATAAAAAACGCACTCCGTTTTTTGGTCTTGTAGCAGGCTTTGCCGTCGGCGCGGGTATGGCTACGATAGAGGACGTAGGTTACATATTCAATTACGGAACGGACAGCTACGGCGTTAATTATCCTATGTTTGCAACCGTCACGCTGACTCGCGGCATTACCGCAGTTTGCACGCACATAATCTGGACGGGGCTGATAGGCTATGCGTATGCAAAGTTTAAAAATCCTTTAAAAAACGCGCGCTTTTACGCGTATGCCGTAACCTGCGCAGTGCTGCACTCTCTGTGGGATTTGCCTACCGACGTTATAGGAGAAATAAGCTCGCTCGCGATTTATTTAGTCTGTGCGGCGGTTGTGCTTGTTTTGACAGTACGTGCAATCCGCGGCGAGAAAAAGCTTATAAACCTGGCGTTGCACCCGCTATATGCCGCAAATACGCAGCCAGAGCAGCTTGAAATGCCGCTCGCTATTCCCGCCGAACCTGATGCGCAGCCAGCAAAATGCGCTAAAAAGCTGCTTATTGCAAACACGGTTACAGGCTTGTGCGCGCTTGTTTTTGCGTTCTGCGGCATTGCCGCCTGTATTATAAGCGACAGAATTATCGGCTATGATTACGAGGTGTTTGACACGGAAGAGGAAATGCTCTACTATGTTCAAAACGGAGCAAGTTTTAACGTTATAACGGACAGGAAGTACCAAAAAACGGAAACCGGAACGGGGCTCTCGCACGAAAACGACTATTCGTACGGTTATACGGACGGTAAGCTTGTTTACGCCACGCAGCGTGTTATAGACAGGTACGAATATTTTTACGATTATTCTTTCGAGCATTCGTCAGACGGATTGCTTACAAACGTTACGGTGCTATATAAAGGAGCATATTACGAAATGAAACGAACCGTAAACGGATATTATTTTGCAATAAACAGCAACGTTTACGAGGTAACGTACGACCGGGAAAGCGGACGCTACTATGCCGAACTTAACAATTTAGCTTTTTATGTAGGTGAAATTGCCGCTCTTGCGGCGGTTATGGCGCTGTCGCTTGCGGGAGCTGCGGGCGGTGCGGCTGTTATGATTATCGATAAAAAAAATAAAAACAGGGAGGAAACAAAATGTTAAAGGACGATTGCATATTCTGCAAAATAATAAAGGGGGAAATCCCCTCGCAAAAAGTGTATGAAGACGGTAAAATGCTTGTTTTCAAGGATATAGAGCCAAAGGCAAAGGTACATCTTTTAGCCGTTGCGAAAACGCATTTTAAACTGCTTTCGGAAATGAACGGCGGGGATGCGGAGCTTTTAAAATATATGCTCTGTAAAATACCCGGCATAGCCGCTGAAAACGGCTGTAACAACGGCTACCGTCTTATTATAAATCAGGGCGCCGATGCCGGACAGACGGTATTTCATCTTCATATACACATACTCGGCGGCGAAACTCTGCCTTGGTAAAAAACAAATCCACCCGCAAAGCGGGTGGATTATTTACTTTGGCGTAATATTTATTTTATTGAAATCAATTTTTCTATTAACCTGTATCCGTCGGACACGTATTCGCCTGTAGAGGCGGCGCAGTCCTCTGTATACCGTTTTGCGCCGTTAAAAAGGCTGCGTTTGTCGGTGTACAGCAGGTACGGCACCGGGTCCGAGCTGTGGGTTTTTGTTGCGCACGGCGTGGGGTGGTCGGGGCAAACAAGCATTGCAAAATGCTCGCCCGCCGCATTAAGCCTCTTGCAGAGCGTGTCAACAACTTTGTCTATCTGCTCAATCGAATAAACCTTATGCGCATAATCGCCGTGGTGTCCGCACTCGTCCGGCGCTTCTATATGGATATATACGTAATCTAAACCGTTTATGAGCGCGTCCGCGGCGGCGTTTGCCTTGCCCTGAAAGTCGGTGTTATAGTTGCCGGTTGCGCCCTCAACCTCTATTATATCCATTCCGGCAAGTATGCCTATGCCTTTAACAAGGTCTACGGCTGAAATAATTCCGCCCTTTAAATTGCGTATGCTTTTAAAGCTTGGAACGGCGGGCTTTGTGCCTTCGCCCCACAGCCATATCGAGTTTGCCGGTTTTTTGCCCTCGCTTATCCGTTTCAGGTTAACGGGGTGGGAGGAGAGCAGTCCGTAACTGCGCTTCATAAATTCCAGATATTTCGCCGCGTTTTTGCCTTTGGGCAGGTGCGCGGTAATTTTTTTGTCGGAAATATCGTGCGGCGGCGTTAAGTCGTGCCCCGTAACTCCGTTTGCCGCAACAAGGCAGTGTCTGTACGAAATTCCCGTATAAAACGCAAAATCCCTGCTGCCAAGCTCCGCGTTAATAAAATTTATAAGCTCTTCGGCTTCCGCCGTGGTAATTTCACCCGCCGAGTAGTCGAGCATAGTCTTGTTTTCGTAGGGCTCGTCATCGGACAGCGTTACAAGATTACATCTTAGCGTAACGTCCGTGCTTTTGAGATTTATACCCATAGAAACGGCTTCGAGCGGCGAACGCCCGGTATAGTATTTGAGCGGGGCGAACCCGAGCACCGACATATTTGCAACGTCCGAACCCGGCTTTAAAGAATTCGGAACCGTTTTACACAGCCCTGTTTCCGAGAGCGGGGCAAGGCGGTCGAGCGCGGGCGTTACCGCGCTTTCAAGGCAGGTTTTATTATCTAGCTCTTCAATTTTAAGGTCGGACATTCCGTCGCCGAGCACTACTATATATTTCATTGTAAATTCCAGTCTATAGGTTGTTTTCCGTGTTCTATAAGATATTCGTTTGTTTTGGAAAAATGTTTACAGCCGAAAAATCCGTTGTACGCCGAGAGGGGCGAGGGGTGCGCGCACTGTAAAATCAGGTGCTTCGACTTATCGATGAGCGGTGTTTTGCTCCTCGCGTTTCCGCCCCACAAAATGAATACGACGTTTTGCGTACTGTCGGATATTAGTTTTATAACGCTGTCGGTAAACCACGCCCAGCCGCATTGCGAGTGCGAGTTAGCCTGGTGTTCGCGTACGGTGAGGGTGGTGTTCAAAAGCAGAACGCCCTGCTCCGCCCATTTGGTCAAATCGCCGCAGTTGGGCTCGCGTATGCCGAGGTCGCTCTCTATTTCCTTATAAATATTTTGCAGCGACGGCGGCAGCCTTACCCCGCGCCTCACCGAAAAACACAGTCCGTGCGCCTGGTTTGGCTCGTGGTACGGGTCCTGTCCCAAAATTACCGCCTTTATTTGGCTTAAAGGCGTGTATCTGAAACAGTTGTAAAGGTCGTACATATCGGGATATACGACGTGTTCGCTGTATTCTTTAAGCAGAAATTCACGTATTTTTTTATAGCGGTCGTCTGCAAAAAGGGGGGAGAGCAGCTCGTCCCAGCCTCCGCCTAGTGGTTTCATAATTTATTTAAAATCTCCAGATAATTTTTACATTCGCGTTTCGCGCCGCCGAGGTCGTGTTCAAGATAGTTGCCGCATTCCTCGCGCTTGTTTCCCGGTACTTCGTCAAATGCGAGCGCTTGTTCAAAAGCGTTGCGCAGAAGCGGCAGAACGTCGCCGAAGTCCATATTGACGGTTAAAAGATAGTATCCCGTGCGGCAGCCCATAGGCCCGAAATAAATAATATCGCCGCCGCGTTCCGAATTGCGCAAAACTGTTGCTATCAGGTGTTCAACCGTGTGAATGGCGGCGGGGGATATATAGTCGCCGCCGTTGGGCTTTTTGCTGCGCAAATCCCAGGTGGTAACGCCGTGCGATATTCCGCATTTGTAAAGCCCCGTATTTAAAAGGTCGTGATTTTTTTCAAAAGAGGGGATTTTTTTCATAAGTGATTCAGTCAAAAATATATTTAAGCTGACGCTTTATTTCATTGAAGCAGAGAGTAAGATTTTTTAAAAACTGTTCTGTTGTGCTTCCGCTGCCCGCAACGTCGGATATGGTTTTAAATTCGCGGCACTCAACGCCCGCGTGCATACAAACCTGCGCTATCGCGCCGCCCTCCATATCGCGTATATCCGCGCCGAGCACCTCTGTCAACAGCGCATAGTCCTTAGGGCTGTCGTTAAATCTGTCGCCTGTCGCAAGCTTTTTCTGCGGGAAATTACCGTTTACCGAAAGAGGCAGATAATTTTCTTTACATTCGTTAAGCGTGCCTATTTCCGTTCCGTTAAGCTGCGTAAGGTCAAAGTCGTACTGTACCGCGCTGGATACGGAATAGGTTTTTGCAAGCTCCGTGCCGCCGTTAAGTCCGCCCGCAACCCCGAGGTTGATTATACAGTCGGCGGACAGTCTGTCAACGGCAATCTGTGCGCCGCAGGCTGCGTTTACTTTGCCTACGCCGCATATTACAACGGCGGTCGGTTTTTTGTATAGAGTGCCGCATATAACGCGTTTACCGCATATTATGTTCTCGGTTTTATCCGTCATTTCAGACAAAACGCACTCGGCTTCGTTAGCCATTGCAATTACAAAAACTTTCATTTTTTATCCCCGGTTTTCCGTGCAGACCGCGGCAATGCCGCTGTCCAAAATATGTTTGGTTATTTTAACGTTTAATTTGCTGCCGTCTAAGAACAGTTCTCCGCCAAAAAATTCCAGCCTTTTAAAATATTCGGCAAGAGTACCGCCTACAAGCTTTATATAAGCTTCGCGTACGGTCCAGTGAAACAAAAAATCCTTTTCGCTTAGTATTTCGCTTTGCTCTCTTGGTGAAAAACGCGAAATTACGCTGTCGCGGCGGCGACCTTTGCATATTTCCAAATCCGCGCCGACGGGCTTGTCGGATATGACAAGCAGCGCTTTTTGTCCGCTGTGCGACAGGGAGAACTCCAACCCGCCGTTAACGGCGTAAGGCTTTCCGTTCGGGGTTTTTGCCGTTAAGGCGCTGCCCGTGCGTTCAAGCAGTATTTTTTCAAGCGCGGAATATAGAGCCTCTTTTTTTAAGGTGTAAATTTCAATCACAGCATTAACGACTCTATATATTCTATCTGTTCGCGCGTGGCGAGGTTTTTGGTAAACGCGCACGCGCTGCCCGCCGCCGTTGCGTAGTTGAGCGCCGCAAAGTAGTTGCCGGTGTTTATATAGTTATGGATAAATCCCGCAATCATACTGTCGCCCGCGCCGACCGAGTTTACAAGCTGCCCGCGCGCCGCGCGCACAAACAGCGACTGCTCCGTTTCCGTTACCATAGCCGCGCCCGAGCTTCCCATAGAAACTATTACGTTGCGCGCGCCCGCCTGTTGAAGCTTCCTCGCGCAGGCGTAAACGTTTTCCACGTCCGGCACGGCGGTAAGTCCGAATAAATCGCACAGCTCGTATATGTTCGGTTTAATTAAAAAAGGACGGTATTTGAGCGTTTCTTTAAGCGTTCTGCCGCACGCGTCCACAACAAGCTTAACGCCGCTTACGGCGTGCAGCTTTTTAAACAAATCCGCATACACCGTTTCGGGAAGAGAGGGGGGTATGCTGCCGCAAACAACCAGCCAGTCGCCCTCTTTGAGTAAACCTTTAAGCTTTCTCGAAAGCTTGTTTACGTCCTGCGGGCTGACATATGCGCCCGTGCCGTTTATATCGGTTTCTGTGTTGCTTTTAATCTTTACGTTTATGCGGCTCTGCCCCGCAACTTCTATAAAGTCGTGGTTAAGTCCCAGGGCGGCAACCTTTTCGCGTATAAATTTGCCGGTAAAGCCCGCAACAAATCCGAGCGCGAGCGTATCTTCGCCCAGCTCTTTTAAGGCGAGCGAAACGTTAACGCCCTTTCCTCCGACAGCAAGGCGTTCGCTTGTTGTCCGGTTGACAACGCCGCTTTTTATGTTATTTACTTGTACATAGTAATCCAACGAGGGATTAAACGTTATCGTGTAAATCATCAAACGCTTATACTTTAAAACATTTACCTTAAAATGTCAATAAAAAACAAAATAAACGCTTGATTTTTTTAAACGGTTGGCTATATAATAATGGTAATCCTTAAATACTACGGGCGAGTTTTCAGATTCGATTGCGTATGGCGGAGAGGAAAAGCATATCAAAGGTCCGGCTTTGTAAAAACGGAATTTAAATTTAAATGCAGAATCAAACGATTCCAAAGTTGTAGCATTCCCCTCCTTCGGAGCGGCAAGCTACGCTTGCGCTGCGTAACTTAAACGCGGTCCGTCCTAATACGTTCACCGTTGGCGTATTAAGGGCGTTAATTAAACGGTAAACTCGTTTTCGCGTTTTACCGCGCGCGGATTTGAGAATTAAGCGGTATGCGCCTGTTTGCACCCGTCTGCCGGGGCAACCAGGTTAAGATTAAAGGCAGACTAAGTATGTAGAAAGCCTCAACAAAATACGTAAGACTAGGGTGCAAGTCCCTACTCGTCCACCACACGAGACGTATACGCACACTTTTTATAGTGTGCGTATGATATTAAATTCATACAGATTAAAGGCGAACGAACGGCGATTGGTTTATGAACATATTTAAAAGAATTTATTGCAGAATTTTTCAAACCGCGCTTAAAATCGCGCTGCCTTTTCTGCCCTATAAAAACCCGGAAATAATTGAGAAAGTAGAAGATATTGCTGGGGTAATCGAAAAAAACGGCAAAAAACGCCCCTTGATAGTTACGGGTAAACACCTGAACGCCGCGGGGGCTACCAAAAAGCTTGAAGCCGCGCTCGCCGTCTCGGGTTACGAATATTCCCTGTTTGACGGCTCGGTGTCAAATCCTACTTCGCAAACCGTTGACGACGCGTTGAAAATTTATAAAAACGACGGCTGCGACTGTATAATAGGTTTCGGCGGCGGCTCGCCTATGGACTGCGCAAAATGCGTTGGAGCGCTCGTCGCCCGTCCCAAAAAAACGCTTTGGCAAATGCGCGGTATTTTAAAAGTCAACAAAAAAATTCCGCTGTTAATCGCAGTGCCTACAACGGTAGGTTCTGGCAGCGAAACAACTCTCGCGGCGGTGGTAACGGACTCCCGAACGCGCCGTAAATATGCTATCAGCGATTTTCCGCTTATACCCCCGTATGCCGTGCTCGACGGCGAAGTGTGCGAAACGCTTCCGAAACACATTATTTCAACCACGGGTATGGACGCGCTTACCCACGCCGTGGAGGCGTATATAGGCAGAGGAGGCAACCGCGCAACCCGCAAAGACGCTTTGGAGGCGGCTAATCTCATATTTTCTGGTCTCCCCGGATTTTACGGCGGCGATAAAGGCGCGGCGGACAGTATGCTTTTGGCGGCGCACAAGGCGGGCAGGGCGTTTTCCAAAGCCTACGTCGGCTATGTCCACGCAACGGCGCACGCGCTCGGCGGCAAATACGATATTGCGCACGGTTACGCAAACGCCGTAATACTGCCTGTCGTTTTGCGCGAATACGGAAAATGCGTACACAAAAAACTCCATAAAATGGCGGTATATTGCGGCATTGCCCCAAAAAACTGTTCGCACGGTCAGGGCGCGGAGCAGTTTATCTCGCGCATAGAAGAGCTGAATTCGGCATTCGGTATAGGCAAAACCTTTGAAGAGCTTCGCCCCGAAGATATACCGGAATTAGCTTTTTATGCCGAAAAGGAAGCCAACCCGCTCTATCCCGTACCCGCGCTGTGGGACAGGCGGAAAATTGAAAACGTTTACAAAAAACTTTTACATTAATATATAAAGCCGAAACGGTACGGCGGAAAATTATTTCTGCCGGGGAGAAATTATGAACTACAAAGAATTATCATTAAAAAAACACGGTGAATGGAAAGGCAAAATAGAAACGGTTTGCCGCGTTCCGGTAGACAGCAGAGAGGCGCTTTCAGTTGCGTACACTCCCGGCGTAGCCGAGCCGTGTATGGCGATACATAACGACGTTGAAAAATCTTTTGAGCTGACGCGCCGTTGGAATACCGTTCCGGTAATTACCGACGGTACCGCGGTTTTGGGACTCGGCGATATAGGTCCGGAAGCGGGTATGCCTGTTATGGAGGGCAAATGCGCTCTTTTCAAGGCATACGGCGACGTTGACGCATATCCCCTGTGCATAGGCTCCAAGGATACCGAAGATATAATAAAAACCGTAAAGCTGCTTGCAGGCTCGTTCGGCGGTATTAATTTAGAGGATATTTCCGCGCCGCGCTGCTTTGAAATAGAAACGCGGCTCAAAGAAGAGCTTGACATACCCGTTTTCCACGACGACCAGCACGGTACGGCAATAGTCGTTGCCGCCGCTCTCATAAACTCGTTAAAACTCGCAAAAAAGAACGCTGCGGATATAAAGCTCGTTATAAACGGCGCGGGCGCGGCGGGCATTGCAATTGCAAAATTTCTTTTAAAACTCGGCGTTAAAAACATAACCGTCTGCGATTTGAAAGGCATTGTATGCAAGGGCTGCGAATGGCTCAATCCCGCCCAGAAAGAACTTGCGGAAATAACCAACTTACGGCATATGCAAGGCGCTCTTTCCGACGCTATGCGCGGCGCGGACGTATTTATAGGCGTTTCCGGACCGCACTGCGTAACGGAGGATATGGTTAAGTCTATGGCGGACAAAGCCGTTTTATTCACTTGCGCAAACCCCGTTCCCGAAATAGAGCCCGAAAAAGCAAAGGCGGCGGGCGCGTTTATAGTAGGTACGGGCTCTTCTGAGAATGCAAACCAGATAAACAACGTTCTGGTTTTTCCCGGACTTTTCCGCGGCGCGTTAGACGTAAGGGCTAAAACGGTAAATACCGAAATGATGATAGCCGCGTCTTACGGCATTGCAGGCTGCGTGTCGGATAAAGAGCTTTCCGTTGATTACATTCTGCCTTACGCGTACGATAAAAGGGCGCATAACGCCGTTGCAAAAGCGGTTGCGCAGGCGGCTGTTGAAACGGGAGTTGCAAAAATAAAAAAATAAAAGACCGCACGCAAACAATAGTTTTTTTGCTGTTTGTGTTGCAATTTCAAAAATTTATGTTATAATGGACAGTAAACGGGGTGCACCCCGTTTGCGTGTATGCGCAGCATACACGCAAACTAATGACTTAACAGAAAGAGGGAATATGATATATAAAGTTGCGGTTGTAGACGACGAACCGGAAATTCTCCAAAGAATTACCGGGCTGTTAAATAAGTATGCAGGTTCGAGCGCCGAAGATTTGCGCTTTGAAACCGATACGTATTCCTGCGGGGACGAGCTTTTAAAAAATGACCCCAACAGCTATGAAATTTTAATTCTGGATATTAATATGCCGGGCAACAACGGTTTGCGCGTAGCTAAAAAAATCCGTGAATTCAATAAAACCGCAATTATAATTTTCTGCACACATTACGAGCAGTACGCCATAAACGGCTATGAGGTAAACGCTCTGGGCTATATTTTAAAGCCTATCGACGAAACTCTGTTCAACCGCAGTCTTGACAGAATGATACAGGTTTTAAAAACAAGTCAGACGCGTAGAATAAAGGTAAAAACACTGCACGGAGTGGAGGTTATACCCGTTTCCGATATTATTTATCTGGAAATACAAATTCACAATTTATATTATTACGTACTCAATCCCGAAAATAAACCGTCTGAATACCGCACGCGCGGCTCTATGCAGGAAATGGTGGACAGCCTGGGCGATCTCGGCTTTGCCAGGTGCAGCGCCTGCTATCTTATAAATCTCAGGCACGTGCTGTCCGTAGTCAACGGCGAAGTAAAACTCAGCGGCGGCATAACGCTGCCGATAAGCAGGAAATTTTTGCGGAGCTTTAACGAAGCTTTTATTAAATTCCTCGGCAGAATAGGTACGCTCAATGTATGAGTATATAAAAATTGTTGCAGGATTTTTTGATATCTGCGGCAACGAATTTACAACGCAGCTTATATTTATAACGCTGCTGTATCTGCCCGTATTCAAAAAACGAAAACTTTTTTACGTCAGGTTTCCGCTGTGTTTAGCTGTTATAATCGGTTTTCAAACGCTTAAAAGATTCGGTTATTTTCCGGTGCCCGACCCGCTTAACTACGTAATTGTTTCGGCGATGCTAACGGCAACGGTATTTATAAGCTTTAAAGCCGATATAATGCAGTCGCTGTTTATCGGCTTGTGCATATACGGCGCGCAGCATATAATAAGCAACCTCGCCTATGCGTTTATTTTATTTATAATGTATTTTACCGGCAATAACGAAATGTTTAAATATTACTACGTGGCGATGCCGTTGATACTTGCTGCGGGAATGGCGGCAACCTATATTTTCTCCGTCCGAAAATTAAAACGCAAGGACGAGCTCAAATTCAATAACGTAATAATATTTTATTTTGCCGTTACTTTTATTCTGGTTGCGTCGCTGTTTACTCACTATGCGCGTCAGGCGGTGTTCTGGTCTACAAACGGTACTGCGCTGCTTCTGCTGATTGCCTCGCTGTTTACAGTTTCCACGCTGCTTGTGGCGTTTATGAACATCAGCAAACGCCGCCTCGAAATAGAAAACAGCATTTTACAGGAGCTGCTGCATAAAGACGAACAGCGTTACGAGCAGGCAAAGCTGTCAAACGAAAAAATTCAGATAAAATACCACGATATGAAGTTGCGCACCCACCAGGGCATTGTCGATTACGAAAGCTTAAAGGAAGTGGAGGCGGACAGCGAAATTTTAAAAAGCTCGTATTTTACCGGCAACCGCGCCCTCGACGTAGTGCTCTCGGAAAAGGCTATGATGTGCGAGCGGCTCGGCATACGGTTTGTGTGCACCGCCGACGGCGCAACTATAAACTTTATGAAGCCTCACCATATATATTCACTTATTGGGAACGCGCTTGAAAATGCGATTGAAAGCGTAAAGAGCGAAACGGAAGTATCTCTAAAAGAAATTACGGTAAATATAGTGCGGCGTGAACAAACCTGCATAATAAAAATAGAAAACTACGTTTCCCGCAAGGTTGAAATAAGCGAGGGGCTGCCGCTTACCGAAAAAGAGGACAGGGAAAACCACGGCTTCGGCGCTAAGAGTATGCGTAACGTGGTCGAAAATTACGGCGGGCAAATCAGCTTTTACCAGGAGGGCGATTTGTTCACAATGCTCGCCGCAATACCTTTAAAATAATAAAAAAACCGGGCTTGAATTTATCTTAAAAAGGATCCCCGCGCGTTTGCTAACGCGCGGGCTTTTTTTGTATATATTCATTTGTGCCGTTTTTTTTACCTGAAATGACAAGGGTATTTACAAATTTATATAGGTGCATTATTCTGTTTGTAAAGGACAAAATTTGTTCAAAAAATTCTTATGGAGGAAAACAATGAAGGCAAAAAAACTACTTTCTGTTATTTGCACGGCTCTTGCGCTTATGTTGTGCGTAGCGTTTGCTGCCTGCAAAGACGAAAAAGACCCCGACCCCGCTCCCTCGGCAACGGAATATACCGTTACTTTCGACGCTAACGGCGGTACGCTTACCGGCAGTGCGACCGTTAAGGTGAAGAAGGGCGAAAAAATCACGGGCGCTCCCACGGCGGCTAAAACTGACTATGTGTTCGAGGCTTGGTACACCGCTGCAAGCGCAGGCGATAAAATCGATTTGACTACATATACGGTTTCCAAGGACGTAACGCTCTACGCGCATTACACGGAGCCGACCCCGCCTCCCGCCGAAAAGGTCAAGGTTACCTTTAACGCAAACGGCGGCGTTATAGACGGCGAAACGGTTTACGAGGTTGATGAAAACGGCAACGTTTTAACTCCTCCCACCGCAACGAGAGAAGGTTATAAATTCGACGCTTGGTACGACGCTGCAACCGGCGGTAACGAAGTTGATCCTATGTTCGATGAAATCACCGAAGATACAACTCTTTACGCTCACTGGATTAAAACTTATACCGTAACTTTCGACGCTAACGGCGGTGTTCTTAGCGGACAGTCTACGCTCACCGTTGAGGAAAACGCTAAATTATCCGGCGTTCCCGAAGCTTCCAAGCCCGGTTCCGAATTCCACGGCTGGTTTACGGCTGCTGAGGGCGGCACTGCAATCAATTTCTCGGAATATACAGTAACCGACGATGTAACTTTATATGCTCACTACGGCTATTACTCGATGCCTGTTAAAGTTTTACTTGACAGCGCAAAACAGAGGATAGGCTATACGCTTGAAGCAGAAGATTCTAAATTTACTGTAACGGTGCCTGAATTTTTGCAGCAATTTCTTGGTAATAACCCCGTTGAAACCGTAGCTAATGCAAGCGGCGGCAAATCGCTCGGCTTTATGACTGAAGCAGGTAAAACCGTAATGTTTACGTTCAATGCCGAAGCTGCAGGCAAAGCTACGCTGTATCTGCGTGCAACCAGTGCTGTCGTTCAGGGCAATAACGGTCCTATAGTCGATACGACGGTTAGCTCCGAACACATCGGCGTTTCCATTAACAGCAATGATATAGCTTATGAGGGAGGAACCGTACGCGGCTCCGGTCAGGCTAGTGTTTACAATAAGTATTGGGATTCCGTACTTGTATGTGAGTTCGACGTTGTTAAGGGTATGAATACCATTACTCTTACCGTTAAAAAACAGGCAATCAACCTTGACTGTATCGATATTAAAACTTCCGTTGTTCTTTCGTCTGTAAACGGCGACGAGGCTGCAGGAGAATCCAATTTCCCCGCGCCTCCTTTACCTGCTGTTGCATACGAAAAGGCTGTAACCGGCAAACTCATAGTTACCGACCACGCAGAAGGTCCCGCAATTTACAAAGCCGTTCTCGGCTTTACCGAGGATATTCCCGTAACTGCAATTGCAACAAATCCCTTCAAAGTAGGCAGCGTAGGCAAGGCTGAAACCGATAAAGTTTATCTCAGCAACGCTAACGGTGACAAACTTACGGCGGAAGCAACAAGCTCGCGCTACGTAACGATAGAATATGCTTATTCTATTGCTGCAAGTATGTGGGGAACCGGTCCCGCAAACAATGTAAAGCCTTTTACTTACAACCAGCAGAGCGGCAAGAACAGCTGGAATCCCGTAGAGGCCTACAAGCTTGCAATAGACGGTCTTAAAATCGGAGAAACCACCTATACAAAGTTCACCGGTGAGTTTGCCGCAGAATACGATATTCCCGAGCTTGATAAATGGGATACGACCGGTTCTTATACCGATTCCGAAGCTAACATTACTCTTAAATACGCTTCGTACGCACCCGAAGCAAACGCGGCTAAAACCGACAAAAAGCCTCTTATAGTATGGCTTCACGGCGCGGGCGAAGGCGGTACAGATCCTTCAATCGTCTTGCTCGGCAACCAGGTTGTAAACCTTGCTAAACCTCTTATTCAGGATTATTTCATAACCGATACCTGTGCCGGCGCATACGTTCTTGCTCCCCAGTCGCCCACAATGTGGATGGATAACGGCAACGGACAGCAGGGCGGAAGCAACGTAGGCGAATCCATTTACACCGAATCTCTGTTCAAGCTTATCAAAAACTTCGTAGATACCCACACCGATATCGACGATACCCGTATTTATATCGGCGGATGCTCCAACGGAGGCTGGATGACGGTTGAAATGCTTTCCAAGCACGGCGAGTACTTTGCTGCGGCTTATCCTATCGCAGTTCCTTTCGATAAAACCGCAGCTCTTACCAAAGAAGAATTTGCAAGACTCGTAAACGTTCCTATGTGGATTACCCACGCTAAAGCGGATATGACCGTTTCTATCGGCACAAACAGAAACAGTGCGTGGCAGCCCGAATTCAAGGGATATACTGAAACCAATTCCAACTCGCTCTACATCGAGCTTCTTAAAGCAGGTGCAACCAACGTTCACTATACGTTGTTTGATAACGTAGTAATCGCAGAGGGTGAGGACAAAACTCCCCAGGGCGCGGCTTACGACGGTCACTATTCCTGGATTTATACGCTCCGTGACGAGTGCAGCAAAGTTCAGGCTACAACCGGCAGCGGCGAAAACGGCGCGTTTATACTTGCAGATATTACCGAAAACAGCAACGAAACCGTTACTGTTAACGGCAAGGCTGTAACTCTTTGGGGATGGCTTGCGGCTCAGGCTAAAACTCCCGCTCAGGCATAATCAAAATACTTTAAAATGCGATGCGCGGCGCGTTAACGCGCCGCGCATATACACAATAAATTCGAGGAGGAAGTATGACAAACAAAACCAAAAAAAGCATAGCTAAAAAGTTGGCCTTATGCGCAAGTCTTGCCGTGGCGTGCACAATGTGCGTTTCGTCTTTCACGGCTTCGGCGGCAACGTCGGGCAGCGATTACGTTTCCAAATATCGCTCGGACGCAAGCAGCGCTCAGGACGCTTTGCAGCGCGCAAACGATTTAAACCAGAAAATAGTTGAAGAGGGCATAGTTCTGTTAAAGAACGAAAACAACTCTCTGCCTCTCAGAGTGGGTACGAGAATTTCCGTATTCGGCAAAAACTCCGTAAATCCTTTCTACGGCGGCGGCGGCTCGGCTTCGGGCGCCGACGGCAGCGGTTTAGGCGGAGTAAAATACTACAACCTTTACGACAGCCTTGCAAACGCGGGCTTTACCGTAAACCCCGAACTTAAGGCTTTCTATGAAGACAATACGCAGTCGGGCAATGGACGCGACGGCGGCTCGGGCACCGGTCAGGTAGCTACTATCACGGGCGAAACACCCGTTGCAAGCTACGGCGACGCGCTTAAAAATACCTTTAAAGACTACAACGACGCAGCGGTAATCGTAATTTCCCGCGCGGGCGGCGAAGGCGCCGATTTAAAGACCAACTACGATAAAGCGGTTGCCGGCAGATCCGATTACAACAACAACGGCAACGCCGCTACGGGCGACCATTACCTCGAACTCGACGATAACGAAGAAGCTATGATAGAAATGGCTAAACAGAACTTCAGAAACGTTGTTATAGTTCTCAATATGGGAACTTCGTTCGAGCTCGGCGACTTAAAAGAAGATACGGGCGTAAACTCCATATTATGGCTCGGCTTCCCCGGCGGCAGCGGTATCAACGCTCTGGGCAAGGTGTTAAACGGAGAGGTTAACCCTTCCGGCAAGCTCGTAGATATTTATGCTAAAGACTTCAAAAAAGACCCTACTTTTGCAAACTTTGCAACAAACTATACAAGCTCTTACAAAACCGAAGCGGGTACCAAGACGGGTATAAACTACGTTGAATACGACGAGGGTATTTATATCGGTTACCGCTATTACGAAACGCGCGGGTTTGTAGAGGGCGGCTCCTGGTACGATAACAACGTGGTTTATCCTTTCGGCTACGGACTTTCGTACACGAGCTTTAAAAAGGAAGTTAAATTCCTTACCAAGTCGCTTGACAAAGACGGCGTTATAGAAGCAGACGTTACTGTTACGAATACCGGAAAAGTTGCCGGTAAAGAAGTAGTGCAGCTGTACTATTCCGCACCTTACACCGACGGCGAAATCGAAAAATCTCACGTAGCTCTCGGCGCGTTTGAAAAAACCGATTTACTTCAGCCCGGTATGAGCCAGACCGTGCGCGTTTCTATGAAAGTGCGCGATATGGCTTCCTACGACTATAACGATGCAAACGCTAACGGCGTAACCGGCTACGAGCTCGACGACGGCGAATACACGGTTTACGTGGGCGACGGCTCGCACGTATGGGCTGACGAAGACGCGGCTAAAAAGACGTATGAACTCGATGACGAGGTTTATTACGAAACCGATGAAAAATCGGGAACTAAAATCGAAAACAGATTCGATTACGTAAGCACGTATTTCGACGAGAACTCCGAAGAGCTTTGGGGCGGACACTCCAAGGTAATGTCGAGAGCCGATTTCGAGGGAACTTTCCCCACTCCGCCTTCCGTAGAAGAGGCTAAAATCTCAGGCGAAGAGCAGGCTAAGGCTACGTATTCTTCGGCAAGTCCCGAATACGATAAGGATCAGCCCTGGTACACGGATAAAATGCCTACGTACCAGACAACGCGTAAAACAAATATAAGCGCTACCAAGCTTGTCGGTCTTAAATATGAAGACCCCCGCTGGGACGCGTTTATGGATCAGCTTACGCTTGAAGATATGCGCGATATGATAGTAGAGGGATTCTTTATTACTAATCCCATAGACGATCTCGACGTTCCTATTTCCATAACTCCCGACGGACCCACCGGCTTTGTACAGGGTTCGGGCTCTAACTGGGTAGGCAACACCTGCTCGTATGCGTCGCCCATCGTTGTGGCTTCCACCTGGAATAAAGAACTTGCTCTTAAAATGGGCGAAGCAGTCGGCGACGAAGGTATCTGGGGCGGCGAAGGCGAAAATACGACCATTAACCAGTGGACTCAGCAGCCCGTTACCTCTTACGGCGTAAAGGGCGGTTACAACGGATGGTACGCTCCCGGCAACAATATTCACCGTTCGCCTTTCTCGGGCAGAAACTTCGAGTATTATTCCGAAGACCCCGCACTTGCCGGACAGATATGTGCAAACGTAGTAAAGGGCGCGCAGTCCAAAGGCGTATTCGTAATGCTTAAACACTTTGCTCTCAACGACCAGGAAACCAACAGAGGCGACCTTGCTACCTGGGCTGACGAGCAGACTATGAGAGAAATTTATCTCAAATCCTTTGAAATTTCCGTTAAAGACGGCGGCGCAACGGGTATGATGAGCGCGTTCAACCGCTTCGGACATACCTGGGCAGGCGCAAGCTATTCGCTGCTCACCGAAATTCTCCGCGACGAGTGGGGCTTCAGAGGTCTTGTAATTACCGACTGGGTAAACGGATTTATGAAAGCTGACCTTATGATAAGAGCCGGAAACGATTTATGGCTTGCCGACGGAAACGAGAGAACGCTTGCAATCAGCGGAGCGGCACTTACGCCCACTCACGTTGCGGCAATGCGCAGAGCTGCTAAGTCTGTTTTATATACCGTTGTGAACAGTAACGCTATGAACAGGCTCGGCGACAGATATACCGCTGAACATTACGGCGCAAAGGAGTACAGCAAGGCTCTGCCCGCCGTTGACAGAGGCGGAAGCGTGTCGTACGACGCTAAGAGCGAGGTTTACTCGGGTTACGAGTACGTGCTCACCGGCGCGCCCGAAGGCGTTACCATTAACAAGGATACCGGTATGATAAGCGGCAAGGTTGCGGCAAACGCCGTTGCGGGCGAATACAAAATGACCGTTTCGCTTAAAGACAAAGACGGATATATCGGTCAGGCTATAGTGCTTACCCTCAGGGTAAACGGCGGACTTGAATATACGGGCACAGCGGCTTCCACCGTAACCGTAAACAAGTTTGCAAGAGTTGACGTTTCGTCCGAAGTTAAGGGCGCAACCGTAACTTACGAAGTAGAGGGAACTCTGCCCGAAGGTATGACGTTATCCCCCGAAGGCGCGATAATAGGTACTCCTACGCAGGAAGGCAGCTACACGTTCACCGTTAAGGCGAAATCCGCCGGCGCGGCTGATTTAACAAAAGAGGTTACGATAACCGTATCCAAGGCGACAACTTTAACCTTTACGGGCAGCGCGCTCGACAAGGCTACCGTAGGCACGGCGTTGAACGTTGACCTTGCAAAGGCTACCGGAGCAGACAACGTTGTATACTCCGCTGCAGGACTGCCCGAAGGTCTTACTCTTTCCGCTGACGGAAAACTCACGGGCACTCCCGTAACTGCGGGCGAGTACACTATAAAGGTTTCGGCTTGGGCTGACGGCTGCGAGAGAGCGGCTACCGCGGAGTTTACGCTCAAAGTAGAGGAGCCCGCAGGTGAGAATCCCCCTCCCGTAGACCCTAACCCCGGCACTCCCGGCGGCGACAGTAACGAAGAGCCTAAGAAAGGCTGCGGTTCGTCGATAGACGCAGGATTCGGAATTACGCTCGGCGCGGCGGCACTCGCGGCGGCTGCAGCGGTTGCGGTAACAAAAAAATCCCGTAACAAATAAACGTTAAAGCAATTGCGGGAACTGCTTATATGCGGTTCCCGCATATTTTTAAGGAGGTTATTTTGAAAATCAAAAAGTTAGTAACGGCAAGCGGACTTGCTGCCGTAATGGCAATGACTTTCTTTTTCGGCTGCGCCAAAGACGAAGACGTTGAAAAGCCCGCAGAGCTGGAGAACGGCGTCATTACATATGAAAACGCTGTTTGCGAGAGCATAATAGGCGTAGAAAATTCGGGTACGGTTGCTACGGCTACGGCTTCCAACGGCGCGTCCGTCAGCTATTCTATGACGGAAGAGGACGCGCAGAAGATTAACTCCGCTTTTGGCGGAGCTCTGCACATAGCCGCGGACGGAACAATCGAAGGAAAGTACGATACGATAAAGAAAATTAAAGTGGATATCACCGCAAACGCGGAAAAATGCGAGTCCGTAACGGCTGAAATTACGGTCAGCGTAGTCAATCCCTATCTGGACTATCAGGGCAGAACGCTTGCCGACGCGCGCGTGAATCTGCCTTATGCGGCTTCGGTTGCTTATGTTGAGAACGAGGAAGTCGAGGTAACTTACCGCGCGAGCGGAAAGCTGCCCGAAGGACTTTCTATGGCTGCCGACGGAACTATCACGGGCACGCCCACAAAAGTCGGTCCCGGTACGCCGTTTACGGTAACCGCCTCGGCAAAGGGTTTTTCCTCCACGGCAAGAGAGTTTATAATTGACGTAGTGATAGACCATCAAAGCAGCGCGCCGTCCAAAATTGTCAACTTCGGCAGCGCGGAAGGCGTTAAAGAGCTGGAAACGGCATACGTCGGAACGCAGTACGTCAACCAGGCGGGCGTTGCCGGCAACGCTGTAGCGCTTAACGGCAATAATATTACATACGAGCTTGCGGAGGGCAGCGCTCTTCCCCAAGGAATTACGCTTTATCCCAACGGCGCGGTTATAGGCAAGGCGTCGGATAGAGAAGACTGTACTTTCAGCGTAATTGCAAGAGCTTCGCAGTGCGATGCTATAGAGCGTTCGTTTACCCTTTCTGTACGTCCCCAGAGAATTAAGTTTGAATCCCTGAACGGCGTACTCACCAAAGGCGAGCAGGCTAATTACGACATAGCCAAAGCGGACGCGGGCGATGGCGTTGTAATCAAGTATAAAATGACCGAACAGGACGCCCAGGCGCTCAAAGCCGAATACGGTCTTGAAGTGACCGAAGACGGTAAGGTTATAGGCACTCCTACCAAGGTTGTAAAGATGATGAGCTTTAAGGTAACCGCTACGGCGGAGGGCTTCACCGAAAGAACGGCTACAATTTATTTCAGAATAAACGAGCCTCTGCAAGCTCCCGCCAACGGACGTTTCGAGGCTGAATATATCGACCTTACGGGCAAGAACGGCACGGGTTACTCTGCGTCTCCCACAGGCGAAGACTTAATAGACAATACTATTTCTTCAACGAGTAACGGCGCGTTCGTCAACTACCTGCATAACGACACGATAACTCTCGAATTTGTTATCTATGCCGAAGAAGCTGTAACCGACGCTCCTTTGTATATTGCGGCTGGCTCGGAGATGGGTACGGTTACGTTTACTCCGACAACGCTCGGCGTTTACTGCTACGAGGGACAAACGGCTACGGGTAGCAAGAAAACGGTAAATTACGGCTCGGTAAAAGTAGAGGGCGGCAAGGCGTACACAACGTTTAAAGAATATCAGTTCGGTACCGTATCGCTTGTAAAAGGCTGGAACGTAATTCAGATTGCGGTTCATACAAACACCTTGCGTGACGGCAACATAGGCGGACCCGGCGTTGACTACATTAAAATCAATTCGTCGGTATCGTTGAAATGGGTACCCTGTACCTATAATATGAACAGAGGTTAAGGAGGCGTATAATGTCGGCTAAAAAAATATGGAAATTAATCTGGAAATATGCGCGTGCCTGGTTTTTGACTTCGGTGATAGTTATAGCGTTATTTTTTACCGCTACTATGGTTGCAACGCAAAACGACTTTCTTGCGGGCACGATAGACACCGTTATGGGCGGCGAGGGCAGGCGCAACGTTAAGGGCGACCCCGATAAATACAACCGCTTTACAAAGACGACCGACGGCTTCAAGCAGTTTAAAACCGATATGAAGCTCGGCGACGGAGTAATAGCAAGCAGCAAAGAAAAAGAAACGGTTTTAAAAGAGGCTAACCGTCTTAACGAGGAAATTGTAAGCGAGGGCATAGTTCTTCTTAAAAACAAAGGCGAGCAGGATAACAAGGCTCTACCCCTTGCAAAAAAATCCAAGATAAGCGTATTCGGCAAAAACTCTGCAAATATCGTTCTCGGCGGTTCGGGCTCGGGCGGCGGTAACGCAAAAAATACCGTGTCGCTCTACGACGGACTTGAAAACGCGGAATTCGAACTCAATCCCGAACTTGTAAAATTTTACGAGAGCAAGGATTCCGGCTCCGGCAGAGATAAAAACCCCGCTATAGGCGCAAAGGTAACCGGACTTGCAATAGGCGAAACTCCGTTGGAAAAGTATAATTCCAAAGTTAAAAACAGCTATGACGCTTATTCGGACGCGGCTGTGGTTGTGTTCTCGCGTATAGGAGGCGAGGGCTTCGATTTGCCCAGACTGCAAACCACTAAATACGGCGGCTCGTCCGTTGACGGGTCAAAGGACGGCGGACAGCACTATCTCGAGCTTGATAAAAACGAGGAAGCGCTGTTAAAAGAAGTTATCGACTGTGAAAAATTCAAAAAGGTAATAGTTCTTATAAACTGCGCAACGTCTATGGAGCTCGGCTTTATAGAAGAAACCGAAGGTATAGACGCGGCTCTCTGGATAGGCAGCCCCGGCGGAAGCGGCGCTAACGCGGTAGGTAAGGTGCTCAACGGCGACGTTACGCCTTCGGGACATCTCGTAGACACCTATGTAAGAGATTTTACAAAAGACCCTACCTGGCAGAACTTCGGCGACAATCTCTCCGATAAAGGAAATACATACCTTGCGGCGGGCGCGGAGCTCGGTAATTATTACGTAGAGTATGAGGAGGGTATTTACCTCGGATACCGTTATTACGAAACGCGTTCGTTCCAGGATATCTACCGTTTCGGCGACGACAACGGCTGGTATAAAGAAAACGTCGTTTATCCATTCGGATACGGCAACAGCTATGCGAATTTCGAGTGGACGCTCGTAGGCGATAAAACAACGTCTAACGCGCAGCCTCTTAACAAGGATACCAACAATAAAATACAGGTTACCGTAAACGTAAAGAATACAAGCGCTAAATATTCGGGTAAGGACGTAATCCAGCTCTATTATTCCGCGCCGTATATTACCAACGGTATCGAAAAGGCGCACGTCGTTCTCGGCGGCATAGTAAAGACCGATTTGCTTGCTCCCGGCGAAAGTAAGGAATACACCGTTTCGCTTGATATTAAGGATATGGCTTCTTACGACTATATCGACGCAAACGGCAACGGTTTTAAGGGTTACGAGCTTGAACAGGGCACGTATACCGTATACTTAGGCAGAAACGCGCACGACTGCTGGACGGGCGACAAAGCCGTTAAACTTGAATATTCGCTGTTCGACAATATAACCTATCCTATGGATATATACGGTACGGGCGGCAGCGACAACCGCTTTGAAAGTATGAGCGAGTATATGGACGGCAAAACAATGTCGAGAAGCGGCTTTAACGCATCATTCCCGCAGACGCCCACGCGCGCCGAACGTGAAATTTCGGAAGAATTGACAAAGGCGCTTAACTTCAATTACGACGATACTAACGGTCGGTATGTTAAGTCGTTTGAGGGAGAAGCAAGACAGCAGGGTAAAAAGGGCGACGCTCCCCAGCTTTACGAAATGATAGATGTAGACCTTGACGATGAAAAGTGGGAAGAGCTCATTGACTATCTTTCCGTTGACGATATGGTTGCGCTCGTAGGACAGGGTAACTTCCATACCAACAGTATCGACAGTATCGGCAAGCCCAGAACCATCGACCCCGACGGTCCTGCAGGTTTTACTAACTTTATGGGCGACCCCACCGTTCACGATACCTGTTTCTATGCTTCCGAGTGCGTTATAGGCGCTACCTGGAATAAAGATCTTGCAAACGATATGGGCGTTATGGTCGGACTTGAAAGCCTTGTAGGCTATACCAAAGGCGACGGCAGAACGTACTCCGGCTGGTATGCGCCCGCGGTAAATATTCACCGTTCTCCTTTCTCGGGCAGAAACTGGGAGTATTACAGCGAAGACCCGTTCCTTGCGGGATATCTCGGTACCAACGTGGTTATCGGCGCGCAGAGCAAGGGCGTTTACACTTATGTAAAACACTTTGTATTAAACGACCAGGAAACCAACCGCGACTCCGGCGGACTTATTACCTGGGCGGACGAACAGACTTTCCGCGAAATCTACTTAAAGCCTTTTAAAATGATTGTAGAGCAAGGGAAAACCAACTCTATTATGTCCTCGTTCAACCGTATCGGTTCTGAATGGGCGGGCGGAAGCTATGCGCTTTTAACCGAGGTTTTAAGAATGGAATGGGGCTTTAAAGGTATGGTTATCTCGGACTACAACCTGAGTAACGCATATATGCACCCCGACCAGATGATCAGAGCGGGCGGCGACTTAAACCTTTCGCAGGACTATAAACCTTCTTCGTCTGCATCCCGCGACGGTATGACGGACGCGTTGCAGGTTAAGGCACTGAGAAAGGCGACCAAAAACATACTGTACACCATTGCCAACTCAAACGCAATGAACGGTATGGGCGAAGGCGTTGTATGGAAAACTACAATGGCTAAGTGGAAGGTTGCGTTGATTTGCGTCAACGTCGGACTTGTAGCGTTGTCGGCTTTGTGGGGCGTGTTCGCAATAAGAAAAGGTCTTAAAAAGATGAAAGCTGCCGAAGACGTTTCAACCGGCGGTGAGCCTGCAAATACAGAACCTGTCAATGCAGACAACAAAAAAGACGGCTAAACAACAGGTTATGCTGTTGTAATGCAACGGTTAAAAAGCCGCGGTTACGTATTCGTAGCCGCGGTTTTCCTTTTGTTCTGTCACAACCTGATTAAAATTCATATAATGATATAAACGGTTTTCCGACAAAACCCGTAGGTTTTTAATATAGGGATCAGGTACAAAGGAAATTGTATGATTTGGAGTTGGGCTTTTTTTCTGAACAGTATACTGTTCGGTTTCGGACTTGCGGTAGACGCATTTTTGATTTCTCTATCCAACGGACTTAACGCCCCGGAAATTAAGCGTGGTAAAATATCGGCAATGGCGGGGGTGTTTGCGTTATTTCAGTTGATTGCGCCTATGATAGGCTGGATTTGCGTACATACTGTTGCCAGGCATTTCTATTTGTTTGAAGAGTGCGTTTCGTGGCTTGCGTTAACGGTGCTTTGCTACATAGGCATTAAAATGATAGTTGACGGCTTGTGCAGAAAAAAGACAGAAATAAAAAAGCCCGAAACAGGCATAGCTGCGGTGTTTATCCAGGCTGTCATAACCTCGTTAGACGCGCTGTCGGTGGGATTTGCCATATCGGAATACGCCTTTCTAACGGCGCTTGCGGGCTCGGCGATAATTGCACTAATTACTTTCGGCTCGTTTATCGGCGGTTTTTGCCTCGGAAAAAGATACGGCGTAAAACTTGCTAATAAAGCTTCGGTGATAGGCGGAATAATATTTATTTTTATAGGAATCGAGGTTTTTGTAAGCAGTTTAATATAATAACGTAGCAGATAAACAGACCGCTACGGTTTTTTAATGAAACGCATTCTGCCGTACAGCTATTAAATTATCTGCAATTCGCAGATTTTTTTTATATTTAAATAAATTTTTTAAAAACTTAATATTTACTTAAAAAAACTGTTATAGTATACGGGTAGAAATTAAAAAACAAGGAGAAATTTTATGGTTCAAGGTATTATGGAATTATTGTTTGACGCAGCGTATTTGATATTTGCTCTCACCGTAGGCATTTATCTTATAGTTAAAGGCAAAAGCAGGTTTTTCAAAATGTTCGGAATAATGGCTGTCGTGTTATCGTCGGGGGATTCGTTTCATCTGGTGCCGCGGGTTTACGCGCTTTTAACTACGGGGTTAGAGGCTAACGCGTTTGCGCTCGGTTTAGGTAAGCTTATTACTTCAATCACAATGACGGGCTTTTACGTTATTCTTTATTTTATTCTTGAAAGCGTTTGGCAGCCTGAAAATAAATTAAAGTTATTAAGCAGAATCTCGCTGTTTGTTCTGGCGGCGCTGCGCATTATTCTTTGCGCATTCCCTCAAAACGACTGGTTCTCTTACGAGGGCAATCTGCTTTGGGGCATTTTAAGAAATATTCCGTTTGCAGTGATAGGCATAGGCATTATAGCTATTTGTTTTTTGATAGCAAGAAAAACTAAGGACAAAAGCTATTTAATAATGGCTGTTATGGTTATTTTGTCTTTCGGTTTTTATATTCCGGTTGTGCTCTTTGCGCATATAATACCTGTTATAGGCGTTTTAATGATACCTAAAACGTTGGCTTACGTCGGCGTGGTTGTTATAGGTCTTTTAAAACACCGTCAGGCAGTAAAAGCCGAGGCGCAGGCTCAATTGACAGAGAACGTTTAATCTGGTATACTTGCGGGAGAAACAAAAAGGTTTCTCCAATAAATTTTACGGAGGCGGCAATGTTTAATATTCTCTTGGCGGAAGATGAAATTGCTTTAAGAAAACTGATAAAATTTAATCTTGAAAAGCGCGGTTTTTCCGTTTACGAATGCGGCAACGGACAGGAGGCGTTAACTTTATTAGAAAATAAAGATACAGACCTAATAATAACGGATATAATGATGCCTGTTATTGACGGCAACGCATTAACGCAAGCCGTAAAATCAAAAAACGCAGATTTGCCTGTAATTATGTTGACCGCTTTAAGCACTATTGACGATAAGAAAAAGAGTTTTGAGGACGGAGCAGACGATTATTTAACAAAACCAGTAGATTATGACGAGTTGGAGCTGCGTATAAGGGCGTTGTTGCGGCGTTACGGCCGTGTTTCAAAACAAAAAATTCAAGCTGGCAATACAGAATTGCATTTTCCGACTAAGACGCTGAAAATAGATTCGGTAATTATAGACACTGCGAAAAAGGAATTTTTGTTATTGTTTACTTTGCTGTCCTCAAAGGGGAGGATATTTTCACGGGCGCAACTGTTAGATGAAATATGGGGTATGGATTCCGAGAGCTTGGAGCGCACCGTGGACGTTCATATAAATAAACTGCGAGAAAAGATTGTGAATAGCGATGTTGAAATTATTTCCGTACGCGGACTCGGATACAAGGCGGAACTGAAATGAAAAAACTGATATTTAAAATATTTTTAATGATGGGAGCCTCAATGCTTTTGGTGTTTGGAATTTCTCGTATAACGCTTGCGGTATTGCAAAGCAAATCGATAACAAACCCCGTTGTGTCCTATCATATCAGTCTGATTTCCGGCGCGTTGGGACTAATACTGTTTACGGTGTTGCTTTACATTTTTATAGGCAAACGTTTGAAGTCGGTTTCCGCGGCGGTAAACGCGGTTGCAAACGGAAATCTCGATATAAAAGTTCTGGTCAAAGGAAACGACGAATTATCGCAACTGTCGAGCGACTTCAATAAAATGACGGAGGGTTTGAAATCCAACGAGTACCTGAATCGCGAATTTGTAAAAAACGTTTCGCACGAATTCAAAACGCCGCTCAGTATAATTTTGGGGTACAGCGATTTGCTGCGCACAAGCGATTTAACAAAAGAAGAAGAGCAAGAATATTTAAATTTTATTTATAATGAAGCGGTAAGACTAACAAGTCTAAGCGAAAAATTGCTTGCCGTGAGCAAGTTGGATTCGGACGGTAATATAAATTGTTCGAACAGGTTTTCAGTTGACGGGCAGATACGCGATATTATTCTTTCAATGCAGGTAGTATGGCAGAAAAAAGAATTGAAAGTGGAAGCGGAAATGGAGAAAACCGAATATGTTTCAAATAAAGATTTGTGCTATCTTGTTTGGCAGAATTTGATTTCAAATGCGGTGAAGTATACGGCTGAACGCGGGGAAATATTTATAGAATTAAGCAATGACGGCGAAAATATAATTTTCAGCATTACAAACACGGGTAACGCTTTAAAAGGTAAAGAAAATTTAATTTTCCAACCCTTTTACACAAGCGACGGAGCGGGCAAGGAAAAGGGCACCGGGCTCGGGCTGCCGCTGGTTAAAAAAGTGCTCGGTAGATTAGGCGGAAATATCGAGGTTTTTTGCAATCAAAATACAAAGTTCGTAGTAAAACTGCCTGTAAAGTAAAAAAAGCTGATTTTTTAATATTCTGCAATAAAAACTACCCGAATCCATTTGTCTGAAACAAAGGTGTTCGGATAGTTACCAGTTGGTGAACCTAATGTTAATTATCCGAACACCGTCAAGCCGATAAAAAGTGGTTTCGGGTTTATACTTCGGGTATCATAATCTGCACCATTAGATCATCAGTCGAAATTGTTTGTAAATTCAAATTTATTCGACTGATTATTTTTTTAAGGTCAGTAAATGAATTATATCGGTTCAAAGCATTCGTTAATAGGGTTTTTAAAATCGTCCATTGCTAAAACATTAGAGGAAAATGGCGAAAACCGACTGCCTAATCAAATGGTCTTTGCCGATTTGATGGCTGGTACCGGTGTTGTCGGCAGTATGTTTAAGCAGGACGGATACTCTATTATTGCGAACGATATTCAATATTATAGCTATGTCATAGCCAAACATATGATAGAGAATAACGGCAATCTTAATGAGGGCAGGTGCGCTGAGCTCATTGCGGACTTAAATAATCTTGAAGGTATTGAGGGGGTCATTTATCAAAATTACTGCTATGAGGGGACGGAGAGGCAAGAATTCAGGCGCAAATATTTTACGGAATATAATGCAAAAAAGTGCGACGCAATAAGAATTGCTATAGAAGAAAAGCACAACAGAGAAATAATAAACGATAATGAGTACTTTTTTTTGCTCGGTTCGCTTATTAACAGCATAGATAAATATGCTAATACGGCTTCGGTTTATGGCGCGTATTTAAAGAAATTTTAAAAATCAGCTCTTAAAGAAATGGTGTTGGAGCCGTTACCTGTTATGCACGGACAGGTTGAGTGCGAAGTTTACAACTGTGATGTAACGGATCTTATAAAATATGTGTCCGGCGATATTTTATATTTGGATCCGCCATATAACGCAAGGCAATACTGTACAAATAATCATTTGCTTGAAACAATTGCAAGATATGATAACCCTGTTGTATACGGTAAAACAGGACTTAGAAGATATGCGGAACAAAAGAGCGCCTTTTGTATAAAAAGCAAAGTTGAAGAAATTTTTTCCGAGCTTATTAAAAATGCAAATTTTAAATATATATTTTTAAGTTATAATAACGAAGGGTTAATGTCGTTTGAAACGATAGAAAAAATAATGAAAAAATACGGCAGATATACAGTGGAATCAAAAGAATACAAGAGGTTTAAATCTGATAGTGCAAGAGCGGTAAAAACCGATAAAACGGTTGAGTATTTACACTGCCTGGTAAAGCATAATTAATTAAATCAAATTTTTGAATAAGAAATTTAAAAAGGAGAAGTGGAAACTTCTCCTTACTTTTATTGTTTTTCAATTAAATGCTTTTTAAATTCCAACGGGTCGTACCAATAGCAGGCATTTTCTTCGTTGCCGTGTTTGCGTCACCAGAATAATAAGACATAGGATAACCTAATAATTTAGCGTCATAACGGATTCCGGTTCGCTTACATTCTTTGCAAAACTGTCTTTTCGCGTCATTAGCCGCCTTGCTTAACGGCTGAAAATCCTCAAGACGCTGGTTTTCGTTGCGCATAACTCTGTCTTCATTTTTCATACCGTTTTTATGGTCAACTTCGGGACCGGACGTGCCCTAAAATCACGCAGCGCTTAGATTGAACGATACTCTTAATAGCAGGATCAATATAAGCAGAATACGACTTGCCTGTATTAAAACCTACTGTTCTTATAGTATCGGTTTTATTGCCGTGAGTTAGGTTTTTATTCCGTTCGATTAAATATTTTCTTCAAAAAGGACCGTCGTCTCTGGACCAACCTGCACCGTTTAACAGCTGCAGACCTTGGTATTTGCCTACGAACTCCGTTACGTTTACCCAACGACTACATCCGTTTTTATCAACTTGAGCTAATTCTTCAAACAACTCAATTTTCGTCATAATGTAATCTCCTTAAAAATTAAAAAATTCGCTGAAAGAAACTTCAAGTGCGTTTACAATCTTTTCTAAAGTTGCAACAGAAATATTGCGCTTGCCTACTTCAAGGCTTGCAATATAGGTTCTGTGAACGCCGGAACGAAAACCAATTCTTCCTGACTTATGCCAAGTTTATTCCGCAAATCTTTTATACGTTTCCCTACGTCTTTTTCTATCATAATCCACCTGTAATTTATATGTAAATTATATAAAACAGTTACTTATTTATCAACACTCAATAAGTAACATTAATTGATTTAAACAACGCGCAATGTACCTGTACAACATTTTTTGAAAATTTTTAAAAAAGGTATTGACAATATAAATTAGCAGTGATATAATTTACTTAATCGGTTAAGTAAATAAAAATCGAAAATAAATTTCTGAGGTGAAAAAATGAAAAAGGCTACTAAATGGGTAGGTCTGGTAATTGCTTCGGCGGTTTGTGCATCGTCGGTTGCAATGCTTACGGCTTGTAAGGAGGATAACCCGGATACAACTAAAACAGTTGAATACACCGTTACTTATTATGACGGTGAAGATATATTAAAGACCGAAAAAGTAAAAGAGGGTGAAAAAGCTCAGGAATGGACGCCGGTAAAAGCTGATTACACGTTCGAGGGCTGGTATGCAACGCCCAACTTCTCGTTTGAATTTCCTTTTGATACCCCTATAACAGAAGATAAATCGGTATTTTCTCAGTGGTCGTCGGCAACACAGAGCGAGGATACAAGAGTTTATTATATAGTCGGCAGCGGCACAAGCCCTATTCTCAGAGCAAGCAACTGGGGAAAAGTTTTTACCGACGATATGAAAATGACCAAATCCGAGGATAAAAACGAATATACTTATACCGTTGATTTGCAGGAGGGCGATTTATTCCAGTTTGCGCTTAACGCCGAGTGGCACAACCAGCGCGGCGTGGGTTATTTAACTTCAACCAAGCTTACGGACGGAACGGAGGCGTTCAGCGGTGCGGGCACCATAGGCGATAATTCTGCTTACAGATTAAATATAAAATGCGAATATTCGGGCAACTATACGTTTACTTTAACCACTCACCCCGACGACGACACGTACGAAACAAATCACCCGAGCTATACAGAAGCCAACAAAGAAGCTTTTAACATAAACACACTCGATACGATAAGCTGGGTACGTAACGGCAACGCAGCGGAACTTGAAGCCGAATACGAATCTACCGACTACTTTATCAAGGGTTCGGGTATTACCGACTGGAACGATTTTTATGCTCCTGTAGCTAAAATGACAAACGACAAAGGCGTATATACTCTTTCGGTCTATCTTAAAGAGAACGAGGAATTTATGTTTACCTCGCGCGATAACTTCACCGACGGGTCAACGTCAACAGGTACTTTATATCTGCGCAGCACAAATCTTGACGAGGCGAGCAAAGCGTTTGTAGGCGAAAAAGAATCCAAAAATATGGTGGCAAAAGCCACGGGAACATACACGTTCACGTATACCAAAGCAACAGAAGTGCTGTCTGTTGCATTTGCTGCGGACGTGACGCCCGCAGCGGCAGACTATTATATAGACGGAACGTTTGCGGACGGTGTTACCGATTGGAGCGGATACTGCTTTAATCCCGATTTCAAGCTCACCGAAAAGACGGAGGGTTCGGGCGTATACGAAATTAAAAACGTTGCAATGAAAGCCGATTCGCAGATAATCGTTCAGGCATTCAAAGCGGGCGCAACAGAAAAAGGCGAATGGGGCAGCGACGGATATAACGGACTCGGAAGCTATAACTACTTATATCTCTACAACGGCGGCGCGGCGTTCGACGCTGTAGGCGGCGGAAACAATAATATCAAGGTTCTGGAAGAGGGCATTTACAATATCACCTTTAACAGTTATTCCAAGATAATTACCATAGAAAGCGCAGACGCGGCTTACGACGTGTACATTTCCGGAAGTATGGAAGGTCAGACGAGCTGGAATCCCAACTATGAACAGCAGTGGAAGTTTACAAAATCCGCGTCGGACAAAAACGTTTACGAGCTTACTATAGAGCTTGCCGTCGGCGTTGAGTTCGGATTGCGCGTATTCCCCGAGGGCGCTGTTGCGGACGACGGACAAAAACATACCTGGGTTGGCGTTGCGGCAGGCGGTACCGAGGGCGTGACTTCTACGTTTACGTCTGCAACCCAGTCCAATTTCAAGTGTACCGTGGCGGGCACTTATAAATTAACTTATAATGCAATTACGGGCGTTCTCAATATTTATCAGGCAAACGCATAATTCAACTTGCCCGTAAGATAAAACAACGGGCGTTCAGAAAAGAACGCCCGTTAAATTTTTTAAACTTTATATGAGTGTATGTCAAACTTTTCGCGGCTCAGCGCCTTATGTACGCAGTCGGCTGTCTGTTTGCAGATAGGCGGGTATAAATTCTCGTACAGAAGATTGACCTGCTGCAGCTTGAAGTATTCGGCTATGATACCGTTTACGGTAAGCATATTTTTAACTTTGATTTCCGGCAGGCTGTCGCCGCTTTCTACAAATATAACGCTGTCAAATATACTTACAATCTGATTTTTTAAAGCTTCGTCGGCGGGAGTAAGACAGACAAAACTGTATACGTCTTTAAAGTACCCGTCTGCTTTAAGTTTAAGCTTTGTAAAATCCGCGGTAATCTGGAAAAAGAGTTTATCTTCGACAAGGCAGTTAACCGAGATAAGCGGAACGTAGTTTTGGCTGCCTATTCCATAGAAAATTTCTTTTGTTACGTTAAACGCGATAATGGCGTCGGCGTTGGGAATACGCCCGAACGGCGGCATACAGAAAACTATATCGAAATTTTCCCCGAGCGACAGTGAAAGTTCTTCGATAAAATTTATAAATTCGGCTTTTCCGAGACAGCCGTTATGCCGCGTGCATACGGCAAGAAGCTTTGAGTCGGATGAAGAACGCAGATTTTTGGCAAAGACGTTGGGTTTGTAATTAAGCATATTAATGACGTGCCATATCTTATTTTTTGTTTCTTCGCTTATACTCTGGCCTTCGGTATTATTCAGAACGTAAGAAACGGTGGCGGCAGAAACGCCCGCTTCCTTAGCTATATCGTATATAGTTACTCTTTTTCCCATATCTGTCATTATACCGACTAATGCACTGAAAGTCAATACAATGAGGAAAATAATGAACGAAAACGCAATATTACATATACCTGAGTCCAAATACTGTTTTGCGGTTGATAATAATAAAATATGTTTAAGACTGAGAATTTCAAAAGAGGACTGCCCCGATAAAATAAACGTTATCTACGGCGGAAAGTATTCGTACGCAACCGAAAGAAACTGCGCCGAAATGGTCAGAAAATGCAGCGACAGACTGTTTGCGTATTACACCGTAACGCTTAACGTCACCGATTTAAGATTTGTGTACGTATTTGAAATTATCTGCGGAAACAAAAGATATTTTTATTCCGAGGACGGTCTGACCGAAAATTTCGACTACGAATTGAGCTATTATAACTGTTTTCAGTATGCCTATATAAACAGATGCGACGTAATGCCGTCAATCGAATGGATGAACACGGCAACTTTTTACCAGATATTCGTAGACAGATTCAATACGGGAAATAATGACAAAGATAAATCCTACATAAATCTCGAATGGGGCAAAATTCCAACGCCCAAAAGCTTTGCAGGCGGAGATATAAAGGGAATAACGCAAAAGCTCGGATATCTCAGCTCGCTCGGGATAAACGCGCTGTATCTGACGCCGGTGTTTAAGTCGATTTCAAACCATAAATACGATATAAGCGACTACTATGAAATAGACGGACATTTCGGCGATAAAAAGGACTTGAAAGAGCTCATTGACAAGGCGCACGCTACTGGTATAAAAATAGTGCTCGACGCGGTGTTCAACCATTGCAGCGACGAGTTAAGCCAGTTTAAAGACGTTTTGAAAAACGGGAAAAAATCTAGGTACTACAACTGGTTTATAATTACCAACGACGACCCGCTGGAATACGAAATTTTCGCGTCCTGCAAGTATATGCCCAAATTCGACACGTCAAATCCCGAAGTATGCGATTTTTTAATCGGCATAGCCACTTACTGGATTAGAGAATATGACATAGACGGCTGGCGGCTGGATGTTTCCGACGAGGTTTCCCACGATTTCTGGCGCAGGTTCAGAAAAGAAGTAAAGGCAGTCAAGCCGGACTGCGTTCTTATAGGCGAAAACTGGCACGATGCAAACGTGTATTTGCGCGGCGACCAGTTCGACTCTATTATGAACTACGCGTTTACTAAAGCCTGTCTGGATTTTTATGCGTTCGGGCAATTTAATACGCAAAAGCTTGCCGATAAATTAAACGAAATTTTAATGCGCAACACAGATACGGTCAACAGTATGATGCTCAATCTTTTGGATACGCACGATACCCACAGGTTCCTCACACGTGTCGGGGGAGATAGGGAAAAGCTTAAAAGCGCGCTTGCGCTTACCTATTTCTTCCCCGGCGCGCCCTGTGTCTATTACGGTACGGAAAACGCAATGGAGGGCGGGTACGACCCCGACTGCCGCAGAACGTTTGACTGGGATTTTGAAAACAGGGAGAGCGACGTGAAAAATCTTATAAAATTTTTGACTTCTCTAAAACATTCGCCCGGGTTCGCGTCTGCCGAAACGTGCATACGCTGCGAAAACGGTTTGCTTATAGCCGAGCGCGGCGGATACCGGCTGACGGTAAAAGAGAACGGTGATTTTACGATAAGCGGGAGATAATTAAAAGGAGGAAAAAATGAAAAGAACATTGCCTGCTTTAATAGGACACGTAGCGATAATACTTGCCGTTATCATCGTTATGGGAACTCTCGGCGTTATTGCTTCCGGCGTTACCGCCGAGGGCAGCGAGAAATTTACGGGCGAGCTTGAAAGAAACGTAACGCTGCGTATTCTTGAAAACGATACGGCAAAAGAACAGGGCTATTTAAAAGAGCTTTTAGACGCGTTCAACAGGGAATATTCCGATTACGGCATAGTGGCGGTAGACGCTAATATGGATCAGTATACCGACCTTGAAACGGGCGGACCTTACGGATACGGTCCCGACGTGCTGTATCAGGCGAACGACGCGCTTATGAAATACGTGGACGGTACGCGCAAGCATATTCTGCCTATTCCCGTAGAGGAGCTCGACTGTTACGAACATATTTCAAAAAACGCGTGGGACGCTTATAAAGTAACTATCGACAACCAGGATTTTTACTGCGGCGTGCCGGTAAATATTCAGCAGCCTCTGTTGTACTACCGCAAAGATTTGCTGCCTGAAAACTGGCAGGAGAAATGGGACGACGATAAAAACGGCGTGCCGGATATGATAGAGAACTGGACGGATTTATACCGCTATTCACAGCTTATAAGGCAGCAGAGCAACGGCGCTAAGTACGGATATATGAAGTCGCTGAACGACGGATATTTTGCGTCGGGTTATTTCTTTTCGTACGGCGGATACGTTTTCGGCGGCGAGGATAAAAAGGACACTGCCGATATAGGCTTTTCTAAAAACGACGGATATCTCGGCGGTAAAATCATAAGGCAGCTTGCGTCGGTTATGAACCTCGAATGCACTGAGGACACAATAACCAAAAACTCGTATTCGAGAATGGCGCAGGGCGCGTATTTTGCTACAATGACAACGCCCGACGTTTATACTATGTTTATAAAGGAAATGGTTTATGCGGGATATACCGAAGAATATGCAAGGGAAAACCTTGTAATGACAAACGTGCCGAGACTGCCTGTCAGCGGCGATTTGGAGGACGAAAGTCAGGGTTTTAAAGATATGACGGTTATGGGCGGCGTCAACGGCTATGCGATAAGCTCATATACAAAAGCTCCCAACGCCGCGCTTGCGTTCGTAAATTTTGCCACATCGTACAAAATGATTAACCGCAGAGCGGAGCTGCTTGGAATATCTCCCGCGCGCGGCGACCTGGCGCACGAGCTCGGCGGGCTCAACGCGGATATAAACGCCAACCTCGTAAACGGAACAATTTACGTTATGCCGAGCGTAAGAGCGCTTGCACAGGTGTGGACGCCGTTACAGACGTTCTGCGCGGTGCTTGCGGACGATTCGCTCACAGGTAAAAACGTTTATGTTACGGACGACGCGTTAAAGAAAGGCATTGCAAACGTAGATAATCAGATTTACGCTGCAATCCATACTCTCGGCGGAGCGTAAAGGGGGAAAGAAATGAAAGCTGTTGCAAAATGTAAAAACTTTTTCAAAGGACTGCCCGGTAAATTCAGGGCTGTACCCGGTAAACTGTCCGCGCGCTTTGCCGGCGCAAAAGAAATTTTGACGCAGGGCAACGGAAAAGTGACGGCTTCTATGCTCGTTATGGGGTTGGGTCAGCTTTTATACAAGCAGTGGGCAAAGGGAATAATGTACCTTTTTGTACAGGTTGCGTTTATAGTTTATTTTATATTGACCGGCGCTTACGATTTGTTCGGGTTTTTTACGCTCGGTCTGCGCGAAGGCAACGCCTGGTACGGCATCGAGGGTGACAATTCAGTAGTTATGCTCATAATGGGCATACTTGCAATTTTAATAATAATTTTTTACGCCGCAATTTATATTTCTAATATAAAGGACGTATACCGCATACAGTGTGCAAAAGACACTTTAAAAAATCCTGTTTCGTTCAGACAGGAGGCGGCTGCGCTTTTAGATAAATCCTTTCACAAAACGGCGCTTGCGCTGCCCGTTGCGGGCGTGTGCGTATTCAGCATAATGCCTATTGTGTTTATGATTTTTATTGCGTTTACAAACTACGGCGGAAAAGTAGTACCGCCCGCGCTTGTAAGCTGGGTGGGATTAGAGAATTTCGGAAAAATATTAACTCTCGGTCAGTTCGCGCCTACGTTCTTTAAAATTTTCGGCTGGAATATGCTGTGGGCGGTTCTGTCCACCGCAATAAATTACCTTGCGGGACTCGGGCTTGCCTTGTTACTTAACAAAGCTTGCGTAAAGGCAAAAGCTATCTGGCGTGCCTTTCCTATACTCGCGTACGCTATCCCCGGCTTTATAACGCTGCTCGGCTTTAAATTTATGTTTTCTTACGGCGGACCTATAAATTACTATATAAAGCTGGCGGGCGGGGAAGCGGTGGGCTTCCTCGGGCTCGACGCAAAATGGACTGCGAGATTTATAGGGCTTGCGGTAAACGCCTGGATAAGTATACCGTCTACTATGCTTCTTGCAACGGGCATACTCTCCAACGTAAACACCGATTTATACGAGGCGGCGAGGGTTGACGGAGCGAGCGCGTGGAAACAGTTTATAAAAATAACTCTGCCGTACGTTCTGTTTGCAACTACGCCCGTGCTTATATCGCAGTTTATAGGCAATTTCAATAATTTCGGAATATTCTATTTCCTGCGCGGCGGGCTTGATATGGACGGTTATTTCCTTGCAAGCGATACCGATTTGCTTATAAACTGGCTGTACCGTATGTCGATAGACAACAATTATTACTCGATAGGCGCGGCAATAAGCCTTATCATATTCATTATTACTTCGATAATATCGCTGACGGTTTACGTGCTGTCACCGTCGTATAAACAGGAGGAAACGTTCAGATGAATGAGGCAAGAGCTAAGGTTGTAAAAGCAAAAACCAAAAAAGTACTCAATATACTAATCACCTATTGCATACTTATCGTTGTCGCGTTTATATTTTTCTTTCCGTGTCTGTGGCTTATACTCGCGTCATTTTCAAAATCCGGGTCAATATACTCGTTCGACGGATTTTTTCCTGTAGAATACGGCTTAGATGCGTTTAAAACGCTGTTTACGGATACGGTTATGTACAATTATCCGCAGTGGTTTAAAAACACGCTGTTTATCGCCTGTATGAGTTGCATTTTGGGAACGGTGCTCACTATACTAACGGCGTACTGTATGTCGCGTTTCCGCTTTAAATCGAGAAAAGCTATGATGAAAACGACGCTCGTTCTCGGAATGTTTCCGTCGTTTATGGGGACTATTGCAGTATATCTTATGATGACGCAGTTTAACCTTATAAATCAGCACTGGGGACTTATATTAATCTATTCAGCGCAGGCGCCTATGGGTTATATGGTTCAGAAAGGCTTTTTCGATACGATACCTTATTCAATAGACGAGGCGGCGAGAATAGACGGCGCCTCCAACTTTACGGTATTCGTCAAGTTTATATTGCCGCTGTCAAAACCAATACTCGTATACACCGCTCTTACGGCGTTTACCTGGCCGTGGTCGGATTTCATATTGCCTAAGATGCTGCTTATTGACAGAGATTATTACACCGTAGCCGTTGGGCTTATGACGCTCGGCGAAACGGAGTTTGCGCGGTTTGCGGCAGGGTCCATTTTCATAGCCATACCTATAATAGTGCTGTATTTCTGTTTGGTTAAGTATATGATTAACGGAATGGCGGCAGGCGCAGTCAAAGAGTGAACGCATATAAACTTCGCAATAGTTCGTTGAGCTTGCGTTTGCGCTACGGTCATTTACGTCTCTGTAAACTCCCTTGCGCAATCCGCGCTCGCCTGCTCTTGCTCGTTTCTCTGCGTTCACTAAAAAAACAATAAGGAGATTAATATGGCAAATTTAAGCCTAAAACATATTTACAAAGTATATCCCAACGGCGCTAAGGCTGTAAACGATTTTAATATGCAGATATCCGATAAAGAATTTATCGTATTCGTAGGACCGTCGGGCTGCGGCAAGTCCACAACGCTGCGTATGATAGCCGGGCTCGAAGCCATTACCGCGGGCGAGCTGAAAATAGGCGACACGGTTGTAAACGGTATGGAGCCAAAGGACAGGGATATAGCGATGGTGTTCCAGAATTACGCGCTCTATCCGCATATGACCATATTTGAAAATATTGCGTTCGGTCTGCGTATGCGCAAAATACCCGACGTTAAAAGAGATAAAGACGGAAAACCCGTGTTAGATAAAAACGGCAACGAAATTCCCGTAATGCGCAAGTACAACAAGCGCGAGCTTACGGAAAAAGTAAACGAGGCTGCGGAAATTCTCGGCATAACCGATTATTTAAAGCGCAAGCCCAAGGAGATGTCCGGCGGACAGAGGCAGAGGGTTGCGCTCGGCAGAGCTATTGTAAGGCAACCAAAGGTAATGCTTTTAGACGAACCTCTTTCAAACCTCGACGCAAAGCTCAGAACGCAAATGCGCTCGGAAATTGTAAAGCTGCATAAAAAGCTGCAAACAACCTTTATCTACGTCACCCACGACCAGGTTGAAGCAATGACTATGGGTACGCGCATAGTTGTAATGAAAGACGGTTTTGTAAAGCAGATAGACACTCCTAAAAACCTCTACAAATATCCCGCAAATAAATTTGTGGCGGGCTTTATAGGTACGCCGCAGATGAACTTTTTCCAGGGCACGCTAAAAAAGGACGGTGACAGTGTAATAATAGATTTTAAATGGTCGGACGCCAAAATAACCGTTCCCTATTCCAAGCTTATGAAGGTTAAACCGCAGTATCTCGACGGTACGAAAACCGTGTATATCGGTTTCCGCGCCGAGGATATCACGCTTGACGAAAAAGCCGTTAAAGCCTGCAATGCCAAAATAAAGGTAAGGGTTTCCCACTCCGAGGAGCTCGGGACTGAAACGCTTGTCTACGGCGATATAAATATGGACGGCGACGGTTTTGAGGAAACAAGCACGCGGGTAATAATTAAAAGCGCGGGCTTTAAGGACTATCAGCCCGACAGCGTTTACGAAGCCGCTCTCAATATAGACGCCGTACATCTTTTCGATATTGATACCGAGGAGAACATTATGCCGCGTTTGCCGGAATATAACTATGTGGATTGCACCGTAAACAGCGGAAAAGTTGAATTTTACGGACAGAGCGTTGCGCTGCCGCCTGCGCTGAACTGTGCGGACGGACTATATGAAATGCTGCTGCCTGCCGAAGCCGTTAAACCCGGCGGAGGTATTCCCGCCGAAATTATATCAACGGAAAACATAAACGGAAAGCTTTTGGCAACGCTTGCCGTAGACGGTAAAAAGCTCTTTGCCGTAACCGGTTGCCTCGTTGATATGCAGAAGTTAACGCAAGCCGCGGACAAAAAATTAAACATTGCTATTGACTTTAAAAAGGTTGCTTTACGCAAAGACGGCAAGGAAGTAATTTCGCCTATGCCGCTTGTAAACGGCTTAAACGGTACGTTCGCCGCCGAAAAATCTAAGGAAAACGGCAACAATATAACCCGCTATTATTTAATTATAAACGGCACCAAAGCCGAAGCTCCCGAAGAAATTTACAAAAAGATGTTTGCGGCAACCTCGGGCAGAAAGGTTTATAATTCAGCATACCGCTACGAATGGACGCCGTATGATATCGCCGTGTCGGAAAACGGTATCGAAGCCGAAGTAATTGAAACGCTCGATTACGGCGCGGAAAAATTTGTCAAGTGCGCGGTGGGAGAACAGATATTATTCGTCAAATGCGATAATGCGTTGAACGGAAAAATTCGTCTTTTGCCTGACGCAGGTAAAGTAAGCGTTGTGGAAACCGAGCGTCAGATAAGAATAGTGTAGATTAATTTATATAAAAGCCCGCACGTGTGCGGGCTTTATTGATAAAAACGGCGGTTACTAATGTAACCGCCGTTAAAATGTTATTTTTTATTATGTTTCTGTTTTATCGCAATCAGACGAATGCGTATTTTCCGATTCTTTTTGGTTTAATAATTTTTTAACAGACTGCGCCAAATCTATTAAATAATACACTGCAACACTAACCAACGAAAACGCACACTGTAAAACAAACTCTATATGCCAATAATCAAAGAAATAGCTTCCGCTACTAATCAACGCAATTACGCAAGAAACAAAAAATACAATGTTGGCGCATAAGAGAACAATAAATTTTATGTTTTTTTTCATTAATAAATCCTCAGCTATTGTTAATTACTATCAATATATTTATAGTTTATCACATAATTATGAAAAGTGTGTGATAATTATATGGTGTGCAAGTGAAAACGCCATAAGGTTTTTAAATAGATACAGCACGTGCAAGTTTTACCCAAAATTTTCACGCGGTATTTACTTGACGGGATTTGTCGGTTTCATTATAATATAATTGATTAACGGCAAGGCGTTATAATTGAGAGGAAGCATATGAACGAAAAAAACAGAAAAATCCGTTTATATTATTCGGTTGCGTTCAGCGCGCTTACCGTTGCCGTGGGCATATTTTTTATATTAGGCGCGTTCCGCATATTTGCGGTCGGAGGTTACGCTCAGGGCGCGTATTCCCGCGTGGCTGTCGGCAAAACGCTTGCCGTGCTCGCATTTCCCTTTTTAATCTGGGTTGCAGGAATTATAGCGGCTTATGTGCTCGCGCTTAAATTTCCGCTCTCGCCGTTAAGATTTACGGCGGACAGGAGCGCGCAGCTTGTAAAAAGGCTTTTGCACCGCGTTCCCGCCGATGTGGAAACAGAGTATAATGCGCAGCTTAAAGTAGTTATGCGCGAAGAAAAATCGCGCGCGGCGGCGGCAATTGTAAGCGCTGTTATATTTATTGCGTGCGCGGTAGGCGGCGCGGTTTACATTTTTGATAAGAATAATTTTCCCGCTAAAAATTTAAACGGCGAAATGCTTTCAATGTTTTTAAACGTTTACCCCTGGCTGCTTGTATCCATATTGTGTTCCGCAGGACTTATAATATATAACAGTTACAGCTATAAAAGGGAGATAACGGCGTTAAAAACACTTGTCGCGTCAAATAAAACGCGCTCGGCAACGGCAAATCCCCTTTACGCCTACGGATTGTTCCGTTTTACGGAAAAGGTTAAGGCGGGCTGGGCTAAGTTCAAAAAAATTATGGCTACGGACGTTGCAAAATGGTCGGTGCGCGGCTGCGTGCTCGTTGTTGCGGTTACCTTTGTTGTGCTCGGTATCAACAACGGCGGTATGCAGGCAGTGCTCAATAAGGCTATAAAGATATGCACCGAATGTATAGGGCTCGGTTAAAATGAAAAATTTTTTTGTAAAAGCTAAAAACTGGATAGTAATGCATAAGCCGAGCAAGCGGAGGATAATTCAGCTTTACGCGGCGCTTTTGTGCAACGCAAATATCAAAGGTTTTTTCAGCGGCAACATCTTTCAGGGCTCGTCCAAGAACGTATGCGTGCCCGGACTCAACTGTTATTCCTGTCCCGGCGCCATAGGGGCTTGTCCGCTCGGCTCTCTGCAAAACGCGCTTTCGTCCTCTAAAACAAGTATGCCGTATTACATACTCGGCATTATTGCGCTTTGGGGACTGCTGTTTGCAAGAACAATCTGCGGTTTTTTGTGTCCCATAGGTTTAGGACAGGAGCTTTTATATAAAATCAAAACGCCCAAGCTAAAAAAGGGCAGGGCGACGAGGGCGCTGTCCTATTTAAAATACGTGCTGCTCGCCGTGCTCGTTATAGCGCTGCCTGTAATTTTCGGTTTAGCAAACGTAGCCGTTCCGGCGTTCTGCAAATACGTATGCCCTGCGGGTACTTTCGAGGGCGGAATAGGACTCTTGATAAATCCCTCGAACAACGAATATTTCGATATGCTCGGCGGGTTGTTTACCTGGAAATTCTGTCTTTTGGTTGCTATAATCGTGCTGTGTATATTTGTATTCCGCGCGTTCTGCCGCTTTATCTGCCCGCTCGGCGCAATTTACGGCTTTTTCAATAAATTTGCTTTGATAGGCGTATCGCTCGACCACTCAAAATGCACGGAGTGCGGGCTTTGCATAGATAAATGCAAAATGGACGTTAAAAAGGTCGGCGATCACGAGTGCATAAACTGCGGCGAGTGTATTTCGGTTTGCCCCACAAACGCAATTACGTGGAAAGGCTCAAAGATATTTGTAAAGTCGAATATATCAGATAACGGCGAACAACCCGCAGAGCGGAGCGCAGGCGGTTTAAACGGGCTTTTAAGCTCCGGAACGACTGCTTCCGAACCGGATGCAAAGGGGGACGTAAATGCCGACGAATGACGTAAAATCACGCAACAGAATACTTATAATAGTTGCCTGGATAATTGCAGCGGCAGTGCTCGTTACCGCTCTCGTATATTTCAATTTTATAGAAAAAGACGCCGATAAATCGCACGTGCTTGCGGTTGGCGACAAAGTTCCGGATTTTTCCGTAAGCACTTACAACGGCGACGGAGGAGATTATGTTTTTTCACAGACGCCCGAAAACGTTGAAGTAACGGTTATTAATTTCTGGGCAACGTGGTGCGGACCCTGTGTAATGGAGCTGCCCGATTTTGTGAAGTTGCAGAAAAAATATTCTGACAAAATAAAAACGGTTGCAATACACGGCGACTATATAGACGAGGACGTGTCGGCGTTTATAAATAAGCAGGGGTGGGACGGAGTGCTGTTTGCGCAGGACGAAACAAAACAGTTCACCGTAAAAAACAACTACGGAATAACCGAAAGCTTTGAAGATACGCTGTATAATCTTTTCGGCGGCACGGGACCGCTGCCTATGACTGTAATTATTGATTCGGACGGCGTTATAACTTTCCGTCGTATCGGTTCAATTGATTACAAATCGCTGGAAGACGCTGTATTGAACGCGTTGAACAATTGAATTAAAGCCCCGCAGGCAAAGCGCACTTCCCATAGGGAATTTAATAAGACGCAAATAAAAAGATTTAGGCATAGTGTTAAGCTGTGCCTTTTCTGTACTTTTTTTCGTGGACGCACTAGGCTACTCGTAGCCTAGTGAGATATGGATATGTTTTATATTTCCCGCAAAATTCAATCGGTTGCGCTCTTTAATTTTTCGTGATATAATGATTGTACGATAAACAGTAATTTAACGGAGTAAATATGGCAAAGCGTGATATAGGAATTAAAAACTCATTTAAGATTTATCAAGCGTTTCTAACAGCCGCGTTTGTCGCGTTTGTCGTTCTTACTATCATTTTTTGGATTTTTTATCGAAGTGATAATTTTATTGATAATCTATATTACAATGGAATTGAGGTTGAAGCTGAAATTATTGATTATTATTGCACTGATGCAACACCCGATTCTACAACTTCATCATCGTATGTGTATGAAGGAGTTTACTTGTATGTTTCGCCCGAAGGTAAAGAGTATTCTGGAACGCGGGTGTTGGGTGGCTCGGAAAAAGCTGCGCAAGCAATGATAGGAACAAAAATTACCATTATAATAGATCCAAACGGCACCGATAGCACCGATAGTTCAATGGAATACTTGTTTACATATCACGGTAAGGCAAGTTTTCATTTCACACTTGCTTGTGTATTTACGGGCTTGCTTTGCATAGCGACATATTTATTCTTTTATAGGGTAGTTTATAGGAATAGATTAGATAAAAAAATATTAGAACGCGCAAATGGTAGATTTGTAAGTAATTGTGTACGCGAGGGCGAAGTAACCAAAGTATTGAAATGGGTAGTTTGCTATGTAAAGGTTAAGTATCAGGACGAGAGCGGCGCAACGAGAGAGCGGTGGGCGAGAGCTTGGTTTACGCACAAGGAAGTAAGGTTCTTGCAAGAAAAGAAAACAATAACTATCGTACCCTACAAAAACACCTACGGCATTTTGGAAGAAATGCAATAGTATAACGATAAATTACAATTTATCTTTCTAAAAGGTTTGTAGTAAAAAGCTCTCGAACATATCGTTCGAGAGCTTTTGTCCTTGCTTGAAAGTATAACTCTTAAAAATTTAGTTTTTTAATTCCCTATGGGAAGTGCACATTACCTGCGGGGCTTTTAATAAGCTTTTAAGCAGCTTTTAATGTAATTGTAACGCTGTCCTGCGTGTTGGGTATATGCAAGCCCTCAAACATAGGATATTCGTTACCGTCAGCGTCTGCGTAAATATATCCTTCGGGAATACTTGCTAACTGAATTTTTATTTCGTCCGTGGTTATCTGTGTTGAGTCGAGAGTAATTTTGCCGTCGCTTCCCGTTGCTTTGGGAGGTAAGCAAAGCCCGTTATCTCCGATTGCGCATAAGTTTACCATAACTCCGGCGGCGGGAGAGTTATCTGCAAGCAACACTGTTACCGTTACTTCGTTTACGCGTTTATCGTCGTTGCCGCCGCACGCGCCGAGTATGCAGGCAAATGCCGCTACGCAAATGACAAGGCAGGTTGTTAATACAATTTTAATGCGTTTCATTTTATAATCTCCTGATTGTTTTTATTTATTGTAACAATATTTTTTGCGTGCGGCAAGTAATTTGCCGCACGTTTTTAAATTAGTCGTAGTATCCGCACACAACGTACCAGCCGCAGCCGTTGTCAAGTACCTGGCGAGGGTTTTCTGCAAACATTGCCACCAAAGCGTGTCCCTGCTGTCTGTAAATGTTGTCTTGTGCGCCTTCTTTTCTGCCTACCGAGAAATAACGGGTAAGGAAAGTATGCAGTTCGTCGTTCACAACGTAAAGTCCGTCGTTGTTGCAAATTCCTGCTCCCGCAACGGGTTTTCCGTTTTTATATCCTGTGTAGTATTCGATAAACGAGGTGTAGGAGTATCTCTTGCTTGTTGTGACGATATCGTCGAATACGGTGAGGTTATTGTTTTTTCTCGTATCTGTGTCGCTTGCCTTCGGAGCAGCGGCGTCCCCGCCCTTGTATTCAATAGTCGCAAATGAAAGGTCTTTGTCGTCGCCTGTATATCCGTCGCGGGAGGTAAGGTCTTTAGAAAGCGATACAAGCAGTTTTTTCTCGGCGCCGTTAACCGTAACGTACCATAACCCGTCGTCGCCTTTGTGCGGTCTCAGCGAGCCGTTAAGAGGCATCCATACGAAATTAGAGCCGGTTTCGTTGCATTTTTCAGTGGCGGTAGGTGTTACATTTTGTACTATAACCGACTCGTCGGGACTTGCGTTGCCTGTGCGCGTAACAATTACGTTAAAGTTTGCCGGCACGTCTATTTCAGAGCCGTCAAGGTTTTTAAGAGAGATTCTGAACAGGTATTCGTTTCCTACTTCGGTGTCCTTGACCTCGAACCTTAACAGGAAGTTTTTACCCTCGCCGCTGTCGTCGTCCGAAGAAATAACGTTATTGGAGTTTCCGAGATTTTCAACAAACGTATCGTAATCTTTGGTGTTTGTAGTAATTTCGTAAACGCCGCTAATAGAGGGTTTAAAGGAGAACAGCTGCTGGCTTGCCATATAAGTCTGTGAATAACTTCCCGGTTCAAACGTTTCGTATTTTTCCTTTGTGAAGTCGGGTGAAGATAGTACGAAAGAATATTGCCCGGCTCCCGTAGTTCTCGAACAGGAGAAGAAGTAAGGCTCGCCGGCTTTGCAATACAGGTTCAAACATCCGGTGCCGCTGCCGCTTTGTATGTTTAAAGGCTCTTCAGTGTCTAGGCTTTCGCCGTAAGCCGAAATAGAATACCTCGATGCGGGAGTTTTATCTGCTCCGTAAATATAAAGAGTGTAGATAGCGGTGTGCTCGGGAGTAAATGCAAAAAATACTTCTTGGTCCTCTTTAATATCCGCATTGTATATATAGCTGTCGAGAGTGTCGTTGAACAAAGTAAGTAAGCTTGTGTTGAATACCGAATTCATTAAGTCGGTCTGCTCCTGCGTAAGCTTGTCGGTTTCTGCAAGAGCAAGGCTTGTAAACGGAACGACAGATAAATCCACGTCTACGTCGTTAGCGAGCTCTTCCGCGTCTCTTAAATCGGTTTCGTATGATTTGGAAGTGTAGTTTTCGGAATAAGCTTTAATATTGTAGACGCCGGAATCTATTTCGGGGAAAACTGCTTTGCCCTCCGTGTTTGTGGTAACTGTGTGCAAAACCTTTTCGCCGTCGGATAAGTCAACGGAAATATCGCTTGCCGCTTCGCCGTTTTCGTCGGTTACGTTGGCGGTATAGGTTACTTTATTGTGAATTAAAGTAATTTCGTACTTTTCGTGCGTAGCGTCTGTTTTGTACTCGTCTACGTGGTATCCGTAAGGAAGGTTTTCAATTACGATACCGTATTCGCCGGGTTCGCACTTAAATCTGGCAATTCCCGAAGCGTTTACGTCTGCCGAATCCTTTTCGGTTATGCTCATACTGAGCGAGTTGTCCATAAAGTTTCCGTTTGCGTCGCGAAGCATAATATACACCGTCGTGTTTCTGCCGCTCGCGTCGGTAATTCCGTTAACTGCATTTCCCTCGGGGTATTTCAGCGTAATCGTGTAGCCGTTCTCCGCAGGGTTTTCGCCGGTGCCTTTATTGTCATCGTCCGGCGTTTTTTTACAGCCGGAAAAGCAAATTCCCGCAATAAAGCAAACCGATAGTAACAGAGGTATAAATCTTTTAAAAATTTTCATAAATATCTCGCTTATTTTTCGGGGCGCATTAAAAGTAAAACTTAAAACGCGCCCCTTAATATTTCAGTATTAATTACCCGCTTTGATTTCACGGATAAAGTAGCACGCCTTCATCCACTCGTTGGTGTCGGGCTCGTCGTCGGGATACTGTTTTCTGAGCTGCGACTCTATAAACACTGCAAGAATATACTTTAATCTTGCGTCAACCTTTACCATACCGTACGTAAGGTCGCCGGGATTTTGATTTTCCATATCGGCTTTCATTTTGTTGTAGTATGCCATAAGTTCTTCAGTGAAATTCTCTTTTGTGTTTCCGGCGTTATCCTTAATATCGAAAGGATAGGTGCGCACGCGTCTGAATTGGTGAACGCTGGGTTCAACGTCGAATTCCTCAAGCGGCTTTTTTGAATACTTCGTGTAGTTGGTCAATTTGGGGTTGCCGGCTCCGTCGAGCAGAATATTACCGTCCTCGTCGGTGGTTATATACGATTCGTTGTAGAAATAACCTGTCAGCATATCTTCTATTGTGTACGCGTTGAACATTCTGCTGACGTAGATAAAGTCTACGTAAATACCCGTACCCTCTTCGGTATAGTAGTAGCCGTCGTTGCGGAGAACGGGGGTGCAATGGGTGGGCAGTGCAATGCCGCCGGTAGCGGTGCCGACATAATATCCTGCCGTGCAGCTTTCAAGAACTTCGTGTGATTCGCCTAAATATTCGATAACGAAAGGAATATGAACGTCGGACTGGTTCATCATTAAAGGATGTACCGTGAGATAATACGTTTCGCCTGCTTCCAGATAATAATATATATGGAAGTTGTTGTCGTTGCCGGTACGGATATAGGAGTCGTTATCGAATTCGGTTACGGGGGTCGCGTGCTTGAAGTAACCCGCGTCAATCAGGTCGCTTTCGGTGAACAGTGACGCAAGCGCTTCTAAAGGATCGCCGTCCGGAGCTATAACGCCCTTTTCGAGTTTTGAATAGAAATGATATGCGCCTGAGGTCTGCGGAGTGAATTTATACATAATACCGCTGGGGTTAAGCAGCTTGGGATAATATGCGTTGTTTACGGTTGCGTCGGTGCCGTCGTACTGTACGGCTTCATAAGCCGCATAATGCGTTCTGCCCTTGATGGGGTCGGGCATAGAATTTCCGCTGCCGTAATGAACGGTAAACGAACAGAATTCAATCCAGGAATTGTCTTCATAACCTTTGCCCATTTCGTCTTTGGCAATAGCGTCGAGAATGGTTTTCAGCTCCTGCGTAACGGGAACAAGCTTATTATCGGAGTTGAACGCCAAGTCGTTATAAATACTGAGCTGTCTGTAATAATTTTTTCCGCCGAAAATCGCGTTGTTGGGTTTGATATACGTGTTGTATATCGAGCTGGTTCTGTTGTACGGCGTATTTTTATTCAGGTCGAGAAGAAGGTAGGGGTCTGTTTCGTCGGAGTTCCTGTGTCCTTTTACGTGGTAGTAACCGTCTTCTGCGAGATAAGCCTCGTCGTGAATATTGTATACACCGTTGCGCTGCAAATCGCGCGCGGCGTAATAGTTTACGTCGAGAGGGTCGGTGGAATCGTATCTGTCCTCAAGGCGCAGGTTTTTAAGGTATACGCAGTCGTCGCCGGCGTCGTCGGTATAGTCTTTGAAATAAATGAACGCAACTTCGTATGTGCCTTCGCTAAGCGCTATATATTTACGCGCAGTAGTGAAATCTTCGGCAATGCCCGAAACGTTAAGGATACTTGTGCCTATGCCGTCTAACGAATTTTTTTCGTAAACCGCTACCTGGAAGGTATCGCTGGAATGCGAAGAAGTTTTGTAGTCGAACGCTATAACCTGCCCCTTGCCTACGGTGAACGTTGCGGAAAGCACGGCAGTAGTCATTTTATGTGATGTGCTGCCGTCTTTGCGGTTTGAAGGAACCAGACAGTCGCCCACAATCTCCCACGGCCAGTAGTAATCGGAATCGTTCTGCTGGAATATGGAATAATTCACGTTATTTATAGTAGGACTGAGCACGTTTTTTATATCGGCGGAAGCAGGCATAAACTTGCCGAAATCTTTCGGCTTGTCAACTTCAAATTTCTGGGTTTCGTCGCCTACTTCAAAATCCTGTCTATAATCGTCGGACGCATATTTTGCAAACATATCAGTCCATTCGGATTTGCTGAGTATCGCGCCGGTGTGTATTTCGCTGACTACGCCGTAACGGTCTACTACAACGGTGGTAGGATAGCCGTTTATGGTAAAGTGGTCAGCTACGCGCGCGGTGTCCAGAGCCATATCGAAGTCGAGTTTGAGCCTGTCGCGCCAAGAGATAACGTCGTTCTGCGTTTTGTCAACGGGGTCGAGCGCTATAATGGCGATATCGTCTTTGTACTCGTTGTATGCCTCGTTCATTATGGGGAACTCGGTATCGCACCACGAACAGCCCGTATACCAGAAGTTTAGTATCACGGCTTTTTTATCGCCGGTATTGAGATACTCGGCAAGAGAAACGGTTTTGCCTGTAACGGTAACTCCGTCTACAACCGACGACGGGTTGGTAGCCGAAAAGTCGTACATTACGTCGCCGGTAACGTACAGCTTATTGCTCGGCGTGCTCTGTTCTATTACTTTCGATTCAAAACCGAATTTATAGTCCTTGGCGTTGGTGCTGACCGAATAAACGGTGTCGTCTGTCAGATATCCCGCGGGCAGGTTGGAAAAAGTAACGTTATAGTTGCCTCTGTCGGAATCAAAAAGCGCATAACCGTCTTTATCCGAAACCTTGGTTTCGAGTACCGATCCGTTGTTCACCAGGTTTACGGTAACGTTTGCAAGCGGCAGACCGCCTACCGACAGCGTGCGTATAGCGTAAGTTGCTTTTTCGTATCCGTCGGGCTTGCCGTCGTTGTTGCCTTGGGTCGTGTCGTTGTCGGGAGGCGTGTCAAGCTTTTTGCACGCGGCGAGCGGCACCATTACCGAAGCAACCATAAATCCGGCGAGCATTACTGCAATTTTGGAAATAAAATGTTTCTTCATTGTTCGTACTCCTATATATGTTCTGCCGTCCGCCGGCCGGCGGACGCTTTATACAGTTATATTAATATATAATAATTATACGGCTTGGTCTGTAAAAAAGCAAGGATTTAGCCCTGTTTTCGTTAAATTTATTTATAAAAATTTTATTTAAACTGATTAAAATATTAATAATTTATAATATTATACAAAAAATGCAAAAAAGCCACAGTAAATAATTCATTCAAATTTCACATACGTTTACTTGACATAAAAATTTGCGGATATTATAATAATTAGAGTTCAAACAGTTCGATATCTAAATAAAATTTAAGGTCGGGAGGTAAGCTCAATGGATAGCAAAAGGCTATTCGGAAAAATGTGTTTTCTGCACAGGCAGCTGTCCAGGGAAAATATTAAACTCTATGCCGAAGCGGGAGTAACTCCCGTACAAATGCATACTCTTGCATTTCTTGACGGCAGCAGTAAAAGCGGCAGGCGCGTGTGTCAGAAAGATATAGAAAAAACAATAAATCTGCGCCCGTCGTCAGTTTCTACGCTGCTGTCTAAGCTTGAAAAGGACGGATTTATTATAAGAACCACAGCGGAGGGCGACGCCCGCACCAAGTGGTTAGAGCTTACCGACAAAGGTAAAGAGGTCTGCATAAAAGACAAACTCATTATAGACGGCTGCGACAGAATTGTCGATACGGCGCTCAGCGAAGAAGAACAGAACGAGTTTTCAAGGCTTATCGATAAAATAATAAACAATATCCGCGACGCCGAGATACGCTCTATACAACGGTAAATCTACTTTGAATATAACTTTCAGGAGCTTATTATATGATTAAAACACTCTTTAAAAGCATCAGGGAATATAAGCTGCCCTCTATACTCTGCCCCGTAGTAATGGTGGGCGAGGCCGTTATGGAAATTTTAATTCCTTATTTTATGACTAAGGTGGTGGGGCAGTTCACCGCCGTATCCCGCGGCTTGCAGACCGCGCTGGATTTAAACGTAGTTTTAACTTACTCGGGTTTAATGGTATTATGTGCGGTTTTCGCGCTTTTGTGCGGAATATGGGGAGGAAAGCTTGCGGCAAAGGCAAGCTGCGGTTTTGCGCATAATCTCAGGGAGGATATGTACAACAATCTGCAATCCTATTCTTTTGCAAATATAGATAAATTTTCAACCTCGAGTTTGATAACGCGAATAACAACCGACGTAACCAATGTGCAGAACGCGTACCAGATGTGCATAAGAATGCTTGTCCGCGCGCCGGTTCTCTTTGTTTCGGCAGTTGTAATGTCCGCGATAATCGAGCCTATGATGGCTATAATTTTTGCCTGCGCGGCTATATTCCTTGCCGTTCTGGTATTCGTTTGTATGTTTAAAGTAATGCCGTATTTCCGCACTATGTTCAAAAAATACGACGATTTGAACGCCGTAGTTCAGGAGGATTTAACGGCTATCCGGGTTGTTAAATCCTACGTTCGCGAAGACAGGGAAATAAGCAAAATGCAAACCGCCTCGGGCGAGCTTTATAAGTACTCGGTAAAGGCGGAGAGAATACTGACCGTAATGATGCCCTGCGTGACGCTTATTATGTACATAGTAAATATTCTCATATTCACTCTCGGCTCAAATATGCAGGTCGGAAATATCTCCGGCGCGGTAAGCCCCGAAAATATTCAGACGCTCATACAGTATTCGGCACAGATTCTCTCGGGCGTAATTATGGTTGCTATGTGCATTAACTTTATTTCGCTTTCCAAAGGCAGTATGGAACGTATCTGCGAGGTGCTTGACGAAAAGTCCACGCTTTCCGAACCGGTCAGTCCCGTAACGGAAATAAAAGACGGCAGCGTGGATTTTGAAAACGTGTGCTTTGCATACGCCAAGAGCGCGGACGATCACGTGCTTACAAACGTTAACCTGCACATATCCCCGGGTGAAACGGTAGGAATAATAGGCGCAACGGGCTCGGGCAAAACGTCGCTCGTATCGCTTATACCCAGGCTTTACGACGTAACCGAGGGCTCCGTTAAGGTAGGCGGCGTAGACGTGCGCGAGTACGATATGGATACTCTGCGCAACAAGGTTGCAATGGTGTTGCAGAAAAACGTGCTCTTTTCGGGCACCGTTGCCGAAAACCTGCGTTGGGGCGACGAAAACGCCACGGACGAGGAATTGCGCATTGCTGCGCGCCAGGCGTGCGCCGAGGAGTTTATCGACGGATTGCCCGGCGGCTATAATTACGACCTCGGTCAGGGCGGCGTCAATGTTTCCGGCGGACAGAAACAGCGTCTTTGCATAGCTCGCGCGCTGCTTAAAAAGCCGCACGTAATAATTTTTGACGACAGCACTTCGGCGGTTGATACAAAAACCGACGCCGAAATACGCGGCGCGCTCAAAAAATACGCGCCTGACACCACTAAAATTATAATAGCCCAGCGCGTTGCTTCCGTTCAGGACGCCGATAAAATAATAGTTATGGACGACGGCGCAATTTCCGCCGTGGGAAAACACGACGAGCTGTTAAAAACTTCGGATATATACAGGGAGGTTTTCCAGTCCCAGGTAAAAGGAGGTAGCGAAGATGAGTAAAACAAAGGCTATGCAGCCTCCGCGCGGCGGAATGCGCGGCGGAAAGGGCGCAAAAAAACCTATGAAAACGCTCAAAAGGCTTGTAAAATATGCCTTTTCTAATAATAAACTGGCAACATTTTTCGTAGTAGTATTTGTTGTGCTTGCTTCTGTTTCCACTTCGATAGCGGCAACGCGTTTTCAGCCCATTATTACCGCGCTTTCCTCCGAAAATATCGGTCCTGAAATTCTCGGCAGCGTTATATATCCTAATATAATAGCGATGGGCGTAATATACCTTATAGGCGCGGCTTCGTCTTTTGCGTACAATCTCATTATGATGTATATAGCAAACGGCACGCTTAAAAAAATGCGCGACGAGATGTTTGCAAAAATGCAGAGACTGCCCCTGCAATATTTCGACACGCACACTAACGGCGACATAATGAGCCTTTATACAAACGACGTAGACACTATGCGCCAGCTGCTGTCGCAGACAATACCGCAGATTATGACGTCGGCTATAACGCTCGTATCCGTATTCACGCTTATGGTGGTATTCAGCGTTACGCTGCTTTTGGTAGTGCTCGCAATGCTGACCGTAATTATATTCTGTACTAAATTTATAGCGGGTAAATCGGCTAAATATTACGTAACCAACCAAAAGGCGCTCGGCGCTCTAAACGGCTTTGTGGAAGAGATGACGGAGGGGCAAAAGGTAATAAAGGTATTCTGTCACGAGGATAAAGCGCGCGAGCAGTTTAAAAAGCTCAACGACGAACTCAACGAAGTGGGCAGAGAGGCAAACAAATACGCGTTCGTCTTAGGTCCGGTAAACAATAACATCGGCTATGCCCAGTACGTGCTTGTTGCGCTCGTTGCGGCTCTGATAATGCTTTTCGGCGGCGAAGCGGGGTTTTTATCCGTAAATCTGGCGTTTAATAACGACCCGAACAGAATGGGCGTAATAGCAGGTATGCTCGTTTCCTTCCTCGCTTATTCCAGGCAGTTCAATATGCCCGTTATGCAGGTTTCGCAGCAGCTCAGCGCAATAGTAATGGCGCTTGCGGGCGCGGAGCGTATATTCAATATGGTGGATACCGAGCCCGAGGATAACGGCGGCGACATTACGCTGACTTACGGCGAGTACGAAGCCGGCAAATGGGCCTGGAAAAAGCCGGGTTCTGACGGAAACTGCGAATACATACCGCTCAAAGGCGATATACGCTTTAACGAAGTGGTGTTCGGCTATACCGAAGAAAAAGTAATTTTAAAGAACATTACGCTCTATGCAAAACCCGGTCAGAAAATAGCTTTCGTCGGCTCCACGGGCGCGGGCAAAACAACTATAACAAACCTGATAAACAGGTTTTACGATATTCAGTCAGGCACTATAACGTACGACGGAATAGATATAAAAGCTATCAATAAAGACGATTTGCGCCGCAGTCTGGGCGTGGTGTTGCAGGATACGCACCTGTTTACGGGCACCGTTATGGAAAATATCCGCTACGGCAGGCTCAACGCAACCGATGAGGACTGCATTAACGCCGCCCGTCTTGCAAACGCACACTCGTTTATAAAGCATTTGCCGGATAAGTACGACACAATGATTACAGGCGACGGAGCAAACCTCTCGCAGGGGCAAAGGCAGCTGCTTGCCATCGCCCGCGCTATGGTTTCGGAGTGCCCCGTGCTTATTCTCGACGAGGCGACCTCGTCTATTGATACGCGTACCGAAAAACTGATTGAGCGCGGTATGGATAAACTGATGGAGGGCAGAACGGTATTTGTAATAGCGCACAGGCTATCCACCGTCCGCGACAGCCAGGCGATAATGGTTCTTGAACACGGCGTAATTATAGAGCGCGGCAATCACGAGCAGCTTATAAGCCAGCGTGGAAAATATTATCAGCTGTATACCGGCGCGTTCGAGTTGGAATAAATAATAAAAAAGCGTTCGCGTAAGCGCACTTCCCATAGGGAAATAAAAAATTAAATTTTTAGGAGTTGCACTTTCAAGCGAGACAAAAAACTCTCGGACATTTCGTTCGAGAGCTTTTTAAATACACATTATTTTCAAAGATAAATTGAAATTTATCATATCAAGATTGCTTGTTGTTCACTATATATTCCATAT
>CAJUPX010000010.1 GCA_910588685.1 uncultured Christensenellaceae bacterium | reverse complement strand
CCCCCAGCGAAACGGGCAACCGCTGCATGATGGTGGAAATCCAGACGCTGATGAGTCGCACGGCGTACGGCCTGCCGCGAAGAATGTCGCTCGGGGTAGACCTGAACCGCCTGATCGTGCTCGTCGCCGTGCTGGAAAAGCGCTGCGGACTTGCGCTCGGCACGCAGGACGTATACCTCAACGCGATGGGCGGAATCAAGCTCAACGAGCCGAGCGCCGACCTGTGCGTATGCGCCGCCCTTGCGAGCGCGGAAAAGATGATTCCCGTCGATAAGTACACGGCGGTGTTCGGCGAAGTGGGACTGACGGGCGAAGTACGGGGCGTGAACTTTGCCGACAAGCGCGTGAACGAATGCCTGAAAATGGGCTTCAAGCGTGTCGTTCTCCCCGCCAAGAACATGAAAGCGTGCGAGAAGTTTAAGGACAAAATCGAGCTCGTTCCCGTGCAGTATGTTTCGCAGATGATAAAAACGCTATTTTCCAAATAATAAAAAAGCGCCCGCGGAAAACCTGCACTTCTCACAGGGATTAAAAAATAAACGATAAAAAAAGCTCTCGAACATTTTTGTTCGAGAGCTTTTTTGTTACACATAGTTAAATAAGATAAATTGAAATTTATAGTTATAACCTGTTAAAAATTACTGTCCTTTCTTTCATTGATATTTTGCCGACTTCATAACCATATTCTTTTGCCTCTTTCTTATAAGTCAAAAACGAATGATTTATTTCAAACCCTAAAATGTTCTTGATTTCTTCATAAGATAATATATATTTTTCTTTATTATTATCCTCTAAATACTTCCATAACGGCTCATATTTACTCATTTTTTAACGCCTCGCAAAATTGTAATTTACCGTTCTAATCTATAATATTTGAAACCGTATTCTTCTCTGATAAACTTAAATCCAACTTTTTCAAGCACGTGTTGACTACGAGTATTTTTTATAATCGTATCAGCATTTACAGCAACCATATTCAACACTTCAAAGGCATATTGTATTGCCAACTGCTCTGCACGTGTGCCATATCCTTTACCTTTCACACTATCATTTTGCAAATGTATGCTCAATGTACATTCCCGACTTGTTCGATTTATGTCTTTTAATTGCAACTCTCCAATCGGTTTCCCATTTTTCATTATTGCAAACAGAATGCGAGATGGATTTTGTTTTGTTTCAAAATATTTATTTACGGCGTTTTCATCATATTTGTATGCTGTAAACAAACTCATATCCATATAAATCGAAGGGTCGTTTCCCCAATCTCTGTATAACTGATGACAAAGCTCCCTTGTCATTATACGGAGAGAAATTTCGTCCATATACACCTCTAAATTACTGTTTATCGTACAATCATTATATCACGAAAAATGAAAGAACGCAACCTATTGAATTTTGCGGGAAATATAAAACATATCTATATCTCACTATGCTACGAGTAGCCTAGTTCGTCCACGAAAAAAAGTACAGAAAAGGCACAGCTTAATGCTATGCCTAAATCTTTTTATTTGCATTTTATTAAATTCCCTATGGGAATTACCGTAAGGCGGGGATTAATTTTATATTGCCCAGTTTCCGTTTTTAAAAATCTGAACGCGGGTGCCGTCTTTTTTAACGCCCACTATGCTCATATCCGCGCTACCTATCATAAAGTCAACGTGAATCATTGAGTTGTTAATGCCCGCTTTTTGAATTTCTTCAACAGACATATTTTCGTACCCCTCCAGGCACTCGTTAAAACCGCGCCCGAGTGCAAGATGGCAGCTTGCATTTTCGTCAAACAATGTATTGTAGAACAAAATACCCGTGTTGTTAATGGGCGAATCGTAGGCAATCAGAGCAACTTCGCCAAGATATGCCGCACCCTCATCCATTGAAATCATTTTTTCAAGCAAGTCCTGATTTTTTTCAGCCTTGACCTCAACCGCCTTGCCGTTTTCAAAACGCACGGAGAAATTTTCTATTAATTTTCCCTGGTAGGAAAGAGGTTTTGTTGCAACCACAAGCCCGTCTGCAACGCCGCGCATAGGCGAAGTAAACACTTCTTCGCTCGGTATGTTCGGATTAAAATAAATATTGCTGCCGAGCGTAGTTTCACCGCCGCCTGCAAACCTTCCTTTTGAATTGAGCCCTACCGTAAAATCCGTGCCGTTTGCACTCTTGTATTCAAGCTTTACAAATTTATGTTCGTTAAAAAACTTACAGCGTTTTGCAAGGTTTTGGTTATGGTTTTCCCAGTCCTTTACGGGGTCGTTGTCGGAATACACCCGAGAACAGTTTAAAATATTTTCCCAGAGCTTTTCTATTGCTTTTTCATCCGACAATTCGGGAAATACTTTATTAGCCCATTCTTTGCCGGGAACGGCGGCTATACACCACTGGTATTTATTTTCAAGCGCCTCGCGATAAGGCTTGATAAAAGGAAAACGCGCCTGGTTTGCTCTGGAAATTTTATCGCTGTCAGTGCCGCTCAGTCCGTCGGGGTCGTCAGAATCCAGCCAGAGCTGACAGGGAATTTTTTCAAGCTTTCTGTCCCACTCGGCTTTTTCCACATTTGTAAATTCGGAGAGCGATTCAAGGCTCCTGTAATTGTAATGCAGCTTGCTAACCGGCATATACGACCATTCTACTTTAACTCTCTCCGCGCCAGCTTTATAGCATTCTTCGGTTACCGTAGCCACAAATTCCGGCTGGTCGAGCCCGCAGCGGATAAATACTTCCTGACCTTTTTTAACGTTTAAACCGCACTTAACTATAAGCTCGGCATATTTTTGCAATCTCGATTGATTCATAATTTCACCTATAAATTAATTTTGGTTAATTATATCATTTATAAACGTTTATTGCAAGAAAAACAGTCCTCAGGTTTTTAAATTACTTTCTTTTGTTTTTTACCATAACTATCGCAACGTATGCGGCAAGCAATACTGCGCAGGTGCCGAGTAAAATAGCATACATTGCGGCGAGCGGCACTTCATTGCCGAATATATATAAATTTGCGTCGAAACTATCGCGTACAATATTAAGTTGTTCGCTTGAAATACCTATATCGGCGAGCGCGTTTATATAACCGCCCATATAATGATTTCTCAGGATTCCCACTCCGTATGTTCCGGGCAGCAGACAGAGAATATTTCTTAGCCCCTCCGAAAACTGCGAGAGCGGCATATACGCGCCGCAGATAAATCCGTACATCGATGAAACAAGCGTTGAAACAGCAGACATACCGCCCTGCGTAGATATAAAGCTTTCAACAACGCCGGCAAGCAGAGTGCCGAAAAGCACGTTTATAATAATATCCGCTAAAATTAACATAACGTCGCCGAACGACAGATACCAACCGACAGCCGCTATATAAATATGACCTATAAGCATTATAATTACCATAATAAGCAGCGTCACAAAAAAGTTGGATATAAAATACGAAATTGTTATCGTAGTTCCTTTGGTTGCCGAAACGTTAAAATCGTTTATAACTCCGTTCATTTTGTCCTCTACCATTATGATGTTAGAGCAAAATGCAACAGTTACGGAGCTTACCGATAATATTGAAGACATCAGCCACGCGCCGACCACGCCGTTAAGTATTTTATTATCAACCTCCGCGCCGTCAAATATGGATTTAAAGCTGTCTATGTAAATGTTGCGCAAAAAGGTTACAAACAGCACAAGCAAAATCAGCGGAGTTATGAGCGACATAAAAAATGTAAATTTATTTTTAAAATAGGATTTGGTATTGCGCTTAACAAGCGACACGAGTTTTTTACATTCCAAAAATTTTAAACTTGCAGTCATATTAAACCTCCTTTAAGTCCTTGCCCGTAACCTTTAAAAACACGTTGTCCATATTGCCCTTTAAAACCTCGAAATCGTTGAAGAGCTGCGGCGCTTTTTCAAAATATGCCGCAACTTCGGCAGTGCTTTTCAACTCTACCTGTAAATAATCTCTTTCTCGCCTGAGCGCTAAGCCCTCCGCCGAAAATATCTTTTCCGCCTCGTTGATATTGTTGTAAAATCTTATGAAGTCACTTGCGTACTTGTTTTTAAGCTCGTGCGGGGTGCCCTCAGCCGCTTTTTTGCCGCCGTCGAGTATTACAACATAGTCGGCATTAACGGCTTCTTCCATATAATGAGTTGTTAAGAACACGGTAAGTCCGTGCTCTTTTCGCATACGGTCGATTACCTGCCAAACGGTAATTCGCGTTTTAGGGTCAAGACCTGTGGTGGGTTCGTCCAATATGAGCAGTTCGGGTTTATGAATAAGTGCTCTTGCAATATCAACGCGGCGTTTCTGTCCGCCCGAAAGCTTTCCGAGCGGGCGTTTTATTATTTCGCCAAGGTCCAATAATTTGGAAATTTCGTCGAGCCGCTCCTTAAATTTAGAGCCGAACAGCTCGTAGAGATTAGCTCGATATTTTAAATTATCGTAAACGGTAAGCGTTTTATCGAGCACCGAGTTCTGAAAAACTATACCTATTTTATTTTTGATTTTGTCCGCGCCATCGTCGAGGTTGTGTCCGCACACCTCAACCTTACCGCCATCTTTTTTAAGTATTCCGCTTATTATGTTTATTGTTGTTGACTTGCCCGCTCCGTTTACGCCGAGAAAGGCAAACAGCTCTCCCTCTTTAACTTTAAAGGACAGATCGTTAACGGCATTTACGTCTTTAAAACTTTTTTTAAGATTGTCAATTTCTATAACCATTTAATATTCTCCCGTAATTTTATTATAAATTCCTGTAAAAGCGTCTGTAAGCATTGCGCTTATATCGTCCCAGCTCCAGTTTATATAATCCGTGGCAAGAAGCGTGCCTATACCGTGTACAAACACCCACATTTCAAGCTGCAGTCTCTGCGCCTTTTCCTTTGGCAATGAAAAGCTTTTCATTATCAAATTTACAGTATTTTCAAAAGAATTTTCCATTAAATCAAGCTCTTCGCTACGCGTACGCATAAAAAGCCATTTGAAAAGCTGTTTATCCTCTTTTGCAAATCTGATATACCCCATACCGACAGCCTTATACTTATTTTCGTATTTTTCGCTGTTTTCATTTTGCAAATAATCGTTATATGTTTTTACCGCAAGTTTTAACACCTCGCTTTTAACTTCTTCCGCATTTTTGAAAGACAAATAAATAGGTTGAGTGGAACAATTGCATTTTTGCGCAAGCGTGCGCATATTGAGCGCATCTATTCCCTCCTCTCTCACAATCTCGAACGCTGCCGAAATTAACGCTTCTTTGGTAACTTGCTTTTTAGCAGACAAAATCAAACCCCCCCCCCCGAAAAATAACGAGGGTTATTAATAACATCTGTTATTATGCTGTCCGCGAAATAATTTGTCAAGGATTATTTATAAAAAAATAAAAACCCCGCGGCAAATTTACTGCGGGATTTTTATTAAATTTGAGATTAATCTGTAAGCCGAGTTCTGTCGTGTACGGTCATCTATCTAATCTTACAGTCGCCTGCAAGCTCAAGCGATATTAACGGTTACGGACAGGCGGGCACCTTTTGCATTTAAGCAAGTCCGCAACCCAATCTTGCATCGGGTGGGGTTTAATTGGCTCCCTTTGTTACCAAAGAGACGGTGAGCTCTTACCTCGCCATTCCAACCTTACCGATTTCTCGGCGGTATATTTCTGTTCACTTTCCTTGAAGTCGCCTCCTCCTGCCGTTAGCAGGCACCTTGCCCTGTGATGCTCGGACTTTCCTCAAAACGTATTAACGTCTCGCGACCGTATAATTAACTCAAATCAATTTTATTTTAGCACTATTTCAAATTTATATCCAACTATTTTGATAATAATATTTGATTTTTTATTTAATTTATTTTAAAATAGTTGTAGTTAATTTATAAAGGAGCTGACTTGAAATTATGAAAAAGACCAAAATAATTTGCACGCTCGGTCCCGCAAGCAACAGCGAGGCTGTTATTTCCGAGCTTATAGACGCGGGTATGAACGTTGCAAGGCTCAATTTTTCGCACGGAACGCACGAAGACCACGCAAAGAAAATTGCTATGATTAAAAACGTGCGCGAACGTAAAAATAAGCCCATTCCTATTATGCTCGACACCAAAGGTCCCGAATTCAGAATTAAAACCTTTAAAGACGGAAAAATAGTTTTAAAAGACGGCGATACATTTACGTTTACAACCGAAGAAATAATCGGTGATAAATCGAGAGTTTCGGTTTCCTTTAAAAACATATGCAGCCAGATGTTCCCCGGCGATAATATACTGCTTAACAACGGACTAATGGTGTTTGAAGTAATTAAAGTTGAAGAGCCGAATGTAATTTGCAAAACGGTAATCGGCGGCACGCTTTCAAACAGAAAAAGTATGTTCTTCCCTGACAAAGAGCTGGAAATGGAATATCTGTCCGAACAGGATAAAGCGGATATTAAATTCGGCGTAGAACAGGGCGTAGACTTTATTGCCGCGTCTTTTGTATCCAAAGCGCAGGATATCAACGATATACGCGCCTGGCTCAGACAGTGCGGTTCTCCCGACGGCGATATAGAAATAATTGCAAAAATCGAAAGCCGCGCGGGCGTTAACAACCTGCAATCTATTCTGGAAGCGAGCGACGGCATTATGGTTGCCCGCGGCGACCTCGGCGTAGAAGTGCCTTTTGAAGAGCTGCCTAGCATTCAGAAAACCATAATCAACGCGTGCAGAATGTGCGGCAAACGCAGCATAACGGCAACGGAGATGCTCGAATCAATGGTTAAACAGCCCCGCCCTACCAGAGCTGAAATTTCGGACGTTGCAAACGCGGTTTACGACGGTTCGTCCGCTATAATGCTTTCGGGTGAAACAGCAGCGGGAGAATATCCTGTTGAAGCGGTAAAAGCTATGGCAAAAATTGCAAGGCAAGCCGAGGCTAACGTCAACTATATTGCCCACATCGACCAGGGCGATTACAATATAACAAGTTTAGCGGAAGCACTCTCACACTCCGCCTGCACGCTTGCGCAGGATATAGGCGCCAAAGTTATAGTAGTTTGCACAAGGACGGGCGGCACCGCCAAAACCGTTTCGCGATTCCGTCCTATGATAGACATTATAGGTATGACTACCGAAGAGCGCGCATACAGAAAACTTGCGCTCAGCTGGGGCGTTATTCCTGTTATGAGCGAAGAATTTTATTCAGTAGACGTACTCTTCCACTACGCAAAACGCGCCGCTATCGACACGGGGCTTGTGAGTAAAGGAGATACTATAGTTTTAACCGGAGGCACGCCGAACGGCAAAAGCGGAAATTCAAATTTAATAAACGTTGAAACTGTGTAAATAGTAAAAATGACTTTTTTACGTAAACTGTTTAAAGATTTTACCAAGTGCAATTTTATATTGTGGACAATTAGCTCGGTTGCAATTATACTGAGCTTTTTCTTGTTCGGTAATACGCAATATCACTATCTTATAGGCTCGCTTATAGGCATTTCAGCGCTTACTTTCGTTTCCAAAGGACACCCTTTCGGGCAATTTCTGATTATTGTTTTCAGCGTGTTTTACGGAGTTATCTCATTTTCGTTTAAATATTACGGCGAAATGATTACTTATCTTTGTATGAGTGCTCCGTTTGCGGTTGTTGCGCTTATCAGTTGGATTAAAAATCCTGCCGGCAGAGGCAGCTCCGAAGTTAAAATAAACACTCTTTCAAAAACGGAAATAATTATATTCCCCTTTCTGACTGTTGCAGTAACCGTTGCGTTTTACTTTATTTTAAGGGCGCTTAACACAAATAATCTGGTTATAAGCACAGTATCGGTGTTTACCTCTTTTTCGGCCGCGTACCTCACGTCACGCCGTTGCCGCTTTTATGCCGTATGCTATTCGCTCAACGACGTTGTATTGATTGTAATGTGGATTTTGGCAAGTATCGAAAACATATCGTACCTGCCTATGGTAATTTGCTTTGTATCTTTTTTAGCGCTTGACGGCTACGGTTTTATAAATTGGAGCAAAATGCAAAAACGCCAAAAAGAAGCTGTTAATCCGTAATATAAAAAGCCGTTATAAATCGGCTTTTTTATTTACTCATAATTTTCTCCCTCTTTTATGAGTCCGCAGACAAAGTTATCCGTGCCTACTCCTATTATATTCAGCGTATATACGGCGCACGGTATCATTATTATAACGGCTACCGCAACGCTAAAATAACCAAGTATCAAAGCAACTGTAACGTTTATAACAAAAATAATCAACACCGACGCCAAAAACATCAAAACATTTTTTCCGTTGACAATCTGAGTGAATTTCATAGTTCCGTTTCTGTGAATAAGCCAGCTTGACGACAGCGACAGCACTGCAAATAAAATAATAAACCCTATGTAAACAAAAACGGCAAACTGATTTAAAACCGACAGAATTATCAGAGATATGAACAGTATAAGCGATAAAAACAACGGTTCTATAAACTTGGCAACTAAATATTTTTTTATGTTTCGCTTTGCATTTTTACGTCTTAAAACAAATCTTGTTGCATAGTTAGCGAAAATTACGCCCAAAATTAAAAGAGTTAAAGCGACTAAAAAATCGTTTTTAAATTTGTCTATAAAATCGTTGATTATTACGTTGAAGTCATTACCGAAGTTTTCCGTGGACATATTCAGCGTTTCCAAAAAACCTTTAACCGTGTTCTGAATCCAGTTAGTGTTTATTATCTGAACAAGCACGTCCAGAACGTTACCGCTCATATCTATTTGCGACACCGAATACGATAAAAAGTCTTTAACGGCGATTTCTGAATTTTCCGCAGCGGACTGTATCAACGCAACTGAATTATCAAGCATTAATCTGATATTTGAAACGGTAGATATCGCAAACGAAAAAAACGCAAAAATAGTGAAAAAGTAGATTATGCCCATTGCAATAAACACATAAATTAAGTTTTTAAAAAATACTCTCAACGAATTTATTATCATAAGTTTAAATAAGCCGGCAGGAAAATTTCCTACCGACTTCAATTTTATTTCAGCCAGAAATAGCACAGCACATAGACTGCTCCGAAAAACAAACCTATACCGATAATAAACGGCGCAACGGCAAGAAACGCGCCCTTTACCATAGCCCGGTATTCCTTGCGGGAAAGTTTAATTTTATTCTTATTTTCTACGTCCTCTTTTTTACTTTTACCGTAGTCGTCTTTTTTGTTTTTATCGTACCAACGAAATCCGTCTACGTTCATATTGAAAAAAGTTGTTTCGGTATCGAGGTCGTCAGGCTTCTTTTTCGCCATTGCTTTCCTCTTCTTTTTTCTTTTTACCGAATTTCATATAACTTTTTGCAAGCGCGGTTATTCTTTCAAGCTCGGCTTGCTTTTTCATTTCAACTTCAAACTGTGCCGTTTCTTCCGGCGTATTATAAAGATGGCAAGCGCAGAAATGCCCGGGCTCAACTTCCTTATAAGCGGGAGCAATTCCCCCGCAAATGTTCATACAATGCTCGCAACGGGTATGGAATTTACAGCCCTTAGGAGGATTTACCGGCGAAGGTATATCGCCTTTAAGAATAATTCTGTTCATTTTTACGTGCGGATTAGGCACGGGCACCGCCGAGAACAGCGCTTTTGTATAAGGGTGAAGCGTGTTGTTGAATATATCGGCTTTGGATCCGAATTCAACCATACTGCCGAGATACATAACGCCTACGTCGTCGGAAATGTGCTTTACTACCGATAAATCGTGTGAAATGAAAATATAAGTAAGCTGCAAAGTCTTTTGCAGGTCTTTGAGCATATTTATAATCTGTGCCTGAATAGACACGTCGAGCGCGGAAACAGGCTCGTCGCAAACTACGAGCTCGGGCTTTAAAGCGAGCGCGCGGGCAATACAAATTCTCTGGCGCTGACCGCCGGAAAACTCGTGCGGGTATCTCTCGAAATAGTGCGGCTGAAGTCCGCACATTTTCATTACGCTTAAAATATAATCGTGATACTCGTCTTTTGTAACGATTTTATGCTCAAGCGCAGCCTCGCCGATAATTTCGCCTACGCTGAGTCTGGGTGAAAGACTCGCGTACGGGTCCTGGAATATCATCTGCATATTAGGGCGCAGCTTATTGAACTCGCTGTTTTTAATTTTGGATACTTCTTTACCCTTAAACCAGATTTCGCCGTCAGTTACGTCATACAGTCTAAGAAGCGTTCTACCCATAGTCGTTTTTCCGCAACCCGACTCGCCTACTATTCCAAGAGTTTTACCCTTTTTAAGCTTGAACGATACGCCGTCAACGGCTTTTAAGTATGCGCAAGGCTTGCCGAGCAAGGTTTTGTCGACAACAAAATATTTTTTTAAGTCCTTTACTTCGAGCAGCAACTCTCCGTCGCTCTGTTCGGGATTATTTGCTTTGAGCTCTTCTTCCTCGGATTTTTCGTCTAATAATTTTTCAGACATTAAGTGTTCCTCTTACTTTTTTTCGGATTGCCTTCTTTATACAGATAGCAGGATACGCTGTGCGTATCGGTAACTTTTACAAGCTCGGGATATTTGCCCGCACACTCCTCCATACAGCTTTCGCACCTGTCGCGGAAGTAACAGTAATTAGGCATATCAACGGGGTTGGGCACGAAGCCGGGAATGCAATAAAGCGAATCAACCTCGCCGTCAACCGTGGGTTTGCTCTTCTGTAATCCTATTGTATACGGATGCAAGGGATGATCGAAAATGTCCTCCGCCGTTCCCATTTCTATTATTTTGCCGGCATACATAACGACTACAAAATCAGCCATTTCGGCTACCACGCCGAGGTCGTGCGTAATTAGCATTATACTGCCGTTGATTTTGTTTTTGATATTTCTGAGCAGGTCAAGAATTTGCGCCTGTATAGTAACGTCGAGCGCTGTTGTGGGCTCGTCGGCGATAATCAGACGCGGATTGCAAAGCAGCGCCATTGCTATCATTACTCTCTGACGCATACCGCCGGAAAGCTCGTGCGGGAATTTTTTATAAACACCCTCGGGATCAGCCATACCTACAAGCTGCAGCATCTCGATACTTCTCGCCTTTGCGCCTTCTTTTGAAATACCTTTAAGGTGCAAAAACGCCACTTCGTCGAGCTGATTGCCTATGGTGAACACCGGATTTAATGAGGTCATAGGCTCTTGAAATATCATTGCTATTTCACTGCCGCGGATAGTACGCATAGCCTCCGTAGGCATTTTTGCTATATCCACAACCTTTTCTTCACGTTCATAGATAAAAGCGCCGAGACTGTTTCTTTTAATTACCGGCTTGCCGCGTTTATCAAGCTTTTGCCGCGTTTCGCCGTTTTCATCCGTTTCGGTTTCATAAACGGGAATTTTACGCCCTTTTTCGTCGAGTTTATACATATTCGACTTAAAACGTATAGAACCGCTCACAATCTGTCCGCTGGGCGCCTGCACAAGCTGCATAAGCGAAAGCGAAGTTACGCTCTTGCCGCAGCCCGACTCGCCTACAACGCCCACCGTAGAGCCCTGCGGAATTGAAAAAGTTACTCCGTTAACAGCTTTTACCGTGCCTGCGTCTGAAAAGAAATACGTATGCAAATCGTCAAACTCAACGATATTGCCGTCGTCTTTCATTTCCGTTACAAATTCAGACTGCTGAACTTTCCTTCTCTTGCGCTTTTCGTAATACTTAATCGCCTTTAAATTTTCTTTGGCGATACGGCGTGACTCAGCGCCCGAAATATAATGTGAATTTTTTTTATTTTTTTCTTCGGACATACTCTACCTCTTCATCTTGGGATCGAACGCGTCCCTCAAACCATCGCCTACAAAGTTAAACGCCAAAATTGCAAGCGTTATACAAATTCCGGACGGTACCCAGAAATTAGGGTAACCTGTAAGGAATTCGTCTTTGGTAGCGTAGTTTATCATACCGCCCCAAGTTGCCGAGCCGAGAGGAGCGCCGAGCCCTAAGAAGCCGAGCGTTGCCTCGGTAAGAATTATACTGCCGAGCCCGAGCGTCATAGAAACGATAAGCTGTGGCAATACGTTCGGAATTAAATGTTTGAATATTTGACGCTTTACGGAAAGTCCGGAGCATTTTGCGGCAAGCATAAAGTCCTGCTCGCGCAGCGACAAAATCTGTCCGCGGACAAGTCTTGCCGTACCTGCCCACCCTATCAGAGTCAACAGCCCCATCATATAATAAAGTCTGCTTATATCTACTATTTCGAGGTTAGTAAACAGGGCGGAGAAAATTAGCATTATCGGCAAAGTAGGAATACAGTACAGCACGTCGACTATACGCATTATAATATTATCAACAACGCCTCCGAAGTAACCCGCCAAGCCGCCGAGAATTATACCTATTAACGTTTCCACAAGTACTACTATAAGTCCTATAGTCAGCGATATTCTACCGCCGTACATAAGCCTGGTAAAAATATCATAACCGTGTTCGTCCGTACCGAGCCAGTGCTTAGCGGAAATTTCAGATTTAACGTTTACTTCGCTTTTGTAAACCGTGATTTTATAAGTAAAATACTCAACGCCGTCAACGACGTATTCTATTCTTTCAACCGTTACTATATCGCAAGGGGTTCTATCAACTTCCTGTTCTCCCCAAGGAGATAACAAAGGTCCAATAAAAGAAATCAACATAAGCGCGATTAGTATTACAAGCCCGACAACAGACAGTTTAGAACGGAAAAAACGTTTTAAAATTGTTCTGCCGGGAGATAAAACTTTAACCCTGTCAGTTAAAACTTCGCCGTGCAAATCGTCGAATTTAACCTCTTCCTGCGTTTCTCCGGCGTTCTGAAGATTATTATCCTGTTCCATATATCCTCCTACTTACCGAGTTTGACGCGGGGGTCAACTACTACATACATAATGTCAGAAAGCAAAATACCTATAACCGTCAACACGGCAATAAACATATTATACGCCATTATCATAGGCACGTCGCCGGTAGAAAGCGCTTTATAAGCAGCGTTACCGATACCGGGCAGGTTGAATATCTGCTCGGTTATCATAGCGCCGCCGAACAACGTGGGCAAAACGCCCGCAAGCGTAGTAATAAGCGGAATTAAAGTATTTCTGAAAACGTGTTTGTATACTACTTTATTTTCGGATAGACCCTTTGCGCGCGCCGTTCTTATATAGTCGGCATTCAAAACTTCCAACGTATTTGTACGCGTATAACGCATCATAGAACCTATTGAAAGCACGGTTAATACAAATATCGGAAGTATAAGATGCTGAACCATATCTACGAATTTTATCCAACCGGATGTGCTCGGCGGCAACGAGTTGTTATGAAGACCCGAAACAGGCAATAAATCCAACACGCCCATATTCTGACCGAAAATCTTTATGCAAAGGCTGCCGAAAAAGAACGACGGGAACGAAATACCTATCATCGTTAAAACGGTTGCAGCATAATCGAGCTTTCCGTACTGATTACAAGCGCACTTAATACCGAGAGGTATTGCGATAATGAGCTCTAATACGAGCGCTATAAACGAAACCGAAAAGGAAACGCCCATATTAGAGATAATCATATCGGATACTTCCTGATTGTTTGCAAGCGATTTGCCGAAATCTCCGCGCACAAAATTGCATATCCAGGTCCACCACCCGACGCAAATGCTTTGCGTAGCCTGCCAGAAATTCATAGTGCTCAAATCTTCAAGGTGATATACCGCGAGAATTGCGGCAAGCTCCGCCTCGTCCGAAGGCGCCTGTCCGTGAGTTGCGTAATATTTATCACGTATAATGTTTACGGGCATTAGTCGCACTAATACGTAAAGTATTATGGAAACTCCGAAAAGTATGAACAGCGCAAGCAAAAGCCTTTTAATTATATATTTTGCCATCTGTTAAAATAAACTCCGATGTTATTAGTTATAATCTACTTCCCAAATTCTGTTGAGAACTCCGGCGAACGCCGACGCGTTGGTATTCAGAGTATTAATATCTATCAACTCTTTATTATAAACCGCCAGATCTTTTCTCTGATAAGTAGGCATTTCTACCGCCAGCTTCATAACATATTCGTATGCCTGAACATAGAAACCAGTACGCTCGTCTTCATTGGTTGTGGATCTGCCCTTCTCAATAAGATAAGAAAGACAAAGAGGATTAGTTGCAGTACCTGCTATAATTTCTTTCTCGTAGTCATAGGTACCGGTAGTATCGTTTAAAATAACATCGTATCCCCAGTTTTTAACGCTGGTTGCAGTACTGTCTTTATGCCATACCTGATACATATCGGGGTCAACACCGGACGACCAGGCAGCCGCCCAAACCTGCAGATTACCGGTTGCAAGCTTTTGCAACGCGCCGATATCGGTTGTAACCGTAATATCAAATCCGTTTTTATTAAGAATGTTCGCTGCTTTTGTGAACATATCGTATGCAGGGTGATCCGCCGTACTGCCCGCAATTGTAAACGTAAACGATAATGTTTTGCCGTCTTTGGTGAATAATTCTTTATTGCCCATTTTTGTGAGCGACCAGCCTGCTTTTTTACAAAGCGCGCGAATTTCCTCGCCGTTGCCGTCAAGCTGTATATCTTCCCATCTCGTCCAATTATCGCCGCCGCCTTTCTTATAAACGAACGAATTTTTAGAAGTGGGTCTGTAAACCGGGATAGCATTGTCCGTGGTATAATACCTGATTATCTCCTGCTGATCCATTGCCTTCATTATAGCCTGTCTTACTTCCACGTCCGGTACGAATTTAGGGTTAACACCTACGTAACCGTAACCGTTGTTCCAGTATGACTGGCTACCGAATTTATTGTTGCGCGCATTGAGTTCGCCTACCTTATTTATATTATAAGGCGTACAGTTGGGCATACCGAAATCAATAGAAGTGCCCGAAGCAAGCGCATTGAGAATGGTATCTTCGCTTGTAACCTGGTATTTTACATATTTGATTTTTGCGTTTGAAATTTGTTCGCCGACAGTTTCAAAATTAGTGTTACGCTGATAATAAGCAACGTTATTTACATAGAAACTTGACGCCGTGCCGTCGCCACCGTTACTGTTGGACACCTTATAAGCTCCTGCGCCCACGGGGCACCTGGTTTTGTCGGAATCGTTCAACACCGAATCAAAGAAATTCTTATTGCCGAATCTTACACCGAAACGGTTGGATACGCCTGTCAAAGGATTATTATCAAGGTCGCTGCCCATAGCGCGGTCAACGTAATCTATTCCGTCATCGCCCACGCCCGAATAATAAGACATCGGCGCTACGGTAAACGCAAAATTGAATATTGCAGCAGGGTCTGTACCGTTAATAACTACCTGTAAAACGTCGTGGGGCTCGGAAAGCGCCTGACCGTTAAAAGTACTTGTTTTACTTGTTGTTATGCCGCTTATGCTTCTAACCAAAAGACCGTCTTTGGTAAGCTGCGTATAGTGATCGGACTTAGCTTCGTTTGCAAAATCTTCCAATACTTCTATACGGGTATTCCAATATTTAAGAATTTCGGTAAGTTTTTTACCGGGTAAAGGCATATCGGCTTTTTTCTGCTCTGCCTCGGGCGCGTCGGGGTTGATAACTTCCGAAGATTTTTCATTAAAATAGCTGTAATAAACGTAATCTATCGCTTTATCGCGCATAATATATTCAACAGCCTGTTCATCGGTACAGTTATAATCTTTTTTATATTTAGCAATTAAATCCGCATCAGACATATATTTTCTCATATTATCTCTGTATTCGGGATCTTCATCCAAATCAGTTATAAACTTACCGTTTTCATCATATTTATATTCGATTCCGTTCGGGGTTTGCAGGGTTTTTTTGCCGATAAAACCTATGCTGTAAAAATACGATTCCCAGTCTTCGGTAAAATTAAATTCATCCGTATAACTCGAAAGCTGACCGGCATTTGACGTCCAGGCAGTTGTTAGCTCCTTACGGAAAAACTTATTGACAGCGGCAATATCGTTTAAAAGCTGTTTATAAGTATCCTCATCGCTCGTATCCAGCTTATTGTCGTCATAGAGTATCATATCGTCAATTCTACCCTGTGCGGTTGCATAGAATTGAGCGGTAAAATCCACGCCTCCCTCGTCGCCAAGATTAGGGTCCTGCGCTCTGTAAGCATTTAAGCCCTGAATATCAACGGAGTACATAGTAGTAGAGCCAGAATACTGAACATCGAGATACACGTACATATTGAAAAGTACGTCACGTATTGTCAAAGACGTGCCGTCCGAAAACTTAATGCCGTTTTTAATTAAAAACTTATAAGTTGTGGTATTGTTAGCCGTCTGGTCCATAGTGTACGACTTTACTACCGTAGGTTGATCCTCGCCGCAGATAATAGAACCGTTTTCATCGGTTGACAGCATACCTATCTGGGTAAGCCCTATAATTTCGCCGTCGTTAAGCGACGTATAGAAAAACGGATTAAAATTGCCGTCGGGTTCGCTGATTGCTATGGTGAAAGGTCTTTGTTCGGGATCGAAATTATAAGTCTTTTTTTCGTCGTCATCCTTTTTACAGCCCGTGCTCATACCGGCAAAAGAAAGCACCAACGCACAACTTACCGCTCCTGTTAGTATTTTTGTAAATTTTTTATTCATATCGGTTTCCTCCGCTTAATTTACTTTACGTTTAATTGTACATCACATTTAATATCGGTATACTCACCGTCGTCGGCATAGCCGCCGAAACAAACATTATGCCCCTGACCGTTCACCAAAGTACCGCCGTTTGTAATAATGTTAAGTGTTCCGTTAACGGTTACGTTTTTTATTTTTGCCCCGTCTTCGGGCGCTTTATCAAACACTAAATACACTTCGGCAGTGCTCTTTTCGTTAAGAAAACTGTAATTGCATACCAGATTATCTATTTTAAAATCGGAAATATCGGTAGTTGACGAAAACTGTCCGAAAAGCGAAACGTTTGAGCTTCTTATAGACGCAGTAGGCGTTACCGTTAGATTGCTTATAGTATATCCGTTTCCTCTTATTACGCAGGACGTGTACGAAGATACGCTGGTCAGCGTTACGCCGGTGCAGTCAATGTCGTTAATGAGGTAATAATTACCCATAAGATTATTTAACATATTCCTTGCCGACGAAGCGTCTTTTACTATCGTCCATTTACGGCTTCCGATTCTCTTAATAAATTTTGCGTAAATAACTGTATCGGTATCCTCTCTTTTTGCAGGCCAGCTGTTATACTGCTCTGTACAGTCCTCGTCCTTATAATAAGCCACAAAGTCAGCCGTATTGTTGCTTGTTGCAGACGCCAGCGTCGTAGGCTCTTTTACGTCCGGAGAGAAATCGTAACTTGAAATTTCTTCTCCCACTTCGCAGGTCTTGGCTTCTTGCGTTATAGGGTCGGTAATCGTAACCGACGTTAACCCCTCTCCGCCGACAAGATATATTCTTAATTTAACGTCGGCATACCATTTTGCGCATAAATAGATATGGTCGTCTTTTTCAAGCCGCTCGTCAAATTTGTACTGCTCTTCTGACAGCTTAAACTCTTTTATCACGCCCTCGCTTTCGTTGTAGAGCGAACCGTCTTCATAAAGAGGTATTCCGTCCTCGTTGACCTCAACAGGGAACCAGCCGGTAAGATTGTATCCGGAATATTCCACCGAAAATCTTCCCGCCGTTATTTGCGTTGAACCCATAGAACCGGACATAGAGCCAGTTGTTTTTTCGCCTATATCGAGAGGCAGTGTGCCGGCATTGTAATACAGCGTTTTTTGGGAATTACGGTCGTCTTCAAACACTCCGCCGTTCGCAAAGTAGGTAACCTGAGCGTCGAGATGTTTTGTTGAAATAATTCCTTCCACTGTGTTGGTCAGATTACACCCGGAAAAAACACAGAGAGCAGCAACCGCCGACAACGCGCATATTAATAAAAGTTTTAATCTTTTACTCATTTGTCTTCCTCGATTTTTTATGGATTACAGTAGTTAACACTACCGCAGTAATTGCAGCGACAGTCATAGCCGTAATTGTTCCGGCGATACCTACCGCGCCGTTACAACCGCCGCAACCGCCTTTTTCATCTTCGTCTTTAATAGGAGGCTGAGGATTGTTATCGTCTGCGGCTGTTACCGTTATTCTTACGTTGAGAGTGAGTCCGTATGCCGTTAACTCAGCAAAAGAATCATACACGGTAAACTCTTCGTTTACAAGAGTTAAATCCTCGCGGGGAACAACAGCCGTAGAACCGTCGTCATACTCCACCGTTACGGTAAGTCCCGTCCAATCGAGTGTTTCTCCCGATTTGTACTGACTCTTGAAAGTTGAATCGGTGGTATATTTAAGTCTTACGGGTTTGGGATTTATTCCGAAAATCTCTTTTACCGCACGCAATGCGCTTTCGGTATCAGAAAGCTTTTTAACGCGCTCTTCACCGATCATAGCAAGCTGGTCGCTGTCCATCGTATTGCTGTAAATATTACGAGCCTGCATTACCAAATCGGAAAATTCAATTATTTCCTCTTTTGTTTTGTTGGTTGTATTCCAGGAGGAAATTTCCGAAACGCTCGGGAAATTATCTATAATATCAATTATTTCGCGGGTGCTGTTTTCAGCCATAACGCCTATGGAAACTACGGTATCAAAATATGTTGAATAAACATAATTTGCATATCCGGTACCGTTTTCGGGACGATACATCGTCAGCTTAGCCACAGGTTTTTCGGGGTCAAATCCTTTTGCAGACGACGAATGCAGGAATATTTCATCAACGAAGTTAGCTAAATAGTGCGCCCTTAAATTTACTGAGAGCAAGTCGCATATTTCGTCGATTTCCGCATTATACTCGCTTTGAAGTATAGGCGCCGCAATACTCTCGAAACAGTATTCGTATATATCGGTATTGTAGAACGCTCTGTCGCCTATAGATAAAAGCGTATAAGGAAGAATTACAGCCTCTATATTGTTTTCCGCTATATCGCAGAACGCGCCCGAACCTATTGATACGGTTCCGTCTATTACACGGTAAACTTTTTTACCGTTTAAATTGTGCTTTTCCTCGGTAGCTGCCGCAACGGACTTTGCCGTAGGATAAGATACGAGAATATATTCGGCATCGCTCACTTTTTTATACAGAACGCCGTCAACCGCAAAGAATACTTCGTTGTTTTCCGCAACAGAATACTCCGCAAGCGTTGTATTGTTTGAGAACGCGCCGCCGCCGATAGATTTCAAGCTGCCGGGCAACGTTATTTTATTTGCGGTATTAGCTGACGCAAACGCATAATCGCCTATAGTTTGCGCGCTTGCAATACTGAAATTGCCGAGTTTTGCACAGTTTGCAAACGAATAGTTACCAAAAGCAGTTACTTTATCTATACCTGTTACGGTTTGCAGTTTTGCACTGCCGAAGAATGCGTAGTCGCCTATTATTTTTGCATTTTTAAGATCGATTTGTGTAAGATTGCTGCCGTAGAACGCCGCCTCTCCTATTTCAACGGGCGAGCCGAGCGTTACGCCCGTAAGGCTGAGTAACCCCTCTAAATAATAACCGTTTTGATTTTCGATGATGGATACAAATGTATATGAACCGGTGGTTTTTGCATTTGCGCCGAACGTAACCGTTTTTAGTGCGTTATCGCGGGCAAAGGTGTAAATACCGAGCTCGTTAAGCGAAGGCAGAGTTACGCTTTCGAGTTTAACGCAGTCGGCAAATACGTAATCGCCCATCTTAGTAATATTATCGGCAAGTACTATATTTACAAGACCGCTGCAACCGTAGAATACAAAGCTGCCGAAACTTGCCTCTGATTGAGGAGCGTAAGCAAAATTTACAAGCGCGGACTGTGCAAATGCATAGTTTTCTATTTCTATAACCGTAGAGGGCAGCGATATTGACGTGATGCCTGCGCCCCTGAACGCATTGGCGGGAATTACTTTAAGACTGCTTCCCTCTTCAAAAGTTACGTTTGTAAGACTTGAACAACCGAGGAAAACCCCTTCGCCGAGGACCGTAACGGTTGAGGGTATCCGCACGGAAGTTATTCCTGTGCCCTCAAAAGCATATGCGCCTATTTCTGTTATCTGAGCCTCAGAAAAATCTACAGACTTTATATTGCTGTCTGCAAACGCGTACGCGCCTATTTTGGTTACGCCCGCGGGAACAGTATAATTTTCAGCAGCGCCGCTATATTTAACCAGCACGCCGTCTATTATCAATTCGCCGTTCGCATTACCGAAGTTAGGAACAAGCGTTCCGTTGAATGCGCCTGTGCCGATACTCTTAATAGTGCTCGAACCCGTTAAATTGAAACTGGAAAGGTTTTTACAGCCGTTAAAAGCATTAACGCCTACGGTTATTTCCGGAATATTGTTAAAATTAACTTGTTTTAAAGACTCGCAGCCCTCAAACGCGCTTTCGCCGACCGCGGGAACGTTAATGTCGATTGCACCCTCGCTGCCGAGCGATACGCACGCCGGATAGTGACGTGTTTTAATAAGATAGCCGTACGTTCCGTTAGGCAAACGTCCGTATTCCTGATACACATAATCGAGCGCGGCAAACATTCCGTAGCCCAAAGACGTGTATTCCGCGGTGGTTATAGTTTTTAAAGACGTACAACCGCTGAATACGCTGTCACCGCTGACGTGAAGTCCGGAAAGGTCATAGGATTCAAGCGACGAGCAACCCATAAACGCTCTTGAATGAGCAGTGCCTATCGCGGGAGAGTTGACAACCTCTTCAAGCGCGGTACAGTCCGCAAACACCTCCGCAGCAACGGTTATTACCTTTACGTTTGTCAAATCGACTTTTTTAAGCGAAGGCAATCCGTAGAACGCGCGTTTTTGTATAAGAGTAAGATTAGATTTAAGTTCTGAACCGACTTTATCTTCGCTTACAAAATAAATTTCTCTTAAATTCGTACAGCCGATAAACGCTCTTTCGCTTATCTGCGTTACTGTTTTGGGTATAATTACTTTGGTTATCTTGGTGTTATCCTTAAACGCTTCTTCACCGATGGTCATTATATTTTTACCGTCGGGGATAATAACAACGCCTTCCTGACCGCTCTCGTCAGTTATTCCGTCGCCGTGATAATGCGTAAGCGACAAATTACTGATTGTAAACGGATCCTGCACGCTTAACGTTACCGTTGCACTGTACTGCGTACCTTTAATTCTTGCGGTTATTATCGCATTTCCCTCGGCTACGGTATGGACTTTACCTATATGCCTGCCGTTTTCAACAACTCCCTCTACCTTAGCAAACTGCGGTTTGTTTGACGACCATTCTATTTCAACTTTGCTTTGATCAAAATACCAGGGTTCGGTAATTAAATTAAGATTAATATCCTCACCGGCGTTAACTTTAACAGTATTCGATGCTTTTACAAGCGCACCGCCCGAATTTTCAATTGCGCCGAACGACAAAGACGGGATTGAAACAGGTTTGGTGCCGGTATCCACAACCGTTACTTCAATAGTCCTGTTCACGCCTTTTCTGTTTGAAACGGTAACTCTCGCCGGACTGTTGGCACGCGTTACCTGTTTACCGAATATTTCACCGTTCTGAACGGAAACGTAAGGCGATACGGAAGTCCAGCTGAAATTAGCAAGATCCGCCGAGCCGTCGTAAACAAGCGATACCTTGTGCGTTTCGTTGAGTCCTATAGTAATTTTTTCTTCGCCCTCCGCAAGTTCAAAAGTTGCGGGAGTTACGTTTGAGTTAAGATTATCGGTAACGTTTCCTACCGTTCCGTTAAGCTGACTCAAAACGTACATCGAGTGGTTTAATGCATAGTCGTCAATCTGGAGAGCAAGCACATCCTTGTACTGGTCCCAAATATCCGTTACTTCAATAGATACGGTTGTAACGCCGTTTTTAACCGCGTTTCTTACCGGAGTGATATACTCCGTAGCTAAATTCATAGTCGGAACTTCTTTGTTCGGGTCGTAGTAGCAAAGCATAACCGACTGTGCATAGTGATTGTCGTAAATATCAAGATCAATATAAATACGCTGTTTTTCGCGGTTGTTGGCGTCCTTGTAAGTGTAATATCTTACGCGTGCGTCCTGCAATACGGGAGCTTCGTAGTCTACGTAGAAATCGAATGAGAATACATTTTCCTCTTTGATAACTTCGTTACCGGTAAAATAGAACTCAAAGTCCATAGTATATTTACCGTTGTTCTGAAGCCCCATTTTTTCCGGTTCGAGGTTGAATTCAACAAACGCAGGCGCAGCAGAACCGCTGTTTGCGTAAGCCTTGCCCACTCTGTAGATGGAATCAGAAGTTACAAGCTCGCCGGAATATGCGTCGTAAAGTTTATAATCAACCCTTTTTGCATTTCGCAAAAGTCCCGCATATACACAGCGTATGCTGTATGCGGTCAGGTAGTTTCCTACCCCGTCGTCGCTTACGTATTCGTCAAAACGCGAAATTGAGCAATGATCCCTGTTTGCATACATCTTATCCGCATTTTCATCCTGAGCATACAAATACGAACCCATAGGAATAATGTAATTGCTCTTTGCATATTTAGCGTAAGGCTGGGTTGCAAAAATCGCCGCTTTGGGCTTTAACTCGTCCTGAATAGAAGCGTCCTGCTCAAAATCCGCAATTTCAAACGCGTCGTAGTCGAGGAGCGGCATATCTTCCCAGTCTCCGAAAAATCCTACAAAAGGAAGGTTAAGCGTGCACTGTCCGCCCTCTTCTCCGTCGGTAGCAGACACGAGCTGTACAAAGCCTTCTACGAACATACCGTTCTCAAAGCTGTCGTTTATATAGTTCCATTCTTCCGAAGTAAGCTTTAAAGTTACGCTGACCGTAGCTTCGGAATTTGCGTTTACCGTTAAAATATTGCCGTCGTAGCTGCCGTTTTTAACAGTAAATGTACCGGTGTCTTTAAGCATATAAGCTTTTTCGGCTACTGCTATTCCGTCAGCCGACAACGATTCGGTCATAAACAGCGCCTGTGGCTTGAACTGTAAATTTGTATCACCGAAATTTGCAACTTTAAAACTGAAGCTGTACTCGCCTTTTTTGTTTTTATCGTCGCCGAGCTCCACTTTGGGGCGGTAATCCTTGCCCTCGTAATACCTGTCGCCGTCCGTTTCCCGATCAGTGTAAAGATATGCCCGGGTACTTACTATATTTTTAAGATTTGCAAGACCCGAGCCCTGTTTTCTCGGTGAATATGCGAGTCCGGTTTCGTCCTTTACGGTTGACGCCGTACTCATTATAAGCTGATTTGTGCGGCGGGTTATCGCCTGTGCGTCCGTAATGCCGAGCACGTTTTTAACGTAGTTTCTTACAAGCGCGGTAACGCCCGCCATATTGGGAGACGCCATTGAAGTACCGCTCTGTTCGGCATAGCCGCCGGGTACGGTTGACGTGATTTCACCGCCGTGAGCTGTAATTTCGGGTTTTAAAATTAGGTCGTTTGTAACGCCCCAGGACGAAAACTCGCTCATAAAAGGTCCTGCTTCAAGCGAACTGTCAAAAGAAAGCGTACCTACGTTTGACCTTGCCGCCTTAACAAGTGCGTTACCGGCCTCAAGCGTTATGGAAATTGCAGGTATAAATTTATCTTCCGCAACGTCGCCGAGCGACATTCTTATCTTACCCGATACATTGTTATAGACTATTATGCCGACAGCACCCATTGCACTTGCAATTTCAACTTTCTCCTGGAAATTGATATCGCCGCGTTTAACGAGAGCAATTCTGTTTAATTTTTTGCCTGAATCGTCTACAAATAAATTTCTTATACCGTTATAATTCTGCGCCGCGCCTACGCCGCCGACAACTACATATTCTATTTGCGCACTGCTTTCCGTAATATTTAATTTATCAAATATTAATTCCTGGAAATTATACTGAACGGAATTCCCGTCGCTCGACTCGTCATAGAAAATAGCGTCGTCATTACTCGATAAAAAGTACTTGGATTTCTGTCCGCTTATACTTGCAACCGATAAAGCCGCATAGTACGTTGACGGAGAGCCTACTGTACCGGAATCGGGGTTTGAAGTCAGGTTGGTACCGAACGCACTGCCGTAGCCCGCGCTGTAATCGTTACTTGCCGCGCAAATAAGGCTTATACCAGCTGCGCGGATGCTGTCGAACACACTGAAAAGGAACTGACCTTCGGCGTCTGACTCTTCCGCAGTAAGCGTAAATCCGGCAGTCGTACCAAGACTCATATTTATTACGTCGACACCGAGCGTAACGCAGTCTTCAAGCGCCGACATTATATTTTCGCTTTCCGCGCCGCCGATTGACTCGCTGTCGAGATCGTCGGTAAACACCTTGCAAATCATTAGCTGTGCATCGGGCGCTACGCCTTTAAACGTTTCGTCGTAATGCACGTTGTCTTTATCGTAACCCGTTTCGTCGTAACCGGCAACAATACCCGCTACGTGCGTGCCGTGGTTGGAATACGAAGGATATACGTCTGCGTCGTTGTCCGCATAATCGAACGCGAACGCAACTTTATCATTCACATACACGTCGTCCGCACTGAGCGTGTAACCGTTTTCCAAAGCGCGCTGATAAGCTTCCGTTTCCGTAATCTTACTTTTAATATAATTATTTGTAAATTTAAGATTTTTTCCAACTCTGTTAAAAGCCTTGTGCGTGTAGTCCAGACCGGTATCGAGTATAGCAACGACCGTGCCGTTGCCTGTACCCCACTCCGTATACTGTTCAACCGCAGACGAATCGTAAATTCCGGTATTGTAAACGTTTGCATCGTTTACTATATCGTTAGTATTAGTGCGGCTGTCGCCGGTAGTTTCAACCGTCTGCGGCGCAAGATAAGTCTGTGAATAAACAACGCTCTTAACGCCGTTCATTTTACGGATTGCCGCAACGTCGGAATAGTTTACTTCAATTGCAACCGCATTATTTATAGCGGCATATGTGCTTTTAAGATAATAGCTGATTCCGTTGGAATTGAGATTGTTTAAGAAAGTACGCTGTTCGCTCTCTATATTTCTGAGCGCGTGTCTGCCCTCTGCGGTAGCCAGGTATTCCGGTACGGAACTCCTGCCGTTGGTGTAGTCGAGAATATTTTCACCCTCAAGTCCTACAATAACGGTGCGCGTTGCGCTCTGATAATTTTCCGACCCGGAAAGTACTCCGTTTGAAAAATTCTGCTCTCTTATCTTGCTTGCGTCATACTGACCGGTTGCATTTTCAAAACCGACGCTTTGACTGTTTGCGGAGTTGTTCCCCGCAGGTTTAGAGCTGTCCGCCGAAGTAAGCATAATAGTGCTTGTACTCAGTGAAACGCATAAAGTAAGCGATAACCCGCCTAACAGAACACGGCGTATCTTCTTCTTAAAAATTCCCATTTATAATCCTCTGAAATATTTTTTTCCTATCGGATTCAGTTTCCGTATATTATTGTGTGTAAATCAGCCGTCAATAACCGCAGCTATAACATTATCTGCGTCGGTATAGTCGATTTCAACCATTTGGTACACTTCGTTACCGTAGTCAATTCTGATAACGGTTTTTCCGTCGCCGAGAATATCTATTAAATATTCGGCGTCAACGTCGCCGACTTTTACTCTTCCGTCGAGATAAATTTTGTATACGGTACCGTCTTTACCGGTAGCCGAAACAACGGGAGTACTGTCGTCAAACTCATTCCAGACTATAACTTTTTTACCCTGTACATATACGTTTTCACCCGTCTGGTTAAGCTCACCGTCCACTATTTCAAAATAAGTTTCCTTTTCGCCTTCGCCTACGGGCTGCCATATGAAGTATTTCCCGAACCTGAACGTATAAGCATAATCTACTACATTTTTCATATCGCGGGCAATACCCACTATATATCTGCTGCTCGAATTTCCGTCAAATACAAATTCCGTTCCCGTTACGGTATTGACCCAAGGACCGTAAAGTTTATCGGGATGAGTACAGTACAGCATATCCGAATTCTGATTTGAATAAGGAGATATGGCTATATTTCCGTCGCTGAGATATAACAGATAGAACGTTACAGGCGAAGACATTGCGTCTGACTCTTTGGAAAGATAATCAAACGTTATAGAATTGGAAGCAATATCGTAAACATACGTGGTTGTATCCATATCCATAAATTTGCCGGAGGTTTTAAAAGTTAAATCGATTGTGCCAACCTCGAAATTCGACCCGCGTCCGCCGACAGCCCAGGTACCGTAGAAAGGATTATCCAGCGTTAATCTGCCACCGTTCAACGCTCTGATACCGGCGTTTGCGCCGTCATATTTAAATTCAAACTTGAACGATCTTATTTTTATGCTGCCGACTTCAGTACCGTTTTCTTTAAGCGTAAGATAAACGTCGGCATTATTACCCGATTTATTGAGTTTATCTAATATTCCGCTGCCGGTAACTTTATAGCTGAGCGTACCGACCGTTTCTCCGGTCTTGGAGGTTATAGTCAGTAAACCGCCTATGTCAAGATTTCCGCCGCCGTTAAACGAATAGACGTTTTCATACGAATCTACAAGCGTATAACCCGCCCACTCGTCTTTGCGCTGATAATTTACAGTACCGTTTGCTCCGGTAACTTTAACTATATTATTGACGTCGTCGTATACAAATTTATACTCTACATTATTATATATAAACTTGCCCGCAAGACCGTCCGTACGCGTACAGGAATATGCAACCTTTTCGCCGTTTACGGTGAGATAGCCCTTGACCTCGGCTTTATTCTCTCCGCCTTCCACGTTGTAAAGACCGTTGCCGTTGAAATCGAGAATTATGAAGTCTTCGCCGTCTTCACCTACCCATTCTCCGCTATAATCGTCCACAAGATAGAATTTAAAGCCGTCTTTGAGCGATACCGATGAAGTATCAAACAGACTTCCGACGAGAGTGTCGTCGCTGTCAAGATACAAATAACCGAAGAGTGAATATGCGCTGAGCAGAGTGACTGCCGTTTTACCGTTATTATCAAAATATCCGTCAACCACGTAATAGAGCTCGTAACCGACGCCGTTTAAATAGCAAATAGCCGCGCCGGCATAGTCTGTTCCGTAGCCGTCAAGATATATCGTTGCCTGAGTAACGGGATCGTACCAGGTTCCTAAACGGCTGTTCTCATAAACAAATGTCTCCGGAGAAGTTTGACCGTCTACAGTAACTTCAAGTATACCGCCGTTGATTTTAGCGCTCGCATAACTTTCTCCGTTTAAACTAAGCAGTGCAATCCCTTCACCGTTTACGGAATAGGTACCACTTAAATTATTAGCCCCATAGGAATACGACCAGGCACCGCCGTCGTTAAACGTATATTTTTTGCTGATAGTAGCCGATTTTTCCCAAACTCCGTAGAACGCGTCGTGCGTTGCCGCGGGCTCGGTTTTGACTGCTACAAGCGGCGCGTCTTCGGTGAAAAATACAACCTCTTCTCCGTTTATAATTGCAGTGCCGCCGATTATAGTCAGAGCTCCGTCTGTGAACGTCGCACGGAAATCGTACGGTTCGTAATTATACTGGGGAGCCGTTTTATCGGTTACGGAGGACAGTCTTGCAAAAAGTCCTTCGCTGAATATTATTTTTTCGCCGTCGTACGTGTACTTCATTGAAGGATAAAGAGCGTTGCCGGCGGAAACAGGGAACTGAACACCGCAGGTAAATTCGTAAGATCCGGTGTTGTTAAGCGAAAGCGTTGCAACCTTTCCGTTGCCCGTCACCATATAATAAGTACCGGAAACCGTAGAATAATCCTCAAAACCTACGTAAAACGTTATTGCCCTCGTAGGGATATAGCTGTTAGGAACTTTCTGGGTAAGCTCCTTGTCAAAGTAAAAGCCGTAACTTGTATGTTTCGCTTCTGAAAAAAATCCGTCATCTATATATTTTGCGTCAACATAGTAGCAGAACGGAACGTAATAATTATCCCCTACTTCGAGCGTGTAACTATATGAAGATACAAGATTCCCGTTATTCAAAGCTATTTTTTCATTGCCGAAATTGTATGTGATTGCAAACTCGTCCGACTCTACGGCTTCCTGGTTTATTACAGGCAGTTCGCCCGCCTTCAATACCCAGTCGCAGCTCTTCCATCCGAGCGCTTTGAAAAATTCGTCGTTTAAATTTACCTGATTTTCAGAATAGCAGTTGAAAATTACAAGCTGCTCGGTAACATAATCGGCAGGGTCGTAACCTGCACAGATAGAATTAACGGTTTTAACCGCCTGGTTTGCAACGTTTGCGTCAACCGAACCGTAGAAAAAGCTGTCGGAAATAACCGTATCGTTAAAAGCATAGCCCACTAAACCGCCGGCAAACGCACCGTATAACGGATCTGCCGAAATAGAATCGCAATAACCGAAAATTACGCTCGTCGAATAGCAGTTTGCAATTGAAGTGTAGTCGGATAAAACAGCAACGATACCGCCGCTGCGCTGAGCGCCGAAAACATCTCCCTCGGAATAGCAGTTTACAACCGAAGATGTGGCTCTGGGACTGTCTGCATACAAGTAGCCCACAACGCCGCCCGCTGCGTAAAGTATACCGCTGCCGACTTCTATGTTAACCGACGTGGTAACATAATCAGCAACCGAATACAAATAGCTTACCGTGCTTCCGCCCTGCAAAGTATACGACTGCAAGGAACCAGCCGCGCCGCCGGCAAAAACAGTACTGCCGGAACCTGCAAACACGTTGATGTTGCCGTTAGTCGCGTTGCAGGCTACAAGGTTAGTTGCAACGCCTACACCGACAAACGAGCCGACGAACGACGCGCCGCTGTCTTTGGGAATATTCGCGTTAACGGTAAAATTGTCGATATTAAGATTCCTGATTATTCCGGCTCCGTCGTCGTTACCGGTTACGGTTACATAACCGAAAAGTCCTACCTGGGACGAATTTTCGCTGTTGATTACGTAGTTGGAAATTGTGTGTCCCTTTCCGTCGAAGAAACCGACGAACGTTGACGCACTGCCGTTTACAATCGTACCGTCGCCTATTACTTTGAGCTCGCCGCCGTTAACGTCGATATCGTTTTTAAGCTCGTAATAACCGTAGACGTAGTTGGGAACTCTTTCCGCGACCTTGTCGGCGATATATCTCAAATCATACGCCCTCGATACGATAAAGGGATCCGCGCTCGTACCGCTGCCGGACATACTGTGCGGTCTGGACGACACGGTTACAACCGTATTATTTCTCACAGTAAAAGCATAATTGCCGTTGTTTTCGGAAAGAACTACGTCGTCCGCCTTTACTTCAAGATCATACTCTTCGGAATAATTTACGCCGAAAGATACCACGGTATTTGATTCAACGGTAATAGTTGTCTGAGCAACGGCTTCGCTTCCGAGAAGTTCGCCGAAGTAAGTTATACCCTCAGCCGCCTTGAATTCAACCGTATAAGTATTTACAGGCTCGGGATCGTCGTTACAGCTACAACCTACAGCCAACGCAAGAGAAAAACCCGCAACCGCCGATAATAATGCAATTAAAAATTTTTTCATTGACAGCACCTTTCGATAGTATGTATAAATTATCGGATAATCTGCTTATCCTCAAAAAGTATCAGGGTAATTATACAAAACAGAGACAAAAATTGCAACTGATTTCCATTCAAAATATATATTTTATTACAAAATTTCACAGGATTTTTGCATTGTATAAATACTATATAATATATATTGTTAATACTGCTCAAAAAACGCTAAAAAATACCTAATTTGTGACTAAAAATTATTTTTATAAGCTACTTATGAAAATTTATACAAATAGAATTTATACATTTATTCATTACTATATACATCTTATTTTTGCCCGGAAAAAAGAAAACCGCACAAAATTATTGTGCGGTTTTCCAAGAGAGAATATGAAAAAAAGTTATGTGTAAGCTCTGTTAACAATTGGCATTATAGTACCCGAATGTGTAAATAAAATGATAAATCAGTGATTTTTATATTTTTCATAAATCTTTTCCGCAACGGAAATACCGTCGGCAGCCGAAGAAGTTATCCCTCCCGAATAGCCGCTGCCCTCTCCGCAAGGAAATACCCCCTTTACGCTGACGCTCTCCCCGTCCTCTCCCCTCAGAATTTTTACGGGACAGGAAAAACGCGTTTCGGCGCCGGTCAAAACGGCGTCGGGACAGGAAAAACCTTTAAGCCGTCTGTCCATATCGGGCACGGCTTTTTTTAAAGCTTCGGTCACTATCTTAGGAAGCACCTCGCCGAGCGGCGCAAAGGCAGTGCCGGCTGCATAAGTCGGCGTAACTTCGCCGAACGCCGAGGAAACCCTGTCACGCGTAAAATCCTTGAACAGCTGAACAGGCGCACTGTAATTGCTTCCTCCCGCCAGAAAAGCGCGTTTTTCAATCTCGCGCTGAAAATTCATTCCGTCGAAAAGCCCCTCGCCGAAATCGGATTTTTTAAGTTGCACCATAAGCGCGGAATTAGAATTTATGCCGTCGCGGGCATATAGACTCATACCGTTGATAACAACTCCGCCGTGTTCGCTCGCGGCAGGTATTACCACCCCGCCGGGACACATACAAAACGTAAAAACCGTCCTTTCGTGAGCGTGGGAAACAAGTTTATAATCCGCGGCAGGCAGCAGTTTATAATTTTTTCCGTATTGCGCATAGCCTATGTTTTGCGAAAGATGTTCTATTCTTACGCCTACGGCAAACTCCTTAGCCGTCATTGCAACACCCGATTTGTCAAGCATAACAAAGGTGTCGCGCGCGGAGTGCCCGATCGCAAGAACCGCGCAGCTTACAGGCAAAATACTCTCTTCGCCGGTTGCCGTATTTTGCAAAATCAACGCGCTTAATGCGCCGTCTTTTTGTTCAAAACCCTTAAAAACGGTATTAAACAGGTATTTTCCACCGTTATCGACTACATATTTACGGATATTTTGCAACACATAATAAAGCCTGTCGCTGCCGACGTGCGGCTTGTTCAGATAAAGTATTTCCCCGGGCGCGCCGAAACGGTGAAAAATTTCAAGCACGTCTTTATTGTATCCGTCGCGCGTGCCGGTATTAAGCTTACCGTCCGAAAACGCGCCGGCTCCGCCCTCGCCGAACTGAACGTTTGAATTTTCGTCAAGCCCGCCGCCGTCAAAAAATTTTTTTATAGTAGAACGGCGTTTTTCCACGTTTTCGCCTCGTTCAATAATTACCGGCATAAATCCGCGTTCAATAAGCCTGACGGCGCAAAACAGTCCGGCGGGACCGCCGCCTATTACCGCAACGGCAGGCGGGTTTTTAACCCTGCCGGGTACGGGTTTCGGCGGTTCAGACTCAGACGAAAACGCTATTGAATAAACCCAGAATATATTGTTTTTATCACGCGCATCAAGAGATTTTTTTAGTATTTTAAAAGCTTTCGGCTTAGTTCCCAGCGATTTTTCCGCTATTTTAAAAAGCTTGTCCTCGCTTTCGGTTATTTTAAGTTTTAAATTATCAAGCCTTTTTATCATAATTTTTAATTATTCCGTCGGCAACCGCCATTCCGCTCGTAAACGCCCATTGCAGATTATAACCGCCGCAATCACCGTCAACGTCAACCACCTCGCCTGCAAAATACAAGCCTTTGCAAAGCTTACTTTCCAGCTCTCCCGAGATATCAGACGTATCGATACCGCCGCGGGTTACCTGCGCGTAATCAAAACCCAGAGTTCCGAGAACGGGTAGCTCAAAATTTTTTAAAGTACTTACTATATTTTTTATATCTCCGCCCGCGCGGTTTATTATAGCCCTGCCAACCTGGTTGTGCAAAGACCCGGAAAGCAAGTCCCGAACGTCCACAGACCCCATTCTGGCGCGGAGATTTTCCTCTATCAAATCCGCGGAAAAATCCGGCAAAAACGCGAGGCATAAAACAACGCCGGGCTTGTCCGTACAGTACGGGGAAATTGAAAACACGGCGTTACCCGAAACTCCGTAATCGGTAAAAATTACGTCGCCTCGAACCGTTTTCAATCTTTTTTTGCCGCAGACTGCCGCGACCTCGCAGTCCGCGCGTATACCTTTGAGCGTTTTAATATGCTCCGTAGGCGTTTTTAACTGAACAAGCGACGGATACAGCGCAGTAAGCTTATGCCCGAATTTAAGGGCAAGAGAATAAGCCGAGCCGTCCGTATTGAACTGTTTCTGAGCCTTTCCGCCCGTGCACAGCACGGCAAACCTTCCCTTTATTTGCGAGCCGTCCGAAAGCGTGAGCGTAAAGCCTTTTTCTATATCCGTTACCTTAGCGGTTATTATATCTACACCGGTCAACTGCCTTATAAGACTGTCGCCGAGCGCGGAAGCCTGTCTGCCCGACGGATAAACTCTGCCCTTTTCGTCGGCTAAAAACAGACAGTCGAAAAGCGTGAACGGGTCGTATTTTCCCGAACACGCTATACTTTCGGCGAGCTTTTTGTTTCCGCCGAAAAAGTGCTCCGCCGTCATATCGGTATTTGAAACGTTGCCCTGTCCGTTACCTGTCTGGGACAGCTTTTTACCGAGCCTTGCCGACGGTTCTATTATTGCAATTTTGAGTTTTTTTCCGCTTTTTACAAGCTGCACCGCGCACGCGAGCCCGGAAGCTCCGCCGCCTATTACGGCTACGTCGTATTCTTTCATACCTATATAATATAATAAACGGAAAAAAGTGTCAATATTTAGCCCTGCAATTGCGGACGTATATTTTCAAGAGTTTTTAAATGCAGTTTTTCATCTTCCAAAATTCTATTTATTATTTTTATAACACCTGGATTTTTAAGCCTGATTAGCATCTTTTCATAACCTGCGATAGCACGCTTTTCCCCTAGAATATCGTCCTCAAGCATATGCTTAAGACTTCTTGAATAGCTTACGTATTTAGTGGAATAAAAGTCAAAAAAATCCGGCGGATAACGCGTGTAAACAGGCGCCGCGCCGAGAGCGGCTATAGTTTTGGAAAGTAAATTCAAATGTATCATTTCACATACCGATATGCGAAATAGAGCTTTTGAGATATCTTCCTCCTTTGCCCGCTCAAAAAATCCGGCGTGATAATTATACTGCAAAATTGTATTCAATTCGCTCTGCGCCGAAGCGTATGCAGGAGAGATAATTTTAAGCGAAAAAGCGTCCCGGCTTATGCCTTCCGTAGTGGGAAAAGGTATATCTAAAGTCAGAGGTTCAATCATATTACAAATTACGTTTTTTAACGTAAAATTGTTAAAATAATTATTAAAATTAACTAATTATGTCTGACATAGTACTATATAAATGTTTAAATTATAAACAAAAACGGGCTATTTTGCCCGTTTAATGTTAATTTAATATCTTTTTAAGAAATTGCCCCGTATAGCTTTTTTCAACCTTCGAAACGTCCTCCGGAGTACCCGTAGCAACTACCGTACCGCCTTTATCTCCTCCTTCGGGGCCGAGATCTATTATCCAGTCGGCACACTTTATCACGTCGAGATTATGCTCTATTACAAGCACGGTGTTACCGCCGCTTCTGAGCCGCGTTATAATGTCTATTAGTTTGGATACGTCGTAGCTGTGCAAGCCGGTAGTGGGCTCGTCTAAAATATAAAATGTTTTGCCAGTGCCGCGTTTTGAAAGTTCGGTGGCAAGCTTTACCCTCTGCGCCTCTCCGCCCGATAACGTAGTTGCGCTCTGACCGAGTTTTATATAGCCAAGACCTACGTCGCACAGAGTTTTCAATTTATTATATATGGACGCAACAGGTTCAAAAAACTCCGCAGCCTCTTCTACCGTCATTTCAAGCACGTCGGAAATGCTCTTGCCTTTATACCTGACTTCAAGTGTTTCTCTGTTATACCGCCTGCCGCCGCAAACTTCACAGGGTACGTAGATATCCGGTAAAAAGTGCATTTCGATTCTGATAATACCATCGCCCTGGCAGTGTTCGCACCTGCCTCCCGCCACGTTAAACGAAAATCTGCCGCTCTTGTACCCCATTGCCTTAGCGTCAGGCGTTGCCGCAAACAAATCGCGAATCATTGTAAATACGCCCGTATAAGTTGCGGGGTTGCTTCTCGGCGTTCTGCCTATTGGCTGTTGGTCTATTGCGATTACCTTGTCGAAATATTCAAGTCCGCTGATATTTTTAAAATTGCCCGTAATCTGCCGCGCTCCGTTCAGATTGTTGGCAAGATAGGGATAAATTATTTCGTTTACAAGGCTTGATTTACCGCTGCCGGAAACGCCGGTTACCGCCGTTATCAGACCCGCGGGAATCTCAACGCCGATATTTTTTAAATTGTTCTGCGCGCAGCCATCAATCTTTAAAAATCTTCCGTCGGGCGTATTGCGAACAGCCGGAATTTCTATTTTACGCCTGCCGGAAAGAAAATCACCGGTTATGGAGCGGGGTTCGTTTTTAATGTCTTCCACCGTACCGCAGGCAACTATTTCACCGCCGTGAACGCCCGCGCGCGGTCCGATATCGACTATATAATCCGCGGCAAACATCGTATCTTCGTCGTGCTCTACGACTATCAGCGTATTGCCGAGATCGCGCAAACCTATTAAACTGTTCAATAATTTTTGATTATCGCGCTGATGCAGACCTATGCTCGGCTCGTCGAGAATATACAAAACGCCCGTAAGCGCGCTGCCTATCTGCGTGGCAAGCCGTATTCGCTGACTTTCTCCGCCCGATAATGTTGCAGCATTTCTGGATAACGTAAGATATCCGAGTCCTACGTTGCGCAAAAACGAAAGCCTGCTGTTAATTTCCTTAATTATACTGTCGGCAATCATATGCTCGGTTTTTCCGAAAAAGCTGAAATCCGAAAAGTCTGCAATTTCGTCTACCGCCATATCGCATATATCGGCTATGTTTTTACCGCCGACCGTTACCGCGAGAGCCTCCTTTTTAAGGCGTTTTCCGCGGCAGACAGGACAGTCCGCCGTACGCATATAGCGCTCTATATCCCATTTTACGCTTTCTGACGAGGTCTGACTGTAACGCCTTTGAAGATTGGTCGCAAAGCCCTCCCACGCCGTTTTATAGCTGCCGGAAAATTTATACGCATTGTATGCGAGATCAATTTTTTCGCCGCCGTTGCCGTACATAAGCATTTTATAAATATTTGCGGGCAAATCCTTTACGGGCACGTCAAGCGAAAAATTATAGACTTTTGACAGCGAATTAAGATACATCTGCGTCATTGTGGAGCTTTCCAAATTCCACCCGCTTATTTTAATAGCGCCGTCGCGCAACGTTTTTGTTTTATCGGGACAGATGAGGTCGGGGTCAACCGTCTGGGTAAAGCCCAGACCCGAGCACTCCGGACACGCGCCCCAGGGCGTATTGAACGAGAAAAGACGAGGCTCGATTTCTTCTATGGAAATGCCGCAGTCGGGGCAGGCGTAATTAGAGGAAAAAAGCTCCTCTTTTCCGTCGCTGTCGATAACGACAAGCCCGTCTGCAAGCCGCAGCGCATTTTCAAGACTGTCGGAAAGGCGTTTTAATATATTCTCCTTTATCACAAGCCTGTCGATTACGACAGAAATATTGTGGCGGAGATTTTTTTCTATCTTTATATCTTCCTGCAAATCGTAGATTATGCCGTCAACCTTTACGCGGGCATAACCGCTTTTTTTGTACGAGGCGAGTTCCTTTTCAAACGCGCCTTTTTTACCGCGCACTACGGGCGCTTCAACAATAATTTTACTGCCCCCGGGCATAGTCATAACCCTGTCGGCAATTTCGTCTACGGACTGACGGCGTATTTCCCTGCCGCAGTTGGGGCAGTGCGGTATTCCGACGCGCGCAAATAAAAGACGGAAATAATCGTAAATTTCCGTAACCGTTCCCACCGTAGAACGCGGATTGTGCGAAGTGGTTTTCTGGTCTATGGAAATAGCGGGCGAGAGTCCGTCTATAAGCTCTACGTCAGGCTTTTCCATCTGCCCTAAAAACTGCCGGGCATACGAGGAAAGGCTCTCCATATACCTGCGCTGTCCCTCGGCAAAAATAGTATCGAACGCAAGCGTAGATTTGCCGCTGCCGGAAAGCCCCGTAAACACCGTTAACGTGTTGCGCGGAATGTGCAAGTCAACATTTTTGAGATTATTTTCTTTTGCGCCTTTAACGTAAATTTCTTCTTTCATTATTTTTTACTTTTTATTAGTTTTTTTCTTAGTTCCGATATTGTATCGCGTATTTCAATCGCCTTTTCAAAATCGAGCTGCGCCGAAGCGACTTTCATAAGCGCCTTTAACTTTTCTATTTCAGCGGGAATATCCGTAAGCTTGATATCGTCGCCGACAGACTTTTTACCCGTTATGCCTATTGAGTTTTTAACCTCTTTTATTATGGTTTTGGGCACTATTCCGTGTGCCTTATTATATTCGGACTGAATTTTACGCCTGCGGTTGGTTTCGTCGATTGCCCGGCGCATACTGCCTGTAACCGTGTCCGCGTACATTATAACCCTGCCCTCCGAATTTCGCGCCGCTCTGCCTATAGTCTGAACGAGCGAGGTTTCGCTGCGCAAAAACCCCTCCTTGTCGGCGTCGAGTATTGCAACCAGCTTAACTTCGGGCAGGTCAAGCCCCTCGCGCAGCAAATTTATGCCGCATAAAACGTCAAACTCGCCGCCGCGCAGTCCGTTTATTATGTCTATACGCTCTAATGCGTCTATATCGCTGTGCATATAGCGCACTTTGAGTCCGTGCTCTTTAAGATAATCTGTTAGGCTTTCCGCCATACGCTTTGTCATTGTAGTTACAAGCACCCTTCCGTCGCTTGAAATAATTGCTTTTATTTCCCCCAGAAGGTCGTCAATCTGCGACTTGGTGGGGCGAATTTCAACCTCCGGGTCCAAAAGCCCGGTAGGACGTATAAGCTGCTCGACTACGTTGCCCGCCTGCTCCATTTCATAAGGCGCGGGCGTTGCCGATACGCAGATAAGCTGCGGAACGCGCGCGTCAAACTCGTCGAACGTCAGAGGACGGTTGTCGTAAGCCGCTTTAAGGCGGAAACCGTAATTTACAAGGTTTTCCTTGCGCGAACGGTCGCCGTGATACATTGCGCGAATCTGCGGTATTGTCATATGACTCTCGTCGATAAATACTAAAAATTTATTTTGCGGAAAATAGTCCAAAAGCGTAAACGACGGGTCGCCGGGATTTCTGCCGTCGAAGTACCGGCTGTAATTTTCCACGCCGCTGCAATAGCCTATTTCACGCATCATTTCCAAATCGTAATTTGTGCGCTGTGCAAGCCGTTCGGCTTCGAGCAGCTTTCCGTTATCGCGGAATGCCTTTACCTCGTCGCGCATATCGCGCTCTATCATAGACAGCGCGCCTTTCATTTTGTCCGACCCGACAGCGTACTGACTCGCGGGAAAAATCAAAACGTGTTTAAGCTCTGAAATTATATTGCCCGTAAGCGCATCCTCTTCGCAAATGCGGTCTATTTCGTCGCCAAAAAACTCCACGCGCACGGCAATTTCCGAATTGCTCGCAGGGAATATTTCAACGGAATCGCCGCGAACACGGAAAGACGAACGCTGAAAATCTATGTCGCGGCGCATATACTGTATTTCCACAAGTCTGCGGATCAGCGCGTCGCGCTCTATTTCCATACCCGGACGCAACGATATTGCAAGGCGGAAATACTCCTCCGGCGCGCCGAGTCCGTATATGCAGCTTACCGACGCCACAACTATTACATCCTCGCGCTCGCCGAGCGAGCTTGTAGCCGAGTTGCGCAGCTTGTCTATCTCGTCGTTTAAGCTCATATCCTTTTCGATATACGTATCTGTTGAGGGTATGTAGCTTTCGGGCTGATAATAGTCGTAGTAAGAAACAAAGTACTCCACGCGATTTTCGGGAAAAAATTCCTTAAACTCGTTGCAAAGCTGCGCTGCAAGCGTTTTGTTGTGCGCTATTACAAGCGCGGGGCGGTTGACGTTTTTTATTACGTTTGCCATTGTAAAGGTTTTTCCGCTGCCCGTAACGCCTACTAAAACCTGCGTTCTTATTCCGTCTAAAACGCCCTCGGTAAGCCCTTTTATTGCCTGCGGCTGGTCGCCCGTAGGCTGAAATTTTGAATGCAGTTTAAATTCCATTTCGCTTAAAATTATAACCTATTTTTATTTATTTTACAACAAAATCAGCGTTATTCTCCCGTTAGAAAGTTAATAACGCCCTTTTGTTAAAAATAAACAATTGTTTTTTGATGCATATACACGATATTTAACTAATCTTATGCTTTACTTGTTCACATTCTACAACTACATACTCTTCAACGATATCGTAGCCGTCGGGAATATTACTTAATTTACTATTTACATAACTGATAAGCGACTGAAACAGGCTCAAAAATCCGTTATCAATCATAACACCAAAGCTGTTAATTAAAGATAAATAATCATTTATAAAATTCCATTTAATTTCTTGTTTTACCTCTATTCGCCTTTTATCTGGTTGCTTTAAATAATTTTTCTCCATAATTTTTCTCCGTTTAACTTAAAAGTAATAATATAACGTTGACCTTGAAATTAATTATAGCACCCATAATTTTAAAATACTTAAATTGCTATCATTGATAGCAAAAAATTTTGTTTTCATATAAAATAATACCCGCTCGGCGTGTACTTACACGCCGAGCGGGCTTTATCTATTTTTAATTTACGAAAGTTTTTCAAGCAGTTTAAGGTCGATGCCCTTATCACCGATTTTAATTACCTCTACCTTAACGGTATCGCCGACGTTTACAACGTCCTCAATCTTTTCAACGCGCTTGTTGGAAAGCTGGGAAATATGGATACCGCCGTCCTTGCCGGGCGCAAACTCTACGAACGCGCGCGAGGGAATAATTCTTACAACCGTGCCGATATACATATCGCCTACTTCGGGGTCGCGTGCAATGCTCATTACTATAGCCTTGGCGCGCTCTGCGTCCTCGATAGGTCCTACGCAAGAGATGTAGCCTCTGCCGCTGTCGTCCTCATTGAACTCTATTACGGTGTTGGTTTCTTCCATTATCTTCTTGATTACGCAGCCCTGCTTGCCGATAACGTCGCCGATTTTGTCGGGATTGATTTCAAAGTTGACAATCTTGGGAGCATAAACGGAGAGTGCGGGCGCAACCTCGGGCACGACTTCAAGCATTTTGGAAAGTATAAACTGTCTGCCTTCGTTTGCCTGGTTGATTGCGGTGTGCATTATCTCTTCGGAAATTCCCTTAATCTTAATATCCATCTGTATTGCGGTTATGCCGTTTACGGTGCCCGCAACCTTAAAGTCCATATCGCCGAGGAAATCTTCCAAGCCCTGAATATCGGTTAATACCTTGAACTCTCCCGTTTCCTGGTTTTTGATAAGTCCCATTGCAACGCCAGCTACGGGAGCTTTAATAGGCACGCCTGCGTCCATAAGCGCCATTGTAGAACCGCAGACCGACGCCATTGAAGACGAGCCGTTGGAAGATAAAATATCGTTTACAACCCTTATAGCATAGGGGAAGCTGTCCTCGGAGGGAAGCACGGGAATGAGTGCGCGCTCTGCAAGTGCGCCGTGTCCGATTTCGCGCCTGCCAGGGGAACGGAGAGCCTTTGCCTCGCCCGTGCAGTAGCCGGGGAAATTGTACTGGTGCATATATCTTTTACTCGTTTCCTCGTCAAGCCCCTCGAGCTTCTGCGCCTCGGTGAGCATACCGAGCGTACAGCTTGTAAGAGTCTGGGTTTGTCCTCTTGTGAAAACAGCCGAGCCGTGCACGCGGGGAAGAACGCCTCTCTCGCACCAGATGGGCCGCACGTCTTTAAGACCTCTGCCGTCGGGACGGATACCCTTGTCAAATATCTTAGCGCGGACTTTTTCCTTTGTGAGGTAATAAATACTGTCTTTAACCTCGCGGATATTGTCAGGATAAACGGTTGAAAAATGTTCTACTATTTCAGCCTCTGCTTTTGTCTGGCGAGCCTCTCTCTCCTGTCTGTTAAAGGTATCTATAGACCAGTCGATTTTTTCGCTGCCGTATTCGCGGACGGCTTTGTCAAGCTCTTCAGGAATATGATAGAGCTCCATTTCAAGCTTTTTCTTGCCGACAGCGGGAACGATTTTGCTCTCGATAAAAGTACAGATTTTTTTGATTTCTTCGTGTCCGTACATTATCGCGCCGACCATTTCGTCGTTGGTAACTTCGTTTGCGCCCGCCTCTATCATTAAAATAGCATCCTTTGTGCCCGCTAAATTAAGATGTATAGTGCTCTTTTCGCGCTGAGCGAGGTCGGGGTTAATTACGTATTTGCCGTCCACCAAGCCGACTACAACCGAGCCGGTGGGACCTGCCCAGGGAATATCGGAAATTGCAAGCGCAACGGACGAACCTATCATTGCGAGGGGCTCGGGGGAAACGTCGGGCTCAACCGAGAGAACCTGCGCTGTTACAACTACGTCGTTAAAAAGTCCTTTGGGGAAAAGAGGACGGAGAGGACGGTCGATTAAACGAGCAGTTAAAATAGCTTTGTCGCTTGCTCTGCCCTCGCGCTTTTTAAAGCCGCCGGGGATTTTGCCGATTGAGAACATCTTCTCTTCGTAGTCAACCTGCAAAGGGAAGAAATCCATTCCGTCGCGGGGCGCCGCCGACATACAAACGGATACCATAACGCAAGTATCGCCGCTTGTTACAAGACAGGTGCCGTTAGTCTGTTCAGCGTACTTACCGGTTTGTATAGTTACGTCGCGTCCGCCGATTTTGAGTGTGAATTTTTTGTTTTCCATTTTATATCTTTTATTCTCCTTACGTCTTTTTGCGGCTCCCGTGCCGCCGTCAATGAAAAAAGAGCGGAATTATAAAAGCCCGCTCCCCTTTTTATTATTTTCTGAGATTTAATGCCGCTATAATGGCGCGGTATCTTTCGATATCCTTGCTTTTGAGATAATCCAAAAGACCGCGGCGGCGACCAACCATTTTAAGCAGACCGCGACGGGAATGATTGTCGTGGATGTGCTCTTTAAGATGCTCGTTAAGGTGATTGATTCTCTCGGTTAAGAGTGCAATCTGCACCTCGGGCGAACCCGTATCGCCTTCCTTTAATGCATACTTTGTAATGATTTCGGACTTTTCCATTTAATTTATCCTCCTATGGAAATTATTTGCGGGAAACAAAGCTAATCGTTGAGTATTCGCACCGCCTTGTAACCGTAACATAATGATTTTAACACAACCGTTTTGAAAAGGCAAATGTTTTTAACTATACTAAATTAAAAAGTTGGTTTCTTTCCTCGATAATTTTATCGGTTTTTGCAATATAAGTAGGTAAATCCTTAGGAGCGGCATAGCGCTCTATGCGGTTTTCGGAGCCGAAATAACGTTTTGAAATGGCGTTTGCCCCTACTGCGATATTGTCTGATATCTCTTCCATTGTGTCCACATTGTACACGCACGCCTTGCCGGGTTTAGTCCAGCCCACGTTTTCGAGCCCGCCCGCCTGATATTTTTGCCTGTACAGATAATAGGGCTCGTAGCCTGCTTCCGTCAGCTTTCCGCGCGAGAGCGCAACCATTTCGGCAATGCCGGCCACGTCAAGCCGTTTTACGTTCTCCTTGAGTTTTGCTCCCGATTTAAGCGACAGCGTGTGCACCGTAATATTTGCGGGATTCAGATTTATTGCGGCGGTTAACGATTTTTCAAAGTCGTTCAAGCTTTCATAGGCAAGTCCGGCAATCAAATCCAGATTTATATCGAATCCGTATTTCTTCGCGGCGGCGTACGCTTCAAAAGTCTGCGCCGAGGTGTGTTTTCTGCCGATTGTCGCAAGCGTTGCATCGTTAAAGGACTGCGGGTTTACGCAAATTCTCGTAACGCCGTATTGCCTGGAAGTTCTGAGCTTTCCGTCGGTAAAAACGTCAGGTCTGCCCGCCTCTACGGTGAACTCCGTTTCGGGCGTTAAAATATCGGTAACCGCGGCATATATGCGACTCAATTGATTTTCCGAAAGCACAAACGGAGTGCCTCCGCCTATGTAAACAGAACGCAGATTCTTTAAATACGGCTTTACAGAATCTATCTCTTTTATTAAGCAGGCAAGATAATCTTCAACGTACTTTTCGGTCTTTTCTATCGGCGCGGTAATAAACGAACAGTATTCGCATTTGGTAGGGCAGAAAGGCACGGAAATATATAAATCCTGTCCGCCCTTTTTATATATGCCGCGCTGCGATTCAAGCACCCGAGAAACAAGTTGAATATTTGGCTCCGAAACGTGCATTTTCTGCAAAATCTCTTTAAAATTCCGCCCCTTCTCCTGCTCCGTATAAGCAAGCTTTGTGGGTCTTATGCCTGTAAGCGCACCCCACGGCAGGTCGCCGTTAAACTTTGAAAGAACGTTATAAAACGCGAGCTTTACAGAACGCTTTGCAAGCCGTTTATATTCTATCTCATTATCGCACTTGTATTTTTCGGTGTAGTCGTAAAACTCGCCGTTATATTCTATTGAATTTAAAAAGTCTCCGCACGAGCCCGAAAAATAGTGCAGAAAGTCTTGGTTTTCGCAGTTAAACGCCCGCAAAACGTCCATTATTTCGGGGCGCAGGTATTCGCTGTTCGTGTTTAACATATCAGCCTCTTACATACGGATTATACTTTCTTTCGTTAGCTAAAGTTGAATCTTCACCGTGTCCGCAGTATAATTTAAACTCGCCGTCAAGCGCATAGATCCTTTTAACGCTGTTAATAAGTTTGCCCATACTTCCCGTGGGCAAATCCGTTCTGCCTACTCCGCCGCAAAACAGAGTATCTCCGGTAAAAATTGCGTTTTCGCAAATATAGCAAACGCTGCCCTCGGTATGTCCCGGCGTATGTATAACCGAAAATTTTATGCCGCATAACTCAATTGTTTCACCGTTTTTAAATGTGCCGGCAATTTCAAATTCGGGTATATAAACGCCGCCGAATATATTTCTGTTTTCCGCGCTGAATATAAAAGTTTTTTCGTATTCGCCGCAGTAAATTTTTGCCCCGCCATCATACAAAATTCCGCAGCCGCCGATATGGTCGAAATGTCCGTGCGTTAAAAGTACGGCTTTACATACAAGACCGTGCCGCTTTAATGCCGCAACCGCCTCTTCCGACGGGTCAATAACAACCGCCGACTTACCGTCGCCCGTTAAAATGTACGAGTTGCTCGCGAACACACGCGGCGTTACTTTAATAATTTTCATCAGTTTGTAGTCCTGAAAACGCTGATAATGTGCTTATTGCGCTTTAAACGGTTGATAAACAGGTCGATATCGGAACGCTTATTTAGCTTGACCCTCAATTCTATTTCCGCAAGCTTGCTTTTGTTTATGCGCGCATTCAGCTGCGTCATCGACAAATGCAACACCTGTACTTCCGCAACAACGTCGGCAGTCAATCCGTCATAGTTGTCCGCAACTATTTTAAGACCTGCAATAAACTCGGTTTCTATGCTGCCGGTCCACTGTGCGGGTTGCAGGCGCAACTCGTCGAGGTCTTTAAGATTAGGACAGTCTTTGCGGTGCACTATTACACCCCTGCCGCGCGAAACAAAGCCGGTAATTTCGTCGCCGGGAACGGGGTTGCAGCAATGCGCAAAACGAACCAAAAGCCCGCTCATACCCTTAACGGTAACGCTGCCCGCGGGAGTATCCCTGAGCTTGCCCGATTCTATTACTTCAACGGGCTTGGGGATTTCTTTCTTATAATAATCTATAAGCTTGAAAATTATCTGGTTGACGCCTACCGCGCCGTATCCCACAGACGCAAGCATTTCGTTAACGGAACTGAATACAAGTTTGGAAGAGAGCTTTTCAAACGAGCTGTCAGTAAGTATATCGTTCAGATTATAGCCCTTGCGCTTTGCCTCGGCTTCGAGCATAGCTCTGCCTGTTTTTACGTTCTCTTCTTTCATTTCCTTTTTAAAGAAAGAACGTATTTTTGCGCGTGCAGAGCTGGATTTTACAAATTTAAGCCAGTCCCAGCTCGGACCTTTGCTATTGGGGTTGGTGAGTATTTCAACCACGTCGCCCGTGGACAGCCTGGAATTTAGCTGCACCATTTTACCGTTGACTTTTGCGCCTATGCACTTATTTCCTACTTCGGAGTGAATAGCATATGCAAAATCTATGGGCGAGGCTTCGAGCGGCAGCGAAATAACCTTGCCGTGCGGAGTAAAAACAAGCAGTTCATTGGAATACAGATCGTTTTTAAGACTGTCCACAAACTCTTTGGAATCGTTTAACGCGCCCTGCCAGTCCATAACGTCGCGTATCCAGGAAAGACGCGCGTCAAAATTGTTTTCGTTAGATTTATTTTCTTTATACTTCCAGTGCGCTGCAATACCGTATTCAGCCATTTTATGCATTTCTTCGGTTCGTATCTGAATTTCAAAAAACTGACCGAAGTTTGTAACTACCGTGGTATGCAGCGACTGGTACATATTGCGTTTGGGAGTAGCTATATAGTCCTTAATTCTGCCGGGAACAGGCTTCCAGCGGTTGTGGATTTTGCCGAGAAGCTCGTAACACTCGTCTATACTCTTAACGATAACGCGCACTGCGGTCAGGTCGTATATCTGGTCGAGCGTCTTGTCCTGGTTCTTCATTTTTTTATAAATGGAGTAAAAATGCTTTGGTCTGCCGAAAACCTCGCCCGTAAAGTTGCTGCTTTCAAGAATTTCTTTTATCTGGTCCACAACAAAGTCCACAAAACGCTTTCTGTCGGCAAGCGCTAAATTAATGTTCTTAACAAGAAATTCGTATGCTTCGGGGTCGAGATATTTAAGACACAGGTCTTCAAGCTCGCATTTAATCTGGGATATACCGAGTCTGCCCGCAAGAGGCGTAAAAATTTCGAGCGTTTCGCGCGCGATTCTCTGCTGGCGTTCGTTTGATAAAAAGTTTAAAGAACGCATATTGTGCAGTCTGTCGGCAAGCTTTATAATAATAACGCGCACGTCGTTTGCCATTGCAACGAATATTTTACGGAAATTTTCCGCGTCTTCCTCCTCGTGCGTGGCAAAATGGATTTTATCGAGTTTGGTAACGCCGTCGACAAGGGTCATAATTTCCTTGCCGAATTTGCGGTTTATATCCTCCTCTGTTGCCGGAGTGTCTTCTACAACATCGTGCAGAAATGCCGCCGCAATAGACGGCATATCCATACCGAGCTCTACGAGTATTTCCGCAACTGCACAGGGGTGGCTGAAATAAGGCTCGCCGGACGCACGCTTCTGCCCGCGGTGCATTTGTTCTGCATACGAATAAGCGGCTTTTAAAAATTCGCCGTCCTCTTCTGAATAATAGTTTTCTATTTTTTTCAGTACGTCCATTTTACCCCTGCAATTTCAAAATCAGATTATATAATTCGGAATTTTCAAGTTTACTTTTTACGCCGCGGAAAATTTCCAGATGTCCGTTCGTAAAATCAATTAGGCTCAGCTGTTCAAAAACTTTCAATGCAAATAGAGCCTGCGTACGGGAACAACCGAAATTATTTTTAACGGCTACCTCCGCGGCGCTTTCACCCTGTATATTGCCCGAATTTGCCGAGAGCATAGCAAAAATTTCCAACAATTTCATTCTATCGCAATTTAGTTTATGCACAAATGCAGGTATTTCCGCATTTTCGGCTTTAATAATTTCAATACTATCGGAAATTTCAAGGCGTATACCGCAGGTATCGTCTAAAAATATTATTCTTTTGTATAAACTGAAATCGTTTTCCGTATCCGGCGACAGCACGGATGCCGACGCGCCGTTTTTACCCGAAAAAGTAAAAAGCTCGCAGTTAAATTTTTGTAAACTTTTATATTTTTGCACGGTGCCGTAATCGTACGCGATAAAAAGAGTACCGAACTCGCCGCACGTTTCTATTAAATTTTCTATTGTATCCGCATTTGCAATCTGAACTTTATAATGATTAACCGGACGGGAAAGAGCTTCTATATAGCCGCAAAAAAGCTCTTCCCGCGCCTGAGATATTTCCTCGGCGTCGTAAACAAAATCACGGACAAATCCTTTTATATATTCTTTTCCGCGAAACTGCGAAACGTTGTATTCAAATATATATTTTTTTTCGGCATTGCTTGAAAATAACCGCGAATACTTAGCCCCGCCAAAGCACATAAGCTCTATTTTACCGCTTTTAACCGAAATATGCGGCGACATAGCTTTTACCCTGCGAACCTCCGCGGCGCGCTCCTTAACCATAAAAACAGGCCGCCTATTGCCTACTCCGAACGGCTCTAAAAGCTCGATCTCTTTTGCAAAACGCGGTGAATAATTGCCTTTGAGCTCGCCGTTGATATAAATTGTTGGTATAAAATCCTTGGCAGTATAGCGTTCGGTTATATAACCGTCTAATGCGTTTTTGAGGCTTTCAAAATTTGATATATCAACGTTTACCCCTGCCGCCTGGGAATGTCCGCCGAATTCGGCTACGTATTCCGAACAAGCCTTTAACGCCTCAAAAATATTTATACTTTCCACAGACCGCGCGGAGCCTTTTAGCATATCGCCGTTTCTTACAAACAAAATAACAGGACGCGAGTACTCTTCAACAAGCCTTGCGGCGACTATTCCCACAAAACCGGTGTTCCATTGATCGTTATAGAGCATTATAACTTTGCCGATTTTATCGCTTTCCGCAAGCATACTCTTTGCGCTTGCGTACAGCTCGTCGCAGTATTTCTGCCGTTCAATATTATACGAGATGAGTTTTGCCGACAAATCGAAAATCTCGCCGTCGTCTAACGAATTAAAAAGAGCGAGCGCCGAATGCGCGTCCCCCATTCTGCCCGCCGCATTGATTTTGGGGGCAATGGAAAACGCCACGCTTTGCGAATTGACGTTATCGTTTTTATTTATAAATTCAGCATAGCACTTGGAGGGCTTTTTATTAATAATTTTAAGCCCATCCGCAACAATAATGCGATTTTCACCCGTCAGCGGCACGCTGTCCGCAACCGTAGCTATTGCAGCAAAATCCAGATATTTATAAGCGCTTTCGCCGTTTAACGCACAGCCTACTTTAAACGCAACGCCTGCGCCGCACAGATTATCGTAAATATAACCGTCATTAAACTTGGGATTTATGCAAATACAACCGGGAAGCTTATCGGGCAGTTCGTGATGATCTGTTATAATTACCTCCGCGCCCTGTTCCTGGATATATTTTACCTCGTCCGCGCCGGAAATTCCGCAGTCAACGGTTATAATAAGCTCCGGACAGTACTCTTCAAAAATCTCGTCTATAAGCCCCGTAGACAGCCCGTAACCGTTACGGCGTTCGGGCACGCATATATACGGCTTTATGCCGAAATCACGCAGCACCTTAGACATAATGGTAGTCGCGCAGATACCGTCGGCATCGTAATCGCCATAAACAACTACCGTCCACTCCCCGTCGCGGGCGAGGGTTATCAGCTCCACCGCTTCGCGCATCCCCTGCATTTTAAACGGAGAAATAAAACCTGCTTTTGAAGGATGTAAAAACTCGTTAATTTCAGACCGCGTTCTCAATCCGCGCCCGTAAAGAATTTTAACGGTTTCTTCGCATAATCCGCACGATTTAGCAAGTTCGCATATGATATTTAATTGTTCTTCGGAAAATTCATACTCCGCTAATATTCTTTTCATATTAAAAACAAAGGCGGGTTAACCCCGCCTTTAGTAAATTATTAACCGGTAGTTTTTTGTTTTACCGCGGTGACCCGCGTATTCTTTTTCTTATCCGCGATAAGTTTAAAACGAGAATAGACTGCGGGCACAAACATCAGCAAACCGTACGCGCTGCATACAAACGCTGTAAGCGCAAGCGCAAGCGGCGATATGACAGCCAGCGGGGAAAGCGAGCTGATTGACATTAAAACGAACAATAACGCCGCCACTGCGCCAAGGCAAGCCGGCACAAAAAGATTTATTTTAAGGCTCTCGTTAGCACTCTTGTCTACCAACTCAATTGCAGGAAGCTTTTTATTATCTTCGTCTTTGCTATTTTTACGCACTTTGTCAAAGAAAATACAGCAACCGAAAAGCGTTAAAACCAAAACCGTTACGGCAAAAGTAATTACCGAACTGCCTACGGGAACTCTTAATAAAGCTACTAATGACAGGAACAACGCCAGGTTATGCGCAAGCGCAAGCAATACGCCGAGCGCCATAGAGAGTTTATACCTTACAAGGAAATACACAAATCCGCAAACCGCAAGAACGATTGCGGCAACACCGCCGCGCCATAAAGCTTTCCCCGCTTCGGGAAGCGTTTGTCCGGAACTTTGGGCGGGATAACTCAGCCTTATATTTCCGTTTACAGCTATATCCGCTTTAATTTTTGCGTCGATTGCTTCAACTGCTTTGTTTAATTTTTCATCTTCTGTTGAAGACATAAACTCGTAAACAAGCTTGCCGCCGGTATTGCTTGTACCTTTAACAAACGTAACTTTCTTTGACTTGATACCTGCGTCAGAAAAAGCCGTGCTGCAGATTTCTTCCAGCTTATCGCTCGATGTATAATCTATATTTTCGTATTCTACTACTATGCTCTTGCTGCTCGCCCAGTCCGCGCCGTAGTTATAAAACCCTCCGGCAACGAAATGGCATACGGTGCCGACTGCAATTCCGAGCGCGATTACCACGCAGGAAATTATTACAAAAAGATGCATTTTGGAAGAAACTTTAAAATTAGTCTTCATCGTCCAAGTCCTCCCTTGCAAAACCGCAGAATTTAAATTTATCTCTTACAGGCGACGACAGTACGTACCACATAAAGCGGGTAAACCAGTATAATACGTACGAAGCAACCGTAGCTATAAAGAGAATAAGTCCGCACGCCGCAACTTCGCCCGCGCCGATAATTCCGGTAACGATAGCAACAATTAGCATTACAATGTGCAAATCAAGAATTGTGAACAACGATTTTTTATAACCGACTTTGACTGCCGCCTGAATAGTTCTTCCCAAAGCCGTTTCTTTTCTTATCGCCTCAAACACGATGCTGTTTGAGAATACTAAGAGCGCAAGTCCTATCAGTGCGGTAAGAGCGCCCGCTATAGTAATCTGAATTCCCAACAAAAGAGCGGTTATTATTATGGTCAGCGCGTACGAAAGCACCATAAGCGCGCACACTAAACCGAGTTTTTTATATTTTACTATTGAATAAACGATTGCGCCTACAGTTACAAGCAACAGCGTTACGGCAAGATATATCGCCGCATATTCGCCGAATACCGACGTTACGGAAACTATGCTAGGTTCTTTTACTCCGTCGGCATCGTAATAATTGTTGCTTATTTGATTGCCCGATTTTACCGAGCTCATAAGAATAGCGAAGTCGGACGCGTAGCTCTGCTCCGCCTGATACATAAGCGTTTTATCCGTAAGCGCGGTTCCGTACGTGAACTGTAATCCGAGCGAAGTATCACCTACGTAAACAACGGCGTTGCCGGATTCCTGCGCGGTAATGATTTTGTTTATTTTTTCAAATCCTTCGTCGGTAAGAACCATTCTCACCGCGTGGTTTCCGCCCATCTGATACTTGTCAATCTTTTTGAAATAAGACGCAAAATCTTCGGTGCTTTTAAGAACGGGCGCACCGGACGTACCGTCGCGCAAGGACATATCGCCGTCAAGCGTTAAATACTGAACAGCGTGACTTACAATCTGCAAGCTCTCCGAGCGCGATTCCGTGTTTTTATTACGGTATGCGGAATACGTGTAATCGGTGGGCAGGGAAATTTTAATAACGTAATCGTCTTCAATGGATACGGTAAACGACGAATAACCTTTTTCTCCAAGCCTGTCCCTGATTATTTCGGCGTCCGCTCTCACGCTTGCTTTAAGCTCTTCGCCCATCTTGTCCTTATTTACGTAAACGCCGCCGTGCTTATCGTAAGTCTTCTGATATTCGTCTTTTTCACTGCTGTCGGAATCGTTGACTACCAGGTTGTATCTTGCGGAAGAAATTACACCCTCTGGATACAAAAGCGAATACGCTTCTCCCGTAAGGTCGCTTCCCAAATGTATACTTGACAGAAACGAGTTGTACCTTTTAACGCCGTTGCTGCCGATAAGATTGAACGATACCGTAGCAAAAAACGTTAAAACAACTACCGCTATAACGAGTATAGACGTTATTATCGACGATTTTACTTTGCCCATTAATAACTCCTGAATGCTCACCACGGCGTTTGCCGCGCAAGAGCCCGCTGTTGTTCGTAAAAATTATATTTGTCAAAAAAGAAATTTAACTACTACATTATATATAAAAAATCTTTTGCCGTCAATTAATTATTGTTAATTGAAAAAGATTTTATTAATTTTCGCGCTCTTTTTTGTGCGCGAGCACGTGCATTCCGCACTCTATGCGCTTTTTCATCATAGCGCAGGTCATCTCGTAGGGCTTATTTATATCGCCCTCGTAATGATAATTATTTGCTGCGCAGCCGCCGCTGCAAATGAATTTTGCAAAACAATCCCCGCACTTCTCGCGCGTGAACAGACAGGACGACGCAAATTTTTCGCGTATGACGGCATTGAGCTTACCCTCGTAAACATTGCCCATCAAAAAATCTTTGTCGCCGGCAAACTGGTGGCAGGGATATATATCGCCGTTGGGCACAACCGAAAAATACTCGTTGCCCGCGCCGCACGCAGAAACTTTTTTGGAAAGACAGACCCCGCCCTCCAAATCCACGTTAAAATGGAAAAAGTTAAAGCCCTTATCCGCGTCGTATTTTTCCAAATACTTATCGCAGAGCTCCTCGTATTCGTTCAGAACGGCGGACAGGTGCTCCTCCTTAATCGCAAGGTCGGGAATATCGGTTACGACGGGCTCCATAGAAATGCTATCAAAACCGTTTTCGGCAAGAAAAATGACGTCCTTTGAAAAATCGAGATTTTTAGCCGTAAACGTACCGCGTACGTAATAGCTCTTATTCCCGCGCGAACGCACAAAATTTTTGACTTTATCTATTACAAGTTCAAAACTACCCTTGCCGTTTTTTGTTTTTCTTATGGCGTCGTGAATTTCAGGTCTGCCGTCAAGACTTAAAACCACGTTTTCCATTTCGCGGTTGAAAAAATCAATAGCGTCGTCGTCAAGTAAAAGCGCGTTCGTCGTAGTGGTAAACAGAAATTTTTTACCGAGTTTAGCGCTTTCTTCACGCGCGTAGGCAACAACCTCCTTTATAGTGTCAAGACACATTAAAGGTTCGCCGCCGAAAAAATCCACTTCAAGCACTTTTCTGCCGCCGCTGTTTTTCAACAGAAAGTCTATCGCCTTTTTAGCCGTTTGCACGCTCATAAATTCGCGTTCGCCGTGATACGCGCCCTCGTCGGCAAAGCAATACCTGCAACGCAGATTACAGTCGTGACAGATATGCAGACAAAGCGCTTTAACATCGTTCGATTTCAAAGGATAGGCTTTAATTTCCTCTTTTAAAAAGAGCCCCCCGCTTTCAAGTTCGGCGATATCGTTTTGAATTTCGCGCAGTTTATCTTCGGAAAATGCGGGAACCTGTCCCGCCCCCTCGTACTTAGCTTTTACATAAGCGGCGGTATCCTCGTCGCATTCGTGCAGACTGCCGCTGCCCGAATCGTATATGTAATTTTTGTTTTTATAACAAAAAACGTGAACCATTGTTTTTACCAAAGATAAGGAGCAGATAAATCTGCTCCTTAAATTACTTTATTTTTTCGGGATTTTGTTCTCTTGTAATTCTTTCGCAGCTCTGATTGCCTACGGTGCAACTTGTTTTGCAAGCGGACTGGCAGGTGCTTCTGCACTCTCCGCAACCCGTAACCTTTCTGTCCGCGGGCTTAGCAACGGTCTTTATCATTTTAGCGTCTCCTTGGATTTTATATTATCTATATTATAAAATAACATATTTTAAAAGGCAAGCAATTTATACGTTTTTTTTGATATTAACCGCCATTATGCCCGAAATTCCGCCCGCTACCGCACCTATCAGCAGTTCCAGAAGAAATTTAACCGAGAACGCAATCCCGCCTGAAATAAGCGCGAATAAAAAATATGTACACACAACTGCAATAACGCCGTATATTACGCCTTTTATCAGTCCTTTGCTGCCGCGCAGAAACAGCAAGCCCCCCGCGGCGATAGCGAGTATTTTGAATACCTGGTTTACCGGCTTTACCACGTTCATAGGCAAATTAAACAACTGAATTATAACGGTGAACAACAGAACAAATACAAGAGAAAAAAGTATTGCCGCCACTACCGCCTTTACTACGCTTAATATATCGTTTTTCATAACATACCTCCGCTCTATTTTATGCGGTAGGATTATGCAATTATAACAGACCCGGTAAATAAAAAATCCCCTATATAGGGGATTTTGATACCGTCTTACTTTTCTTCAGGTTTTTCTTCTACAACTGTTTCAGCAGTAACGGCAGGCTCTCCGGTTTCCGCCGTTTCTTCGGCTTTTTCTTCTGCTTTCGCCTCGTCCTTAGCCGCTACGGCGTCTGTCTGATAAATAGCCTGCTTGTCGAACTTGATAAAGCATTTACCGCTTGCAACCGTGCCGGTTTCCAGAACGAACGTATTTTCCTCGTCGTCAACTTCCACAACAATACCGCAAATACCGCCTATGGTTTTAACCTTGTTGCCGGGTTTTACGGCGTTGATTAAATCCTGCGCCTCTTTTTCCTGCTGCTTGCGCTTTTTATTGCCCATAACGTACATAACAATCACTACGGCAATAAGAATAACAAAAACAATAAGCATAAACATCGTTTGCAAATCGACTGCAAGTAAATTAGAAATCATTTTTCACTCCAAAAATTTAATATATATTTAATATAGCTTTTTTAAACGGCTTTGGCAAGCGTTTTTTAAGCATAATTACTAATTGCATCAAACTTTCACGCGTCATTCACTTCCCATTTCCGCATAAACGCTCTGCGCGTACTCGGTTAAGCTGTCGGCAAAAATCGCCTCGCGCATACCTGCCATAAGTTTATGCAGATAAGTTATGTTGTGCAGACTCAAAAGCATAGAAGCAAGCATTTCGTTTACGTTTACGAGATGGCGCAAATAAGCTTTTGTATAGTTTTTACAGCAATAACAGTCGCACTTGTAATCAAGCGGAGTAAAGTCCTCGGCATAAACCGCGTTTCTTACAACCTTTTTGCCCGCGGAGGTAAACGCAGTGCCGTTGCGCGCAATTCTCGTTGCAAGTACGCAGTCAAACATATCCACACCGCGCTTTACACCCTCTATAAGGCAGTCGGGACTGCCCACCCCCATAAGATAACGGGGCACGTTTTCGGGCATTTCGGGACGCATTAAATCGAGTATTTCGTACATACGGCTTTTTGGCTCGCCGACGGAAAGCCCGCCGATCGCAATACCGTCAACAGCATAGGGTTTTGCACGGCGCAGACTTTCCATTCTGAGGTCGTCGTACATATTGCCCTGGACTATGGGGAAAAGCGCCTGGTCGTCGCGCGTTTTTACGGCGGCGCAACGCTCTAACCAGCGCGTTGTTCTGTTCATTGCCGCCTCCGCCCGGTCGTGCGTATAGCCGTACTCGCTGCACTGGTCGAACTGCATAATAATATCCGCGCCGAGGTTTTCCTCTATGGACATAACCTTTTCGGGCGTGAAAAGGTGTTTTGCTCCGTCTATATGCGAATTAAAATATACCCCTTCTTCTTTGATTTTATTCAGCTTTGTCAAAGAAAAAACCTGAAATCCGCCGCTGTCAGTTAAAATAGGACGGTCCCAGTTCATAAATTTATGCAGACCGCCCGCTTTTTTTACGAGCTCGTCGCCGGGACGCAAAAACAAATGATAGGTATTAGAGAGTATGATCTGCGAGCCCGCCTCTTTTAAATCGCGGGGATAAACGCCCTTTACTGTGGCTTGAGTGCCCACGGGCATATATACCGGAGTTAAAATATCGCCGTGCGGGGTGTGAAAAACGCCTGCCCTTGCGCCGGTGCGCTTGTCTACGTGCTGTATTTCATACGAAAAAAATTTTGACATAATATTACCTTTAAATATAACGCGTTGTATTACGGGAAAGGGACTCAGAACCGAGAAAGACAAGGCACGCGAGGAAAACCCGAAACAGTTTACTTAGCGTAAATGACTGAGGGTTGCCGCAGTGCAACGCCGTATTTCGACGGTTATAAGACCATCATCGCGTCCCGCATTGTTACGGGAGACAGGATTGCTTGGCTTAGAAGCAAGCAGGTCGAGAAGCGCAAGCTTTTTTGAGGGGAGCATACACAGATGTATGTGACCCGATAAAAAGCGAAGCGCGACAAAGAGATGCGCCGCTTATAAGACCATCATCGCGTCTCCGAAGGAGAAAAATCGATACCTCTCCTCCACAGCCGTCCTATAAACGTTTAAAATTTCCTCTCTGCCGGTCATTGCCGCAACAAGCATTATGAGCGTGCTTTCAGGTAAATGAAAGTTAGTTATAAGCGCATCAACGCACTTAAATTTGTAAGGAGGATAAATAAAAATTTCAGTATTGCCGCGGCAGGGTTTTAAAAAACCGTTTTCGTCCGCAACGCTTTCAAGCGTGCGCACCGAAGTTGTTCCTACGGCTATAATTCTGCGCCCTTCGCGCTTGGCGCGGTTTATAATCTCCGCCGCCTCCGCGCGGACCTCGTAATACTCCGAGTGCATTTTATGGTCGGTTATTATATCCTCTTTGACAGGACGGAAAGTGCCGAGCCCCACGTGCAAAAGCACGCTTGCTATTTCAACGCCCATAGATTTTATTTCGCTTAAAAGTTCTGGCGTGAAATGCAGCCCTGCGGTGGGTGCAGCCGCAGACCCGTCGTATTTTGCATAAACGGTCTGGTACCTGCTTTCATCCTTTAATTTTTCCTTTATATAAGGCGGCAGCGGCATAGAACCGAGGCGTTCGAGAATTTCTTCAAAAACACCCGAATATTCAAATTTTACAATGCGTTCGCCCGTAGAGGTAATACTCTCCACCGCAAGAGAGAGTTCGTCCGAAATTATAATCTTTTTCCCGACAGTGCATTTCCTGCCGGGCTTTACAAGCACTTCCCACGTATCCATATTATGCCTTTTTAGCAGTAATACTTCAACCGCGCCGCCGTTTAGCGTGCTGCCGTACAGTCTTGCGGGCAATACCTTTGTATTATTGACTACAAGAACGTCGCCGGCGCGCAAATATTTAACGACGTTTTTGAATATCCTGTGTTCTGTTTTACCGGTAACTCTGTCATAAACCAAAAGGCGCGAACTGTCGCGCGGCTCCGCAGGGGTTTGCGCAATAAGCTCTTCCGGCAAATCATAATAAAAATCGCTTTTTTTAAACTGCATATCAGTCGTTATCGTCCTTGTCGAAAAGCGAAAGCTGCTGTTTTTGCTTTTCGCTTATTTTATAGCCGAGGTGATTATAGCCGCCGCGAAGTATCATTCTGCCCCTCGGCGTGCGGGAAATAAAGCCGAGCTGCAACAAATACGGCTCGTACACGTCCTCGATTGTGCCCGCGTCCTCGTTTATGGTTGCGGCAAGCGTTTCCAAGCCTACCGGTCTGCCGTCGAATTTTTCTATCATTGCACGGAGCAGCGACCTGTCAACGTCGTCAAGACCGAGCCCGTCTATCTCCATCTGTTTAAGCGCGTAATTTGCGTCGTCTAAAGTTATAGTTGCATTTCCGTTGATTGTCGCAAAATCGCGTACGCGTTTCAACAGCCTGTTTGCAATACGCGGAGTTCCCCGCGAGCGTTTGGAAATTTCAGCCGCGGCGACGTCGTCTATCTCCGCGCCGAGTACTTTCGCGCTGCGCAAAACAATTTCTTTGAGCTCCGCGGGCGAATACATTTCAAGCCTGCATATTATACCGAACCTGTCGCGCAGAGGGTTAGCTATCATTCCCGCGCGGGTTGTCGCACCTATAAGAGTGAACTTTTTGAGCGCGAAACGGATATTGCGCGCGCTCGGTCCTTTACCGACTATTATGTCGAGCGCGTAATCCTCCATAGCCGAATAGAGAATTTCTTCCACGCTGTGGTTAAGGCGGTGTATTTCGTCTATAAACAGCACGTCGCCCTCGTTCAAGTTGGTGAGTATTGCCGCCAAATCGCCTCCGCGCTCAATTGCAGGCGCGGAAGTGAGTTTTAACTGACCGCCCATTTCTCCGGCTATTATGTGGGCAAGCGTAGTTTTACCCAAGCCGGGCGCGCCGTATAAGAGCACGTGCTCTAAAACGTCGCCGCGCGTTTTTGCGGCGCTCATATAAACTTTTAAATTTTCTTTAACCTTGCTCTGACCTACGTAATCGGTTAAAGCTTTGGGGCGGAGTACGTTTTCTTCTCCGTCGTATTCGCCTTTTGTGCTTTTTACAAGCCTGTCTTCGCCGAACCCCTCTTCGTCTTCGTCATAAAACATATTTTAATTACCTACATACCTTGCAGCGCAAGTCTTATTATATCCTCTATTTCCTTTGCCCCGTTCTGTTTTGCGCGCGATACCGCTTTTTCGCTCTCCGAACGGCTGAACCCGAGCGTCATAAGCGCAACGATTGCGTCCTCGTCGGCTTTGCGGGAAGAAACAACTTCCGCCGCAGCAGGCGATTGTTCGGCAATCGAGGAGTTTAGCGAAACCTTTTCCCTGAGATCCAGAATAAGATGTTCGGCGGTTTTTTTGCCGAGTCCTTTCACGGAGGTCAGCCGCTTTACGTCGCCTGTTGCGATTGCGGCGGCAAGTTCGGCTACGTTCATTGCCGACAGTATCGTTATACCCATTTTCGCGCCGACGCCCGAAACGGATATAAGCTTTATAAACATCTCCTTTTCCTCGGGCGATGCAAAACCGAAGAGCGTAACGCCGTCCTCGCGCGACTGTAAATAGGTAAATAACGCGCCCTCTTTTGCATTTGACAGCAAACTAAACGCCGAATTTGAAATAAGCAATTCAAAGCCTATTCCCGCCGCCGTTTCTATGAGCGCCGTTTCCGGCGTTAAATTTAATATTTTTCCTTTTATATATCCTATCATTATTTACTCCGTTTATCTTATTCCGAAGAGTTTGCCGAAACGCGAAGTATGCGCGTGGCACAGCGCAACGGCGAGCGCGTCGGCAGCGTCGTCGGGACGCGGAATTTTATCAAGCCTGAGCATTGACGTTACGGTACGCTGCATCTGGATTTTATCGGCTTTGCCGTAACCGGTCAACGCCTGCTTAATCTGGTTAGGCGTATATTCGTAAAGTCTTCCGCAGTATTTTATACAGGTCAGCAGCATTACTCCACGGGCGTGGGCGACCGGTATACCTGTCGTAATGTTTTTTGAGAAAAACAGTTCCTCAACCGCTATTTCTTCGGGCTTATATTTACCGAGGATTTTATTTATTCCCTCTTCAAGCATTGCAAGTCGGACGGGCAAACTCTCGTCCTTCGGCGTTAGCACCACGCCGTAGTCCAAAGTTACTGTGCTGTCGTTTTTAAGTTTTTCTATAACGCCGTAGCCCATTGTTGCAAGACCCGGGTCAAGTCCCAGAATAACCATTATTTATATTGTAATGTAAATAGTTAAATATGTCAAACAAAAGTTCCGCCCGCGCTTGAAAAGTGCGGGCGGTAATTTTTATTAAATTACATTGCGGGAGCCGTTGTCGAGGTCGTATATACTCTGGAGTTCAACTCCTGGTTCAGAGAATACAAGCCCTTTGCGTCGTGTCCGAAAAGCTGCATTTTCTTTATCATATCTTCCGCATTCTTTTCTTCCTCGCCCTGCTCTTTTATAAACCAGTCCAAAAACTGCATAGTTTTAAAATCTTTTATTGCAAAAGCTTCGGCGTAAATATTGTTTATAAGCGACGTTACGTATTTTTCGTGTTCGTAACCCGCTTCCAACGGGTCGGTTGTGTTTTTGAATACCTTGTCCGGTTTTTCAATTTTATCAAACGTTACGCGTATGCCGTTATCGATGAGATATCTCCTCATCATCATAGCGTGGTCGCGCTCTTCCTGCGCCTGAATTTCATACCAATGCGCAAAGCCGTCCAAGCCCTCGTCTGCATAATAATTTGCAAAATCAAGATAAAGATACCCGGAATAAAGCTCTTTATTCACCTGTTCGTTAATAAGTTTTGCTATTTTTTCGTTTATCATATCAACCTCCTTAGTACCGCTTTATTATAATACCGTACGGCACGGTTGTCAATCAATTATCATTTATAACTTTCGGCAAGCGCTTTAAATGCGGGCAGTGCGCGCCTGAGCATATCGGGGTTGACGCAATAGGAAATTCTCACATATCCGTTACAGCCGAAATCGTTGCCCGCGACTATTAAAAGCTCGTACTTTTTAGCCCGCTCGGCAAAAGCAACGGCGTCCGGTTCGGGCGATTTGACGAACATATAAAACGCTCCGTCGGGCTTAACCGCCTCAAAGCCGTATTCTTTAAGCGAAGCATACAGCAAATCACGGTTTTTCTTATATACCGATATATCCGAGGTTTTATCGTATACCCGCGCTATGAGCCGCTGAAATAGATTTGGCGCGCAAACAAAGCCCAACGCCCTGCCTGCTCCGCATACCGCGGCGTACAAGTCGGAAAACCCGGGCATTTGACTGTCCACGGCAATATAGCCTATGCGCTCGCCCGGGAGCGAAAGACTTTTAGAATACGAATAACATACAAGGCTGTAATGGTAATAGTTCATAATGTACGGCACTTCTGTCTGCCTGTCGTATACAAGCTCCCTGTAAGGCTCGTCGCAAATTATATAAACTCTGTTGCCGCATTTATTATAATGGTTTTCAAGCGTGTACGAAAGCCTTTTTATAACGTCCGCACCGTAAACAACCCCGCTCGGATTGTTGGGCGAATTAATTATTACCGCTTTGGTTTTTACAGTCAGAGAATTTTCAAGATTTTTAAAATTTATTTGGAAAGTTCGGTTTTCGCTTTCCGCTGTAATAAATTTGCCGCCGGCATTTTCAACGAATACGCGGTACTCCGGAAAAAACGGAGTAAACGCTATTACTTCGTCTCCGTCGTTTAAAAGCGCGTTCAGCGCAATAGTCAGCGACGCCGCCGCGCCGCAAGTCATATAAAAACAGTCGGCGTTAAGCGAGGTGTTAAAGCGTTTGTTTGTATAATCCGCAAGAATTTTTCTCACTTCGTAATTTCCCTGCGCCGAAGTATAGCCGTGCAGTTCGACAGGGTCGGTGTTTTCGATTATCTCGGCAAGCGCACTCCTGACTTCGGGCGGGGCGGGAACGCTGGGATTTCCTATTGAAAAATCAAATACTTTTTCCTCCCCTATTTCCGCCTTGCGTTTTTTGCCGTATTCAAACAGTTCGCGTATGCTTGAACGCACTTTTCCGAGTTCAACGTTTTTTTGATTTAACATTTTGCCCCTCCGTTTTTGCTTATTATACCACAAATAAAACTATTTGGCAAAGATTATAACTGAAAATAAATTTTAAGTATAATATAATACCGCCGCGGGATAGGCGGCGGTTTACTAACCTGTAAGCTGGTTACGGAATGCTTCCATTATTCTGTTTTCTATACGTGAAACCTGTACCTGTGATACGCCGAGAAGATTGGCAACTTCGCTCTGCGTTAAATCACGGAAGTACCGCAGAATAATTACCTTTTTATCACGTTCGGGCAATTTTTCTATGGCGACTTTGAGTTGCAGTGATTCTAAAATTTCCTCCTGCCTGTCCTCAACCGGTAATTTTTCCAACAGCTCCTGCCCGCTTTCGTCCTTGTACTCGCTGCGATTGTAAATGGATACGGGCATTTTTGAAGAGCCCATAGTAAAGACTACCTCGCTTTCCGGCATATTGAAATTCTCGGCAATAATTTTAACCGAGGGTTGCGAGCCGTGCTCCGCGGAGTATTTTTCAATGAACAGGTTTATCTGTTTTGCCGTTCCTTTTATTGCGCGGGAAACTTTAATACTGCCGTCGTCACGCATAAACCGCTTTATCTCGCCTGCTATCATAGGCACCGCATATGTTGAAAAACGAACATTGAAGCTTTCGTCAAAGCCGTTAATAGCTTTTAAAAGCCCCATACTCGCAAGCTGATATAAGTCGTCGTATTCAACTCCCTTATTGAGATATCTGCGGACAATACTCTTTATTAAATTATTATTTTCTACAATGAGTTTTTCTTTTGCCGCCGCGTCGCCGCTTTTGGCTTTGCGTATCAGTTCGTTCGTTTCGTGAACGTCAAGCATTCTCCACTTCCGTCTTAAACCGTTTAGTCATATAAACAACCGTTCCCTCACCGCGCTTGCTCTCTAACTTGAACTCGTCCATAAAGGTCTGCATTATCGTAAACCCCATACCCGACCGTTCATCCGACGGCGCCGAAGTAAAAAACGGCTGAACGGCTCGGTCGATATCGTCTATCCCCTTGCCGCTGTCGGTCACTTTTATATGTAGTTTCCCGTCCTCGGTTTCACACTCCACGGAAATTAATCCGGGCTCGTCCCTGTACGCGTGTACGGTACAGTTTGTTACGGCTTCCGAAACGGCGGTTTTTACGTCGGACAGTTCGGCAAGAGTAGGATTGAGTTCTACACAGAACGCCGCAACAGCGTCTCTTGCAAACGCCTGGTTGCGCGGATATGAATAAAATTGAAGTTTTAAATAATTTTTCGTCATTTTACAGTCCTTTTTATACTTTTGGTATGAGCGAATATATTCCGCTGATATTCAGAATTTTATCGGCGGCAAAATTAGGCTTTTCCACGTAGAGCGGAATACTCAGCCGCGAAGCTTTTTTATACCTGCCGATTAAAAATCCTATGCCCGTAGAGTCCATAAATGCTACATCGGACAAATTTATAATTATTTTGTCGGCGGCGGAATTGTTTTCAATTAATTTATCGCATTTTTCTCTTGCCTCGTGCGCGGAACACTCATCCATCTCGCCGGAAAGGCTTATGTATAAGATTTTGTCTTTGAGATAACCTGTAACCGTCATACTTTTTCTCCGTAGTTTTTTTAAATAATACTAAATTACAAGCAGATTATTTTGGAATATAGAGCAGTTTTTTGCCAAGTTTTGTCGATTTGTTATTAAATAAAAATTTATCGGCGTATTAAAAAAATATTTTTAAAAAAATTTAAAATGGGATTAAAATGTGTTGACAAAATTTTTTAGGTATATTATTATAATTGAGCGTTGTGACAGCGCAACTACCTTTTTAAGGGCCTTTAGCTCAGTTGGTTAGAGCGGTCGGCTCATAACCGATTGGTCCGCGGTTCGAGTCCGTGAAGGCCCACCAAAGCCGTTTTTGTAAGAGAAATCAACACGGTCTGCCGTTTTATACGGCCCGATAGCTCAGTTGGTTAGAGCGCCAGCCTGTCACGCTGGAGGTCGACGGTTCGAGCCCGTTTCGGGTCGCCAAATTAAAAAACGCCGCAAGGCGTTTACGCCTTGGTAGCTCAGATGGTAGAGCGGTGGACTGAAAATCCATATGTCGGCGGTTCGATTCCACCCCAAGGCACCACCCCTAACGGGCGGCTATGCTGGTGTAGCTCAACTGGCAGAGCAGCTGATTTGTAATCAGCAGGTTGTGGGTTCGATTCCAATCACCAGCTCCACTACTTACCCCGCCTGTCGGGGTTTAAAATTTAATATGGGCGGATTGCAGAGTGGCCAAATGCATCAGACTGTAAATCTGACGTCTCCGACTTCGGTGGTTCGAATCCACCTCCTCCCACCAGTGTCGTTAAAGTTTGAACACCTAAAAACGGAATACATTTTTGTGAACTGTGTCGCGGGCTTTATCGCATACAACTAACGAAAAAGCACAAGGATAATGCCTTGTGCTTTTTCTATTCCTCACCCGGGCAATTTATTTAAACCATAATAATTTGATTGAAAAACACATAGGTTAGTGATATAATACAGGAAATTATGATTTGCGTATATTTCAGCGGCACGGGCAACACAAAACATTGTGCGAAATATCTATTACATCAACTTGACTGTAACGGATCAAGTTATTCTATTGAGGACAAAACAGCTCTATATAATATAAAAAATAATAAAGAAATTATTTTTGCTTATCCCGTTTATTATTCCGATTTACCTAAAATCGTTAGAGATTTTATTAATGATAATTTTTCAATTTGGAAAGGTAAAAAAATCTTTATAATAGCCACAATGAGGCTGTTCAGCGGCGACGGCGCGGGTTGTGCCGCAAGACTTTTTAAAAAGTACGGCGCGGAAGTTTTAGGCGGTTTACATATTAAAATGCCGGATTGCATAGGTGACGTTAAGGTTTTAAAAAAGTCTTTGCAAAATAATCGTAAAGTCGTTAAAAAAGCTAATGAAAAAATAGATAAAGCCGTTAAAAAAATTCAATTAAATAAATATCCCAAAAGCGGTTTAAGTTTTGCCTGCAGATTAGCCGGCTTATTCGGACAAAGACTGTATTTCCGCAAAAAAACAAAATATTATTATAGCGGAATAACAATAGATTACTCAAAATGTATCGCCTGCGGATTATGTGTTTCTATATGCCCTATGCTAAATATACGGCTTAACGATAATAAAATAGTTTTTAATGATAAATGTACTATGTGTTATCGTTGTTTTTCAAAATGTCCTAAACAGGCAATAACGATTATAGGTAAAAAAGTCTATGAACAATGCCGAATAGAAAAATATGAATAATATTTTTTATATTCTTTTTATCTCCCGTAAATTGGTATATCGGCTCAAGCGATAATATATACATAGAGATAACTTTTATGGATTGGGTGTTATATTTAGTTGTAAGTATAATTGCAATAACTGTGATATTTTAATACTTGTTCCGGCAGTGCATTTCAGCAAAAAACCGCCTGAACAATTAAACGATATTTACACAGGAATGTCCGAAACGGATATGCTTGAGATATTGGGAAAGCCCAAAAAAATTGAACAAATTGACGAAACCACAAAAATGTATCTTTACAGTCAAGTTGATAAAGGGGGCTATTTTTTGTGGTCATATTATAAAGATTTTCAAATTCTTATAAATAACGGGATTGTTGCCCATATCTCTTATCACTAAAATTTGTTTTAGATTATACCGCTATACTGCAAATATCAAAGAATTAACCGTTCAGGTTAGTTCTTTTTCTTATACAGCAAGTGCCGTATTTTTTAACGGCAATTTTGTAAAAAATACGGACTGAATTATATTTTAATTGATAAAAATTACGATTTTAAATTTGAATTATAGCAAATATATTTATATTTTTAAAAGTAAAAACGGAGTTGACATAAGTCAGCTCCGTTTTATAACATTTAAATTATTTTTTATTTATAAATTTAGATAATGTTGCTTTTAGCACGTCCATATCGATAGGTTTGGGGATATGTGCGTTCATACCGCATTCAAGGCACTTTTTCATATCGTCCGCAAATGCGTCGGCGGTCATTGCAATAATGGGTAATCCTTTGTCAGGATGCTCGAGGGCGCGGATAGCTACCGTTGCCTCGTATCCTGTCATTACAGGCATACGTATATCCATTAAAATCGCGTCATACGTTCCGGCAGGGGAATTTTGCAGCATATCAACGCATATTTTACCGTTTTCCGCCCTCTCCACCTGCATTCCGGCATCTTCTAACAACATCTCGGCAATTTCCCAGTTGAGGTCGTTATCCTCGGCAAGTAATATGTGCGCGCCGGCAATATTTGCATTTTTTGCTTTCTGCTCGCTTTCCTTAACGCATTCTTCACTGCCCTGTACAAATTTACGAAGTCCGTAAAACAGCGTTGATTTGAAAAGCGGTTTGGATATAAACCCGCTGATTCCGGCAGATTGAGCCTGCTTTTCAATTTCCGCACAGTCGTATGCCGAAATTAAAAGAATAGGGATTTCATCGCCGAGGTTTTTACGGATTTGGCGTGCGGTTTCAAGCCCGTCTATTCCGGGCAGTTTCCAGTCAAGCAAAATTATATCGTACTGCTTATGCGTGTCGTGCGCCTTTACCGCCTTTTTAACAGCGTCTTCTCCCGACAGAGTCCAGTCGCCTTTAATACCTATTGATTTCAGCGCGGCAACTGTAGAACGGCAAAGCTGCTCGTCATCGTCAACAACAAGCATATGCCAGTCCGGTAATATCATTTCCTCTTCGGTTGCTTCCGCCTTTTCGAGATCAAGAATTATATGGAACTGCGTACCTTTGCCAAGCTCGCTCTCAACCTCTATCGACCCTTTCATTGCGTCAATAATGTATTTGGTAATAGTCATACCGAGTCCGGTACCCTCGGTTTTGTGAACGCGGGCGCTGTCCTCGCGGGTGAACGACTCAAAAATTTTAGCCTTAAATTCGGGAGTCATTCCTATACCGTTATCCGATACTATTATGTGGTTGCGCACAAAATTTTCTTTGACAGGAGAATTTTCCTGATGCATCGCAACTTCAATTTTTCCGTGCTCCGGAGTAAATTTAATGGCGTTGGACAAAAGATTTAAAAGCACCTGGTTTAAACGGACGCTGTCGCAGTAAACGTTTTCGGTCTGTATATCGTGGATATACATATCGAATTTCTGTTCTTTTATCTTCATCTGCGGCTGCACTATAGTCGCAATTCCGTCCATTATCTCGCGCAGAGAAATGCACTCCATATTCAGAGTCATCTTTCCGCTTTCGATTTTTGACATATCGAGCACGTCGTTTATAAGCCCTAAGAGATGTTTACTCGATAGTGTAATCTTTTTTAAACAATCCTGCACCTGCTGACGATTGTTTAAATTTGCAGTTGCAATAGCCGTCATACCTACGATAGCATTCATAGGAGTACGGATATCGTGCGACATATTTGAGAGAAATTCGCTTTTAGCTTTATTTGCGTTTATAGCTTCCTCTCGCGCGCTTTCAAGCTGCGATAAAGTTTTTTTGTTGAAATAATTATAAATTATAAATATTACGACAAGCAGAACAACGCTTGTTAAAACAGATACTACCGTCATAGTAACAAGCCTGCCGTTCAAAGACCCGATTACCTCGTTCAATTCCGAATTGTTTGTAAGCGTTACGAGATACCATTCGGATTTTTTTAACGCATTACAGTACATATGGATGTGCCGGTCTTCGATATGGATTATATTTGAATAAACCTGTTTATTTTTTATGCTCTGGTTGAGTTCATTTAAAATTACATCGATAGAATTATCTATGTCGTTGAACTCATTTTTAAGCAAAGCGGACAAACTCATATATTCGGCGTCTTCGGCGCGTTTTAAAACAAGGCTGTTTGTTTCGCCGTTCTCAAGCACGTCGTTACGGATTATATAGCCCGACGTGCTGCTCTTATCTTCGGGATTGATATTGAGCATATCTATAAAATCGTCGTTTGAAAAACCCGCAACAAGCGCCATACTCTTTTTACCGCCGGTGTTAGGCATAATATGTTCGTATGCCGGTACAGAACACATTACTATGTCCTCGCCGTAAGAAATTATATTGTTTTCGGAGTCTCTTTCGGTAATTTGCCTGCCGACTGCAATTTTTTCTTTGCCTTCCAAAATCGACTTTCTGAACGGAACAAAATCGGTTGCGGTAAAATCGCCGAGTATCCAGTCCATAGTTCTTCCGTCCCTGGGGTCGGTAATATTATCTTCATTGACGTACAAAAAAGCAAGATAGTTGAAACCGCGGGCTTTGGCGCTGTTTTCAAGTTGTTCACGCTCTTCTTCGGTATTTGTTGAGCCGTAGTCCTCCGCAAGCGCCTGAACCATTTTAATGCGTTGGTCCATTACCGCTTCAAAACGCTGCGTATACTGATAGCTGGCTTCCCGCATTGTATTTTCGCCGATATAATCGACTGCCGTATTACTGCTGTTGCGCATATGTACGCCCAAAAAGCTGAACATAAGCACGCAGATAACAACGCACACGACAATACCGATCAACATTACAAGCTGACCCTGATTGGACAAAAAGCGCTTTTTAACGCCGTTTTTTTCTTTTTGTTCCATATGTGACTCCGTTACACTTATTTCTCGTTTATTATACTACTAAATCTATTTAAAAAAGTCAACTTAAAGAATTGCAGTTACTATATCTAAATGATATAATTAGACTATGCAAGCGTTTTTAACTACTTTGATAATGATAAGCATTATGCTTCTGACTGCGGTGCCCGGCTATATTTTAGTTAAGGTAAAAGCTATTAAACCCGATAATATAGCTTCTTTTTCCAAAGTCCTTATGTTTGTATGCCAACCGGCGCTGACAGTTTATTCCTTTAACAAAGCCGATTTCAGCAAAGAACTCGGCATCAATCTTATAATATTTTTTGTAATTATTACGGTTGTACAGCTGATTTTTTTAGGTTTTTTCAGTTTGATATTCCGCAAAAAATCAAACGATATAAAGTATAGAATAACTATTATTGCCACAACGCTGTCAAACTGTTCGTTTTTGGGCGTACCCATACTCGAAGCGCTGTTCCCCGCGTCGCCTAACGTTGCGGCTTATTCTATGATGTACTTTCTGTCGATGAATCTGCTCGGCTGGACGCTGATATCGGCAATAATTACTCACGATAAAAAGTATATAAATTTAAAAACGGTTGTTTTTAATCCCGCTACGCTAAGCGTACTTGTCGCCCTGCCGTTTTTTATAACCGGATTTAAAATTTCGGCGGTCAACGGACAGTTTTTAGGACAGCTTGAAAATATAATAAATATTTTAGGAAAAATGACCACGCCTATGTGTATGCTCATTATGGGTATGCGGCTTGCGACTATAAAAGTTAAAAATCTGTTTACAAGTCCTTTACAGTATTTTTCTGTAGCGGTAAACCAGATAGTTTTTCCTCTTTTTGTACTCGGCGTGCTGTACCTTTTGCAAGTTGACAAAGAGCTTATGCTGTGTATGTACGTAATGTGCGCCTGCCCGGTGGCTTCGCTCGTTCAGAACTATGCGGAACTTTTGGGAGAAGGGCAGGCGACGGCGGCAAATACCGTGCTTTTAGGCGCGCTTTGTTCAATTTTTACGCTTCCTGTGCTCGCTTTATTAATTTAAACTAAAATTTTTAATTAAACGCGTTATTATGCTTTTCTTTTTATAAAGAATATGATATATTAATTGCGAGATTAACATAATATTAACGCGTAAAATATTAAGCAGGTGTCGCCTATCGGTATGGCGTCAGCTTCCCAAGCTGATTTCGGCGGGTCCGACTCCCGTCACCTGCTCCAACAGAAAAACCACCCTTAGGGTGGTTTTTCTGTTGGAGTAGTACTATGCATAGTCCCCGCAGTCCGTGCGAGGAGCTTTGCAACGACTCCCCGCCGAGGGCTCCTGCTTACGGAAAACAACAGACTCCTGTCAAATACACCTGTTTCGGGTGGTTTTTTATTTATAGCAGGTATTTTTTTATTTTAAGTTGACAAGAACTTTTATGGAGGACGATTATGAACCCTATAAAAGAAAAATGTAAATCAATTGAAAACAACTTTTTACCTTTAAAGAAAATGTATCCCAAAAGCTATAATAAGATGAAGACCTCGCCTTATACGAAGACGCGCGTTATACTTATGAACGGAACCGAGTTTGAATCGCAATGGTTTATGCACAACTTTGCACGACATTGCGCGGAGCCCGAAATACGCGCCGCTCTTGCCGTTGTGCGCCGTCAGGAACAGCAGCAGCAAAAACGTATAAGCTGTTTGAAGCCCATTAACGAGAGCATTCTTGAAACAACTATAGGTTACGAGCAGCTTGCAATAGATTTAACGGCGGTTTTAGCGCAGCACGACACGGACAAGACTAATATCGAAGCTCTGAATTTTGCGCTTTTAGAGGATTTTGACCACCTCTACCGTTTTGCAAACCTGCTTATGACCGATAAGGGCGAGGACGCTTCCGAGCTTGTAGGAAAATATACGGAAATTATGCCCGGCCGCCCTACCGTTGCCGAACACCGCTATCCCGCGGACGACCTTGTTCCGCATATGGTAGCCGAAAAGGCAAACCTTTATTCCAAGCTTGTTGCAAGCACCATTACTGCGGCTGAACAGCAGACAATGAATTACTATATGAACATTGCGCAGTGGTATAAAAACGACCTCGGCAGAAAGCTTTACGCCGAAATTGCGATGATAGAGGAAGCGCACGTTACACAGTACGAAAGCCTTAAAGACCCCAACCTTTCCTGGCTTGAACAATGGGTTATGCACGAATACTGCGAATGCTGGCTCTACTACTCGGCTATGCAGGACGAAAGCGTAGATTATATCAAAAAGATATGGAACGAGCATTTCAAAATGGAGGTTTCGCACCTTAAAACCGCCGTTAAGCTTTTGAAAAAGTTTGAAAAGAAGTCGTTTGAGAGCGTTTGCGGCGACGGCGAATTTCCTCAGCTGTTAAAACTCGGCGGAAATAAAGAATATATCCGCAAAGTACTTTCAAACACCGTTAAGCTTACTGCCGACAACACCGTTAAACACGATTACAAAGATATTAAAAAATTGCCGGACAATCACAGATATTTCGATTATCAGCGTTATATGTCGGGCGACCCCGAGCGCAACGCGTCGCACCTGGTTATTGCAAAAGCCATTGACCGCCTCGGCGAGGATTTCCGCTACCAGGACAGCGAACACCCCGTTAAAGAGCTCAGAAACCGCAAGACGGACAACGTAAAAATTTCAAGGACAAAGAACGCCTGAAATATTTATTAAACAAAAAACACCGTTAAACGGTGTATTTCATAGGGAATTTGGAAAAACACTAAATTTTATATGAATACACCGTATAAGGCAAGTTAGAGTTAATCAAAAAATCCCATACGCAATTGCGTGTGGGATTTTTTATATATTCTCAAATCACAAATAAGTGGCTTTTTGCTATGAACTTTATTTATACTTTTTTAGCCTTTTTATTTTTAACTTTCTTTTTTATAAGATAAACCGTTAAAACGGTTAAGCCGGCAACAGCAACTGTTCCGCCGATTCCGATTAATAACCAAGCCCAAAACGGAAGGGCGTGGGATTGTTCGATTACCGTAAAATAGTTTTCGCTTGTAAAATCAAAGCTAACGTACTTACCTGAAACGGAATAGTCAATTAGCTGTCCTTCGGCGTCCGAAACGTTGAAATTTTCGGCATTATCCCCGACAAAATATTTCAAAGTAATATTCTGTACGGTTATCTCTTCACCGTCAAGCGTGAATTTTACGGTATAGTATTCTCCGATTTTAACAAGTTCTATTTCCGTTCCCTTGACGAACTCGCTTTCGGCAAATATACGGTTTTCGGAATCAGACAAAGAAGTTACGATTTCACGGTATTCCGCATACACCGTAAGATTATCGTTTACGTTTTCCACCGTCGGGAAACAAACGAAATATCTTGCCTCGCTGCCTTCGTAAACGTACTTACCGTTACCGTTCAATTGCGCAAATATCAAAGCGGGAATTTGGGCGTTTTCACCTTTTGCTACCCTGACAACCGATACAATATCGAAATTGTCTTTTTGTAACAGTCCGTCATCGTACAAGTCGCCGTTGTCTTTATTCCATTCCATAAAAGTAACAGTATAAGTTACTTCGGAAGCGTTATGCGAAATCGTAGCAAATAATTCCGCGTTTTTATCAAACAGCTTATTAAACAAGTCTTCGTCATCGAATTCCGAACTTTCCTCCGCTTGCCCGAAATTTCTTAATATGGGATAAGAAGGCACGTCTTTTCCGCCTTGCCAATATTCACGGCTAAACTCTTCGCAAAGAACGGGTGAAAGCGTTCCGACAGAAGAAAGCGCGTCGCTTGAAATGGATACCGCCGCATTGTCAAACAAAGCCGCATAATCGGTTCCGCATATTCCGCCGAGCGTTCCGATATAGTAATTGCCCGTAATATCCGTGAACTCGTTTGTTGCAACGTTATAATTGGAAGCATACCCTGCAATTCCGCCAATATACTCGGCGTCGGTGGACGGCAACAGTACAACGTTCGTATAGCAGCCGATAACCGCAGACGAAGCATATCCCGCAATACCGCCGATATAATCCGCTCCTTTGAGCGTTGCCGAACTCATAGAATAGGAGACGTCTCCGCCGTAACCTACGATACCTCCGACGTACTTTCCGCCGTTCATACCTTTTGCCTGTATCGTTCCCGACGACAGACAGCTTTGAATGCGGCTACCTACGGCATTCCCTGCAATTCCACCGACGTACGAGCCTGCATCAGCTTCGAGATTGCCGACGGATGCGCAGTTATAAATTTTGAGAACGCGGGAAGAAACAGCCGTGTTACTCAATGCAGATACATTACCGACAACGCCGCCGACGTAAGAATTTGCGCAAACGTCGCCGTAATTTGTATTGTAATTCAAGATATTATAATTGCCCAACGTGTCTTGTGTATTATTGCCTGTGCCGCCGATAATTCCGTTTGACGAGCTTTCGCTTTGACGCAAGCCGTAGAAGCCGACGATACCGCCCGCATATTTATCTGCGGAAACGTTGCCGCGATTGATTGAAAAATAAACTTCCCCCACGCAAAGGCCTGCGATACCGCCGACGTATTGGCTGGAATTGCCGCCTTCGATTTTCCCCGTGTTCACACAGTCGTAAATCTTTCCGAAGCTGTAACCGGCAACGCCCCCGACTTCGGAAACGATTGAAGAGGAATACGTCTTGTTTCCGTTGACGGTACCTGAATTTTCACAGGAAGAAATATTGCCCGTATTGCGCCCGCAAACGCCGCCGACAAAAGTTTCACCCGTAACGGAAGCAAGGCTTTTGCAGTTTTCTATTGTTGCTTTATTTACGGTATCACTTGAATTGCCTGTTTCGGTGTCGCTTCTGCCGTTTACGGCAACCACTCCGCCGACGTTATTTTTACCCGTTATTTTACCCGATACGCTGACGCCGTAAACTTTCCCGTAGTTCGTGCCTACAATTCCCGCAATTTCCGTATTCTTGCCGCCCAACGTGATATTTTGGGCGGTAAGCCTTTCAACGGTTGCAGTATGCGTTAAAGTCTTAAACACGCAAGCCGAACTATCGACATCGGTATAAACCACGTTTTTAAGTTTGTGATAGCCGCCGTAGAACGTTCCCGAAAACGTGCCTACGGGTACAAAATCTTTTCCGGAAAAATCAATATCGGAAGTTAAGTACACTTTCAGGTTTACGGAATAATCTGCCGACTTAGAACAGTTTTTGGCAAACGCAATAAACTCGTCGGCAGAGCCTATCAATAATTCGGTAGAGTCCTTGTTTTCGTCTTGGAGTACATAGCGGAAATTTCTTCCCCTGCCGTAGTTGTGCTCGTCCGAACATATAATTTTGTAAGTGCCCGCAATACTTATTTCAATATAGTCGCCGCCGTCCTTGAACTTCGTCTTGCCGTCGGTTATATAAAATTCAACCGAGCCGCCCTTCAAGTCGCTTTCATTTACCGTTAGATAGGCTATATATTGGGGGTAATCCTCATTGTAATCTTCGTCGTCGTTCTCGATTTCGGTAAATTTATAGCTGCCGGACAAATCGATATTACCGTTTTTATCGAAACAGTAACCGTTGAATTCACCTGCAAGATACCAATCTCCGAAATTCTTTTTCTCAAAAACGAAAGCGGAATGATAGTTTTCGCCGACGTCCGTCAGGGAAAGGCAATACCAACCCGTATCGCTTACGGTAATTTTAGATATTTCGGTGTCCTCGTTATTGTCGTCGTCTATTAATCTGAACGAGCCGTCTACGTTAAGTTCATAAATTCTGTATTTAATCCCATAATCACGTTCGGGTGCAAAAACTTCTGCCGAACGGTATTCAGCCGTCGCCACGTTGTTCTCATAACGCGTAAGCAAGAAAGCAGACTTGCCGTTGATTTGCGTATCACCTTCTTGAGCCGTTACGTTCTCGAATACGGCGTAATACTGTGGAGCATCTTCGATATATACCGAATACTTATAATCGTCGCCACTTCCGTAATTACCGTTTTCGTCAAACAGATATTTGTTCCCGTTTACTGTCTTTTCGGGTGTAAACAGAATTCTGTAAAAGCCGCTTTCGGTAACTGTATGGGTTTCACCGTTAAAAGATACGGTTGTATTCGCAGAAAGCTCTACAGAAGATATGTAATACAAATCGTAAGCCGTGTGATAGGGGTTATACGATAACTGCAATGGCGTGCCGTCAACACTTACGGAATACGTGTCTGGTTCGTAAAAACGGTAAGAAATATGACTGCCGTTTTCGTAAGTTGTAGTTGGTGAAAACAAGACGTTATAATCGAGAATTTGTGTTTCTTCAACCTTCAAAGGGGCGTTATCCCGCGCATACCAACGCATACCGGAATTGTCCGTAACATAAAAATCAACGGCAGAAGAAAGTGCTACGTTTTTCAATACGTATTCGTTTTCGGCGTATTCCATTTTATTTGCGTTGCGCACGGAATAGTTTTGATTTGAAAAGCAAACATAATAATTTTGCTCTTCCGCAGACGCAAGCATTACGGTTGCACCCGATAGGCTCACCGCAAATAAGCAAAGTGCCGTTACCAAACTTAATTTTCTGATTTTACTGTACATTGTTGACCTCCCCGTTCACCGTATCGGATTGAGCGTTCGCCGGTTTATTTCTGCGCGGCAGCTGTAACTTTTTTCTCGGTTTGAATTTGGTTTTATCCAACCATTTATCAAATATCATTAAAAGCGCGGGCAGAACGAGCATTACGCTGGCTATCGAAATAAGAACTCCGCGCCCCAAGCACGAGCCTAACGTTGCAATCAGCGGATCGCCGACGACTCCACCGATTAAGAAGCCCGCTATTGCAAGAATAGAGCCTGACGTTAATATCGTGGGAAAAGATTGATTGAGCGATTCTATTACCGCCGTCTTTTTGTCCGTCGTCTGTTTCAGCTCCTGATAGCGGTTGGTTATTACGATTGCGTAGTCGATAGTTGCGCCCATCTGTATCGCACTGACTATCAGATATACGAAGAAGAACAGGTTTGTTCCTGCAAACGCGCTGATACTGAAATTGATAAAAATTGCGCCCTGAATGGTTGCGGTAAGCGGTATAGGAGTACCCCACGAACGGAACGTAAACATAAGTATGACGAACACAAAAAGCACCGTTAAAATACTGACTTTCAAATTATCGGTACTGAACGATTTATCCAAATCGTAAGAGCTCATAGAATCGCCGGCAAATATCGCTTGCGGACAAAAGGCTTTTACTTCTTCACGCATATTTTCAATCATAGCGAAAGTCTGCTTACTCTCTATATCGCTATCCAGAATAAACAGAACGCGCGTGTAATTAGTTCCTATAAGCTGTGCTTCGGCGTCGTTAATCGTATCGCGTAACGTTTCGTAGGTATCAAGTAAATCGTCATTGCCGTTTAAAAATGCCGAAATGAAATCGTCATGCCCGAAAGCACAGTCGCAGATATCGAGAATGGAAGCGGTATAAATATCTTTATTTGCTTCAAACAGTGCCACTTCCGAAACACCGTCCTGACTGTCGCTCTGCGAAAAATAAGCATACGCTCGGTAAATGCTCGCGGCGGTTGAGTCGTCCGTACCGAGGAGCAGCGCAAACTGTCTGTAATTAAGTCTGTCGGTAAGATAATGCGTTGTACCGTTGGCGGTAATTTCCACGTTTGAAATTCCTATCGCTTCCTTTACTTCTTCGTGGGTGCTTACGGTATCTATAACGCGCTTTTCCAAATTGTAATCGCCTTTGGGTACGAGAACCGCAAGCTGGTTTGAATAACCGAATACGGCTTCCGTTTCGCGCTGGGCTATCTGCGTTGCCGAAGGGCGGGAAGTATCGATACTTCCCGTCGAATAAACGTACTCCGTCTGAAAGGAAAAATAACCGCATACGATGACTGTGACCAAAAATACCGCAGGAATGACGTAACGAAGTTTGACGTCGAATTTGCCGACAGCCGAAATTTTGGGGACGAAGCTTTTATGTGCGGTTTTATCGATTGCTTTACTGAAATAAAGCGTTATGCACGGCATAAACAAGAAGACGGTAATCATACTGCAAATAATGCTTTTTGCAAGCACGATACCCAAATCGGCGCCAAGCCCCAAAGCCATTGTCGTGAGTGCAAGAAGTCCCGCAATCGTCGTCAAGGACGAACCGGCTATTTCGGGAATAGCCTTTGCAAGTGCCGCAGCCATAGCTTCCTTCGGCGACAGCCCGTTTGCCTTTTCTTCCGAAAATCTGTGGCAGAGAATAATGGCATAGTCGATGGCAAGCGCAAGCTGTAAAATTACGCAGACGGAATTGGATATAAACGAAATAGTACCCAACCAATAATTCGTTCCCATATTGAGTAAAGCCGCTACGCCGAACGTAAGAATAAATACGGGTATTTCCCCGAAGCTTTTCGTGGTAAAAGCAAGAACGGCAATAATAATTACAATCGCAAGTATCAGAACGAAATTAACGTCGTGCTGTAACTCTTCGGCATATGTATCTGTCAAAGAAGCCGAAACGAGTAAATCATATCCGTCGAGAATCTCCAACGTTTTATTATAGGCGGCTACGGATAATTCGTCGTCTGCATCGCCGTCAAACGTAATATTGAAAAGCGCACAGGACTGTTTATAATAATCTTCGGTATTGTGGAAGTCGAAGCTCTTTACACCGTCAAGCTGTTCAATCTCGTCGTGCAAGACAAGCGCGTCCTCAAAAGAGATATTGCGTAGCATAATTTTCGTCGTGCCGAACGTTACAAATTCCTCTTCCATAATATCGAGGGCTTGCTTCGTATCGGTATTCGATGGTAGATACGAAGTTATATCATACTCTATTTTTACTTGTCCCATTCCCCATATGCAATAGGCAA
>CAJUPX010000009.1 GCA_910588685.1 uncultured Christensenellaceae bacterium | reverse complement strand
TGACTGCTTTGATTATATTGTTTATTATTGTGTGTCCATATTGATTATTTACAGTGGTTTCAATGTTGGAATGCCCCATCCAAAGCGAAACAGTTTTAACGTCTATTTTGTTGCAGCAGATTTGAATAGTACCGAACGAGTGGCGCAAGTCGTGAAGTTTATGGTCCATTCCCAGTTCTTTCATAAAATTACTAAACACGCCGTCTGCGATCCGCTCGGTGAAAGGGAAGTAGCGGCCTTTTTTGTTGGGGGTAAGAGTGGAGAGCAGTTTTTCAACAAACGGGAATAAAGGAATTTGTCTAAGCGATCCGTCGGTTTTGGTACCGTTGACCTTTAAGAGCTTTTCTTCCATATCCGCGCCCGAAAAAATAACGTCAAGCCCCTCATTTCTTCGACTGCCGACCAAATATGTGAAAATATAATAGCATTTAAGTTGGTAACTGATTTTCTCGTCCGCAAAAAGCCTTTTAAAATACCGCGCTTGCTCAACGAATGAAAAGGACGTGCCTACATTCGTATCATGCACCATTTTTTCAATGGCGGTGCAGGGGTTTACCGACAAGAGCGATTCTGACACCGCGTATTTGAAAATGTTATTGAGCATTCCTTGAATAATTTGGCGTTTTCTCGTTTTGTCTATAGCAAATAAGAAGTCCTTAATATCTTTCGCTGTGTACTCATTGAGCGGCTTATCAAAGCCTTGGTCAATTATGTACTGTTATTTTGTCAAGCGTTTTTTAATGATTTTCAATGAAAATTATTTATTTTTATTTATCATACCAAAAAACGGCGAAAAAATCAAGCAAAAGAGGGGTCGAGCGGGCGGCACGGTGGCATAAAACAGCGAAAAGGGCGCACGAAAACCCGCGTCCGCGGCGGTGGACGCGTTACGGCGTCGTCGTTCGGTTGTCGGTTGCACTATGACGCGCGGGATTTCAAAAATCGGATTTGATACCCGCCGCCCGCGGTTGCTTTTAATTCTTCCAAATATTCGGCGCGTTTGTCGAGTGGGGTAATCCACGACCGCCGCCCGTGCTTGTCGCGTAAAGACGAGTGCGGGCGATTATTATATCGAACGTTCCACGCTTGCATTTTTTCGAGTAATTCGTCGAACGTCTTAAACGTCAAATAATTATAAAAGCCCTCTTGATCGGAGCGGTGGGATCGTTCCACCTTTCCGTTATGCCGCGGCGTGTAAACGCGTATCAATTTATGATAAACGCCGAGTCGGTTTAATAGTTTATCGACGGCGTGGATTTTGCCCTCGCCCGTTCCGCGCGGGTTTGTAAATTCCGTTCCGTTATCCGTTTGTATAATGTGCGGCAAATATCCAAAATGCACGATTGCGCGTTTTATAAAATCGACGGTCGAAAATCCCGATTTTTCTTTGTACGGATATAAAAACCGTTCCCGCGTCGCCTCGTCGATCATGGTATATTGATAGAGTCTTTCCGTTCGATAAATACCGCGTCCGCACTCAAAGGGAATATATTTGACGTCCATTTGCCATTTTACGCCGAGCATTTGCGGCGTATCGTACGGTTGCGCGATATAGTTTTTATTTTCGCGCGCGGGGCGGAGTTTGTGTTTCATTATAAAACGATACATACCGCCATACGTTCGGGAGTACGCGTATTTCGTCCGCATGACGCCCAAAACCTCGGCGTAACTTATGCCGTCGCATGATTTCAAAACCTCGGCGATTTGCGCCGCCTCCGCGTCCGTGTGGGCGTTCGGGTGGGGTGTGTGCGGGCGGCTCGATTTGTTTTTCAAACTGTCCGTCGTGCCGTCGTATTGCCGCCGCCACCGATAAAGGCTTTGAATTGTGCATTTGAATTTTTTTGCCACTTTGAAAACGTCCACGCCGTCGGCAAGCCACAATTTGATTGCCTTTTCTTTTTCGTGTGCCGTGTATTTTATTCCTTTCATATTTTGCCTCCGTAGAATAGAAAAACGGGCAACCGATAAATTTTTCGATTGCCCGCCGCCCGATTATTTGTTTTCGTTTTTCTTTTTCAATTCGCCGACCGCCCAACGCAAAAACTCGGCTTTTTTCATGCCCGACGAGGCGATTATCGCGTCAATTTCGGCGAGTTCGTCGGGTGTCAAGTTTACGATAAACGGTTTATATTTTCCGTTGATTTTTGCCGCATATTTTTTGTCGGCGGCTTTTTGCGCCTCGCTCCGTTCCATGCCGCACCTCCTTAAAATAAATTGCTTGCGGCGACATACGCTTTTAACGCGTCGAAAGTGGGGCAATCGTCTTTCGGCACTTTAACCGAAACCGTAACGCGATCCACCGCCGCGGATACCGTCCACGACGATTTATTTTCTTTCGCCGTGTAAATCTTTCCGTTTTTTTCGATAATCATAATATACCTCCGTTAATTTTTTTTGCCATAAACTGCGACATGCAAACCGCCGTGTTTATCCTTGTATGTTTCGCAATTATAGGTCGCTCCGACTTCGTACACGGGCGCGTCAAAAAGATCGGTCGTTTCGTGATATTCGCGTCCACGATACAAAATTTTATAATGCCGCATTTCGGGGCAATTTTTTGATTGTTCCATAGACATAATTTTGCAAGTTTTCATTTTTTACCTCCTATTTTCGTTTTGTGTGGGTTGACAACCCTTGCCGCATTGTGCTATAATAGGACTTACGAGGGGCGGTTTCCCGCCCGCTCTGCCTATCGACGATTATTTATCGTCGGGTTTGGTTGCCTTGCTTGCTTATGCTTTTAACGTTATCGTAATCTTTACGCTTTGGACGGCTGTTTGATTTTCGATCGCGTTTGCCAAGTCTTGCAAGGCTTTTGTTATGTTATCCATATCGCGCACCTCCTTTTGTTTTTTTCAAGGTTTCCGTTTTCCTCAACCTTGTATCTATATTATATCATAGTTACTATGATATGTCAACACTTTTTACGCATTTTTTCAAAAAAATTTTTAACTTTTTTGCGAAAAAAACGCTCCCGTGGTGGGGGCGTTTTTCGTCATGCCGATAAGTTCGACATAAATTTATAGCCGCGCTCGTTGACTTTTTCCCGATCGTTTAGTATAATAGATTTGCGACAATCACTATACCACGGCAAGGAATTTGCCAATATCACGCGGCTAACGGATACCGACCCCCGTTTTTCTCGATAGGTCGATAACCTTACGTCTATTATATACCGACGCGTCGATAATGTCAATCTTTCTTGTTGCGGTTTCCGAAAAAATCGTACGAGGAGGATTTTTTTATTATGACGATTGCGGAGCGAATAATCGACCTTGCCAAGCAACAAAAGAAACGTCAAAGTGATATTGCGCGGTTTTTGGGCGTTCGGGCGACGACGGTTTCGGAGTGGTACAAAGGCAAACACGACATATCGGCGTCGTATTATCCGAAACTTGCGGAATATTTCGGCGTGTCGCTCGATTATCTTATAACGGGCAACGAGCCGCGGGGCGCGCCCGCCGCACCCTTGCAACAAATTATCGGAAACAATAACTCGCATAATACCGCGATCGCGGGCGACATGAGCGACGGTTTATCCGCACTCGATCTCGAATTATTAAAGGTGGTTTCGGGTTTCGGTATCCGTGAAAAAACCGAGGTCTTACATTTTGCGTATCAAATCGAAAAAGAAATCAAAAGCGGAGGAGGCTTTTAATCATGAAATGGTTTTACAATCTTAAACGGTCAATCCGTATCGTTATCGCGGTTGCGGCGTGGTTGCCGCTCGTAATCTTTGCGGGTGTGATAAGCGGATCAATCGGGGAAAATGGCGAAAATATGCAAGCGTGGCAAGCCGTCGTCGTGCTGTTATTGCTTGCCGTCGGTGTCGTCTTTACGGTGTTTGCGGTAATTGCCCGCCGCCGCGAAACGAAAGCGGAGCGCGACGCAAAATCCGCCGCCCGTACGCCGTCGGAAACCGACAAACAGCGCGCGGCGATAAATAACGCGATCGCCGAGAATAACGCCCGTCAAGCCGATTTGCGGGCGCAAATAAAGGCGATTGAGGACGGCGCACCCGCGCAACCGTCGGCGCGTATAATCCGCGGCGATATTGTTTTCCCGTTCCATACGAAAGCCGTCGGCGTTACGTTCGGCGACTGCCAAACGCACATACAAAAAAGCAAGGTCGGCGATCCGCTTTTAATCAAGCACAAACCGACCGCCGATTATCCCGAAAGCACCGACATAATAAACAGTCGGACGCGCGCCCGCGTCGGGCGTATCAATTCCGATCTCGCATGGGAATTGTTGACCGCATTTGACGAGGGTTTCGTCCTTGACGGTATAATCGCCGACATAACGGGCGGGGGCGACGGTCAAAATTTCGGTTGCAATATCGAAATAACGGGGGAGTCAACCGCCGAATAAAAGCGCATGTACAAATAAAACGCCTCGCAAATCGCGGGGCGTTTTCGTGTTATTAAATTATTTGTTTTCCGCGTCCGTATCGGGCGGCGTTTCCGCGGTGTGGGCGGTTTCCGTACCGTCGTCGGGTTGTTTGTCGGGCGCGGCGGTTGCGGGCGTTTCGACGCCGTTTTTGCGCTTAAAAAGCGAAACGATAAAGTCGAGTAATTTTCGCGCAAGTTCATTGATCGGCGTTATTTTGAAAATGTTATAAAATGTTTGATTTAACGCGTATATCGCAAGCGCGATCGCCACGACGTAACCCGCCGTAAACTGTTTGACGATAAGTAAATAAATTATCGTCGCAAGCACCGACAACCCGACCGATATTGCAAAATATATGTAATGCCGTTTATTTTCGGCGATTTTCTTAAATAGATTGCAATACTTTAATATGCCGAGTACCACGATCCCAACAACGGCGATTATCGTTATCGGCAAGCCGTAATTTTTGAAAAATTCGAGTAATGTTTCCATGTTTTAATTGTCCTCCGTTCGGTGTATTTCCTTTTCGAGTGTGTCAATTCGTTTGTGCGCCGATTTCGTGCTTTCCTCGACGCGGATTAAACGTTCGCCGAGGGCGTCTTGCTTGCGGGCAACCTCTTTAACGTCGAGCCGCATATCGTCAACGCTGTTTCGCATGTACTTTATATCGCCGCGCATACTGCCGTCGGCGTCGCCGCGTTCGTATTTATCCTTGCCGCGATTGATAAAAAACGCAACGATCGCACATATCGCCGATACCGCGCCGATAATGCTAATCACGAGGGCGATAATTTCAACACTTGTCATGCGTCGCCTCCTCCGTCGTCGCCGACTTCGATAAACCAATCGTCGCGGAGCGTCATGCCGCCGCCCGCGGCGATTTCGTCCGCCGTCTTGCCGTCGAGGGCGTCAACCCAAATCGCGCATGCGTCGGCGATTTCGCGTTCCGTCAACACGCCCGCGGCGAGGTCGGCGTTTGCGGATTTTAACCACTCCGCTTTGCTGAAAACCTTTTTTTTGTTTGCCATAGAATTTTACCTCCGAATATTTTTTTATCAACACACCGCGGCGGCAATCGTGCGGGCGTGTAGTGATACGATTTTTTGCGCGCGTCCTTTCGATACGATCGGTTTTATGCGCTCGATATAATATTTCTTAAAATTGATAACTTTTGCGCGGGCGATATAGGATATAAACCGCAAGCATTGACGCAAACGCAATCCGAAACGTTGTATCTTCCGAACGGCGCGGGTCAAACTGTAAAAAATATGTTTGCGGAGGAGGGTAAACCCTTTATAAAACCGATACCCGACAAAATCAATCGGGCGCGATCCGTACCGCCATATTTGCCAATCGTCTTTTATCCGCAATTTCCCGCGGCGCAACACGTTTCCGAGGGCGACGTGCGCTTTGTGCAATTTTCTTTTGTTGCGGTCGAGGAAAACTATATCGTCCGCGTACCGCACATAATGTTTGATATGTAATTTTTCTTTGACGGTGTGGTCGAACGTTTGCAAGTAAAAATTTGAAAAACCTTGCGACGTATAATATCCGATCGGCAATCCCGACCCGCCGTTATCGAGTATATCGTCAATGAGTTTCAAAACCTTTGCGTCCTTTATGACGCGACGGAATTTTTGTTTTAATAACTCAATATCGACCGACTCGAAAAAATGGTGTATATCCGCTTTGTAAACGTACTTGATACGCGGATCGTTTTTGATAAATTTGTCAATCGCTTTCCGCGCCGCCTTTGTGCCTCGACCCTCGACCGACCCGCAACAATACTGATACATGCCGCGATTGATTATCGGGTTTATGACTTGCATTAACGCCCAATGCACGATTTGATCGGGGAAAAATCGAGGTACTTTGATATTGCGTATCTTGTTATGCTCCCGTCGCGTTTTCATGCGGGGCGGGGAAAACGTGATCCCACGTTCGAGTATCCGTTGTACACGGCGCGCGTATTCTTCGGGGTTGTCGTGGGCGTCTTTGACGATCCCGCGGCGGTGTTTCTTGTTTTTCGTCGCGTTGTGTACCGCCAAAATTAAATTATCAATCGAAATAATTTTTTCGTATAAATATCCGATACGTTTCATTGTTTCCTTTCAAAGAGTCTTTGTTGCGCCTTACGGTGTTTCAATGCTTGCGCCCTACTAAACCGCACTCTTTATCGGCAATTTTTGACCGAGTGGTCGCGGCGATATGCAATCCCTTAAAAGACTTACCATGCAACCAATACGACCGCCGAGGTTCGGGTTCGCGTTCGACGGCGAATTGTTCCCGTTCCAATTCCACAAACCCGCGTTCGCGTCGTTGTTCCAATTCCCGCCGACGTTCAAAGCCTCGACCGTTTCGGATTGCATACCCCTCGATTGATTATTAAATTTTGCTCGTTACGCTATGCGCGCATTATAACGGGGGAAGTTTCCCCCGTAAACCCCCTCAAAGAGGTTTGTAACAAAGACGACCGCCGAGGAGCGGGAACGCGTTCGACGGCGAATAGTCCCCGCCCCAAGACCACAAACCCGCGCTCGCGCCGCTGATCCAAAACCCGCCGACGTACAAAGCCGATCCCCCCGAATACGAGGGGTCGCAATAGTACGTCGTAAACGTGTAGCCGCTCCCCGCGGTTGCGTACTGTATAAGCGGGTGGCGACCGAGAGGCTCGATTTTGGTTATATTTCCGCTCGACGTTGTGCGGTTTCCTTGATAAACGTACGGCGACGTTGTTTTACCGTCCGCGTATTGTGTCGGGTCGTAACAAACGTAAACCTTTTCGGACGAAAACGATATTCCGTCGCACCATTTATACACGTTGCCCCACAAATTCTCGATACCACGATATTTACAAGCATGTTGACCGTCGGTATTGCTGACCTCCGATCCCGACGGGGTTTTCACGGTGTCGGTATGCCCCGTTGTGATTGCCGCCGAATTGCTCGACGCGGTAAATCCTTTCATGACGGATTGCGAGTCCGTCGTTTTCATTTCAATGAGCCACAATTCTTTGATAATCAAGTCGATCAAAAAATCGTACTGTTGATACCCCGCGCCGTTCGCCTTGCAACCCGTACGGAAATTTCCGAGCGTTATATTGACGAGTACGGTTGCGCCCGATTTCGAGTAAATGCGCGACGCCGTGCCGCTACCTTCATATTTACCCACGAGGATATAATCAATTTCGTTGCCCGCGCCGTCGATAAACAACGTCGAAAAACCCTCGTACCGAACGCCCGAAATTTGGTGTTTGAAAGTGCCGTCCGTGTTCTTCGTGATCTTCGCGTAAAACTTCGGAATTTTAATAAACACGTTGCCGTGTTCGTCCGTTACCTCTTGCATATCCGACCACGGATAACAACGGTCAAAATCGCTCGTGATTTCACTTGCGCCGACCGTTACATTTAACCCGACCGCCGCGTCCGTCCGAACGAGGGCGGAGGGGGAGGACGATCCGACTTTATCGACGCCGTAAATTTTCGCTTTTTCAAATTGCAACATTTTAATTGCCTCCTTTGAGTGCGGATAATTCCGCAAATATTTTTTTGAAAGTTTTGTCTATTTCGCCGCCGCGGGTATATCCGACGGCTTTTTCCGCCTCTTGCGACATAAAAGCATACGTCGTCATTTGCGCCGTATCCGCCTCGTCCGCGGTGTCGGCAACGTCCGCATGGTCGGCGTCCGCCGCCTTGTCGCCGTCGTGCATTAAATCGTCGGCGGGGAAAGTTGCTTGCGGTACGCCGTTCAACGTAACGGACGTACCTTGCCCCTCGGCGATTTGTTCGGCGAGGTCGGCAACGTCCGCGGTTGCTTTATCCGCCGCCGCTTTTGCCGTGTTCGCCGTTGATACTGCACCCGCCGCCGTTTGATTTGCGGATACGATTTGCGCGTTTAATCCGTTTGCGGTGGAAAGAGCCTCCGCCGCGTCCGTTGCGGCTTGATTTGCCGTTGCGACCGCCGCGTCCGATTTTCCGTTTGCGGTGTTCGCCGTCGATACGGCGTTGTCGGATTTCGCATTTGCCGCGTTTGCGGTGGATACCGCGCCGTTTGCGGTGGATACCGCCGATTGTGCCGTCGCGAGGGCGTTATCGACGATCGTTTTAATCGTCGCGTAATCACATACGGGTTTTATAAGTTTGACGAGGTTTGTAATTTGCGTACCGTTTATTTCAAACGAATAAATCGGGAGTTCGTACGCCGTGTTGACATTGTCGGCGGTGGACGCGTAAACGTCGTTTTGTTCGAGTTCGCGGTTTAACGCCTCCCACGACGTTTGTACCTTTGCAATAATTGTCGTGTTGCCCTCGTCGGCGGGGTGGAAAGTTTCAATACGGGCAAGGACGTAACCTTTGAAACCGTCGAATATTTGCGGTTGTACGATTTCCGCCGCCGTAACCTCCGACATGCGCCCGCATACCACAAACGCACCCGTGCCGATTTGAATTTTGTTGCCACCGACGATTGTTGCGGCGAGTTCGTCGCCGTAACCCGTATAATAACCGTGCGCGTTGTTTTGGTCGATAAAACGCGATTTTATTTCTAATGCGTATAAATTCGCGTTGAAATTGAATTGCCCTTGAAACGTTACGGGTTTTATCATAAATTGCCTCCTAACCCTTGATTATTTCGGTCAAAAGAATTTTCTTGAAACCGAGTTTTATTTTTGTATTTTTGCCGCCGCGATCGAGCGTTGTTATTTTTTCGCTAATGGGTAACGTCTTATATAACTTGCCGTCGTAATAGAGGGCGACTTTCGTATAAAGGCGGTACGCCGCGAAATCGAGCGGGTCAATCGTGATATTGTTGTCAATGATAATATTGTCAACGTATCGAGCGTTTGCGAGTTCGTTTACGGCGGAAAATTGCGCGTCGGCTAAATACTCCGACTCGAATATTTTTGCCTTTACGGGATACAATCGCCCCGCGATATTGCCCGCCGCGTCCGACTGCACGATATTATTATCTTTGTCGCGGTAATAATAGACGGTTGCAAGGGTGGGCGGACGAGGCTTGTATTTTGGTATGTACGCGGGCGATCCGTCGTCGTTGTAAACGGGGTTTCCGTCGTCGTCCGTCTTTTGCGTGTCGGTGTAAATGATATTTCCGTCCGCGTCCGTTTCGGGCGTTTCGACGTTGTATTTGATAGTTGCAACCGCTTTATTTGTCGTCGTCGAAGTTGTGGTCAACTCGTGTATAAAGTCGCTTAAATTGATTGCCACGGCGTCGTTGCACTTGACGAACGCAAAAACGATTTTACCCGCCGCCACGTCGTACCGCGTCGATATGTTGTACTCGTAATATTTGAGGTAGCATTTCAAAAATTTGTACGCATTGACGGTTTGATACGTTCCCGCATAACTGCCGTACGTTTCGGTCGTGTCCGTGTTATCGGTCGGGATAATCACTTCGACGGGGATTTTACGGATTGCCGCGTCCGTGCGATCAAATACCAACGCCGCCACCTTGTCAAAGATTTTCGACAACCGCCCGTCAAAACTGCCGTCGGGCGTATAATCGAGTAAAATTTCGGTATCCCATAGCGTTTTGAAATCCAAACCCTTGACGTTCCGTTTGTTGTATTCGGGTTTTATTTCGTCCGCAAAACACGCGTACTCGTAATTGCCCGCGTCGTCGCATAGTACGGCGATTTTTGCGTCGTTTATATCGACGTCGCAAACGCCCTCGGCGGTAAACGAGTCGTTGTCGTAAACGCGGGTCGTTAAATCGTACGTCGCGTTGTCAACGTTTGTAATATGCGTTTTGTTTTCGTCGTAAAGTGCGATATACACGCCCGCCGCCTCCTTAATCGAATAGATACCGTTTGATTGACATTTCGATCGCGCCGTCGTCGTCGGCTGTCATGTTCGACCCGATATAATACTCGCCTTGCGGCAAGTACAAAAACGATTGCTTTGTTTTATCGGTCAATCCGTATCCGTTATGTTCGCCCGACGCGTCCGAAACAATTATTTTTTTGTTCGTCGGCTCGATCAAAATTTCCGTACCCTCGGCATTGTTTGTCGAGAGCGCAATTTCCGATACGATTTTGTCGTCGAGCGTCATAATGAAAAGACGGATATTTTCCGCAATATCGCCCGAAATTCTAACCGTAATCGGCGCGTCCATAAAAAACGTGTTCGATACCTTGTATTTCGATTTGAATACAAACCCCGCAAACCCGAACGGAAAGCGGAGGGGAAATTTCGTTTCCTCGGCGCGGGTTGTCTTTAATGCGAAAGACTCCTCGACGCGCTCGTACCAAAACGTTTGACGTTCAAACGTGAAATCTTCGACAAACAAACCGTCCTCGTTGATTTCCGATTTCGGCGCGGATTGCAAAACGACGTCGCAATATTTATCCGTTACGCCGTCGTTGTACTCGAAAAGAAACGGCGACGTGCCGCATGCCGCCAAAAACAAAAGTAAACTTTTGTAATTGCCGTATCCGTTCGACCCGTCCATGTTGAAATAAATCGAAAGTTTAATCGGCTCAAATTCGGGCGTAACGTTCGTTAAATGCTTTCCCTTTTCGCTTTCCTTGTAGTTCAACGAAAAGGTATTGCCCAAACCCGACGGCTCGGTTGCGAGGGCGTTTTCGCCGTTTAGATCAAACGATTTCGATTTGTCGTAAGTGTGCAAAATAAATCGACGCATAATCACATAGCCTCCGCAAGTTTTACATTGAGTTTCCGCACGAGTTCGTCGGTATCGACCTCCGCGGCGTAATTTTCGATTTTGACGGTTATATTTTGCGTCTTGTTCGTCGTGCTGTTGTCGTAATTGTAAACGTCGCCGTACGATCCCGTCGTGCCGCCGCCGTCGTACACCGTGCCGCCGCCCGTACCCGCGCCCGACGTATCGGGAGGGGTGGAGTCAATAATCGCGTTGACGTCGTCCATGCTTTCGATTTCCGACGTATCAATTCGCAATTTGACGTCGGCGATACGGTCGATATGTACGCCAAGCCAACCGAGGGCGGCGTTTACGCCGTCGATCAAGCCGTTTATTATTCCGATAACGAAGTTTACGGCGTCCTCGATAACGCCCAAAACGATATTGATTATCTTTACCACGCCGCCGAAAATCTTTGATACGATATTTCCGAAAATTTGAAAAAGCGGGGCAAGCCAACCGAGCAACTGTCCGAGGATTTGCAACGGCACTTGTAACGCCGTCAATACGATTTTTAACGGGATCAACGCCACTTGCAAAAGGGGCGTCAATAGATTAAAAATCATTGTCAACATATCGAAAAACGGTTGCAACGCTGATATAACGAGGTTGATAACCGTTGCCAATATTCCGCCGATAATTTCGAGGATAGGGGATAACAAATCCATAATGGATTGTAAAAGACCCATGACGACGTCGAGGACGGGTTGCAACGCGCCGCCGATCATTGATATTAGATTATTTATCGACTCCCGAAACGCCTCGCATTGCGTATAAAGGATTATCAAAATCGCGGCGACCGCGGCGATTATAAGCACGATCGGGTTTGCCGCAAGTGCCGACAATCCCGCTTGTAATGACGGTATGATTTTTACGATATTTCCGATCGCGCCGACGAGTTTACCGACGCCCATTGTAAGCGGGGCAAGCGCGGCGACGACGAGTAACGCTTTTAATGCGAATTGTTGTTGCGAAAGCGACAACGAATTAAACCACGCCGCCAACTTTTGTAATTTCGGCACGAGGTTATTTTGTATCGAGTCCGCAATATTTTTGATAAGCGGGGCAAACGACGCCCCGAGTTGTAACGCAGCATTTTTGATCGACTCTTTAACCAAAAACAACGTGTCGTCAAGCGTGGCGAGGGCGGATACTTGCTCGTTCGTAAGAGGGGCGATTGTTGCAAATTCCGACTTAAATTGATTGATTGCGTCCGCGCCCGCGTTCAAAAACGGCAACATTTGATTTGCGATTTTGTCGCCGAAAATTTCGTTTGCATACGCCGTTTGCAACGTTTTATCTTCCATGCCCGCGAGGGCGTCGATAATGCCGTCAAACATTGCCTCTTTGCTGTCGAAATCTTCTATACGCAATCCGAGCGATTGCAACGCCTTTGACGCGTTGTTGATCGTACCCGCGGAAAGATCGACAATCGCGGCGCGCGCCTTAATGAGTGCTTTTTCAAAGACGCCCCATTCGACGCCGCATTGCGCCGTAACGTATTGATATTCTTGTACTTTTTCGGCGGATATGCCGAGGCGCAAAGATAGATCGTCGATTTGCGCGCCCGTTGCCGCGGCTTTAACGCCGAGCGCGCCCGCCGCCGTAACCGCGCCGCCCGCCGCCGCCGAAAAGGGCGCAAGGGCGCGCCCTGCGCCCGTAATCTTGTCGCCGACGCCCGTAATTTGCGAGGACAGTTTATCAAACTTTAACGTGTTTAATTTTTCGAGTTGCTTTTGCAACTGCTGTCCTTTCAATTCGGTTTGCGCGAGTTCGGTTTGTAATTTGCGGTATTGATCGGTGTTGACGTTCCCGCTTTCTTCCAAATACGACAAACGGCGGCGCAATACGTCCGCATTTGCCGCCGTTTGGTCGATCGCGTCTTGCGCGACCTTTTGCGCCCGCGCGAGTTTGCTTGCGTCAAATTCCAAATCGAGGCTTTTTTGCAAGGCGTTTAATTCGGATTGCAACGACTGCGCCGCTTTCCGCATTTGCGACATTTCTTTATTGAAACTCGACGCGTCCGCGCTTATTTCAACGGTTAATCCGCGTATGGTGTTCGCCATGTGTTAGCCTCCTTTAAGAATTTTGATTGCGTCCGCCGCCGAAACGTCGCGGACGTTTTGATTTTTTTGTTTCGACCGCATTTTGCGTATTTGCCGTATTGCGTGTTTCAAATTCGCAATATCAATCGACATGATAAGCACGTAAAGGTCGTTAAAGTGCGACCGCGTAATAAACACGTCGGGGATTTTGAGTTCGACGCATTTTTGCGCGATTGCGATATATCGCGGCACGGTCAATTTTGCCGCCGTGTTGTCGGCGGGGGCGGGGTCGAGTCTTTTATAGATTGCCAACAACCGCTCAAATTCTTGACCGTGCGCGATTAGTTTTTTGCGTTTGCCGTTGCCGTTGACAACGCGATTTCAAAAACGAATTTGATTTTATCGACAAGGCGCGTCAAATACTCGGCGTCGGCAAGGTCAAACATTTGCAAAAACGATTTGAAATCGGGGATCGCGTCGCTTTCCATAAAACAATACAACGCTTTGAGGTTGGAAAGGATTTGCGCTTTGCTTTCCATAAGCCCCGCGGTTTTGATACGCTCGACGTACGCAAAAAGGGTTTCGTTTTTTGCATTGTGGGGGAAGTTTTGTTCCCAACGTTCCTCGGCAAATAACGACGTGTCGATTTTCACTTCGATTTCGCGTTCGTCGACAACGAGTTTATTTTCCGCGTTGATTTCTTTGTCTTGTACGGGAATTTTTGTTTTAATCATGATATTGCCCTCCGATTATTCCGCGGGTATTTCCGCGTCCGTTCCCTTTTTCGGGAGTTCGACTTTATCGCCGAAAGTTTCGTAACCCGCCATATCGGGCGTAACGAGTACGTTCCAAACGGTAATTTTGTTACCTTTCGCGTCCTTGTATTCGCTACCGTCGGTGTCCAAAAGGGGAGTGCCTTTGATAATAAGCGGCAAATCGAACGACGACTCGTTAATATCGTCGGTCGTTTGATCGTAACTTTCCGAGGGGCGCGTCGATTTGACGCCGAATAACATACCTTTTGCGACGGTAATTTCGTTGTCGCCGTTCATTTCGCAAATTTCGTAATAGATAACATGCGATACGTTTTTCGTCGGCTTAATATCGGCAAGTCCGACCGCCAATTTCATTTTGCGCCCGCATGCGATTTCGTACGCGTCGCAAATCATATTGAGGGTCGCCGTTCCCGTCTTGCCTTTTTCGTTGTTGTAGTAAATAATACATTCGCCGTCGCCGTAGATTTGTTTGTCGGACGCGTCCACTTCGAGCGCGAGTTTCTTTGCCGTTCCCAACGACTCAAAAGCCGAAAATTCGCCGTCCGCGGTGGGGAAAGCGTATTTCATGTTTTGAATATTGAAACGGATCAAATTTTTTGCGGGCGTTGCCGCCGCCTTTGCTTGTGTCATTGTTTTTTACCTCCGATTTTGAAGTGATTTTTTGATTGCGTCGAATATTTGCGACTCCGTGGCGTCGAAACATTGACGAATAAATCCGTTATGCGGATTGTCGGAATACTCCAACACGTTTGAAAGCGGGATATTTTCTTTCCCGCCGCCGCTGACGGTTTTTGTATTTCCGACATAACGGCGATCTTTGTATTTTGTTTTGATTTCCCACGACTCCGCCATGCCGCCCGTGTCTTTCGGCGTCGCTTGTTCGACCGCCGATTTGAAAACTTCCGCGCCCGCTTGTATTGCCTCTTGCCGTGCGTCGAAATTTGCGCGTACGGCGTCCGTCAATATTTCGGATAGGGCGTCGGGGAGTTTATCGAGCGGCAAACGGCTTGTCGTGATACCTTTACCCATTGTCAACACTCCCGATATATGCAAATTCGACGTTCAATCCGCGGTACGGATTATCAACGTCGGGCGTATCGGTTATATCGTTTGCAATGCGAAAATGCGCGTCGCGTAAAATTTCGCGTTTGACGGCTTGCAAGCGGCTTTTAACGGCTTTGACGCGCGCGTCCGTCTTTTCGTATGTGTAGTAATAATTTACGTCCACGTACACGCGGGAAAGGGTTTGCGCGCCGTCGCCGTATCCGCGCGGGCGATTTGACAAAACGCGGTAAACGACGTATTCGTCATGATTGACGGGTACGTCGCTACCGTCGATATTGTCGATCTTGACGTGGCGCGTATCGTGGGATACCACGCCGAACGGCAACAACACACGGTCGAGGATTTCTTGTACGATTTCGTTTACGTCCATTATTTCCCTCCGTAATGCTTGACTTGAAACTCGATAAATTTATGTTGTTCGAGGTAGTCGTCCGCGTCCGACGCAAGTACGAACGTATGCGCCGCGTCCGTTTTGCCGTAAAGGTATATGCGGGTGCCTTTCGTTATCAATGCGTCGTAAACCGCCTTGACGTACGGTAAGCGTACGCGGGCGGATCGCTTTACGCCGTCGGCTTGCTGTTGAATAGCCGCCGCCCCGTAACTGCCGACCCACTCGCAATAAAAACAATCCGACATTATCGGGTCGCCGTTGTCGTCCGTGCCGATCGGTACTTTGATAATTTCCCATGACGTGGACGCGCCTTTGCCCGCGATTTGCGTTGTCTTTTGTACGCCGAATTTTACGAGCGTACGTTTTGTTTTTATTCTTTGATCCGACATAGTCAATCCCGCATTTGCGCGATAAGCGCAACGATCATTCCGTCGGGCGCGATAAGTTCTTTAATCGGTATGCCTTTATCAACGCCGTCCGCCCACAACGCTTTTACCGAGTACGCGCGGGCGCAACTCAACTTGTCGTCGGGTACGCCGCTATCGCGCATAAACTCGGTCGCCGCGGCGATAGAGTCTTGTACTTCTTGTTTTTTTTGCAGGTCGCAACCGAAGTAACCCATTTTATAGAGAATTTTATCAACTTCGTTTTGCACGGTTGACCTCCTTTAACGTTCGCCGTTGCGCGTCGGTTTTCGACCGCAACCCGCAATCAAAACCGTTGTTAATTAGCCGTTACCGCCCTCGTCGGGTTTCGCGGGAGTGGTTGCCGACTGCTTGCCGTAATAAAACTTTTTCGGCGCGGCTTTGCCCGCAACCATGAGGTGGGCGGTGTATTCGATAACGCGCGTTTTGCCGTGTACCTCGGCGTAAATTTCCGTCGGTTTCGTAAAGTTGAGTTTGTAGTTTTTCGCGTTGCCGATAATGAAATCGCCGTCGTTCAAACCCTCCTCAACTTCGGTCGGAATAGTCGCAATCGACGTAATCCCGTCGTTGTTGTAAATCGGGAAAATATAACGCCCGTTTTCGTCTTTCTCGAAAGCGAGGTCAAGCGAAAGGGAGCGGGAAACATAGATTTTCGCGCCCTTTCTTGCGCGTTTAGAAAGCGCAAGCAAACCCGCTTTGATAGCGAGAGCCGCGCTGCCCGCGGCGTATGCGTCGCCTTTGATTGCGCCGACGGTAACGCCCTCGATACGATCGTCCTTGCCCGTTCCGTACAACACCTCGTCGCCGAGCAACAAATTGACTTCGTTACCCAAATCGGCGAGGAGGTATTCCGCAAATTCCTCGTCGGTCATTGCGAGAATTTCCATTGTTACCTCGATCGTAAGCGGGTAATTGCCTTGTGCAAGCGACAATTTATCCCACTTGATAGAGCGGTCGTCGGATTTTTCCGCTTCCTTTTTGCCGCGCGACGTTCCGTTGTTTGCCTCGGCGACGTACGGGAAAATCAACGCGCCTTTGATATACGTTGCGCCGACGTCGCGGAGGAAAGGACTGTCGGGCGCGTCCATTTCCAAAAGGTCATAGAGGACGTTTTGCGGGATAAAAATACCGCCGTTATTGACGCCGTCCGCGCCCTCCGTGGGTGCTTTGTATTCCGTCGCCGACGTCGTGATCGCAACACCGAGCGCGCGTTTTTCGTTCTTCGTGAGGTCGATTTTGACGTTTTGCAACTTCGAGCGCACTTGTTTTCCGAGTGCCGATTTTGCAAAACGCAACGTGTCGGGTTTGGAAAGTTCGGCGGTATCGCCGACGCTTACGCCGTTAAAAATCGTGATCTCTTTCCCGCGCTTTTCGGCGTCCGTTTCGGGCGACCCGTTCGGCGTTCTCGCCGCGCGGAGTTCTTCTTCGTGTTCTTCGTCCGCGATTGCGCGTTTCGTTTCTTCGATCGAAAAGTCGATCTTTGCGATTTCGCCGCGAAGTTCGGCAAAACGCTTTTCGTCCGTTTCGGGTTTGTCGATCTCCGCCAAACATGCGGCGCGGCGTTCTTGCAAGTTTTTGAGTTTCTCTTTCATAGGTTTTTGATACCCTCCAAAAATAAAAATTTTTCTTTCGCAAGTTTCAACGACGCTTGCGACCCGTCGTTTTGTCCGCGCTTTGCGTTATCCAACGCCGCCGCCCGCGCGTTGTCCAACGCGCTTTTTTCGTTATCCAACGGGGAAGTGGAGCGGGCGCATATCTCGGTTTGCGGATACGCGCCGTCGTTTACGGCGGATATTTCGCAAACTCTTGATATTTTGGTAATTCGACGCGTCGGCATATCTTTGTCGAGGTCGCGCCATTCTTCGCCCGATACCATGATACCGAACGCGAACGACATATCCTCAATATCGCCGCGCGTAACCGCCGAGCATAATTCGCGGGCGGTTGCGTTGTTTTCGACGTCGAGGGTTGTTTTTATTTTCAAACCGTCGGCGTCGATTTCTATATCCATTGACGAGCGTTTGCCGCGCCTATGACGAGCAAGCGGGATCATTCCGTCGTTATGGTTAATCATGAATTTTATATCGGACAAATCCGCGCCGTCGAGTGCGCCGCGGGCGATTTCCTCGTAAAAGTAATCGCCGATTGCGGTTTGCTGTTCATAAACAATCGGGCGACCCTCGATTATTCCTTTCAACGGCTCGATTTGTGCGGTTTGTCCGTCGGGCGTCGCGCGGCGTATAAGTATCGGCGCGATCGTACGGGTTAAAGTATCGGGCATTATTCGGTTTCCTCCTTGTTGTCGGCGGGATTTGCCGTCGGTTTTTTGCCTTGCTGTATTGCGGCGGATTGATATTTGTTTGCGAGGTCAACGTCGATATAGTTTAACGATACGCGGGTCGGCTGTCCGTCGGGGTCGTATCCCAACAATTCGCGGCGTTCGTCGCGCGATAACAACGCGTCCTCTTTTGTCATTTCGGCGATTTCTTGACGGCGCGCAAACGAAAGCGATTGCGCGATTTTGTCATAACACTTTATTTTGTGTCCGTATTTGATTTCATGCGGGGTAAATAGCACGATACGGAAAGCGTCCGTTATCGCAAGCGTTATCCCCTCGCATGCCGTTTGCCAAAACGCCGTATAATCTTCGTCGGTATATTTGCCGAGGTATATCGGCAAGGAAACGCCGAACGGCGACAAAATCTCGTCGCGGATAAACGATAAAACATTCGACGGTATATCTTGCGTTTGTATGTTTATCGGTTGAAAATCCGACTCGTAATCCGTCGCAACGATCCCGTATCGGCTGTTGAATAAGTGATCCTCGAACGTTTCGCGCTTTACTTCGCGTTTGTCCGCGTCCGCAACGGTTTTCAACGTCAATACGCCTTTTAACGACAACGACGCCTCTAACGATTTCGGGATCGCCTCTTTGATAACGTGTAACGTTTGCAAATTGCCGAGGATTTCGCGGAAATCGGCGCGCCCGCTTGCGTTTCCGCCGAGGAAAGCGTTTGCGCCGTATCCGTTTCGTATGTGGATTAAATCCGAATAGGGCAAATCAAGCACAATGCCGCCGCCCGCGGTCGTCGATAATTCCGTCCGCAATTCCCCGTCAAGGTAATAGAGGCGGACGTTTGCGTTTTCGATCGGGTAAAATCCGCGCGTAACGCGGCGCACTTTGTCCGTGCCTTTGATCGGTACTTCGTCGTACGCCCAATAAATAAAACAATTCCGATTGACGAGTAGCAAGTAAACGATTTTATATAAAAAATCTTTCAAGCCGCAAAGTTTGTTTACGCGCCCCGAAAATACGGCGTTTATACTGTCGTCGCAAACCGTAACGCGTCGCGGATCGTTTTTTTCGACGACTGATTTTAACGAGCATTTCGATATTTCCTCGGCGACGCGGTGGATTGCCGTTTTAACGATTTCCGACGCCGTAATTTCCGTACCGAACGAGGAAAATAATACGTTGTTTGCGTTTACAATTTGACTGTGTCTATTTCCCACGCGATCCCAACCGAGCAAATTGTGAATTGCGTTTTTTGTAGTTCCCAAATCGACGTTGACCTCCTTTTCGGAAAATAAAAAGTGCGCCGATAGAAACGAGAGTAATACTCGTTAATATCGGCGCACTTGCTTTTGTTGTTTCAAAAGTGGCGCACACACCGCGACGCGGTGGATACAATCACTAATACCGACGGCGTACACGCCCAAACGGGGCGGCAATTATCAAAATTGCGACGCACACACCGCGACGCGGTGGCGATACGAATATTTAATTTGCTTTTATTGTACTCAAAACGGGGTACAATGTCAACCGTTTCGCCGATTTTTACGTCAAAATTTTTCGGCGGCAATCGTAAACGTGTATTCTTTCCCGCATTGCGGGCAAAAAAACGTCGTATTTGTTACGCCGTGGCGGGCGTCGTAACGCCCGATCAATCGTTTATGTATCGGACAACGGATTTCGCGCCCGTACGGGTTATTGTGCGGTTTTTGCGGCTTGTTTTGTTCGTGCATGCGTCAACCTCCGATTTTCGCCATAAAAGCGGATTTGCAACCGCGCAACGCGGCGTACGCAATCGTTTTCGACATTGTACCGTCAATTTTATTGCCGATATATCCGACAATCTTTGTCGGCATTACGAAACCGTTTCGATCGTATCGTATCGCCGTATTGCGGAAATTCCACCGACAAATTGCGTTGTTTTGGTAGTTTATCAAACGCGCCCGCAAATCCTCCTCGATATGGCGGGTCGGTACGTTTAACGTTTCGGGCGTCATGCGGATTTTGACGGGTACGTTTTGCCCGAAATTTTTTGCTATGCGCTTTGCAAAATCGCGCGCATGCCACTCGTCATAACCGACAACAAACGGGCGGATACCGAATTTCGTATATATTTCCCAAATATACTCGGCGACGATCGCGTCGTCGATCACGTTGTCGTTTACGATACGGCATAAACCCTCCGCCGCCCATTGCCGATAATCTTTTTTTTCGGGGTTGGTGGGGGAGTCGGTCGATTGCCCGTCGCCCGCTTTAACCTCCGTTACAAAATACATTGTGTGCATGTATTTGACGGGGTCGTTCGGTTTAATTTTTTGTTGTTGCTTTGTGCAGTTTCCTTTACATTTGCCGACGGGTACACGGCACGTCAAGCAATAATCGGGTTGCGGTTTTGCCGCGGGTTTCGGTTTCTTTTTGCGCGCCATATCCGCCGCCTCCTTTAATCCGTGCGGAAAGCGCGGGCGTACGCCGACAATTCGGTTTTGATTTTTTCTTCCTTGCGCGCCATAGTGTCATATAAATCCTTGTCGAGGTAACACAAAATAGTTTCCGATATAAGATTATCGAGGACGGACGGCTCTAACGCGTCAAGTTCCCAACTTTCGTAACCGTATTCGCGTATGTATTTCCCGCAACGGCTGTCGGTAAGTTTTGCGGGGTTGGGCGGTGGATTGTATCTTTCGATTTGATCCATGTTGAGGGCGATACGGTTTATCGAAAAACACTCGCCGAAATATCCGTCGTTAATCAAAAACGTTTGGATACGTTCTTCAATATCGCGCGTCATATCTTTACCGCTCGGATCGTGGTCGCCGAGGTGGATAATGACCGCCCTTTCGTGTTCGTTCAATTTTCTTTCAATGCGACGTGCCGCCGCCCACATTTCCGATTGCGATACATAACCGCGACATGAAAAATACGGTACGTCGTACGCCTCCGCGGGTTTTCCGATAACTTCGACGAGCGCGTCTTTTTCGACCCACACTTCAACATAGGTCGGTTGATTTTCCCATTTGTTTATATTGAATTGTTGCGCCGCGCTTTGTAAAAGCGAGGAGGGGTTTTGCCAATGAAAAGTATTGCGGACGTTGCGGGTACGATCTTCGATCGCGTACCAATCAACCAACCCTCTTTTTTGCTCACTATGCAAAAACCGCAATTATTCGGGCAACCCCGCGTCAAAAACCCGTACGCCGTGTTTTTCGTTAAATTCGGGTATAACGAATAATCGGGGTAAATATGCTCGATTTCGGGCGGCAAATCCGCGTCCGCGCTTTTTTCGTAAACTTCCTTTCCGTCCTTGATTTTGATTGCGAAACCCGTACCGCCGAAACGTATATCGTCGCTTTGTAAGTAAGCCGCCGCCTCCGCGGTCGTGTATTCGTCGCCGAAAACTTTACTTGCATATATCCGATCGTATCGGCATAAAGGGAGTACAAATTCCACGTCGTCGCCGAGTTCTTTATGGTACGCGGATATTTTCATTAAAGCCAAATTCGGGAAATTGTGCGAGTCCACGTCATAAAGTCCGATTTTCATTTTTTCGCCTCATGTTCGCGGGCGATTTCTTCGTAAATTTTCTTTCGCATTTTGTACGGATAGTCGCCGCATGCCCTAAAATCCAACATTTCGGGGCAAACAACGCGGACGTCGGATACCACTTTCCCGCATATCCATTCGTCGCCGTCTTGTAATTGCATGGGGCAATCATTTTGACGCACGGGCGCGGGTTTATAAATTCCGCCGCCCGCGGTGTGATCGTTTCCGATCGCAAGGTCAACGCCGATAATTGTTGCTTTTGTGTCAGTGGGGGCGGTGGAGATTTCTTCGATACGCTCGATAAATATTGCCGCGTCGCCCGCCTTGACGGGATATTTGCCGTTTATATCCACGGGGGTAAAGTTTTTCGCGTGGGCGATTTTGCTTGTATGTTTGCAATCGGGGTCGCAATTCGCGCATGCTTTACGGTCGCAAACGTAATAAATCAAACCCGCTTTTTTATCCATTATTGCGCCTCCCGTATTGTCCGCGTCCGACGGACGCATGACAACAACCATTGACGGAAAGGGCGCGGCGGATTTGCTCTCGTTGAAATGCAACCGCCCGCGGATAAACCGTATCGCGTGTTTTTGGTATATGTAATCGTGAAAATACGCCGTATCCGTACGGGCGGGAATAAGCATGACAACGGTTGTACCCCCCCCCGCGACGACTTCCGCATGCGCTTTCGCAACCCATTTTGAAAGATCGCGTCCGTACGGCGGATTGCAAAAGACGGTTTCGCCGCGCCAACTTTGCGCGAGTCCGTCGATTTCTTTTGTAAAATATCGGGCGCATTTTGCATTTTCGGGCGTGGCGCACGGGTCGAGCGTAAAATCAAATTCTTTGTTCAATTCGTCGAAAAACGCTTGCGGCGTCGCCCACTCGTTCGTTTTGCTTGTAAACATTGCCTCGTTAATCATTGTCGCGCCTCCTATGTTGCGCCGCATGCGGGCAAGTCGCCCAATGCGGGATATAACCTTTCCCGTCGATAATGGGGGCAAGCCCGCCGCTCGACGGCGTAATAATCGACGCTTTGAGGACGCGCCCGTCCTCGGTAACGATTGTCGATTTGCCTTTGTAGTTTTCTTGATATTCGACCGCGTCCGCGTCGCACGGCATATTTTTTCCGTTTTTCGTCTTTATCCACACAATCGGCGCACGGCAACTTTTACACTTTGCGATTTGCATTTGCCGCCTCCTCGTTTTGCCGTTTAGCGAGTGCCGCTATGCGTAAAGGCAAAACAATTCCGAAATTGCAAGCGTCGCAACACAACCCGCGATCTTTAACGGGGGCGGGATTATTCCCGTATCCGCTATATTCTTTGCGGCATATACAACATTTCTTTTTGTCGTTCATAGATCAACACTCCTTAATGCGTTTGACGTGGGATCTCTTAAAGAAAACGCGGCACGTCGGGGTTTCGAGGTAATATCCGATAATCCGCCGATTATCGGATATTAAACACTCGGTACGCGTTGCGAGGGTTGCGATATGTAGGAAACCCGCCGCGTCCGATCCGTCGGTAAATTCTATAAAAACGGATTTTCCGCAAAGTGCAGTCAATTTTTCGCTTTCGGCGCGGGTATGGATATACCCGTCTTTCGGGGGAGGAATTATCATAAATCGCCCTCCGTATAATGCGGGTTTAATCCGTTCGACGCCGCCTCGTCGCGTACGGCGTCGTATTTGTCAACGTGTCCGCAAGGATTTATCCAACCGTCGCACACTAAACACAAACTCCCGTCATACGAGCGGACGTTACTAATTTTGCCGCGGCGACGTCCGCAAACGGGGCAAACCCATTGTAATTTTACTTTGACCGTTTTATATCCCTCATGCTCGGCGCATGCGGGGATACATACTTCTTTTGTATTCGCCGCGCGGCGCGGTGTAAAATTGCCCGCCGCCCGTGGTTTCCGTTGTTTTGGTATGTATCCGCCGATAAATCGCTTTTCCAAATCTTCGAGCGATTGCGTCTTTAACATGAGGCAACGGCTGTCTTTTTCGATCATTTTCAAATCGTTGAAATATTCGGGGTATTCTTTCCAAAGACGATAAACCGAGTAAATACGTTGTTTCGGGCAAAACCAACAACCGCCGCGATCGGTTATGCCGTAAATAGGGGATACGAGGTCGTACGGCTTGCAAATATCGAACGCGTCGCGTTCGGTTATTCCGTTTTCGTAAAGGACGGATCGTTTGTGTAATTTGTCCGTCGCGCGGGCGCGGAGGGAAAACATGCGCTCGACTTCGTCCGCGGCAATCCCGATATATTCCGTAATCTCGTCGTGCAAACTGTTTTCGTATTGCTTTATGACGTCGAGTTTTAGACGCGAATTGCACCACGCGCCGATTTGAAACGGGAAACCGTAAATTTCCCCGACGTGTGCGCCTTTTTGTTTTTTGCGGTAAAAGTATTCTCTAAACGAATATTGCGCCGAAAGGTGTTTGACCGTGTATCCGAGTTTTTCTTTGATTATCTTTTCGGCGGTCGGTATCCACGCCGCCATTGTCGGGTGTTCGCCGCTTATTTCGGGCGTATATCGAATATCGACATATACCACCTCGTCGAGCGGGAGTCCGAGTTCTTTTATTTTGATAAGTTGTGCGATACTGTCTTTACCGAACGACAAAAACGCAATGTATTTCATAATCGACCTCCGTCATAATCCTTGCATACTATCGCGCGCAAGGGCGATCAATGAGTCCGCTGTTACGCATTTTTCGCGCGTGTATCCGTTCGTGCATGTGATAACGACGGTTTCCTCGCCCGTCTTTTCGTCCTTGACATATTCCGCGCCGCGGACGCAAATACGCGCCGCCCGCAAGAGAGGGGAAAGGTAGTTTTTAACGAACGCCGCTTTTGTCTTGCTTTCGATTTCCGCCGTATCTTCGTCGGCATTTACCGACGCGATCGCGTCGCCGATAATCCGTTTTTTTAACGCCCGCAATTTTTCATTTTCGAGCGTTTTGCGGTAAATTGTATCGGTGTTTCCGATTATCAATTTTTCGACGCGGTCTTTTAGCCACGCGAGGGCGTCGGTGTAATCCTCGAAAGCGTGATATTGCTCGATTGTTCCGAACGACGGATCGCCTTTGCGGATCGTGCGTTCATATCCGCCGATTTTGGCGATATATGTTTTTGCGGTTTCTTTTATGACGGTTGTTTCCTTGATAATTCCGTCCGCGACGTCGCGCGACGATATGTAATAAATTTTTTTCATTAGTCGCCTCCGAGAATTAAATCAAACAAAATGCCCGCGTACCCGTCGTTGAGTGCCTTTTCTTTTAATTCCAAAAGAGGGCAATTTCGATTGATAGCGGTTAAATGCTCATGATTGAAATAATCGCAATCCATACACGCGCAACGCGTACAATGATTTTCAACGTCAATTTTGAAAATATTGTGTAATTGTGCGCGTTGTTCGTCGGGCGTGTAAACCGCGACGCATGCCGTTACGTTTCCGTCAATTCTCGATACTTTAATCGACTTGACGATCGGGGCGAGTTTATCAAAAAAGTTGTAAAACGTTTCCGCCCGTGCGCCCGATAATTCTTGCGGCGAAACGCCCGAAATAATAATCTTTGTCGGCTTGCCAAATGCGCCGAGCGGGTTTGTGGTGGTTTGGGTGGTGTTCATATTTTGCCTCCTTAAATTTTGCCGTATTTGTCGGCGTATTCTTTGCATGCGGCGCGGATAACGACGGTATATCTATCGCCGCGATTTTCCGCGATCGCTCTCAACGTTTTGTCAATATCGGCGGGGATTTGCGCCGTTATCGGCACGTTCTTTTTTGTGCAAGCGTCTTTTTTTGCCGTGTCCGTCATGGTGTACCTCCATAAAATAAAAGTGGGTTTGTTGCAACAAACCCACTTTTGAAAGGTTGAAAACCCGTATAAAACAAAAATAGGCTTGTTGAATTAACAAACCTATTGTAAATTAGCAACATAATTGCCCAAAAACCCTTGATTTTGGGGCTTTTTCTATGTTATAATATAATAAATTAAAAAATTAAAGGATAATAATATGAAATACGTTGAAAAAGTTTTAAAAAATCTAAAAAAACAAAACCCCAACGAACCGGAGTTTCACCAGGCGGCTACGGAAATTCTTACTTCGCTTGCGCCTGTAATTGAAAAACATCCCGAATATGAGGCGGCAGGTCTTTTGGAGCGTTTTGTTGAGCCCGAAAGAGTTATACTTTTCCGCGTGCCCTGGGTAGACGATAAGGGAAAAGTACACGTAAACAAGGGCTACCGCGTTCAGTTTAACAGCGCGATAGGACCTTATAAAGGCGGACTTCGTTTTCATCCATCGGTAAATCTCTCTATAATTAAATTTCTCGGTTTGGAGCAGATATTAAAAAACAGCCTTACCGGTTTACCCATAGGCGGCGGCAAAGGCGGTTCTGATTTCAACCCCAAAGGCAAAAGCGACAGAGAAATTATGGCGTTTTGCCAGAGCTTTATGACCGAGCTATACCGTCATATCGGAGCTGATACCGACGTCCCCGCAGGCGATATAGGCGTTGGCGCCAGGGAGGTGGGCTATCTCTTCGGTCAGTACAAAAGAATTTGTAACGAGCACGTCGGAGTTATTACCGGAAGGGGGCTTAGCTACGGCGGAAGTCTTGTAAGGAAACAGGCTACGGGGTACGGACTTGCTTATATTACAGAGGAAGCTTTAAAAGCCAGAGGCGACAGTTTCAAAGGTAAAAACGTAATAGTATCCGGCTCGGGCAACGTGGCGATTTACGCTTGCGAAAAGGCTCAGAGCCTCGGCGCAAAAGTTATTGCAATGTACGACAGCAACGGTTATATTTACGACCCCGACGGCATTGATTTAGATATTATAAAGGATATAAAAGAGGTTAAGCGCGGCAGAATTAAGGAATATGCGCAGAGAGTGGAGGGCTCGGTTTATACAGAGGACTGCAAAGGTATTTGGAGTATTCCTTGCGATATTGCCCTGCCCTGTGCAACGCAGAACGAAATAGATAAAGTTTCGGCGGAGCTGCTTGTCAAAAACGGAGTCAAATACGTTGCGGAGGGAGCTAATATGCCGTCAACTCTTGAAGCGGTTGAAGTATTTAAAAGCTCGGGCGTTGTGTTTCTTCCCGGAAAAGCGGCAAATGCGGGCGGAGTTGCTACAAGTGCGCTCGAAATGGCGCAATCGTCGGGCAGAATGTTCTGGTCGTCCGAAGAGGTTGACGCTAAGCTCAAAGATATAATGATAAAAATTTATCACAATATGGATAATGCGGCAAAAGAGTACGGCTATGACGGCGACTATGTTCTCGGCGCAAATATTGCGGGATTTATAAAGGTTGCCGAAGCAATGATGTCGCAGGGCGTCGTATAATTGAATATATTGTTGTTTAATAAATAAGAGTAAAAGAGAACTGCAAACGGCAGTTCTTTTTTTTATGCGGCGGTAATAAATTAAAGTATGGGTTTGTCCTTTTTACCTGCCGAAATAAAAAACGCGCTCGCGCATTTAAATTATAATTTTCTGTCCGAGCTGCGCATAAGGAAAGGACAGCCGCTTGTTGCCGAATATGCCGGGAAATACGTTTTAATCGGCGCGTACGGAGTAGTGAACGGTTCGCGTGACGCAATTTTCGTTAAAGACGTTGCCGAAATTCTGCGCGCGGCTACGGGCGGCAGCGTATACAACTATACCGAACAGCTGAAAAACGGATTTATTACCGTTGAACACGGCGTGCGCATAGGCGTTGCGGGCGAATACGTTACAGAAAACGGCGGTATAAATACCGTAAAAAATCCAACTTCGTTAAATGTGCGTATCCCGCACGAGATAACAGGCTGTTCCGAGCAAATATGTAAATTTTTGTTCAGCCGGGAAATTGCGCCCACGCTAATATTTTCCAGACCCGGACTAGGTAAAACTACAATGCTTAGAGATATTGCAAAGCATCTCAGTGAAAACAGCTTTAAAAATATACTTGTGCTCGACGAGCGTAACGAAATAGGCGCAATGGACGCGTACGGCGAGGGCTTTGATTTAGGGCGCGCGGACGTAATTCGCTGCCATAACAAGCTGCACGCAATGGCGGGTGCGATACGGGCTATGAAGCCTGACGTTATTATTACCGACGAGCTGTACGGCGAAGTTGATATAAACGCCGTAAGGTACGCCGCGGACTGCGGAATAGCCGTTATAGCTTCCTCGCACGTGACTGACAGGCAATTTTTAAAATCGTTGCCGTTTGTAAATTTTATAGGTCTGAAAAACGTTGGGGAGTACTCTGTTTATGATAAAGATTTTAATATTGTTGGCGATTATCGCATTGACAACGTACGTGGGAGTATTTCTGTCGGCTGAAAAAAAGAAGCGCGCGCAGGTTTATGCCGAGCTTTACGAATTTAACGAACGTTTACTCCTCAATATGAAATTTAACAAATATCCTGTGGAGCAGGTTGCCGAAGGTTTTAAATACGTTGAAAAAATTTTGCAGGGCGGGCAGGTGCTGCAGGGCGGCGATAACAAAACTATAACCGATTATTTTGCAAGCTTAGGTACGAGCGACGCGTTGTCGCAGATAGATTATTTGAACGACAGAAAAGCCGCGCTGTCAAGGCTTAAAGACGAATGTTTTTCAGATTATAAGCGTTACAGCTCTTTATATATAAAAATATTTTTTATGGTCGGGGTTTTAATAGCCGTTCTGTTGGTATAGGCGGTTTTAAATTATGGATATAAGTATAATTTTCAAAATAGCCGTCGTCGGTATAATAATAACAATTATCTGTCAGGTATTAAAAAAATCCGACAGGGACGACATAGCAACAATTGTAAGCCTTGTGGGATTGATTATAGTGCTTACAGTAGTAATTTCAATGATAGCCGACTTGTTTTCCCAGGTAAGGCAGCTGTTCGATTTATTCTGATGTACGTATTCAGACTTTGCTGTATTGCGGCTATAACTGCCGTTTGCGCGCTTGTATTAAAAAACAATAAATCCGAGCTCGTGCCGCTGTGTCTTACGGCGGGCGGTATAATTATGCTTTTGTACTGCTTCGATTATCTTACCGAAAGCGTAAACTTTATTAAATCTTTCGCCCAGACAACGGGGATAGAGAACGATATAGTGCGCACGGTTTTCAAAATTGTCGGTATAGGATTTATAGTAGAGCTTACTGCGGGTTCTATAAAAGAGCTCGGCTTCGAGGGGGTGGCGGACAAACTCATATTATGCGGAAAGATAATTCTCTTTGTCGTTGCCGTGCCCATACTTTCGGCAACTTACAAAATAATAGTATCGCTCATAAACCTCACTTAAAGAGCCTGTTAATTTTATTTTCGCTTTTTTTAACCGTGCTGATAATAAATTTATTTGCCGGCGGTACGGCTATTGCCAAAGAGGACGGTGAAAAGGAAATTTACGAAAATATTTCCGATCTTTTGAATAAGCTTGATTTAACGGAAATAGAGCTTTTTTTAAAGAATACCGAAAACGAATACGTAATGCAATTCGGCACTTCCGCGCGTGAAATTATAGAATATTTCATAGCGGGCGGAGCGCATACCGATTACGGCAGCTTTTTCGGTGAATTGTTTTCGGTTATTTTTAAGGACGTGGTAAAAATAATTCCCGCATTTGCAACTGTAACGGCAATAGCTCTTTTAAGCGCGGTAGTCAGCTCGGCTGAAGGAAGTTTAATAGGCAAATCAACTTCAAAAATAGTCCATCTTGCCTGTTATTCGCTTATAATTCTCATAATATCCTCGTTGCTGCAGGGCGTAATTGCAGACAGCTACGGTTGCATAACCCGGCTGCAAAAACAAATAGAAGTTATAACGCCTGTCCTTGCAACGCTTACTGTGCTTACCGGCGGTACAAGCTCTGCGGCTATTTATCAGCCGTCCGCAATATTTCTGTCCGGCGGAGCGGTGGAAATAGTCAGCGGTTTTATATTCCCCGCAACTATTACGGTTATTGTTCTGAGCTTTATGTCAAAGTTAAATCCCGATATATCTTTTTCGGGCGTAACCGCGCTTATTAAAAGCGTTATGAAATGGGTTATAGGCATTACGGTTACCGTTTTCAGCATTTTTATAACGGCGCAGAGCACGGCTTCAACGCTTTTCGACGGTATAATTTTTAAAGCAACTAAATTTGCCGTCAGCAATTCGGTGCCTATTGTCGGCAACTTTTTGTCGGGCGGCTTTGATATGCTCACTTCGGCGGGACTAATTATCAAGAGCTCGGTAGGGGTTTTCGGAATATTTTTAATCCTCGGCGAAATTATACGCCCCGTCGTGCTCCTTGTCGCTTTTTCGCTTATATTAAAAGCTGTGGGCGCGATTGTTCAGCCTATAGGCGAAAACGTTCTCTTTTCGCTTTTATCCGATTTGTCAAAGGACGTAGAATACATAATGGCGGGACTGCTGACCGTAGCTTTTATGTACGCGCTCGTAATAATGCTTATTATAAGTTCTGCAAACAGTTTTATATGAAAACCTATCTTTTATCGGCGGCGGCGGTCATATTCCTGTCGGTTATCGTATCGCTGCTTATTCCGGAGGGAAAACTGCATAAAACAATTACTTTTATTATGAGGCTTGTCTGCATTGCAGTGCTCGTACAGCCCGTAAAAGGAATATTCGATTTAAAGCCCACCGGCTCCGTAGACAACGTGGACTACACTTTTATAGCGCAAACCTATACAAAAGGACAGAGCGCTGAGCTTGAAAAACGTATTCTGGAAAAATTCGGGGTAAAGTCAGAGTGCAATGTGCCTATAGAGTATAAAGATAATAAATTTTATGCGGAAACAGCCGAGGTAAAAATTTTTTCTGAAAATTTTTCGTTAATTGACGGAATTTACGAATATCTTGTTGAGCTCGGCTATATAAATATAACAGTATATGCGGAAAGTACTTAACTTTGTTAACGACAATAAAAAAGTAATAATAGTAGTCGTCTTAATAATCGTATTAGTCGGCACCATATATTTTATGAACGGCAGTAAAAAAGCCGCAGAAACGTTTTCGCCGGGTTCGGAAAAAACCGCAACGGAAGCAAAGCTCACAGGTATACTCGGATCGATAGACGGAGTCGGAGAAACCGACGTTATGATAAACGAAGGGGAAGACGGTATTGTGGGAGTCGTAATAGTTTGTCGGGGCGCGGACAATATTATGACGAGAAACGATATTTTAAACGTCGTATCTACGGCGCTCAACATCGACAAAAAATTAATAGCAATATATTCAATGAAAAATTAAGGAGATTATTATGTCTAACAAGAAAAAAATTATCATTATGTCCTCACTTGTATTTTTACTTGCGATAACCGCCGTTTTAAACGTTCTGCTAGCAAACAATGTTTTTGCAAAAGAAAACGACGTTATTTCTACGTCCAACTATTTCACAACCTACCGTTCCGAGAGAACTACGACCAGAAGCGAAGAACTTTTGCAAATCGACAGCGTTATCGCGCTCTACGACGAGGACAGCGACAAATATAAAGACGCCGTAAATATGAAACTCAAAATAATTGAAATGATGGAAAACGAGCTCCTTTTGGAAACTCTCATCAAATCCAAAGGCTTTTCCGACGCGGTCGTTTCCATAGGTATGAACAGCGACAACGTAAACGTATTCGTTAACTCCAACGAGCTTGATTACAATACCGCTCTTTCAATCTACACCGTTCTCAAAGACGAAGTAGGCGTAGCTCCCGGCAGCATAATTATTTTACCTGTATACTCGCAAGTATAATTTAAATGTTGCAAATTTTTCAAATATGTGTTATACTAAGTAAAAATATATGAAATAAGACGATAAAAGTCTTAAAAGGATACTCTTATGGCACATATGAGACACGATCCCACTTCAAACCAGAAGGGAAAGGTCACCTATAACTCGGGAATAGTTAGCGGAATAGTTGCGCTTGCTATCGAAGAGGTGGAGGGGGTATATCTTTCCTCAGCAAAAAACAAGGGGATAAAACTCAATTTTGAAAAGAGCGGAATAGTTGCGGACGTAAACGTTAAGCTCGACAGCACTGCAAACGTATCTAAAATAGCTTTCAGAATTCAGCAGTCGATAAAGCATAACGTAGAGTCTATGACAAACTATAAAGTAGAGCGGGTGGACGTTCACGTTCAGGACGTAAACTTCTCGGATATCCCTGCGGGTTAATTAAAAATAAACGGTAATTCCCTTAAATGTGTTTTAAGGGAATTATTGCGTTAAGGTAATATATATGCGGACAAAAGCAAGAGAAGTGGTTTTTAAGTTGGTTTTTTCCTCGCGGTTTACCGAAGATATAAGCGAACCGCTCAAAAAAAGCCTTTATGAATACGAAAAACTCAACGGCGACGACGTAAAATACGTTGAGCGTGTTTTAGGCTTAATAAACGAACACGAACAGGATATTTCAAAAGTTATAGACGAAAAGTCGCTGTCTTTTCCGGAGGCGCGCCTCTTCCCTGCGGACAAGAGTATATTATACGTTGCGCTCGCCGAAATTTTGTATATGGACGACATACCCCGGGTAGTATCCGCTAACGAGGCTGCAAATATCGCCTCGGCGTATTCTACCGAAAAAAGCGCGACTTTTATTAGCGGTATATTAGCAGAGGTAATTAAAAATTGAGTCGTTTGTTAGACGGAAAAATGCTAGCGGCAGAAATGCGCGCGCAGTTAAAGCGCAAGGTTGAGACGTATAATACGGAAAAGGGACGGAATATAGGTCTTGCGGTAGTTATAGTAGGCAACGACCCGGCGTCTCAAATATACGTGCGCAATAAAATTAAAGCGTGTGAAGAGGTCGGTTTTAAATCGTTTGCCCATTATCTTCCCGGGGATATTTCGCAGCGGCGGGCGGAGGAGCTTGTGCGTTCTCTTGCGGAGGATACAGCGGTTGACGGAATTTTGGTGCAACTGCCTTTACCCGGACATCTGAACGCGCAAAAATTGCTCGGTTTGATACCCGCCGAAAAAGACGTGGACGGATTTTCCGCGGAAAATTGCGGAAAGCTCTTGTTAAACGAAAAGGGATTAGTGTCCTGCACGCCGTTCGGCATTATGAAGCTGCTTGAAAAGTATAATATAAAAATTGCGGGCAGCAATGCGGTTGTGCTCGGACGCTCCAACATTGTAGGTAAGCCTATGGCAATGCTGCTTTTAAATGCCGACGCAACGGTTACAGTATGTCACAGCAAAACTAAAAATTTAAAAGACATTTGCTCGGCTGCGGATATTATTGTATCGGCAGTTGGTAAGGCGGGTTTTGTAACCGCCGATATGGTAAAAGACGGCGCGGTTGTTATTGACGTAGGAATGAACCGCACCGATAAGGGGTTATGCGGCGACGTGGATTTTGAAAACGTAAGCAAAAAGTGCTCGTATATAACTCCGGTTCCGGGCGGCGTAGGTCCTATGACAATAACAATGCTTTTGTACAACACATATCTTGCGGCGGTAGACAGATGACGGATAAGTTATTTGAAAGCAAATACTCTGAATATCTAAACCGGTTTAATTCAATTTTAAATAATTTTTGCGACAGCATAGACTGTAAGCCGCAGCTCCTTGCCGACAGCCTCGTTTACAGCCTGAAATTAGGCGGCAAGAGAATACGCCCGGTTTTAATGTTCGCCGTCGGCGATGCTTTGGGCATAGATTTAGAAAAGCTTGAAAACTTTGCTCTTGCGCTCGAGCTTATCCATACTTATTCGCTCATACACGACGATCTTCCGGAAATGGATAACGACGATTTCAGACGGGGCAAGCCCTCCAATCACAAAGTTTTTGGGGCGGGGAACGCAATTCTTGCGGGCGACGGTTTGCTGAACACTGCGTATTCTATTCTTTTTGACGAGTGCAGAAAGGGTACCGAATATATATCGGCTGCGCAGTTTATATGTAACTGCGCGGGCATATACGGAATGATAGCCGGGCAGTCTGCCGATTTAAACCACGAACACGAAATCGCAACGGATGAAAAGCTTTTAAAATTTATTTATGAGGAAAAAACGGCAAAGCTCATTCAGGCGGCTGTAATGGCGCCTGTAATTTTGGGCGGCGGCAAATTTTACGGCGAATTTAAAACGTTCGGCAGCGAGCTAGGATTTTTGTTTCAATTGACGGACGATATTCTGGACGTAGAGGGCGAGTTTTCAAAGCTTGGCAAGAGCATAGGTAAAGACTGCAACAGCGAAAAATATTCAGCAGTACGTGTTTTCGGGCTTGAGGGCAGTAAATTCCGCGCCGATATGATAGCGGCGCGCTGCAAAGGCGTATTGGAAGGCGTTGACTGCGACGGTTGGTTTTTGTCGGCATTTGTAAATTTTGTGCGCGCCCGGAATAATTAAAAACTCTTGACACGCATACGGGAGTATGGTATAATAAAACTATAAATATAGTGGTGCAGTATTCTAGTCAATGTTTATTGATGCGAAGACGGGGGTAAAATACCGTTAAAGGGCATAGCGATGAAGTTTCTGGTGTTTGCTTGCTTTGCCAAAAGTGGGTTAATGCTGGGAGTAAAGGTATATGGGAGCTAGGTAACGGCATACCGCAGCCAACCCCATTTACCGTGGAGGCCGTCAAAAATTATTTTTGGCGGTATAAACCTGCTATCAGGCGAAAGTTTGGTACAGAGTAGCCTGCCTTGAGCGAAAACAGCGGATAATAGAAACAAAGCGTTACTGCTTCGGCCGGGCGGTAACCGCCTATTGCTATTTGAAATTGATTTTTGCAAAAGAGGATTAGCTCAATAAAAATTGCCAAGGAAAGCTTCTAGACTGTCTTTATATTAGAGATTACGGTGTGGACTAAGTGGCGATTCGGTTACGCTTCGGCGTTCTGGCTCTGAAAAGGAAACTGCTTCTACGGCGACGGGAAGTGAGCTTCGAGGGAAATCCTACCGAACCTAAAGCCGCAAAGTTTATTTAATATAAACCACTATATTTCTTGATTTTTACGCACTCGCAGTGCGTAATTTTTAAATAGGTAATATTTAATTTTTTATGGATGACAATTCAGACAAACCTGTAAACAGAGAAGACGACGGCAAAAGCCGATCTAAAAAGAAAGTTAAAAAAACAAAAAAGAGTAATTATGCCTGGCTGGTGTGGGGTATTTCCGTTCTGTTTTTATCGTTTGCGCTTACCGTTTTATTCAGCTTTATAACGGAAATCGCAATAAAAGACAGCGCGGCGCTTATCTGCGTTATAGTGCTTTTGGTGCTGCTTATACTCAATATCGGCTGCGACGTTCTGGCGAACGCAATTATGTCGTGCACCCAAGACGCATTTTTTGCAATGGCGTCGAATAAAATAAAAGGCTCTAAAAGAGCGGTTGCACTTTGCAGAAACGCAACAAAGCTCAGCAGTATTTTTGCCGACGTTATAGGCGACATATGCGGTATAGTCAGTGGTTCCGCAGGCGCGGCGTTAGCCGTACATTTTGCCGTTTCAAATCAAATTTGGGCGTTAATTTCGTCTATTATGGTCAGCGCCGTCATAGGCGCGCTTACGGTAGGCGGTAAAGCGATATTCAAACATTTCGCAACAAAATTCAATAAGCAGATAGTTTTCGGGTTTGCCAGATTTACTACCTTCTTTAAAAAGGAAAAGTAATGCTTAATAATATAAACGAAGCGCGGCTGAAAGCAATGAACCTTAAAGAGCTTCTTGCTCTTTCCGAGGAGTTGAGGGAGAATATTACTCAAAGCGTTTTAAAAAACGGCGGACATCTCTCCTCTAATCTCGGCACGGTTGAGCTTACTGTTGCGCTTCATTACGTTTTTGATTTACCCAAAGACAAAATAATATTCGACGTGGGGCACCAGTGTTATTCCCACAAGCTGCTCAGCGGCAGAAGCCTTAGTGCGCTAAGACAGTTAGGCGGCGTTTCGGGCTTTCCCAAACGTGAAGAAAGCTTTTTCGATTGTTATAATACGGGGCACGCGGGAACTTCTGTTTCCGCTGCGCTCGGTATGGCGAAAGCGCGCGATTTAAGCGGCGACGATTACAACGTAATAGCCGTAATAGGCGACGGTTCGTTTAATAACGGTTTGGTTTACGAGGCGTTTAACAGTCTGCGTTTGCTCAATACGCGCGTGCTCGTAATTTTAAACGACAACGGAATGTCTATCGCTCCGACGGTGGGCAGTATGCACGAGTATCTCGAAATACTTTCGCACGATATGGCGCACGACGAAAAAAAGGAACGGCACGCAAAAATCTTTGAGCGTTTCGGTTTCGGCTATGACGGCGTTTACGACGGTAACGACCTCGAAAAAATGATTACAAAGCTTACCGAGGTTAAAGAGCGGCTTAAAACCGAGTCGGTGATTTTACATATTCTCACTAAAAAAGGTAAGGGATACGAATTTTGCGAGGAAAATCCCGAGGAAACGCACGGTATTTCTGCATCGGGTATTCAAAAAGCCGATTTTAACAGCGTTGCTCCTGTAACAGAGTATTCGCAGATGCTCGGAAAAAAACTGTGCAGTCTTGCCGAAAAGAACAGTAAAATAGTCGCGGTAACGGCGGCAATGACTTCGGGGCTCGGGCTTAGCGAATTTTTTGAAGTTTTTCCCGACCGTGCCGTTGACGTGGGGATTTGCGAGGAACACGCAACTATTCTGTGCGCGTCTATGGCTGCGGCGGGCTATAAGCCCTACTATGCCGTGTATTCCACATTTTTGCAGCGGTCTTTCGACGAGATAATTATAGACGTCTGCGGAATGAATTTGCCGGTGACGCTGTGCGTTGACCGTGCGGGAATATCGGGTGCGGACGGAGAAACGCACCAGGGAGTATTCGATTTATCCTATTTATCCTTAATACCTAATCTTACCGTAGCCGTACCTAAGGACGTGCGTGAGTTTGAAAAAATGCTCGAATTCAGCGAGCATTTCAATGCGCCGCTTGCCATTCGCTATCCCCGTGAAAGCGTAAAGATATTCGGCGAAACTTCGGAAATAGTTGCCGGTAAATGGGAGTATTTAGTGCGCGGCTCGGGTAAATATGCCGTTATTGCGTGCGGCGAACGCGCTTTGGGTTACGCTTTGAACGCTGGGGAAATTTTGCGCAAAAACGGAGTGGAAATTACAGTAATAAACGCGCGTTTTGTTAAACCGCTCGATTCTGAGATGCTTTTAAACCTTACGGAGAAGTATATCGTTACCGTGGAGGATAATATGTTGATAGGCGGCTTTGGCGCGCTTGTGGACGCGTTTTATTCGGAAAGCGGTAAAATTATAAAAAACGTTGCGTATGCCGATAAATTTATTACGCACGGCAGCGTTAAAAAGTTAATGAACGAGTACGGCGTAAGCGAAGAAAGCATAATCGGCTTTGTTGAAAAATATGAGAATAGATAAACACCTCGTACAAATCTACGGCTCGCGCAGTAAAGCCGCCGCAGCTCTCTCAAAAGGCTTGGTACTTGTCAATGGCAAAAGTGTGAACGCATCGTATGAACTGCGGGAAACAGACAGGGTAGAAATACTAACCGCCAACGAAAATTATGTTTCTGCGGGCGGTTTTAAACTTTCCAAAGCGCTCAAAGATTTTGATTATTCAGTTGCAGGAAAAGTGTATGCCGACGTGGGCGCGAGCACGGGCGGATTTACGGACTGTCTTTTACAGAACGGTGCAAAAAAAGTTTACTGTATAGACGTTGGCGAAAGTCAGTTTGATAAGAGTCTTATAAGCGACAAAGTTGTTGTAATCGATAATTTCAACGCGCGGAATCTTAGCCGCGAGCTTTTTTCCGACAAGCTCGACGGAGCGGTTATAGACGTCAGCTTTATTTCGCTTACCTATATTCTCGGCGCAGTGTCCGGCGTTCTTGAAGAGGGCGGCGAGGTGTTGGCTTTAATAAAACCCCAGTTTGAATGTGAAAGTAAAAAAGTCGGAAAAAACGGTATTGTCAAAGACGAAAAGCAACGTCTTAACGCGGTGCAAAAAATTTACAACTTTGCAATTTCAGTGGGATTATCGCCTGTACGGTTAACCGCGGCGCCTGTTGTAAAAGGCAAGAATATTGAATATATATTATTAATGAAAAAGGGTGTAAAAGCCGAGCAATTGAATAATATACTTAAATCCGCTTTGATTTAGCGGATTTTTTGTATATTTATTTAATTTTTTTATAAAAAATACTTGCATATAAATATTATATTATGTATAATTATATTGTTATGAGAACGGGAGTTTTCTTCAATGAAAATTACTTTACCGACGGCGGAAGTAAAATCGGTTACATAAAAACGAAGTTGACAGATGCGGGTATATCCTGTAAAAACGTTTCTGCCGCCGGCGAACTTGACGGACTGGATATTTTGATTGTGCTCGGCGGCGATGGTACTATTCTGAATTTAGCTTCGGAATGTGCTCGCCGCGGGATAAAGATAATAGGAATAAATTACGGTCACGTAGGGTTTCTTGCCGAGTTCGAGCCGGAGAAACTCGACGAGGCGGTCAAACTCGTATGCGAAGGAAATTATTCAACGCAGAGCAGGAGTATGCTTGAAATTATTTGCGGTGAAAATAAATTCCTTGCGCTGAACGAGCTTGTTATTCAACGCAATACCAGCGGCAATAATTTTTCAAATACCGTTAATTTAAGCGCAAAAATCAACGGCGCAACGGTAGATAACTTTTCGTCTGACGGAATAATAGTCAGTACGCCGACGGGTTCCACGGCATATTCTCTCTCGGCGGGCGGCTCGGTACTTACGCCGGACATAAACGCGTTTATACTTACGCCTATTTGCGCCCATTCGCTTCATTCAAGACCCATAGTTTTCAGCGATGAAAGCGTGCTCGAAATCGAGCCGTTGAAAACGCGTGAATCGCTTGTAATGATTGTTGACGGCAGACTTATGGGTACGGTAAGCAAAGGAGAGCGCCTTACCGTAAAAAAATCGCAGTATACGGTGGAATTTATAGTAAAAAAAGAAGAAAATTTCTTTAATAAATTATTTCTGAAATTAAATAAGTGGAGCAGATAATGAAAAGATCGTTAAGACAGCAGAAAATTCTGGAAATTATTACACAAAAGGAAATTGATACGCAGGAGGAGCTTTGCGATGAGCTTATTAAAGCTAACTTTAACGTTACGCAGGCTACAATCTCGCGCGACGTTAAGGATTTAAAGCTCTATAAGGTTGCGGGTGAAACCAAAAAATATAAGTACATAAGTTTTGACTCGTACGTTGACAACGTAACCAACAGAATGACTAATCTGTTCAAATGCTGCGTTCTCAGTATCAGGCACGCCAACAATCTTATTCTCGTTAAAACTATGCGCGGCAACGGTTCAACGGTCGGTGTTTTTGTGGATTCGCTTAAAATTCCCGAAATTATCGGCAGCGTTGCAGGCGACGACACGCTACTTATAGTTATCGACAGTAACGAAAGTACAGTCAGAGTTGTGGAAATTCTTAAAGAATACTTAATTTAATGTTACAAAGTTTATACATTAAAAACGTTGCGCTCATATCCGAGACGGAGATTGTGTTCGATGGCGGCGTGAACGTTTTGTCGGGTGAAACAGGTTCTGGTAAATCGGTAATTTTAGAATCTATTAATTTTGTTTTGGGCTCTAAAGCCGATAAAACAATGATTAGATACGGCGAGCAGGAAGCAACGGTGCGCGCCGAATTTTTAGTTGACGAAAACTCGGCGGCTGCAAACGTTCTGCGCGATTACGATATCGACTGCGACGGTACTATTACAATTTCCCGCAGGTTCAATACGGAAGGGCGCGGAGGAATAAAAATCAACGGCGCCGCAGTTACCGTTGCTATGCTAAAATCCGTTACGCAGCGCCTTGTAGACGTGCACGGTCAGTCCGAGCATTTCTTTTTGTTGGACGAAGCAAACCAACTTAAAGTTATTGACGGAATTTTGGGTTCAGCCGCAGAAAAAATTAAAAAAGAATTATCATTATTAATCTCAGATAAGAGGGAAATTAACAAGAAAATTGCTCAAATCGGCGGTAATGAGGCGGAAAGAGAGCAAAGACTCGACATTTTGGATTATCAGATAAAAGAAATTGAACAGGCGGCGTTACAGGAGGGCGAATTTGAACGTTTGACCGCCCGTCAGAAATTGATTGACAATACTGAGCGCATTTTAACCGCATTGTCATCTGCGCGCACGGCATTGTCTGACGATAACGGAAGTATAGACGGCGTTACAACGGCAAAGCATTGTTTAAATTCGGTGTCGTCGCTTAGCGAGGACTATTCAAAGCTTTACGACAGACTTGACAGCCTATATCTTGAAATGTCTGATATAACCGAATGTCTTTCGGATTTTTGCGGCGAACTGTCCTTTGACAGCAGAGAGGCGGAGGAAATCGACAGCCGTATAACGTTAATTAAGTCGCTGTTTAAAAAGTACGGCTCTGATGAAACTCAGGTTTTAAATTTTTGCCAAAAGGCGCGCGAGCAGTATAATCTGTTATCCGATGGCGCGGACGCAGTGGGAAAATTTAATAAAAAAATTGCGGACTGCAACAATAAAATTTACGGGCTTTGTAAAAAGCTAACGGATTTGAGAAAAACTGCAGCCGAAAAATTTTCCGGTTCGGTTATAGAAGAGCTTAAATCGCTAAATATTCCGTCTGCCGAGTTCTCCGTAAATTTTGAAAAATACGATGAAAACAGTGCGGAACTTAACAACTCCGACGGTTCGGATAAGATATGTTTTATGTTTTCGGCAAACAAAGGCGAGCCGCAAAAACCGATGAGTAAGGTAATAAGCGGCGGCGAGGCTTCGCGCTTTATGCTTGCGGTAAAAACGGTTTTAAAGGATGTTAACGGCATTTCAACTTATATATTCGATGAAATTGATGCTGGTATAAGCGGACGCACGGCAAATACCGTAGCGGAAAAATTTATAAATATAGCGCAAAATACGCAGGTTATAGTTGTTTCTCATCTTGCCCAGGTTTGCGCCGCGGGCGACAGCCATTACCTTATTTATAAAGAAGAAACGAGCGGTAAAACAGTTACAAAAGTAAAAAAACTTGACGTACAAAGCAAAATTGAAGAGATTGTGCGTTTAACCGGCAGTCTTGATACAGCTGCCTCGCGAGAACACGCGGCAGAGCTTATTAATCAATTTAAAAAATAATAATAAAAAGCGTTTGCAAATTTGAAGTGAACGCTTTTTTTGTTTGTAAATTAAATTGAAAATTCCGCCGATCTTTGAATATTCCTGGTAGCGTTGCGCAAAATACTGTTATGTTTAACGCAAAGAAAGGTATAAAAGCTATAATTTTGTCTGCAGCAATTATTGTCTTCTCGCTTGTTTTTACTCCTAATTATGCCGATGCTGCAACGGACGGGTTGTATTTAGGCGGTTTTCCCGCAGGTTTTTCACTGAGTACAACCAGAGTTGAAGTAGTTGGGCTGTGCGACGTGCTTACAAGCGGCGGAATGTGTTCTCCCGCAAGAGCCGCCGGGATAAAAAGCGGCGACGTTATAGATAAAATAAACGGTGAGGAAGTTAATAAAAGCTCGGATATAAACCGGATAATAGCCCGTGAATACAAAAAATATATAGTAGATATAATACGCGGCGGGAATTTACTGTCAATTGAAGTTGAACCTGTAAAAGATTTAGCCGCAAACGGCAAAAGGCTCGGTATATTAGTAAAAGACAGCGTGAGCGGTATAGGCACTGTAACCTATATTGATAAGTCTAATAATAAATTTGCGTCGTTAGGTCATCCTATAGCGGACGCCGATAATAAAATTATTGAAATTAACGGTGGTACGGTATTCGGAAGTCTTATATACGACGTAAAAAAAGGAGTGCGCGGCGCGCCCGGCGAGCTCAAAGGCGCGTTTGAAAGCGGTTCGGTTATAGGCCAGGCTAAATTTAACTGCTCCTGCGGGGTGTTCGGAGAACTTGCAGAAAATTATAACTGTTCTAAGCTTGTAAAGATTGAAAAAGCATCCGTTGATAAAGTGGAAATAGGAACGGCGTATATTTATTCCACAGTTTACGGCAACGAGCCGGAGTCTTATAAAATATCTATAGTAAAAGTGGATAAAGATAATAAAGACAACAGAAATTTTGTAATTAAAATAGAAGACAAAGCTCTTATAGAGAAAACCGGAGGAATAGTGCAGGGAATGAGCGGCAGTCCTATAGTGCAGAATGGCAAACTTATAGGCGCCGTTACCCACGTGTTTGTAAATGATCCTACGCGCGGCTACGGTATTGCAATAGATAAAATGATGGAAGCATATTAAATAAAAAGGTCAAATCTATTAAATCTGATTTGACCTTTTTTATTGTTTAAAATAATAATCGGTTCATATTGCGCTGAAAAATTCATATAATTGTATATGGGGAATTTATCATTCATCGGTTTTAAGTGTGACAAAAGACTGTTAATTGCTTACATAGTAGTAATTATTTGTTCAGTTATATCTGGCATAGTACTATGTACAGTGGCTGATTTTAATATTTATTTTATAAATTTCACTTCTGAATATATTTATAAAGTTTTTAATTTTAACAATTTTTCACTTTTACTGATAAGGTTATTCTCGTCAATATTATACGCGTACTTGTTTTTTCTGATATGCTATTTTACTAACTGCAAATACCTTGTATTGATATTTATTTTTATAAGAGGGCTTGTCTGTTCTGTTTACACTGTAATTATGGTAAGCATAGGAACGATAGGGGGAGTGCTTGTGGCTGTATTTGTTTTCATTCCCTCGTCGCTTGTTTCGTTTGCGCTTCTTTATCTTATCTGCGATAGCTGTAAAAACATAAATAAAAAGTATTTGCCCTGGTTCCCGGCAATTTTCGCTCTTGCCGACGTGATAATTATGTTGTTGCTTGTAAACGTTGTTTTCCGTGTGGTTATAATAATAGTATAAATTCCTGATTAATCCGCATACTTAGGTTATGCAAAAATTATTATCAGTTATTTTATCTTCTTGTTTATTGGCATCCGGCGGCGCCGCGCCTTGCGATACAAAGCCTGCCGATGCTTTAACTTCGGGTTGTAAGTCGGCTTATCTTATGGAAAGTACGACCGGCGAGTGTGTATATGCTGAAAACGAAACGGCGCGTATGCCCATTGCGAGCGTTTGCAAGGTTATGACTTTAACTCTTGTGTTCGACGCAGTGTCGGCAGGTAAAATCAGTCTTGACGATATGGTAACCGTCAGCGAAAACGCGGCGGGAATGGGCGGATCACAAATTTTTTTACAGAGCGGACTTTCATATCCCGTCAATCAGCTTATTAAAAGTATAATAGTATGTTCGGCAAACGATAGTTGCGTTGCGCTTTCCGAAGCCGTTTGCGGCGACGAAAGCACGTTTGTTTCGCAAATGAATAAAAAGGCTTCCGAACTCGGCTGCGCGGATACGCAGTTTGCAAACTGCACCGGGCTGCCCCGCGAAACGCAGTATTCCTGTGCAAAGGACGTGGCAGTAATGTTTGCAAATCTTATTAAAAACGAGGATTATTTCAAATACAGTAAAATCTGGCTTGAAGATTTTGCTCATCCCGATAACAGAAACGTTTCAATGACTAATACGAATAAATTGTTAAAAAAATATGCGTTATGCGACGGCGGAAAAACAGGTTTTACAAATGAAGCAGGTTTCTGTCTTGCCGCGACGGCAAATAAAAACGATTTGCGCTTTATTTCCGTTGTTTTAGGCGCAGATTCAAGCGAAAACCGCTTTAAATCAACCATAAATCTCTTTAATTACGGTTTTGCAAACTTCAAAAACAAAATCGTGCTTGATAAGGACGTCACTTTAAACGACGAATTTTCCGTTCGCGGCGGTAAAAATAACTGGGTAGCCGTCCGCCCCGAACGCAATTGCTCGATATTTACTAAAGCCGACGAAAATCCGGACGTTACTTATAACGTAACCTCATACGACTTAAAAGCGCCTGTAATAATGGACTCGGTTGTAGGTAAAATAGAGGTATATAAAAACGGAGTGCTCGCGGATACGGTAAATATCGTGGCAGCGGAGAATATAGAAAAAGCAAACTTTTTTGACAATTTAAAAGATATTGCATCCGAATGGGCAATATAAACAAGATAGAAAAGCCATATTATTGTTAATAGATATAAAGCAAGGATATAAAGCAAGGAAAGCTAGTTAATTTAATTTCCTTGCTTTTTTATTAAATAAAATTATAATGTAACTGCGATTAACTAAAATTAATTATAATAACGGCCGGTTAGGAAAAAACCGCCCTTGCAAAAGTTAAAATTTTACGTAAATATCAATTTATTTTTCTCAATTATAATAAAAATAGCACACTTTATTTCTAATATAATACAATGTGCTATTTGTTTATCAATAAAATATAACAAATATGTAAGGTGTATGTTATAAACTTTTTAAAAATTCTATTAAAAGCTTCTTTTGTTTAGGGCTTAAATTTGCCAAAGCCGATGAAATTTCATCCTGTTCATCGGAAATGTTAAAAAAATCTTTAAGCGTATACCCTAAAGCATCGCATATCATTCTTAAATGTCCTACGGTAATGTCTGCCTCGCCGAATTCAACTCTGCGTAAATGCGTTTGGGAAACGCCCGCCCATTCCGCTAATTTATTTTGCGTAAATCCTGCTTTAGCTCTTATATTTCTGATTCTTTCGCCTACATTCATTTATTTTCACCTCTCGTAATTCTTAGTCAAAATTATCAGACATTTTAATAATAAGTATTATTCTTATAAGATAAATTCGCTATGCTTATAATGTTATAATTAAAAAACTATAAGACTAAAAGGCGAGAATATCGTATTATGCGGTTATTTACGATATGTTTTTAAAATACTTGGTGTTTGTCAGGATTAATTATTTTTATTAATCGTTTGACTAATTTAGCTGTTTTTGGTAAAATAATTAAAAAGAAACGGAGAAATTTTATGAACCAAAGAAGTACCCTTAAAATAAACGCTGACGGACATCTCGAAATAGGGGGAGCGGACGCAGTAAGTTTAGCTCGTAAATTCGGTACGCCACTGTATGTTTTCGACGAGGCGTACATAAGAAAAATGATGCGCGTTTACCGCGATACGCTGCAAAGCAGATACGAAGGAAGGGGTTTGGTTCTTTATGCAAGCAAAGCTTTTTCCTGCAAAGCTGTTTACGCTATCGCAAAGAGCGAAAATATAGGTGTGGACGTTGTTTCGGGCGGGGAGCTTTATACCGCGCTTTCGGCTGGATTTCCCGCGGATAAAATTTATATGCACGGCAATAATAAACTGTTTTCCGAGCTTGTTTACGCAGTTGAGAGCGGCGTTGGAACGGTGGTTTTAGACAGTTTATCGGAAGCCGATATGGTTGATAAAATAGCGGGTGAAAAGGGAGTAAAACAAAGAGTTTTAATCCGTATCAATCCCGGAGTGGAAGCGCATACGCACGCGTTTATTCAGACGGCGCGCACAGACAGTAAATTCGGCTTTTCTGTATCGGACGGCTCTGCGGCGGCAGCCTGCAAATATGTTTTATCCAAAAAAAATCTGGCTTTACACGGCTATCACTGCCATATCGGTTCCCAGATTTTTGAAGAAGAGGCTTTTAAACTGGCGGTTGAAAAAGTTATGGATTTTACTGCGTCAGTAAAAAACAGTTTGAATTTTGAAGCAGACACAATAAATCTCGGCGGCGGATTCGGAGTATGGTATAACGACGAAGAGCCTAAACTCAAAGAAAAGGATTACGAAAACTATCTGATTGCTTTAATAGAAGCGGTTAAGTCAAAGGCGGTAGAGCATGGTCTTAAACTTCCGTATCTTTTGATTGAGCCGGGGCGCTCCATAGTCGGCGAGGCTGGAATTACGCTTTATACCGTGGGTGCGATTAAGGATATTCCCGGCATAAAAAAATATGTTGCCGTTGACGGAGGAATGTTCGATAATCCGCGCTATGCTCTTTATCAGTCGAAATATACTGCGATTCTGGCAAACAGAGCAAATGAAAAATGTACCGAAAAGGTTTCTATTGCAGGTAAATGCTGTGAAAGCGGCGATTTAATAGGAGTGGATATGCCGCTTCCCGAAGTAAAAACCGGCGATATTTTAGCTGTTCTTACTACGGGGGCGTATAACTATTCTATGGCAAGCAATTACAACAGAAACGCTGTTCCACCCGCAGTTCTCGTCAATGACGGTCAAGCGGAATATATAATAAAGCCACAGACTTACGAAGATATCGTAAGAAACGATTTAATTCCCGAAAGGTTGAAATAATGGAAGATTTAATTTATTATCTCGCGTCGGCGGTAGCCGTTTTAATGGTACTTGTTCCGCACGAGTTCGCGCACGCTTTCGTTGCTTATAAATGCGGCGACGGCACTGCAAAATTTCAGGGCAGACTCACACTTAACCCTATAAAGCATTTTGAGCCTACGGGTTTTGTTCTCTGTCTTTTAACAGGTTTCGGTTGGGCAAAACCTGTACCTATTTACCCGAGTAACTTCCGCAATTACCGTAAAGGCTTGTTTTTAACCGCGATAGCGGGCGTAACAGCTAATTATATAATTGCTTTTATAGCATATCCGCTGTATTTGCTTATCGCTCTTTACGTTCAGCCCGCAAACCAGGTCGGCGCGTATGCGGTTTATTTTTTCGAGTATTCGTTTTTCCTCATTTTCGTATTCAGTCTGAGCATTTTTATATTCAATTTACTGCCTTTTTATCCTCTCGACGGTTTCAGAGTTATTGAATCCTTTACAAGACAGGTAAATCCCGTACGCAGGTTTTTACGCAACTACGGTTTTTATATTTTGATGGCGCTTGTAATAGAAAGCTTTGTGTGCGATTTTCTTGTCAGATATTTAAACATAGGTATTTTTGAATACTTTGATATACTCGGTTACGTTCAATTGTTTGCAAGGCGAATAGTCGGATTTCCGATTACCGCGCTTTGGAACGTTATTTTCGGATTGCCGTTCAACTTTACTGTGTTGTAGGTTAATTTATGATTGAAAATATAGATAAAAAATATTTTGATAAATTTGAATCGGTGGTTGATTACAACACCGTTTTGGACGACTTTGAAGGTCCGCTCGATTTGTTGCTATATCTTATCAATATAGCGCAGATAAGAATAGAGGATGTCTTCGTTTCCAAAGTCACCGAGCAATTTTTGGCTTATATAGATTTTATGAAAACCCAGCCGCGCCGCGACGTGGATAAGGAGAGCGAATATCTTGCTCTTGCCGCCCAGATAATTTATATAAAATCAAAAAGTATGGTGCCCGTGGTTGAGATTGACGGCGAGGAATACGGCGGAGCTGAAGAGGAACAACAGGAGTTAATAGAACTGTTAAAAGAACGCGAGTTTGAGCTTATCAAAGGTGAAACGCCCAAGCTTAAAGACCTGGAAACAATAGGCTATTATTATAAGGAACCGGATAAGTCCATTCTTACAAAGAGAGTAGTATATAAAGATTTTACACTTGACGGTCTTTTGGAAGCTTTTGCGCGAATGATGATGAAAAATGAAATCATCCGCCGCGAGCAGGACAATATAAAGGAAATTCCGAAAGATCAATATACAGTTGAAGAAAAAGCGGCTTATATTAAAAACAGGTTAATTGAAAACAAACAAGTAATCTTTAACGATTTATTCAGTACATTTTCACGCAACGAGATAATTACCACCTTTCAGGCGCTGTTGGAAATGCTTAAAAGACAGTTTATAATGGTGGAGCAGCCGTTATCTTTCGGCGATATTTTAATTAAATTAAATCCCGGTTGGGATATGAAGGATGTGTCGGATGAAAACTTTGACGAGTACGATTGAGGCTATAGTTTTTGCGTCGGGTGATCCTGTTCCCGTGAAATATATTGTTGAAAAACTCGATTGCGCTTTAAAAGACGTAAATGCAAGCGTAAAAGAGCTTCAGTTGAAATACGGTGAAGACAGCGGCATCAACCTGCTCGTTTTTAACGGTAAGCTGCAATTTGCATCTAATCCGGTATATAAAGACGAGATTGCGTCCGTTCTTGTTCCCGTAAAGGAAAAAGAGTTCACGAAAACCGTTTTAGAGTGCGCCGCTATAATTGCCTATAAACAGCCTATTACCAAACCCGAGGTGGAGGATATTAGGCACGTTAACTGCGATTATGCAATTAATAAATTGCAGGAGCTCGGTATGATTGAGCCGTGCGGGCGCAAAGACGCTATAGGTAAACCCATACTGTATGCAACTACGGACGTATTTTTAAAACGTTTTAAGCTCAATTCCATATCCGAATTGCCCGATTACGAAGATTTGATGGCGCAGATAGCCGAACTCAACAATATGTATCTTATGGACAGCGAGGACGGCAACTATCTATACAGAAAGGACGAGTACATAGAAGAGAGCGCTGTTGCCGACGCAGGACAAGCCGAAGCGCCCGGGCAGCGGCAAACGGAGCCGGCGGAGCCTAAAATGGTAGACGGTTTTGAAGTTCCCGACTTTATCGACGAAGACGACGATTTAATAAAAATAGACTGATTATTAGGAGATTTTATGAACATAGCAGAAAATATTGTATATATAGGTTGCGACGATACCGAACTCGATCTCTTTGAAAGTCAGTATAAAATACCGCACGGTGTTTCTTACAATTCGTACGTTTGTTTTGACGAAAAGACTGTTGTTTTTGACACTGTAGACAAGCGCAAAACCGACGAATGGCTTAAAAATTTGGAGAATGCGCTCGGCAGCGTTAAACCCGATTATTTGTTAATTAACCATATGGAGCCCGATCATTCGGCAAGCTTACGTGCATTTTTTGAAAAGTATCCGCAGACAACACTGATCGGTAACGATAAAACGTTTATAATTGCCGAGCGGTATTTCGGAAAATTGCAGTGCAATAAACTTGTTGTTAAAGACGGAGACGAGCTGTCGCTGGGAAAACACGTTTTAAAGTTTATATTTGCGCCTATGGTGCACTGGCCGGAAGTAATGTTTACGTATGATAAAACGGCAAAAGTTTTGTTTTCGGCGGATGCGTTCGGAAAATTCGGCGCGTTAAGCTATAATGAGGGATGGCTGGACGAAGCGCGCAGATACTATATAAATATAGTGGGTAAATACGGCGCGTCTGTGCAGGGCGTTCTTAGAAAGGCAGCCGCTCTTGATATACAGGTTATTTGTCCGCTTCACGGTCCGGTTTTAAAAGACAATCTTGAGTTTTATATCAATAAATATAACGTTTGGAGTTCTTATGCTTCGGAAGACGAGGGCGTGTTAATAGCGTATGCGTCCGTTTACGGCGGAACTAAAAAAGCCGCGGAAATACTTGCGGAAAATATTACGTCTGCAGGGCATAAAGCCGTACTCGCCGACCTTGCCAGGAGTGATTTGGCGGAAGTTGTAGCAAATGCATTCCGGTATGATAAGCTTGTTATTGCATCCGTTACGCTCGACGGAGGGTTATTCCCTGCGACGGAAACCTTTATAAACGAGCTGAAAGCCAAAAACTACCGCAACCGCACGGTCGCATTTATAGAAAACGGCAGCTGGGCACCTGTATCGGGTAAGTTAATGCGCGGACAAATGGAAACGCTCAAAAATTTAAAGATTATCGATAAAACCGTAACGGTAGAATCGACTGTAAAGGAAGATACAAAGGCGCAGCTGAAAGAGCTTTGCGGCGAGTTGTTAAAATAATCTAATAATATATTACGGCGTCCGATAATTCGGGCGCCGTTTTTGTATATTTTAATTGCGGTTACAAATAATACTTATATGAGCACGGTATTAGTATGCGTTACCTGCGTACTGTTCGCCGTTTCGGTTTTTCCGTTCCATATATATAATTACGTATATTATAACAGCGGACAGAAATATGCGTGCATAAACGTAGGCGTATTTAAGTTCAACTTTTTTAACATAAATACGGTCAAAGGCAGTCCGCGGCAAATGCAGGTAAACGGCTCTGAAAAGCAGATTACAATGAACCTGATAAAACGCAATCTGTATAAGGTTTTTAACCGGCTTTGTGTTTATAAAATAGTGCAATTAACCGATTACGGACTATTAAACGAAGATAACGCAAATATAGCATTATTACACAGCGCGTTTTCAACGGCAATTTATAAGTTTATTCAGATAAACGGTAATTATTGCAAGCTGAGAAATTACTCAATATTAAACGGAGAACACACGCAAATTAATTATTATGCCAAAGTAGTTACGATAATAAATCTTATTGTCGTTGCTAAAATTATATTAATTTTGATATCGGAGAAAATCAATGAACAGTAAACTTAAAAAAAACAGAGAAAAAAATTTTGATACGCCGGCTATATCGGTAGATAAAGTTGCCGACGCTAATACCGTTATAGGCAAATCAATAATGACCATAAGCGGCTCGGAAGTAATTCCTCTGTCGTCTGTTACCGTGATTAATTTAAGCGGCGGCGGCGAATACGGCGACGTTAAGACCTATAAAGAAGCCGAAGGCTTCCAGATTGCCGGCGCCAACGGCACTGTAATTACGGTAAAGCCCAAGGGCTTTTTGGTTGACGACGGCAAAGGTTGCAGACTTTTAAAAATGGATGAAGGCGCAATTGATACTTTAATAGATAAAACGGGAGAGCTTGTAAACAAAATTTCAGACAATGCGTAAAAATTTTTTATTGATTATATGCGCTCTGGCTTTGATAACGGGCACAGTGCTTTTTAAAAATAACGTTGCGTCGGCAAACGCAGCTGCGGAGATAGCGATGGAGCTGTCAACCGGGACGGTGCTGTACCAAAGCAATGCGGATAACCGGCTGCCTATGGCGAGCACTACAAAAATTATGACTGCCATAATTATAGTTGAAGACTGTAATTTGTCAGAGGAAATTAAAGTTCCCGACTGCGCAGTAGGCGTAGAGGGGTCGAGCGTTTATTTAAAGAAAAACGAAATAATAAATATAGAGGATTTGGTATACGGACTTATGCTCCGTTCGGGAAATGACTGCGCAACGGCTCTTGCGGTACACCATAGCGGCAGCGTTGAAAATTTTGCCGCCGTTATGAACGAACGCGCAAAGGAGTGGGGTGCGGAAAATACTAATTTTAAAAATCCGAGCGGACTTCCGGACAGCGAACATTTTACAACGGCGCACGATTTATGTAAAATTACTTGCCACGCAATGAAAAATCAAAAGTTCCGTGAAATCGTTTCCACAAAAAACTATTCGGGAAAATTCCGTTCATACGCCAACAAAAATAAAATGCTCTACAATTTCAGCGGAGCAACCGGCGTTAAAACAGGATACACGGTTGCGGCGGGCAGATGTCTTGTATCTTCCGCGCTGCGAAACGGAATGGAAGTAGTAACGGTAGTTTTAAACTGTCCCGATATGTATGCTGAAAGCGGAAGTTTGTTAGAGCGTTGCTTTAACAACTATAAATTGATAAATTTGAACGCAAATTCGGTATTTATGTCAGACATAGTACCTTGCAAACTTGATAAATCACTGAATTTAGTGCTTAAAAGTGAGCAAAATTTACAGTTTCAAATAAAAACCGTAACAAGCGGAAATAAAATAAAAACAGGCGATTTTGTTGCCGAACTTCAAATTTACGGCGGTAATAACTTGATTTTAAGTGAAAAATTGTATAGTATAATAGATAAGTAAATTATTTTTTTGGATATGCTATATGAGAATAAACAGATATCTGGCCGCTTCCGGAGTGGCATCCAGGCGCGAGTGCGATAAGCTTATTGCCGACGGCAAAGTAAAAATCAACGGAAAAACAGCCGTTCTCGGCGCGGAAGTCGAGGAGGGGGCAGAGGTATTCGTAAACGGTAATAAAGTCACGTTAAAGAAAAACGAATATTATTTATTAAATAAACCCAAGGGGTATATCTGTTCGGTTTCCGACGAAAAGGGAAGAAAAACCGTTATGGATTTAATGCCGCAGAACGTAGGCAGAATTTATCCTGTCGGCAGGCTGGATTATGACAGCGAGGGACTTTTGATTATGACTACCGACGGAGAGCTGGCGCAAAAGCTTACCCGTCCGGAAAACGAGGTGCCCAAAACTTATCTTGTTAAAGTTGAAGGCGTTGTTACAGAGTCAATGCTTAATCCTGTTAGAAGCGGAATAGAAATTGACGGTTATCTCACTAAAAAGTGCAAAGCCCACGTTGTTGAAACAAACAAAGCGTATACTAAGATTCATATAACGCTAACTGAAGGCAAGAACAGGGAAATAAGAAAAATGTTCGCGGCGATAGGTAAAGAAGTTACGCTTTTAAAGCGTATAAAAGTAGGTGAAATAACTCTGCGCGGACTTGACAGGGGGGCATATAGAAAGCTTACTCCTGCGGAAATAGCATATTTAACGGATTTTTAATAAAAAACAGCGTTTTAAACGCTGTTTTTTAAATAATTAAAAGTTTTTCTTTAAATTGCTTTTCGGTGATTTGCTGCCATTGCAGCGTTGCAAAATCGTCTGTCCATTTACACTTAACTGCGGCGGGGTTAAGTTTTTGTACGTCACCGCCGCAGGTTATAACGGGATAGTGTGACAAAGCGAGTTCGGCTAAAATATCATTTGAAAAATCTTTTTTAACTGCGAGCGGTTTTAAATAAAGCGGAGAAGCTAAATATTCCGCGCAATCGTCCGAATAAATACGCAAATAATTTGCAAGAAGTATGCGCTTTATTCTTGACGCGGTATAACGTTTGTTGCAGCATTCTTCGATTATGCCGTTAAACGGCAGGTTTTGCAGGCTTTTCAGCTTGTTTTCAAGCCCTTCGGTACAGCCGTAAATTTGTTTTAAAGTGCTTGTTTGCGTGCGGGAAAGAGATATTTTTAACAATTTTTCATATGCGGCGAAGTCCGTATAAAAATCTTTAATATCATTTAAAACAAATTCCGGCACGTTGTCTTTAACGTTTTCCGCGTTTAAATTTGCCCGAATTGCGCTTGCAGAGGAATAGCTTTCTTTTAACTTTTTATCTTTAAAATTTGCTCCGAGCCGTTTTATGGGCAGAATTTTTATGCTTTTGCCTGTTTTTATAATCGATTTTGTGTATTCCGTGCCTAAAATATTATTCGGCGAGTTTAAAATATTGCCGTTACCGCCTGCGGCGATTACTGCCGCCGAAAGGCTTTTAATATAACTTTCACCCGAACCGAGAGATAAGGAAAGCGTATTTTTAAAGACATCGTTTTCTTCCGCAAGTAAATTCGCGCAGTCGTAAAAATCTTTTATTTCACCGTTTTCGCAGCCGAAAGCAATAGTTTTAACTGCCGGAATTGAGGAAAGAATCTTAACCGCGCCGCGTGCAAAAATTTCAGCCGGAGCAACGGAAAAGGCGGCAGGCAGTTCAAGAACGCAGTCAGCGCCTCCCGTAACGGCGTGTTTTGCGCGGGTAAATTTATCGGCGACGCAAATATCGGCGCGCTGAGTAAAACTGCCGCTCATAATAACAATCAGATTATCGCAGCCTGAAAGTTCTTTTGCTTTGTGGATAATATACCGGTGTCCGTTGTGAAAAGGATTAAATTCACATATAATTGCACAAAATTTACTCATTATAGCCTTTACAATCGGTAAAATATGGTATATAATACTATGCGTGTTATGCCGATTTATCAATATTATATATTGTTTTTTCGGAAAAATAAAGTGATTTAAGGAGATAAAAAATGTCATTGCTTGATGAAATCAAGGCAAAAGCGAAGTCTTTGAAAAAGACAATCGTGCTTTGCGAGGGTGAGGACAGTCGTGTAGTTGAAGCTGCGGCAAAAATAACCGAAGAGGGGCTTGCAAAAATAGTTCTTATAGGAAACGAGGCGGAGTGCAAAAAAATTGCTCCGCACATAAATCTCAAAGGGATAACGTTAATTGACCCTTTAACCTCTGACAAAACGGAAAAATATGCAAATATATTGTACGAAGCGAGAAAAGCCAAGGGAATGACCGAAGAGGAGGCTTTAAAGCAGGCTAAAGACAGAACAATGTTCGGCGCGCTAATGCTTAAAGCGGGCGACGTGGACGGATATGTTTCTGGCGCGTGTCACTCTACGGCAAATACGCTCCGTCCCGGTTTGCAGGTCGTTAAAACGGCTCCCGGCATTAAGACCGTTTCGAGTTGTTTTATAATGATAGCGCCCGCTAAACACGAGTATAACCCCGACGGCGTGGCGGTATTCGCGGACTGCGCTATAAATATAGAGCCCACAGCCGAGCAGCTTGCAGACATTGCCGTGACCTCTGCCCGGACGGCAAAGGCGATAGCGGGAATAGAGCCCAGAGTGGCAATGCTTTCGTTCTCCACCAAAGGCAGCGGTAACGACGACAAGTTTACGCAGTCGGTGCCTAAGGTGCAGAAAGCCTGTGAAATAGCAAAAGCGGCTGCGCCCGAACTCGCGCTTGACGGCGAATTTCAGTTTGACGCCGCGGTTGCGTCCGAAGTGGGCAGGCTTAAAGCTCCAGGTTCAAAGGTTGCGGGCAATGCAAATGTATTTGTATTCCCCAACATCAACGCGGGCAATATAGGCTATAAAATTGCACAGCGTTTCGGCGGATATATGGCTATAGGTCCCGTATGCCAGGGATTTGCAAAACCTTTGAACGATTTATCGCGCGGCTGCAGCGTTGAGGATATAGTTGCAACGGTTGCAGTTACTGCGTTACAGGCTGAGTAAAAGATGAGAAAGTTAACAATAATACGAAAAAAGGCGTTTGCAAGTATGTTCGATAAAACCTGGTTTTATATCGAGGATGAAGCTCACGGCAATAAATCAATAAACTGTACAAGATGCCGCTTGTTCTGCGAGTTGAAAAACGGAAAGCGCTTTACGGACGAAATTGAAGACGGACAGCTTAAGATTTTTGCCGTCTGCGGCGATTTTAAAGGTATAGACAGCGAAAACGGTTATGCTGTGGAGATATTTGACATTAAAGCGGGTACGGATGACGTCACCGTTTCCGGCAAACGTAAACTTAATCCCGCGTACGCCAATTGTTTCGAGTTTGATAAATAAAAATTAAAATTACAAGGTGAAATAAATGAAAATTTTAGTTGTTAATGCCGGAAGTTCTTCGCTTAAATATCAGCTTATTGATATGGAAACGGAAAAGGCTCTCGCTAAGGGCGGCTGCGAAAGAATAGGTATTCCCGGCTCGGTTTTAAAAGCAAAGGGCAACGGTAACGAAAAAGTATACGAACAGGATATGCCCAATCATAAAGTTGCCATAGAGCTTGTTCTTCACGCGCTCCAGGACGGAGAAATAGGCGTTATAAAGTCTATGCACGAAATCGGCGCGGTCGGACACCGGGTTGTGGCAAGCGGCGAATATTTTACAAAACCTACGCTTGTAACTCCCGAAGTGCAAAAAACTCTTGAAGAAAAGACTTTTGAGCTTGCGCCTCTGCACAATCCCGCGGCGGCAACCGGACTCAGGGCTTGTATGGAAGTTATGCCCGGAACGCCTATGGTTCTCGTGTTTGATTCGTCGTTCCACGCAACAATGCCCGAGAAAGCGTATTTATACGGTATAGATTACGACGACTATAAAAAGTACGGAGTAAGAAAGTACGGCGCGCACGGTACAAGCCATAAGTTTGTATCGGCTGAGGCGGCTAAGTATATTGGCAAAAAACCCGAAGAGCTTAAAATAGTAACCTGCCATCTCGGCAACGGCTCGTCGATTACCGCAGTAGACGGCGGAAAGTGCATTGATACGTCTATGGGCTTCACTCCGCTTGCGGGAGTTATGATGGGAACGCGTTCGGGTGATATCGACGCGTCGGCGGTTGAATTCCTTGCAAGAAAAAAAGGACTTTCGCACGCAGATACAGTAACTTATCTCAATAAAAAATGCGGCGTTGCGGGTATTTCCGGTGTTTCAAGCGATTTCAGAGATTTAGACGCGGGCGCTAAAAACGGTAATAAGCGTTGCGTGCTTGCGCTTGATATGTTCAATTATCAAACCAAAAAGTTTGTAGGCGCGTATGCCGCGGCAATGGGCGGCATAGACTGTCTTGTATTTACGGCGGGCATAGGTGAAAATTCCCCGCACATAAGGGAAGGCGTTTGCGACGGTCTGGAATTTTTAGGTATAAAAATAGATAAAAAGCAAAATCTTATGCGCAAAGACGGTATCCTCGACATTACCGCAAAGGACTCGAGAGTAAAGGTTTTGGTTATTCCCACCAACGAAGAGCTTGTAATAGCCAGAGAAACGGCTCAACTTTTATAAAATTTGTTTAATTAACTGTAAAATAAGTTGACAATAAAACTTTTCTTGACTATAATTTTATAGTCAGCTTAGGTATGAAAATAGAAGTTAAAAAGCTTTTGGCTTTAAACAAGTTTGAAGGCGGCTTTACATTTGAATATTTACCGCCTGATGACATTTGTATTATTCCGCTCTGTAAGTTGGGCGGCGTACGCGTTTCGGGCAATTATGAAATTTACGACGACGACAGCGTAGGAGTAAATTTAAAGTTGGAATACGTTATTGCGGGTAAGTGTTCTTACTGTCTTAGCGATGCCGAAACTAACATAAAATACGAATGCGAAATTCTGTTTGTACCGGAAAAAGACGGCGATAATTATTTTTACGACGGTTTTAATATTAATTTGGAAACCGCCGTTAACGATGCAATACTTATCAGTCAGCCGAATATTTTACTATGTAAATGCTGTGAGGCGGACGGTTAAAAATTAAGATAAAAGAAGAGGTGTATAAAAATGGCAGTACCCAAGGGAAAACAATCCAAGAGAAGAACCAACAGCAGATTTGCAAACTATACCGCAAGTGCGCCTACGCTTGTGGAGTGCCCCCAGTGCCATAAGCTGAAAGAAGCGCACAAGGTTTGCGGGGCGTGCGGTTACTACGACAAAGTAGAAGTTGTTTCTCAGAAAGAAAAGAAAGCAAACTAATTTACTTATAATTGCGGACCGCTTGAAAGCGGTTCGTATTTTTTTAAAAATTCGAGGTGATAAAAATGAAACATACCGATATTAAAGATTTGTTTTCGGCGCATTCACAGCATTTAAACAAAAGCGTTACCGTATGCGGCTGGGTAAGAACGTGGCGCGATTCCAAAAGCGTTTCGTTTATAGAGTTAAACGACGGTACGTGTCTTAAAAATATTCAGCTCGTAATAGAAAAGGGCACTCTTGACGATCAGTTTTTAAAAAACGTGCTTGTAGTAGGCGCGGCGTTGCTGGTTAACGGCACGCTTATTCCGTCGGAAAGAAACGGATGCGAAATTTGCGTTACCGCTATAGAATTGCTCGGCGGCTGCCCGCAGGATTATCCTCTGCAGAAAAAACACCACACGCTGGAATTTTTGAGGACTATACCTCATCTCAGACCGCGCACCAAATTTTTTGAAGCTGTTTTTGCCGTAAGAAACGAACTTTCCTACGCAATTCACAGCTATTTCCATAAGAACGGCTATAAATACGTGCACACGCCTATAATTACGGGCAGCGACTGCGAGGGCGCGGGTGAAATGTTCAGAGTTACTACGCAGCCTTGGAACGCAGGCGCAAAAACCGACGCCGAATATTTTGCAAACGACTTTTTCGGAGCAAAAGCAGGGCTTACCGTGTCCGGTCAGCTTGAGGGCGAGGTTGCCGCTATGGGGCTTGGTAAAATCTATACTTTCGGTCCCACGTTCCGCGCGGAGCATAGCAATACTACGCGCCACGCGGCGGAGTTCTGGCAAATAGAGCCCGAAGTCAGCTTTGCCGACCTCGGCGATATTATCGAAATTGCCGAGGACTTTATAAAGCATATTATTAAACACGTGCTTGATAACTGTCCGGAGGAGCTTGCTTATTTTAACGAGCGGGTAGAAAAAGGGCTGATAGAAAAGCTCACTCACGTTATATCCGGCGACTTTGGCAAAATTACTTATACCGACGCTGTTGAAGTTCTTAAAAAATCCGGTAAAGAGTTTAAGTATCCCGTAGAATGGGGCTGCGATTTGCAGACCGAGCACGAGAGATATTTAACCGAAGAATATTTTAAAAAACCCGTGTTCGTTACCGATTACCCCGCCGATATAAAGTCGTTCTATATGAAGCAGAACGCAGATAACAAAACCGTTGCGGCAACTGACCTGCTTGTTCCGGGTATCGGTGAAATTATCGGTTGCAGCGAGCGCGAGGCGGACCTCGAAAAGCTCAAAGCCGCTATGAAAAAGCGCAATATGCCGCTCGAATCGTATGCCGAATATCTTGATACAAGAAAGTACGGCAGCGTGCCGCACAGCGGTTTCGGCTTAGGTTTTGAAAGAATAATGATGTACGTTACCGGCGTGCAGAATATAAGGGATACTATACTGTACCCGAGAACGGTGGGTAGTTTATAAATTTACGTTATGAAAAACAGAATTTGCGTTATTTTTACGGGCGGCACGATAGGCTCGGTCATTGACGGAAATACCGTCAATCTGAATTGCGAGCGTAAAAGCCGGCTGATTGAGCTGTATCGCGCCCGTTACGGTAATTCTATAATTTTTGACGAGCTGCGCCCTCTGAATATTTTAAGCGAAAACGTTCAGCCGTCAGACCTTGAAAAAATGGCGGACTGTCTGAGCGAAATAGATTTAACGTTATATGACGGCGTTATAATCACGCACGGCACTGACACGCTAAACTTTACGGCGAATCTGTTCAGTCAGATTTTCTGCGAGATTTCTATTCCCGTGGTATTTGTTTCGGCGCTGTTTCCGCTCGAAGATAAGCGCGGCTACGGTGTGGAAAATTTTGCGGGCGCGGTTACGTTTATACGGAGCGTTGATTACGGCGGAGTGTTTGTCAGTTTTAAAAACGAAGGTGAGAACTGTAAAATTCACCTTGCTTCGCGCCTTGTTTCGGCAATGCAGATTAACGGCAACTATGAAAGTATTTTAGGCGTTTATTTCGGCGAAATAAACGATAATGGTTTTATATATAATATTTCTCCAAATAATCCTACGGCGGACGAGCTGAGAAAGCCACGTAAAAAATCAAAAGCGCGTAAATTGTGTATGGATATGGTGACTATTCAGGCGCATTCGCTTTTGAACTTTGATTTTTACCGTTTCACTACTGTAAAACCCAAAGCCGTTATGGTACAGCTCTATCACAGCGGTACCGTATGCACGGAGGGTAAAGAGGCGAATTTTATTAATTTCCTTGAATATTGCAACGGACTCGGCATACAGGTTGTAATTGCTCCGGTTGACAGCTCGGCGCGCGTTTACGGCAGTGCGGTGGGACTTGCCGAAAAATGCACGGTGGCTTACGATATCAGCTTTGAAATGGCTACGGTTAAAGTGCTTTTGGCGCTTGGCTCCGGCGTTGACATCGGAGAAGAGCTTGCCGAAAATTATTTCTTTGAAAAATTGCATTAAAATTTTCGTAACAGTAACGCCTAATTCCTATTGACAAGATAGGAATTAGGCGTTATAATATATCTGTAATGAGGCAAAAATATATTCGGAGAAATAATGAAATATAATATTACGGGAATGACTTGCTCGGCGTGTTCGTCGGGAATAGAAAGAGCGGTCGGAAAACTTGACGGCGTGACCCTGTGCGAGGTCAGTCTTATGGGTAAAACGATGAAAGTGGAATACGATTCGGAAAAAGTTTCCGAACAGGACATTTTCAACGCCGTAAAATCTCTCGGTTACGGAATTTTTAAAGAGGGCGATGAACAAACAGCGGACAAACAACCGCGAGACAAGAGTCTATTTGTAAAATTTATCATATCCGTTTGCATATTAATCCCGCTGATGTACGTGTCAATGGGGCATATGGTAAATTTACCCTTGCCGCCTTTTTTAAATCCTGAGCGCGATATTTTAAACGCACGTTGGTTCGGTCTGTATCAGGCGGTGCTCTCGGCGGCGGTAATCGCAGTAAACTATCAGTATTTTAAAAACGGAGCGGTTGCGCTATTTAAGCGCGTTCCTAATATGGATACGTTGGTTGCTCTCGGCTCAGGAGTATCGTTTGTGTATTCCGTTGTATTAACCGTTCTGGTATTCATAGGTGCGTCAAACGGCAATAACGACTTGGTAAAAATGCATATGTCGCTGCATTTCGAGTCGGCGGCTATGATTTTGGCTCTCGTTGACGTGGGTAAATGGTTGGAAGAAAAATCAAAGAGAAAAACTGGCGATGAAATAGAAAAACTATTAAAGCTTGCGCCCGATTCCGTTACCGTAGAGGTTGACGGAGAACAAAAAACCGTTTCTGTAAAAGACGTTGAGGCAGGCGATATCGTTGTTGTAAAACAGGGCGAATACGTACCTGTAGACGGAAAAATTATATCCGGCACGGCATTTGTGGACAAAAGCGCGATAACCGGAGAGAGTTTGCCTGTCGAGGTTGCAGAGGGCGACGGAGTTACTTCCGCCGTGCTTATAAAAAGCGGTTTAGTTAAAATGAAAGCGGAGCGCGTCGGCACCGAAACCACTTTGTCAAAAATTATTAATATGGTGCGCGAAGCGGGAGCAAGCAAAGCTCCTATACAAAAACTTGCCGATAAAATTGCAGGTATATTCGTACCTGTCGTTACAGTTATAGCGCTGATAACTTTTCTTGTCTGGCTTATAGTTGACGGTGGATTTGTGCCTGAGCACTGTATAACCTACTCAATAAGCGTATTGGTTGTATCCTGTCCGTGCGCACTCGGGCTTGCAACTCCTGTAGCTATTATGACGTCCACCGGGAAAGCTGCCTCGCTCGGTATTTTATATAAAGATGCAGAGAGCTTGCAGAGAGTTTGCGATATAAATTCCGTATTGCTTGATAAAACGGCTACGTTGACGGAGGGAAAGCCCAGGGTAACGGGCTTTTATGTGTTTGGCTGCGAAGAGGAGTGGGCAAAACGGCTTGTTTACGGAATAGAGAAAAATTCAAATCATCCTCTTGCAAAATGCGTTACGGAATATGTAAAATCGGGCGTTGAAGTAGAAAATTTCCGTTATGTCATAGGTTGCGGGGCAAAAGCCGTGTTTGACGGTAAAGAGTATTCGCTCGGAAATTTGAAGCTTATAAATAACGTTAAGCCGAGTCGTGAAATAGTTGATAAAGCGGCGGAGCTTGCCGACAGTGGCAACACTGTTATTTATCTGGCGGACAATAATAGCGTTCTTGCGCTTATATCGATTGCCGACGCGGTTAAAGAGGGAAGCCGGGACGCAATTGCAATGCTTCGCGCCCGAAACTTACGCGTCGCGATGCTTACGGGCGATTCTCAGAAGACGGCGGAAGCCGTTGCAAAAAATGTGGGCATAGACGAATTTGTAGCCGAAGTAATGCCGGAAGATAAGCTAAGCGCTGTTAAAAACGTGCAGTCGGTAGGCGGTTGCGTGGCAATGGTCGGCGACGGAATAAACGATTCTCCGGCTTTAAAGCAGGCGGACGTGGGTATTGCTATGGGCAGCGGCACCGACGTTGCAATCGACTCTGCAAGCGTAGTTCTGGTAGGCGAAGACCTGAGAACGCTCGACACGGTTTTTGATTTGAGCAGAGCTACCGTGCGTAATATAAAAGAAAACCTGTTCTGGGCATTTATCTACAATATTATAATGATACCGGTTGCGGCGGGCGTATTTACTCCTCTCATACCCGGCTTGCATTTAACGCCGATGATAGCGGCGGCTTGTATGAGTCTTAGTTCTCTTTTTGTGGTAGGTAACGCTTTAAGGTTACTATTATATAAAAATAAAAATATTAAAAAGGAAGGTAATTTTATGAAAAAGACAGTTCATATCGAGGGAATGAGTTGCCGGCATTGTGCAAAAAGAGTTGAGGACGCTTTAAAATCGGCGAAAAACGTTATTTCTGCGGAAGTTAATTTAAAGAAAAATATTGCCGTTGTTAATTTTAGCGAAGAGATGTCCGATACTCAGATAAAAGAGCTTATCGAAGCTGAGGGCTACAACGTTACGGCAATCGATTAAATAAGTCAAACGTAGTCAAATTGTGACAGTATACGCCGTCTGTCACGTATTGACATATAAGCATACGGGCATTATAATTTAACTCAGGAGGTGACCCGTATGCAGGACACTATGCTTTTAGACAGACGTACAAAGGAATTAGTAAAGGAATACGTGCCCGATGGCGACGTTTTAGACGGGATAGTTTGCTTTTTTTCAGTTTTTGCCGATTATACGCGGGTCAGAATGTTATCGGCTTTGGCGATTTCCGAAATGTGCGTAACGGATTTATCGCGGGTGCTTGAAATTAACCAGACAACGGTATCGCACCAGTTAAGACTTTTAAAAAATCTCGGTATAGTTAAATGTGAAAGGCAGGGCAAAATAATATTTTACAGCCTAGTCAACGATACGGTAAACGACGTTATGCTTAAAGGCGTGGAGTTTTTAGGCAGCTGAAATCAAATAAAAGGGCTTTAAGCCCTTTTTTATTTTAATATTTATTGCAAAAAATCTCGCGATATGCTATAATTTTTTGAGTAGGTTTATGGACGTAATATCGGAAAAGCTCAAGCTTCTGCCCGAAAATCCGGGCGTGTATATAATGCTTGACGAATACAAAAACGTAATTTACGTAGGTAAAGCGCGCGTGCTCAAAAACAGGGTAAGGCAGTATTTTCATAATACTCAAAAACCCGAAAAAGTTATGAAAATGGTTGAAAACATTCGCGATTTCAATTATATCATAACTAAAACGGAAATAGACGCGCTGGCGCTTGAAAACAGCCTGATAAAAAAATACAAGCCCAAGTACAATATACTTTTAAAGGACGATAAAACTTATCCGTATATAAAAGTTGATTTGCGTGAAGATTTTCCCAACTTTACAATTACGCGTAAAATAAAAAAAGACGGATGCAGATATTTCGGTCCGTTTATGGGCGGCATTAACTGCGGCGATATTCTGCAAATTTTGCAGCTTACTTACAACGTAAGGCAGTGCAGGACTAAAACCAACGGTAAAAAGCGGGAGTGTTTAAATTATCATATAGGCATATGTGCCGCGCCGTGCGCAGGAAAAGTCAGTAAGGAAGATTATGCGGGGCAGGTTAAAAAGGCGCTCGCTTTTCTCGACGGCAATTACAAAAGCGCGGAACAGCTTTTAAAAAACAAAATGCTTGCCTGCGCCGCCGCCGAAAATTTTGAGCTTGCGCTCGATTATAAAAACAAGCTTGCTATGCTATCCAAATTAGAGGCAAAGCGCATTACTACTTTAAATAAATACGTTGACGCGGATATAATCGCTTATGCGAGCAACGGATTGTATTCTGCGGTAAACGTGCTTGTTACGCGTAAAGGTATTATGCAGGGCGGGAGTAATTATGCGCTTGACGAAGCGCATATGAACGACGGAGAGGCGCTTACCGCTTTTATTACGCAGTATTATTCAAACCGCGAATTGCCGTCGGAAATAATATGCGAAGAGTTCTGCGAGAAAGAGCTTATACAGAATTATTTTAAAGAAAAATTCAGTAAATCAGTAGAAATTACCGTTGCAAAGCTCGGTGATAAGGCTCGGCTTTTAAAAATGGCAAAGGAAAATGCTGATGATTATCTTGAAAAATCGATAGATAAAATAAAGCATAAAGACGATATGACTAAAAACGCCTGTAAACATTTGCAGGAGCAGTTATCGCTTACGCGCTACCCGCGGCGTATGGAGTGCTACGATATTTCAAATATCAGCGGCGTGGATAAAGTGGGTTCAATGGTTGTATTTATCGACGGTGAGGCGGACAGAACGAGTTACCGCAGGTTTAAAATAAAAACCGTTGAGGGTGCCAACGACTTTGCGTCATTGCAGGAAGTGCTGCTGCGGAGAATAGACAGGCTTGCAACCGACGCTGAAAAATTTCCTAAACCCGACCTTATAATAATCGACGGCGGCAAAGGGCAACTTTCGGCGGTAAAAGAAATATTTGCCGAAAAAAACATAAACGATATAGACCTTATATCGCTTGCAAAGCGGGAAGAAGAAGTTTTTACCTGTAACAGCGAAGAGAGTATTAAAATACTGCACAGAGATTATTCGCTAAAAATGCTGCAGCGTATCCGTGACGAGGCGCACAGATTTGCCATAACTTATTTCAGAAATATTCATTCCAAACGAAATTTAAGCAGCGTTTTGAATGAAATAGACGGAATAGGTAAGGTTAAGAGGCTTGCGCTGCTGGAAAAATTCACTACGCTTGATAAAATTATGAGCGCAAGCATTGAACAGCTTGCCGAAGTTGAGGGGATAAGTCCTGCTCTGGCACAAAAGATAAAAAACTATTTAGAGGAAAACTTATGAAGCTAAATTACAGATTGATAGTTTCGGATTTTGACGGTACGTTAATAACCTCGGACGGAAGAGTTTTACCGGAAGTTAAGTCCGCTATCGACGAATATATAGCAAACGGCGGCATATTTGCCGTATGCACAGGTAGAATGTTATGCTGCATTTTGCCAAGAGTGCGCGAGCTGGGGCTTAAAGGAATAGTTGTAGCTTACCAGGGTACGGTAATAGCCGATATCGAGAGCGGAAAGCTGTTAAAAAACGGCGGTTTGAATTATAACGACGCCTCGGAAATATGCGAATATCTTGAAGAACTCGGGCAGCCTGTAAACGTCTACTGCGGCGATACTATGTACACAACAATTTCAAAGGATAATGTTTACTTGCAAAGGTACGAGTCAATAGTCGGTATTGACGCCGTCAGTATAAACGGAAAAATATCAGAATTCGTTCGTAAAAGCAAGTTGCGTTATCAGAAAGTTTCGGTACTCATTCATAAAAACGAACGCAACGGTTTATATTTTAAGCTTGTAAAAAAATTTGCAGACAGATTCGATATAACTTGCAGCGCCAAAGAACTTGTGGAAGTTTCTCCGCTTACGGATAATAAGGGAGAGGCGTTAAGGTTTCTTGCAAATCATTACAATGTTCCTATGGACAAAACTATTGCCGTCGGCGACAATTTAAATGACCTGTCTATGATAAAAGCGGCTGGCTTGGGTGTCGCAGTGGAAAATGCAGAACAAGAGCTGAAAGAGGTTGCGGGATACGTTTCCGTAAGCAATAATGACGGAGCTGTGGCTCAAATTATAAAAAAATTCGGATTTGCATAGTACTATGTGTGAAATACTTGCGCCTGCGGGCAATAAAAACTGTGCGTTTGCCGCAATAAATTCGGGCGCGGACGCTATTTATCTCGGAATGAAAGAATTTTCCGCAAGAAGTTCTGCCGAAAATTTTGACGCGGACGAACTTAGAGAAATCTGCGCTTATGCCCGTTTGTTCGGGGTAAAGGTTTACGTAGCGTTTAATACTCTTATCAAAGACGGGGAATTAGACAATTTTTTTGCCGGGTGCATTGCAGCGCATAATTCGGGCGCGGACGCGCTGATAATTTCAGATATTTATCTGGGCGCTAAATTAAAGGAAAGCTGTCCTCATATTTCACTTCATCTTTCAACGCAGGCGGGAGTTTGTAACGTATACGGCGCTAAGCTTGCCAAAAATATGGGCTTTGACCGGGTAGTTCTTGCCAGAGAAACCGCGTTTGAAGATATAAAAGCTATATCAAAAGTTATTGAAACCGAAGTTTTTGTACAGGGCGCGCTCTGCACGTGTTTTTCCGGGCAATGTTATTTCTCGTCGTTTGCCGGCGGTTACAGCGGCAATCGCGGACAATGCAAGCAGCCCTGCCGTAAAACATATACAATCGACGTGGAAAATTACGGGCAGCCTGCCTACCGTCTGTCTTTATCTGATTTAAGCGTTGGCGGAGATATTCAAAAGTTAAAAGATGCCGGCGTAAAATCGTTTAAAATAGAAGGGCGTATGCGCCGAGCAGAATACGTTGCCGCGGCGGTTAAATATTATAAAAATTGTCTTTTAGATAAAGACGGCGCGGGATTGAGCGATTTAAAACGCACTTATAACCGCGGAAATTACACTAAAGGTCTTGCTTTCGGACAGGATAAAAGCTTTCTGTCTTCTGCCGTTCAGGGTCATATAGGCGAATTTGCAGGCGTTGTAAGTGTAAAAAACGCAAAATATTTGGTAAACAGTTTATTAAATTTCCGCAAAAACGACGCTTTTAAAATTCTCCGCGACGGAAAAGAAGTCGGCGGCGCGGTTTTTGAGTCCGCTACCCGCGGCGGATTTTATATCAGCTCCCGTACAAGGCTTAAAAACGGCGATAAAGTATTTGTGACTACGGATACGGCAGTTAACGAGCGTCTGCTTTCCGATGTAAGAAAATTAAAAATCAATATTTTTGCGAAATTCAAGGCGGGAGAACGTGCCGAAATAGATATAAACGGCGTACAATTTTACGGCGATAATATTTTGCAGAGTGCAAACAATAGTCCTCTATCATATGCCGATATAGAAAAAGCATTCAAAAAGACCGATAAATATCCGTTTGAGGTTGAAATTAGCGGGTTTGATACGGACGGCGTATTTATTCCGACGTCGGAGCTTAATGCGCTGCGGCGCAACGTTTACGCGCAGTATTTTAACGGAATTTCCTGTAACAATAATGTTATTTATGACAGTAAAATAACGCATTCTGAAATAAATCCTGGTAAAAACGGCAAAACTGCGGTAATTTGTACTGATTTGCGCGGATTAAACGCAAACGTAGGTATTCTTAAAATATCCGATTTTTCGGCGGACACAGATAAATTAACAGCGGACTTTAAAGGCGAAAAATTTTTGTATTTACCGCCGTATCTTACCGGAGCGGAAATAGAAAAAGCAAAGCCGATTATAAACAAATTCGACGGCATTTACAGCGACGGTATACACGGATTTTTGCTTGCTGAAGAATTAAATGTAAAATTTTTTGCGGGCTGCGGTCTTAATATTTCAAATAAAATTTCGGCTTTATCCTGCCGTTCGGACTATATCGCTCTGTCAAAAGAAATTTCGGTAAAAGAAGCGGATGCGCTTTCCCGCGAAAATACTTTTTATTTAAGCGCAGGAGATATAAAGGTAATGGACTTGATTTATTGTCCGTTCGGTAAAAAGTGCTTATCTTGCGAAAAGCGGGGAAAATATACGTTAACGGATGAAAACGGCAGGCAGTTTACACTCAGGCGTTATAAAACGGGCGACTGCCGCTTTGAAGTATTCAACTGCGCAAAGCTTGCAGGCGTAAAAAATAACTGCGGTGCGCTGATTGACTGTACAAATCAACAAAATCCAAACGGGATAATTAACGTTTTAGGCGACGAAAACGCTTTAAAGCAGATTTTTGATTATAATTTTACACGAGGACACATTTTTAATTCGGTGAAGTAGTTATGGACGGCAAAACAATTGAAAAGCTTGAACTTAATAAAATACTTTTATCGGTTTCCGAATACGCTTCAAGCGCAGGAGGAAAAGCTTTTCTATGCGCGTTAGAGCCATCAAACGATTACAGGGAAGTAAAATACAGGCTTGATTTAACCGAAGAATGTCATAAATTACTCTTTGATTACGGCGTCGGCAAAGTGGAGGAATTTTATGACGTTGACAACGAACTTAAACGCTCGGGCAAGGGCTCTGCCCTGTCTTGTGCGGAGCTTTTAAAAGTGTCAGCGCTTTTGCGTTCGGCGAGGATTGTTTACACTTCGGTTACGAAAATACAGGACGAAACGATAATTCATCTAAAAAATATAGTAAAAAATATATATTTTGACGAAGGTTTAGAAAACGATATAACCGAAAAAATTATTTCCGACGACGCGCTCAGCGATTTTGCAAGCGCAAGGCTGTACGAAATCCGTATAAAGATAAAAAACCTTAACGAGAGGATACGGGCAAGACTTGCCGAGTATTCTTCGGGTCGCGACGGCGAATTTTTACAGAGCGGAACGGTGACTATCCGAAACGACAGATACGTTATCCCCGTAAAAGCCGAGTATAAGAGCAAGGTTAAGGGATTTGTTCACGACCGCTCGCAGACGGGCGCTACGTTTTTTATCGAGCCTGAATATATACTCGAACTAAACAACGAGCTAATTGCTCTGCAAATAGACGAGCGCGAGGAAATAGAGGCGATATTAAAAGCGCTTTCCAAGCGCGTAGGCGCTATGTGCAACGAACTTATTGAGGACGGCAGGCTGTTATCTATGCTTGACGCTCTGTTTGCAATCGCCGAGTACGGCTATAAAATTAAAGCCGTGCGCCCCGCAATAAACAACCGCGGTTACATTTATATTTCTAAAGGCAGACATCCGCTTATCGCCGCGGACAAAGTGGTCGCCGTTTCGTTGGAAATCGGCAAAAATTATAATTATCTGCTTTTAAGCGGTGCAAATACGGGCGGTAAAACCGTTACTTTAAAAATGACCGGACTGTTCTGTTTAATGGCGGCGTGCGGGCTGTATATTCCCGCGGCTGACGGCAGCGAAGTGGCGGTATTTAACGATATTTTTGCCGATATAGGCGACAGTCAGAGTATTGAGGAGAGTTTGTCAACGTTTTCTTCGCACCTCACAAACGTCATAAAAATATTAGAAAAAGCCGACGGAAACAGTCTTGTGCTAATAGACGAGCTTGGCGGCGGCACTAACCCGGACGAAGGGCAGGCGCTTGCGAAAGCTATTGTTAAATATTTTATTGATATAGGGTCAAAGGGCATAGTTACCACGCATTTTACACCGTTAAAGGAGTTTGCCTATGCCGTGGGCGGTATTGAAAATGCAAGTATGGAATTTGATACGCAGACTTTAAAACCGCTTTATAAAGTTAAAATAGGTATGCCGGGCGCAAGCAATGCGTTTGCGATTTCTCGCAGACTTGGTATGCGCTCGGACATTTTAAGCGAGGCGGAGAATTATCTTTCCGAGGGCGTTAGTAATTTTGAAAATGTATTGAAACGTGCCGAAGAAAGCCGCTTGGAAGCCGAAAACAAGCTTTCAGAAGCAAATAAAATACGCCTCGAATGGGAAGAAAAGCTAATTACCGTAAATAAAAAAATAGACGAATTGAACAGGGAAAAAGAAAAAATCAACCGTTCGGCAAGAATAGAGAGCCGTAGAATTATATCCGAACGAACTGAAAAAGCCGAAGAAATTCTCAACGAAATAGAGGCGATTTTCAAGAAAGAGGAACAAAGCCTGTCCGATTTAATAAAAGCGCGCACGCTTAAACACAAGCTTTCGGATATTGCTTACGACGAAGAGGAAGAAAAGAAGAAAATCAGCGCGTTTACCGAAGCCACGCCGCAAAATTTAAAAGCAGGTATGCTTGTTTATGTGAAACCTATGGATACGCAGGGCACGGTATTACAGTACACACAGGGTAAAAGCGAGGCGGAAATTCAGTGCGGCAGCCTTAAAATGCATATCAAAATCAGGGATTTGCAGATTATAGGCAAGGCGGATAAGAAGCCGCAGCAAAAAACGCGGGTTGTAAAATCACTGCCGAAAGATACTCCGATGCTTGAAATAAACGTGCTTGGGCTTACCGTTCCGGAGGCGATTTACGAACTTGATAATTTTATAGACAGGGCGCTTACTGATAACTTAGAACAAATAAAAATAATTCACGGCGTAGGTACCGGCAAGTTACGCGCGGCTATTTCCGAACATCTGAAAAAACACAGGAGTGTGGAAAGCTTCCGCGCAGGAAAATACGGCGAGGGTGAAACCGGCGTTACCATTATAAAATTGAAATAATCAGGCAAGATAAGTCGTCGCGACTAATATTATATAGTATATATAATAGTGAAACGAGGGCTTAAATTGAAAAATAAATTTATTTCGGTTATTACAAACATTGTTTTGGTATGCACGGTTTTTGTGGTGTCATTTGTCGGCTATCTGGGCGCGGAATCGGCTTCGGCGGTATATAAAAGCGACAGGCTTTTTTATAACGGTTCGGAACAGTCAGGCGCGGTCAGCCTTATGTTTAACGTTTACGAATCAACGGAAAACGTTTTACAGATTCTTGATATTTTAGATAAATACCAGGCAAAAGCAACTTTTTTTATAGGCGGGAGCTGGGCGGACGACAACGTTGACTGCGTGCGCGAAATTTTTAAACGCGGACACGAAATAGGAAGTCACGGTTATTTTCATAAGGATCATTCTAAAATGAGCCTTAAAGCTAATTTAGAGGAAATCCGTCCGAGCATAAAGCTGCTCGATATGATACTTCTTTGTGAAACCAAGCTGTTCGCGCCGCCTTCGGGAGCTTTTAACGAACAGACTGTTGCCGCTTGCGAAGAACTCGGGCTCAACGTTATAATGTGGAGCAGGGATACGATAGACTGGAGGGATAAAGATATAAACCTTATCGTAAACCGTGCAACGCAAAATCTGGGCGCAGGGGAATTTATTTTAATGCACCCCAAAGACGTTACCGTAAACGCGCTGCCGCAAATTTTAACTTACATAGGAGAAAACGGTTTAAAAACCGCAACGATATCACAAAATATAGGAGAATGATGGAATTTTTTAAACAATTTGATAACGGAATAAAACTTGTGGTTAATCAGATGCCCTCTTTATTGTCGGTGTCTATGGGGATTTTAGTACACATCGGAGCTGCGGCAGAAACAGATAGCGAAGACGGTATATCTCATTTTATCGAGCATATGCAGTTTAAAGGCACCTCTAAGCGCACGGCTTTTCAGATTTCCGACGAAATGGACAGAATAGGGGCGCAGATGAATGCGTTTACAAGTAAAGATTTAACCTGTTATTATGCAAAGTCCACAACCGCGCACGCGGAAGAGGCTTTTGATATTCTTGCCGATTTGTTTTTGAACAGTACCTATCCCGAGGACGAATTAAAAAGGGAAAAAGGCGTTATTATCGAAGAAATTAATATGAATGAAGATACGCCGGACGACCTCTGCCTTGATTTGTTATCGCACGCGTTTTTCGGCGAGCGGGGCTACGGCAGAAATATTTTAGGTTCGCGCGAAAACGTTTCGGGTTTTACAAAAAACGATATTAAAAATTATAAAAACAAATATTATGTTCCCGGAAATATAGTAATTTCAATGGCGGGCAATATTAATACGAATATTGCGGAAGAGCTTGTCAATAAGTACTTCGGTAATTTGCGCAACTCTCCCTGTAACAAACCTCGAATCGCCGTTGAATTGCAGGCTCGCTCGCTTTATAAAACAAAGGATATAGAGCAGGTGCATATAGGTATTGCATATCCTGGCTTGAAAAGATACGAAGAAAAAAGCGACGCGTCGCTTATTATGAACGCGATATTAGGCGGCGGTATGTCCTCGCGGCTATTCCAGAAAGTAAGAGAGGAGTTAGGGCTTGCTTATACCGTTTATTCGTTTATGAGCGCTTACGCAGAAACGGGTTCGCTTGCGCTGTATGCCGGCGTAAACGCAGTAAGATACGAGGAGTCGGTAGAGGCAATTTTAAACTGTATAGAGGATATAAAGCAAAAAAATATTTCCGAAGAGGAATTTATACGCGGCAAGGAGCAGCTTATTTCCTCGCAGATATTTGCGCAGGAGAGTTCGAGCTCGCAAATGCTTTTGTACGGTAAGGAACTTTTATACCGCGGTAAAGTTTATAATTTTAAAGAGCGCATAGATCAGATTTCAGCGGTAACGCTTAACGACGTGCTTGACGCCGTTGACGTAAATTTTAACGGGGAAAAACGCGCAATGTCGATTGTCGGCGCGGTGGACAAGCCGTTAAGTTTATGAATACTATAAAAATGGGTTTCGGACCGGTTTATAACAGCGAGAGTATTCTCCTTATTCTGGGCAGCTTTCCGTCTGTAAAAAGCCGTCAAAACGAATTTTATTACGGTAATCCGCAAAACAGATTTTGGAAAACCGTATGTTCGTTTTTCGGAACAACCGTTCCGGATGCAATCGAAGGTAAAAAAGAGTTTTTGCTGGCAAACAGAGTTGCGCTCTGGGATATCGTTACGGAGTGTGAAATAGAGGGCTCTAAAGACGATACTATAAAAAATTTTAAGGTTGCGGATTTAAAAAAAATATTGCAAAATTCAAAAATCCGTTATATAATACTTAACGGTGGCAAGGCTTTTTCGATATTCGAGAGCAATTATAAAGATATAAGTATTCCTTATAAAAAGCTTCCGTCCACAAGTCCGGCAAACACAAGATTTACCGTTGAGGAATGGCATAATGAACTATACGGAATTTTTAAACGAAATTAAGAGCTATGCCGACGAAAATTACCGCAATTTTCATAAACGGCTATTAAAAAACGACAATATAAACGTTTTGGGTATAAGAATTCCCGACCTCAGAAAAATCGCAAAGAAATATAAAAATCAGGCGGACGGACTGTTTGCTTTTCCAGACGAGTATTACGAGGTTACTTTTATTAAGCTTACGGCGGTTGCGCTTATGACGTATGAAAGTTTTTTAAATTACGTTGACCGTTGCGTTCCGCTTATTGATAACTGGGCGACCTGCGACTGTTTTGCTCCGAAATGTATAAAAAAGCATAAGGACGAGTTTTTACCGTATATCAAAACTTACTTATGGGAAGAGCGGGAGTTTTATCAACGCTTTGCGTTAACTACGCTGCTGCATTTTTACGTTGAAGAAAAGTATTATTCAAAGATACTCGAACTTATAACCGAAGCCGATACCGAAAAATTTTATTACGTACATATGGCGGCGGCTTGGCTGCTTGCGGAACTTATTATAAAATTTTACGACGATACCGTAGAATTTTTAAAATCTACCTGCGAAGCGTTCAAAAAAGGTTTGGAAGTAGATAAAAAAACTCATAACAAAGCGATACAAAAAGCGTGTGAGAGTTACAGGCTCACGGCTGAACAAAAAACATTTTTAAAAAGGTTAAAATTATAATGGAAATTTCACAGCAGTTGACCGAAGAATTTAAATTGCGTCCCGACCACGTGGAAAATATTTTAAAGCTGCTCGACGACGGCAACACAATTCCTTTTATAGCCCGCTACCGCAAAGAAATGACGGGCGCTATCGATGACCAGGTACTCCGTGCGCTTAACGACAGATACGAGTATCTCAAAAACCTTTTAAAGCGCAAAGAGGAAGTTGCTGCGGCTATAACCGAACAGCAGAAGATGACGGAGGAAATCCAAACCGCCATAAATGCTGCGCAGACGATGACCGAAATAGAGGATATTTACCGTCCTTATAAGCAGAAGAAGAAAACGAGAGCTTCCGTAGCAATCGAAAAAGGGTTGCAGCCTCTTGCCGACCTGATTCTTGCCCAGGAAACAAGTCCTTATCCCTTAGCTTCCGGATACATAGACGAAGAAAAGGGAGTTTTAACTGTTGAAGACGCTATTGCGGGCGCCAAAGACATTATCGCGGAAATAGTTTCGGACAATGCCGAACTAAGAAAAAAACTGCGTTCTCTTATGGAAAACCACGGTGAAATGCAGGTAAAAATGGTTAAGGACGACGAAAAGGGCACGTACGCAATGTACGCCGACTATAACGAGCTTATTCCCGAGATAAAAAATCACAGGATACTTGCTATCAACCGCGGCGAAAAAGAGGAATGTCTGAGAGCGAAAATATATTTCAACCCCGACATTGCAAAACGCGTTTGCTGTGCAAAATTTTTAAAAAGCGGCGGCAACGCTGATTGCGTAAAGCTCATTGAAGAGGCTGCGGACGACGGTTACGACAGACTTATACAGCCCTCTATAGAGCGTGAAGTGCGCGCAATTCTTACGGATAGGGCGGGCGAACAGGCAATAAAGATGTTTGAAGTAAATCTGCGTCCGCTTTTAATGCAGCCGCCCGTAAAAGGTAAAGTTACTCTGGGGCTTGACCCCGGTTACCGCACGGGTTGCAAGGTTGCGGTTGTTGACGAAACAGGCAAAGTGCTCGATACTTCTGTTATATATCCGGTACCGCCTAAAAACGATATAGACGGCGCAAAGAGAATAGTTAAGGCGCTTATCGATAAGCACAATGTGGATATAATATCAATAGGCAACGGCACGGCGAGCAAAGAAACGGAAATTTTCGTTGCGGAGCTGTTAAAAGAAATTACGCGCCCTGTAAGTTATGCAGTGGTAAACGAGGCGGGAGCCAGCGTCTATTCGGCAAGTCCGCTTGCCGTTGAAGAGTTCCCCGACTACGATTTAACGCTGCGCTCGGCAATTTCTATTGCGCGGCGTTTGCAGGATCCGCTTTCCGAGCTTATTAAAATAGACCCTAAATCGATAGGCGTGGGACAGTATCAGCACGATATGGATAAAAAGCGGCTTGACGCAGTTTTGGGCGGTGTTTTGGAGGATTGCGTTAACAGCGTCGGCGTAGATTTGAATACTGCGAGCTTTTCTCTTTTGAAGTACGTTGCGGGACTTAACAGCGGAATAGCTAAGAATATCGTTTCTTATAGAGAGCAGAACGGCAAATTCTCCGCCCGCGGCGAGCTTTTAAAGGTATCCAAACTCGGACCCAAGGCTTACGAGCAGTGCGCGGGATTTTTGCGCATTCCCGAGGGTAAAAATATTTTGGACAATACCGCCGTACACCCTGAATCGTACGGAAAAGCCGAAAAGCTTTTAGCGCTCTTCGGATATACAGACGAAGATGTCGGTGCGCGCAAGCTATCCGAATTGCCCGAAAAAGTTAAAAGATACGGCGAAGACAAAGCCGCGGCAGAGTGCGGTTTGGATAAAGCCACAATGAACGATATCATTAACGAGCTTATAAAGCCGGGCAGAGATATCCGTGACAGTCTGCCGCAAAGACAGTTGCGGCGCGATATTCTCGGTATAGAGGATTTGGAAGTAGGAATGGAAGTGGACGGCACGGTGCGTAACGTTATCGATTTCGGTGCGTTTGTTGATATAGGCGTGCACCAGGACGGGCTTGTTCATATTTCCGAAATTACGGACAGATATATTAAACACCCCTCCGACGTGCTAAAAGTAGGGCAGCAGGTTAAGGCGGTTATTATTACGCTTGACAAAGGCAAACAGCGTATAGGGCTTTCGTTAAAGCAGGTAAAAAAACGCGCGAATTAACTTGACAGAAATGTGCAATTATTGTAAAATTTTATTATAAAACTGATAGGAGAAATTTTATGTTTGAAGAAATTAAAAAAATTCTTGCCGAGCAGCTCGGAATTTCCGAATCTAAAATTACTATGGGCAGTGAAATAGTAAACGATTTGGGTGCCGATTCTCTCGACGTGGTTGAACTTCTTATGACGCTCGAAGACAATACGGGCAAAACAATTCCCGAGGACAAGGTTACCGACCTTAAAACCGTCGGCGACGTTGTATCGCTTTTGGAAACTCTTTAATCTAATAGTAAAAGTAGGCCGCCCGTTAAAATCGGGCGGCTTGTTCTTGTTAAAAGACAACCCCACGCTAAGCGTGGGGATAAGAAGCTTAAGCTATGGA
>CAJUPX010000008.1 GCA_910588685.1 uncultured Christensenellaceae bacterium | reverse complement strand
ATTGAGTTGCGCTGCGCAAAAACGTGGTTTTGCTTGCGCCGTTGATTTATTAAATCTTTCGTTAATTTTTCTTTGCAGTGACAAATAAAAATTATACGATTTGAGGAGCTCTGCTCCTCTTGCGCAAATTTTTAAGGGCTCTGCAATATTTTATTTGCGCAATTCACCTCGCTGAGGTGCAGGTTTGCACAAATTGAGTTGCGCTGCGCAAAAACGTGGTTTTGCTTGCGCCGTTGATTTATTAAATTTTTCGTTAATTTTTCTTTGCAGTGACAAATAAAATTATTAAATTTTTAAAAACTGTTTTGCAAGCGCGCCCGCCTCTTTTACGGACTTAGGCGCGTTCCTCCCCGCTACCGGACTTACTCCGCCCGATATGAGCGGCACGCTTTTGCCCTCTGACAGCGATTTGAGGTATTCGGATATTACCGCCCTCTTTACGCCGTCGGAGGCGAGCGCCTGCTCTATTAATTTATCTTCGGTTAAAGGCTTTGGAGAGGGCGCGCCCGCTGCGGGCATACCTTGCGCCTTGTTCCCCTCTTCGAGTTCTTTCAGCCGCGTACTGCGTCGGGTGAATTCGGCTTCGAGAGCCTCGTAAGCCTTTAAGAGGGCGTCAACGCTTTTGAATTTGCCAAGCTCTGCCGCGGCTTTGTTACTCTTATCCGCCTCTGCGGTGTCCGCCGTAGCCTGCAAACAAGCGTTAACGTTATCCTCCGTACCTGTTGATATATTGCCGTTGTTATTATTTAATTCAATCATATTCCCGCTCCTTTTTCATTTTCGCCGAGTTTTTTTCTGTGCTGCGCTATATGTGCGCATATGCGCTTTTCTGCGTCTTTTCCCGGTTTTTCCGTAAGAAGATACGCCGTGTGTTCATTAATGTGCACTGTGTGGTCATCGTAATCCTTAACCTCCGCGGAGCGCGTTTTAAGCGCGGCGTTTTCCTCGACGGCGCGCGCCCTGTTAAGCTCCGCAATATCCCTGTCGCCGGCAAGCGTGCCGTAACCGAGCAGCGCAAGTATTTTGTTCTTGGCCGAAACGGTAAGCTTGCCGTTATCGTCGTTGAAAAGACCTTTATCGAGCATTTCGTAAATTACCGTTCTCTTCTGCGCTACCGACATATTCAGGTCGCTGTCCGATTCGAGCACAACGTCGTCGGAGGATATATCGCTGCCTTTGAAGTACAAAAGCGTTAAAGAGCCGTTTTCGCCCGCGTATTTCATAAGCCGCACGTCGTTTGCAAACTGCCTGTAAAGGCGCAGTATCTGCCTGCCTATGGCTTTTATGGCGCGTTTCAGGCACTCGTACGTAACGTTCAGGCGTATTTCGTCCTGCTCTATTACGAGCTGTAATCCTGTTGCGCTTTTTATCCCCGCAAAGCTGTCCGCCTTCTGCGACAGATTTTCCGTGCCGGAAATATTTACAAATTCCGCGGCGAGATTTTTTTCCTCCTCGAAAAATTCCCCGGGGACGCTTCCCAGAGCGAGCATTTCGGGCGGGGTTGAACCCTGCCTGTAAACTATAACCTTGCCGGGCATTAACCCCTCTTCCACTATGTCGTCCACGTCAACCGAGCCGTCCTCAACCGCCACCGTACCCATAGATATTCTGTTTAAAAACTCTTCCTTACGGTTTTTTACGGCGTTGTATGCGCGCTGCACGGGTATGAGCCTGTCCACCACGCTCGCACCGAAAAAGCTGCCCGCCAGCGGCTGGGAAGTCTGTTTTATAAAAGGATATTCTCTTGAACCGTTAAGTCCGTTAGTGTAGGGCAGTATTCCGTCGTAAATGAGCTTTCCTCCCGCCACAACGGTCAGTCTGCCCTCGGGCTCGTCTGCCGTAGGACGCGAATAGCGCTCTATAACCAGCTCGTAACCGTGCTTAACCGTTTTAACAAGCCCCGCGCCGTCGGCTTTCACCGTCTGGGTAAACGGCGACAGACCGAATTCGTCAAAGTCGCGCCCCGCCGTTTTAACGCCGTACATAGCGTAAATATCCTCTACCGGCACAGCCTTAGCGTGTATAATGCTCGGCTGAGCCTGGATATTTTCTTCGGAAAGCGAATACGGATAGATTTCAAAGGGCGGCACGGCTACTATTTCAGCCTCTCCGCAGTAAGTTTTTCTGCCGTTTTCGGCAATTCCCGCAACACTGCCCTTTTCACCGTTCCATATCGCCTTGTAAAACGCCGTTCCGCATATTTCCGACCACATAGTAGCCTGCGATATAACGCCGTCCAAATCCATATCGTCGGACGCAGCCGCGAGAATAGACGAGGCAAGCGCGGCGGACTGTCTGTCGCTTTCCTCGTCCGAAGCCGCCACTACTCTTAACGCCGGGCGTATTCTCGACAGTTTGGAAAGCCTGGTATCTATAATCGGCGCGATATGGTTAAAAACCTTTCTGTGCTGCCAGTAGTACTTTTTTGCGTCCTCAACTATCTCCCCCGCTCCGTCTATTCCGCAATACTGGTTTCCGTATACGAAATTGATATTGAGCTGCCAGCCGCGCTCTGTAATTTTACGCTCCTTTTGCCTGTTCTCGAAATCGGCTGTAACCTCCGCGGCGAGCTTTTCCTCCGCGGTCATACCGTTGTTTTTATCAGTCAAACTTATTCTCCTTTAATAAACTTAATAATTTTTCTTTTTCGGCTTGCAGTTCTTCGTCCGAAAGCCCGCCGTCGCCGCCGTTTTCAAGCAGCATTTTCACCGCCTTTACGTCGGGCGGAATATCACGCTTTGTCACCTTGCGTTTAACGAGTTTAAGCTCTCCGTCCAGCATTGCAAACTCCTCTACAACCTCTCCCGCGTTCATCCCGGTTGCGCATTGCATAAGCGCGTCGATTATTTTCTGATTTTTGCTGTCTATCCGTATCACCTCCTCAAACGTTTTTTTATGCGCCTCAGCTTGTCCTTTAAAACGGGCGACGCGCTTACACAGCGTTCCACGGGCTTGGGGCGGGTCATTATGTAGTAGCGCAGCTCGTCCATACAGTGGTCGTCGCGCTTTACAGGAGCGTCGCCCGCAGCCCAGAAATAGCCTTTGAACTCCCGTATCATATTAACGCAGTTTGAAAATATATATAAATTCGCCTCGCCGTTACTCTGCTTTAAAAAGCTTTTAACGCGCGATATCCCCGCAAATATGTCCTTGTTTACGTTTGAATTTACGTTAATGCCCCGCTCGTAAAACAGCTCCGAAACCGACTTAACCGAAGATAGCGTGCGCTGGTTTGCCGCGCTGTCTATAAGCGCCGAAACCCTGCCTTTGCAGTCGGTTTTCCAGTTTAATTTACGGCTTATCTCCTTGATAGCGCGGGCGTGGAAATCTATGTCTTTTCCGCTTGCAAAGTGCTCGGCTACAACATAAATATTTCCGTCCCAGTCCACGCAGTACCAATGCGCCGAAAGCGGGTTGTTCAGTCCCGGGTCTATCGAAACGGTATCCTGCCACTCGCCCGGCACCGAAAAAGGCTCTATCACGTGCACCGCCTCGTCAAATTCCGGATATACGAGCCCCGCCCCCGCGGAAAATCTACCGAATTTTCTAGCGTCAAGCACGGACTTATCAAGCGAGCGCTCCAAAAGCTTTATCTCCTTTTTATCCAGAAACGGATTGTCCTCCCAGTTTATAAACTCGTACCAGATTTCCGGGTTGTTTTTCGCGTTGAGATATATTTCATCGTATATAAAGGTTTTGCCTTTAAGGGGCGTCATCGTTCCGAAAATATCGCCCTTTCTGTCCATAACGCGCATTAAACATTCCTCGTATATATCCCGCGGCGGCTCCTCGTCGAACCACACGAAATCGAGCGAGCTGCCCTGGAATTTTTCTCTGCCCTGGTCGCAGCTTTTAAAGCCAAGCGTGGATATGCCGCCGAATACGTTTTTTATTTTTATCTGGTCTATAACCCCTCCCGCCGGGCTGTCACGCCTTCCCGAAAGCATTGTTATATCCTCTATCCAGCTCTTGGGCAGATAGTTTAAAATTTTGGCTTGCGCCACGTCGCGCTGAACCTGCTGCGAAAGCGACACCGCCCACCCGAACGTATTTTTACGGTTTTTGCGGTAGGGATGTATGCCGCGCAGTATCCAGACGCATTCCACGGCTCCGCACTCGGTTTTGCCCGAGCGGTTGCCGCCGAACACCCAGCGGTTGCGCTTTTTGCATTTATGGAAAGCTATCTGTTTTTTATGCTTTTTCGCGCCCTTGTTATACGTGCCGAGCCTGTCGTCCGCGCGGCGTTTTTTCAGCTCTTTTTCTATTGCCGCAAGCCTGTTTATAATATCTTCCCTGCGCATAAGCTATTTTTCGACTAAAAACCTCCTTTTTTTTGCTGTTAATTAATATATAATGTACGGGTATGAACGTAATAAAAGCCGCAATCTGTACGATATTGTCGATTTTAATATGCATACTGCCGTCCGCATTTGCGCTTACTGCAAGCGCCGATACGGTAAAGCCTTTACGCTACGCTTACGTTGACCTCGGCGCAACCGTTTATCTTTGCACCGATAAAAATAAATCCTCTGCGATATTCGCTATTCCCGAAACGTACTGCGTGGAAATTTTAAAGGAGGAAAACGGTTGGCTGTACGTGCGCTACGCCGAGGACTCGGGCATTTACCGCGCCGTTACCGGCTACTGTTTAAAAGACGAGCTTGTACCTTGCGACAGACCTTTGGAAAAACCGTACCTTTACTCTACCGTTACCGTAAGATATTCAGCGGACGAAACGGGAGGCGTATTGCCCGGACTTTCCGACTTAGAGATGACCGCGGCGTATTACGGCGCGTATACCGTAGCTGGCGTTAAATACTCGTATGTTTTGTGCGGCGACAGCTTCGGCTACGTTTCCGGCAGTCTGGAAAACTATCCTTTAAACACTCTGCCCACCTCCCCCACCTTTTCGGAAACGCCGCCGCCCGCAACCGACACCGCGCTTATATCAGTTATAGCTATTTTAGGTATCGCCGCCCTCGCCGTTGTGGTGCTGTTTGTTTCCTGCCGCAAGCCCCCGCGAGACAAGTCGGCGTTATAACAGACAGTAATAGGTTTCCACTAATTTTAACGCTACCCGGTATGATTGCAGCCCCCCGAGCCTGCGGCAAAACCGCGCTGTAAGCCTTTTTATTTCCAGCCTGCATTTCTCTGGCAGACGGCTTACACCGGTTCGTGACAGTCCGTAAAACCTTAATACGGCTATATCTTTCGCCGCGAATTTTTCAAAAACGCCGTTGAGATATCCCCAAAGCCCGCCAAGTTCCCGCTTTGCCTCTATTACGTCAAACATCTTACACACGCAGCTTTCCACACCCCTCTCCGCCCCGCCGCACGCGTAATTTAACAGTATGTTGTCGAGCGATTTGTTCAACGCCCCGGCGTTGAAGTAAAACCGCAGTATTTTTTTACATTTCATATTCCGCTCCGTAAATTAAAAACATTTGTTTGTATTTTTATTTTACACCGTTAAATATGACAAAAACGGTATAATTAAAAAATTTTTTAAGTTTTTTTTATAATTTTAATGCGGTCAATTCTATCACTTGACCGAAACGGTTGATATGTGCTATAATTTTTTTGTGAAAATGACTAAATACTTTAAAATTAAATATTTAGTTGCGGCATTGTCCGCCGCAATTATTTCCGTCGGTGCGTTAAGTTCCGGAAGTCAGGCGTTTGCCGACGCCGGAGACGTGACGGAATACCCCGAAATTTTCACCGAAAGCGTTTACGACAATATCGGGCAGATAACCGACTACGCCGTAAGCTCTGCCTCCGCCGCGATAGCGGACGGCAACAAGGTAATTATAATTTCCAACGACGAAAAGTTCGAGTATGATTTCGGCTACAACGTGCGTGCTGTGGACTGCACAGAAAACGACGGAGAAGTAATTTATTACTGCCGCGACGCCGGCGGAAAGACTTATTCCCTGCCCGATAAAACAGAAACCGAGCACGATTTCACCGTAGAAGACACCGTACCCACCGGCAAATTCACTTACTACACATACGAGGGAATTATATATTCGCTTGAACTTCCCACAACAGCCACACCGCTTGACGGTTGTTCGCTGTTAAAAGAATACAACGGCAGGGCGTACGTTGTTAAAGACAATAAAATTCACGCCTTGAACGGTACGCAAACCGAAGTTGTAAATCTTAATTACACCGATTTTAAATCCGCCGGAAACATAGCCGTAGGCGATTCCTTAACAAGGCTCAGAACGTTCGGCAGCGCACAGTTTGTAATGCTTGCCGCCGGCGCATACAAAACCGAGGTGGATTTAAACGATTTCAGCGGCAGATACTTTAAAACAGGCAAAACGAGCGCGGCAACAGAGGGCGAAACGGCATTGCTTTTGTGCACGACAGGCAACGCGTCGCTTGTTATAAACGGCTCGCAATGCTATATAACGCTTACCAAAAATACCGAGCCAGTCACAAGAGAAGCCGAAACCGAGCCCGAATTTACAAGCGCAACGGTATGCGTTCCGTACGATTTTGTTTACGCCTCTCCCTCGCTTGTAGACGGAGCAAAAATTAGACGTATTGAATGGGGCGAGCAGGTTAAACCGCTTGCAAAGCTTTCCGCCGAACAATCGCCCGAGCTTACGTGCGATTTTTATAAAATAGAGTTTAAAGACGACAGCGGCATAAGCAGGACGGGTTACATACCCTGCACTTTTTTAACCGAACACAAGACGGACGACGTTGTACCGGATGAAATAACCGATCCCAACCACAGCGAAGACGATTTAACAAAAACCGTTATGATTACCGTTATGGTAATAGCGCTTGTGCTGATTGCGCTGGGCTATCTCGTTTACGTGGGTACTTCGGGTAAGAACAAAAAATCCCAAAAATCCAAGGACAAACAGGATAAAAGCTCATAAAAAATCCACCCTTTGACGGGTGGATTTATCTTTACGGCAGTGATATAATTAAATTATGATTATTTTAATTTCGGGCGCGACGCATACGGGCAAAACGGCTTTATCGCAACAGCTAATGGAAAAATACAAAATCCCGTACTATTCAATCGATCACATTAAAATGGGACTTATAAGAAGCGGCAACACACCGCTAACCGCAGGCAATGACAACAAGCTCACCACTTACCTTTGGCAAATAGTAAAAGAAATCATTGCAACGGCGATAGAAAACAGGCAAAATCTAATTATAGAAGGCTGTTATATCCCCTTCGATTGGCGCAAAGATTTCAACGAAAAGTACCTCAACGAAATTCAATATTATTGCCTTATAATGACTGAAAATTATATAGAAAAAAATTTTGCAGATATCGTTAAATTCGAAAACGTAATTGAGCGCAGGTTAGTTAGCAAAGACATTACAAAAGAGCAGCTAATAGCCGAAAATAAAAATAATCTTCAAAATTGCAAACAGTACAGCTTAAATTATATTTTAATCGACAAAACTTACTACTTACATATAGAGCTATGAGATCCCTCGGCGTTGCTCGGAATGACACTGTGTGGGAACCCCACTGTCATTTCGACCGCCCAATCTCTGTCATTTCGAGCAAGCGCAGCTGAAATCTCATAAGTTATAAATACTTTTTTAAATATTTCATCCAGATTTTCATAACACTTTTTTGCGGCAACAACTTAACGTTAAAATGCTGGCATTTAACGTAAAGCGGGCACACCGACGTATCCCTGCCCTTTTCGGCGTCCTTCATTGCTTTTTCCGCAACCTTTTGCGGGCTTACCAACCCAGGAAATTTTACCTTTTTACCGTTGATTTCCTTGGCAAGCATATCGGTGTCAATCCACCCGGGGCATACCGCCGTTACCGTTATGCCCGAAGCTTTAAGCTCAACATTTAACGCTCTCGAATAACTGCGCTCGAACACTTTTGTGGCAGCATATAAATTTATATACGGCACCAACTGGAACGCCGACGCGGAGCAAATATTCAGAATCCTGCCACCGCGTTCCATATACGGCAGACAATAATTTATCAAAACCGCAGGCGCCTTGCAATTTAAATTTATTGTATTTTCTATTTCGCAAGCCGCAAAATCTTTCGAGGCCTTCATTTGCGCAATTCCCGCATTATTTATCAGATATTCTACTTGCGGTTTTTGCTCTGCGAGCATTACTTCAATCGATATCAAATCTTGCAAATCGATTAAATCCTTGCAAACGGGAACTATAATTTCCCCGAATTCGTTTACAAGCTTTTCCAGCCGTTCTTTGTTTCTTCCGAGCGCCCATATTTCGTCAAGCGGTCGTTTTACAAGTTCTTTAATAAAAGCGTAACCCAATCCCCCCCGTTGCGCCCGTTAAAACAGCTATTCTTTTTACGTTTCCAGATTCATTCATATAAATCCTATATTCTACTGCCGCAACAAACTATTGACAGTTTATTTTTTTAATGTTAAAATAAAAATATAACAGAGGGCGAAACCGCCAAGGTAAGCCTGAGTTAGATTATTGACAGTCGCCGCAAGGATTGCAGACCGCGGCGGCTGTTATTTTATGCTTACAGTTACGGCAGGTTTTGCGCCTTTGCCAAACAAAATTAAAAGTATAATTATGTATATAATCAACATAACTACCGCCTCCTTTTATTTATTGCCGACCCGGACGGAACCGCCTCCGTTATACAAAAAACTATAAATTATATATAGTCTTTTTCAAAAATAACGCTCTTCCCGTCCGCTCCCGCTTTCGCTTTATAACCGAGCTCGAGCCAGCAGGACGCATACGAATGGGTTTTGGTGTTCGCCCAGAACGACTGCGGAAAACTGCTTGCGGTTGACGGTAGAGGAAAACCGAGTATTTCGTTTATATCCTCATAGTTCAGTTCAATCTTCTTTTCCCACGTTTCGTACAGCTTTTCGGCAAGAGGTCTGTATTTACGGCTTATTTTATCCGTCGGAAAGGGAGGGCGGCCGCATACAATCTTATCCGCCCCGTCCAAAACGTCTAAACGCGACTCAAGCGCAGCGACCCGCTTTTCAAGAACTTTAATTCTGCCGAGCAACTCTACGATAATATCGTTTAATTCCATAAATCTTTCTCCGAATTCATTTACAAGAATATATTACAATATAACTTATTATATGTCAAGTACTTTTTTAAATTTTTTACATTATTTTTAAACTTATTTTTACTATATTATCAAAAAATAGCGGCTTACTGCCGCTATTATATTTATATAAATTCAACCGTATTTAAAATATCTTCCACTTCAACGGTAGTTGCGGCGGAAAACAGTCGTTCCTTTATCTTTGTGCAATTGAGCGTGCCTTTAAGATAAAACGCAATCATTTTGCGCATAAATACGCAGGCGAAGCGTTCGCCGTAAATTCTGCGCATATCTTGCAGCTGCCACCGCACTATTTCTTTTTTACCGCCCGTTTCCCTGCCCGTAATTTCAGCAAAAATCCACGGCTTATACATTGCCCCTCGCGCCACCGCAACGCCGTCCGCGCCTGTATTTTCAATTAACCTGTCGGCATCCTCTTTACAAAAAACCCCGCCGTTTGCTATAACCGGTATATCCACGGCTTTTTTAACCTTTTCGATTTGCGCAAAATCGACCTCGCCCGAGTACATTTTATCGCGCGTTCTGCCGTGCACGCACAAAAGCGACGCGCCCGCGCCTGCGCACATTTTTGCAAATTCTTCGGCGATAATATGCTCCCCGTCAATACCTATGCGGAATTTTACGGTAATAATTTTACCGCTTTTTACACATTCGGAAATAATTTTTTCCGCGAGCGGCATATCGGCGAGCAGCGCGCTCCCCTCTCCGTTTTTATATATTTTGGGAACGGGACAACCCATATTTACGTCTATCACGTCAAAAGGCGCAAGCGCGTCGCTTTCGCAGGCTTTGCGCATATAATACGGGTCGTTCCCGAAAATCTGGCAGGCGTTTATTCCGCCGTAGCCCCCGGGTATGCGCAAAAGCGCCTCGGTTTTTTCGCTGTTGTAGCAAAGCCCTTTTGCGCTGACCATTTCGGTAAACGTGAGCCCCGCGCCGAGATTAAAGCAAGTCTGCCTGAAAACGCAGTTTGTATACCCTGCAAGCGGAGCCAAAAACACATTATTTTCGGTATGTATGTTGCCTATTCTAATTTGTTTTAACTGCATAATTATTGCTGTTTAGCCTTTTTCCAATAGCCGTCGAGCTCGAGTTCGTCGAGCTCTGTCATCTGTTTCCCGTCGGCGAGAATAAGCTGCTCGCACTTTACAAAGCGGCTAATAAATTTTTTTGCAGCCGCGCGCAAAGCCTCCTCGCAATCCGCGCCCGCAAGACGGCAAACGTTTACCGCGGAAAACAGCACGTCGCCCGCCTCGTCGGCAACCGCGTTTTTATCTTCCGCAACCAGCGCGTTTAAAAGCTCCGTAACTTCTTCGGCAAGCCGCTCCGCAGCCGAAACCGAAGACGAAAAATCCATTCCCGATTTAGCAGCGCGTTTTTGCACCTTTTGCGCGAACAAACACGCAGGAAAATTGTTTGGAACGGCAAGCACGCTGTCGGAAAACGTATCCTGCCCTTTTTCCTTTACCTTGTTCTTCTCCCAAACGCCGAGCGCCTCGCCCTCGTCGCCCGCCCTGTCCGCGCCGAATATATGCGAATGACGGAATATCAGTTTTTTTACTACGCGCGTTATTGCGTCGCTGCCCTTAAACTCTCCGCGCGCCTCCTGCAACACCGAATGGAACGCCGCCTGCAACAGCACGTCGCCCGTTTCCTCCTCTATCCCGTCGGTATCCCCGCGTTCGATTGCGTCAACAAGCTCGTATGCTTCCTCTATCATATTGCCTTTGATACTCTCCGGGGTCTGCACCCTGTCCCAGGGACAGCCGCCGGGCGCGCGCAGCGTTTTTATAATCTGTTCCAGGTCGGCGTAGTCAAACCTGTCTTTTTTGAGAAATTCCCGTTCCTCAACCGCAACCGCACACGTGCCGTCGTAATTTTTCCGCCTGTCAAGCTCGTAAATTTTAATGCGCTCAGCCTTTCCGCCGCGGATAAACGCACACTCTTCTTCCTCGCCGAAAATATCGGAGAGCCGCTCTTTTACGACTCCCGCCATATATTCGCAGTCAATATCGTAAATAACTGCCGCGCGGCAGCTTTTAAGCTCGTCAACGGTATACGCCGAAAGACAGACGGGCTGACCGCATTTAAGCTTTGCGGCAGAATACGCGCCCGCGGCTTTGGAAACGCCGTCGCAAATTTCAATATCCCTGTGCTTTGAAAGTATAATTTTACACGATTCATCCTCGGATACCGAGCCGTCCACGCAGTATGCAACGTTTTCAGTTTTTGCTGCGTTAATAACCGCCGCGGCAAGCTTTTTATTAAGAGTGTCGAAATTGCGGCTGCTTTTATAGATTTCGTCAAGAGTGATAACCGTATATCCCGCAAGGCTTTTAAAGCCCTCACACTCAGCCGTGCGTGCTATTATTTTATCCGCGCCGCCCAAAGCCTTTTCAGCCCGCAGGGTTATATCCCCCTCCGCATTGCCCAAGCCTATTAACGTTATTTTCATTTTTCTGTCCGTCCGTACGATTTAGGCAAGCTGTAATAAATTAGAACAACCTAAGCGGCGTCTTTTCGCCGCTTTCCGTACGCGGCTCCGCTCGGCGTATGTCTGTATACGCCTCGGTTGCCGCGCACACAAATCAATTGAAAATGCGCACGCTTAGGTGCGAAGCAGTTTTAACGGAGAAAATTTGCAGATAATACGAGGAAAAGCCCGCAGACAATCCAAATACGGATTATAAAGGGGTTTGACAAAGTATTAGCGCAAATTTACCCGTTAAAACTTGTTCGAGCTTATTACAGCTTGCCTACCCTAATAATATACCAAAAATTCATCAGCATTGCAACTAAATACGCGCAGTTTGCCGACCAAGCCGCGCCCGAGATGGACATAGACGTAAACTTGATAAGAACCGCCGTTAAAGCCACGCGCAAAATTGCGCTTGTCCACTGCGTTACGGTGCTTCTCAGCGGTCTGCCGAGCGAAGTTAAGCACGCGGACGACGTTTGCACAAGCGACTCGGTAACGGCGTTTACCGCCATTATGCGTATGAGAGCAGTCAAAAGCTCCTTATCGCTTCCGGACAGAGAACGGAATATATATTTTGCGGCGAGCGGAGCAAATATAAACAGCCCTGCCGCCGCCGGCAGTGATACCGCAAGCGTTATTAAAAGGGCTTTAAACGCCTTATTCTTTGCGCCTTTATAGTCTCCCTTTTCGGCAAGCGGGGAAATCTGCGGCACGGACGAAGCCGCAAGTCCGTACGTGACGGACACCGGTAAATTGATAATAGTTACGGCGCAACCCGAAAATATGCCGTATAAAGCCGTTGCGTTGTCCGCCGTTCCGCGCAGTATTTTTATGGCTATAACGCTCTCGGCAAGCTGCGAAAGAGGCAGGGCTATCGCAGTGAGCGTAAGGGGTATCGTATACTTTAAAATCGCCGAAATATCCACGGTCGGCAGCTTATACAGCGGTTGACGCGCGCGGCGTTTCATATACCAGATAAGCGCGATAAACGTTGCAATTATTTCGCTTATGGTTACCGCGAGCAGGGTTGACGCCACGGCGAGCGGCAGATTGTCGCGGAAAATATACGACAGAGCAACGCCCGCCGCCACCTTTATAATCTGTTCCAAAACCTCGGTTACAGCCGTGGGATACATATTGCCGCGCCCCTGGAAATAACCGCGCACAACCGATAAAACGGACACAAAGAAAACCGACGGGCTTAAAAGCCTGGTACACAAAACTATGGACGGCTCGCTCTGGACGTTTGCAAGCGGCGTTGAGAGTATATACATTAAAAAACTGCCCAGAAGCCCCACCGCGCCGTAAAACGCAAACGCGCGCTTTTCCGCACCCGCGCCCTTGCCCGAGGACACAAGCCTTGCAATACCCGTAGGAATACCCGAGGCGGAAACGGTTAAGAGAATACAATAAAGAGGATAGACCATCTGGTATATCCCCATTCCCTCGCTGCCTAATATGTTTGTGAGCGGAACGCGGTAAACCGCGCCTAATAATTTGGATATAAACCCGCCGAGCGAAATTATTATTGCGCCCTTTATAAAGGACTGCCCTGTTTTTCTGTTAGCTGTCATAAATCTACCGATAATAATTCAAGATGCGTGCAAAAACCGATTATAGAGATTTTTGCGAGCTATTATTCAAACTGTCCCGCTAAAATATTTGCGGAAAGCTGGGCAAGCTTGCAGGCAGCAGGCTCTATTTTTGCGCCCTCTTCCATAGAAACAAGCGCTACCGCGCCGAGGCAGTCGCCGTTGCAAACTATAGGCACTATTATCTGCGCCGTAACTTCCGTCTGACCCTCGCAGATAGGAACTATGTCGCCGCCCTCCGAAAGGTTTGCGATATAACTCTTTCTGTCGCGCATTATCCTGTCCATTTTTTCGGAAACGCTTTTTCCGTCAAATTCGCGCTGACCGCGCCCCGAAGCGTGCAATACCTCGTCCGTGTCGCAGATTACCGCTATATGACCCGACAGGTCGGAAAGCGACTTAGCCGTTCCCTCCGAAAATTTATCCAGCGAAGCTATCGGCGAGTATTTTTTGAGCATAAGTTCGTCGTGATCGGTAAATATTTCCAACGGGTCGCCCGATTTAAGGCGTAGAGTGCTCCTTATTTCTTTGGGAATTACCACTCTTCCCAATTCGTCTATTCTTCTTACAATTCCTGTTGCTTTCATAAAACTCCTATTAGAGGCAAATAATGCCGTAAAAAAAGTATGTGAAAGTAATTTATTGTTATACGCCCGTATTTGTTTTTATTTGACATAAAAAATAAAGCTCTGTCGAGCGACAGGGCTTTATTTTTGATAATTCTGATTTATTAACTGCAAAATCAGTTATTAAAAACGTTCAATTTATAAGCTTTACCGTATCTGTCCTCCAGCATCAGTTCGCCGTCGTCGCTGAAAACCAAATCCGCGCCGATAGCAGTACCCGATACGTGGGTGAGCTTAACCTTTATATTGTCAAAATCAACGGTAAAGCTCAGCGTTTCCGTTTGCGCGCTGCCGCTTCCGGCAGTAGGCGTTCTCGTTACAGTTACGCTTCCGCTTACGCTGTCGCCCGCACTTTCCTGCGTAAAGACTACGGTATACACGCTCAAATCCGTATCGTTTACGGGCTCGGTTTTATAAGTGCCCGTTAAAACGCTCTCGAAATCCGGCATATCGCTGACCGTAAAGGTAAACACGCATTTAACGGCAGGAGCAACGTCGGAAACAGTTTCAACGGTGTACACGCCGTTTTGCGTTGCGGTAAACTTAAAGCATTCCTCGCCGTTTATCTCTGTTTTTTCTATTTTTGCAAATTCCGCGTTATCCGAAACTACCGTTGCCGTCTGCGCGCCGTTTTTATACTTGTCTACCGCTCCGTAAAATACAACCGCCCCCGTCATTGATATAGTCTTTTTATTGTTATCGTAGAACATCTGGGTGTTTGCGTTGTATATCTTAGCAGACATTGTTGCGGGAGGTAAACCGGTAACGTCGAACATCAGAGTTTTCAGCGTTTTTTCGGTTTTTAATACTATCTTGAATTTACCGCCGTTTTTTAAAGTTATTTTTATTTTGCTGGTTGTCTTTTTAGTGTTGGAATTATACACCGAGCTGAACTGTAAATTGAACAAATCGTAATTGAAAATACCAGACAAACCGTCCTGGAAATTATTGTAACCGTTGTCGTACTTAATTTTAAGCGGGTCGGATACAAAGCCTGCAATTACAGGTTGAATATCGCTTAATACAAGCTCTATATATCCGTCGGTTACGTCACACTTTATTACGTCGCCGTCTTTTATCTCTTCTCCGTCCTTTGTAATTATATAGTCGGAAATATTAAGAGAATCGCGGGTGTACGGATTTTCCGCCGTTCTTTCGCCGGCAAATTGATTAGACGAATACGTTGTAACGTAAGTAGGCTCGCCGTTGGGTCTGGTTATACCGTTCTCGTCGGTTATAAACGTAGGTATACCCTCCGCCCACGCCGAATTATTCTCGTAAAAATTCTGGGTAACTTCAAATTTTTTAACAATATAATTGTCGTCAAGTTCAAAAAGCACGTCCGTTTCATAGTAGTCGGGAGCGCTCGTACCCGCTACAAGTCCGCTGAACGAAAACCAGTACGATCTGGTGATTTCATCAAGCCCTTCGTCAAGATCTTTGTTTGTGCATTTACGCGCTTCGTTATAAAGGTGAGCGAGCGCGGCTTCAACGCCGTACTCCGTTCTCCTGTTATACCAGAGAAAAACAGGCGCACCGTTTATCATCTCGCTGTTTACCTGACCTAAAACGGCAGGATCTCCGTTTTCATAGCGTACGGCAAATGCGCCGAGGTCGTCAACGCCGTAGAAAAACTCTTCTTTTAATCCGCTATGGTTGTCGGCTTTTATATTTGCGTATTTATTGCCGAATTCATAATCATAGCTCGCATTAATGTGGGTAGAACCCACCTTTGATTTGCCGCTCCAGGTCTGGTCTCCGTTTTTAACCTCCGATTTGAAAGCTCTGCCGGCGGCTATCGCACCCTGCACGGTGGATATGTTTACGCCCTCTACGTTTACCGTAAAGCTTGCTTCAACTCCGCTCTTGGATACGGAAACAGTATAAGCACCGAGCATAGAAAAATAATCGTCGTTTACAACCGCGCCGGCGGGGTCGGTTATTTTAAGAGTAAACTCCTTTAAAACGTCCGTTTCTAATTCGTAATTTTTGCCCTGCGCGTTCTGATAGGTGCTTATTACTTTAAGTCCGTCAAAGGATATCTCTTCGCCGAGCTCATAAGTGGTTTTAACCGCGTCGGTATTAACAGCAAGCCTGATAAGTATAGGTTCCACGTTATTTACGTAAATTTCCACAACTTCTTTTTTGCCGCCGTACGAAAAGGTTATCTGATAACTGCCCTCAACGTTCATATCAAAACCGTTTTCTTTCTTAATAGAAGCTTCCGCGGTAACGTCTATTTCCTCGCCGTTAGTGTAAACGGCATATACCTTATAACTGCCCAGGTCGAATTCATCGCCCGTAACAAAGGTCGTTTTTGCGTTCTCCACTTTAAGCCGTTCTACTTTATTGCCGGAACAGGCGGTAAATGCAAACGCGTTAAAAACAAACGCCGCTAAAATTACAAGTATTACGCTTAAATTACGAATAGTTTTTTTCATTTTTTACCTCGTCCGGCGCGGGATTTATGCTCCCGCACCCGAATTGTTAGTTAAATTAATATCACGCGGTGTAGAATCCGCAGGCAAACAGCCACAAGCCGTCCTGGTCAGAAATGTACCCGAGGTCTTCGGGGGTATTTTCTCCAGGTCCCACGCCGTCAGTGTAAAGCGAATGGTTTTCGGCAAACTTCTGCAGGAACTGCACAAGCTCGGGCGTTACGTAGCAATACCCCTGACTGTTGCAAACTCTGTAATAATCTTTCCTGATAAAGTCAGTATAGTTCAACACGGCATACTTGCCCTCTTCCTCTATCCACATATTATAGAGCATAAGCCAGTTACTGCTGTTAGTCCCTACAACGTTCGCATTGTAAAGCGTTGTTATGAGGAACGACGGAATCTGCGGAGTAATCGCACACAGCAACACCGGACCGTAACCCGCTTCGTACGTCAGCGCGCCGTCTTTATAGCCGTCGGGGAATAATTCAAGGCTGTAATAATGGTATCTGCCGGTATCGGGATTATAGCGGTATTTAGTACTGTCGAATATCTTTGTTCCAACGTCGGCGAATTCAAAATGCTCGTTCACGTAAGGCTCGCGAGCTTTAAACTTCGCCTGTTTTGCAACCTGCACCCTTATATCTGAGTTCGAACCTATATAATCTCCCTCGTACGTTATGGCAAAATCCACGTATACAGGGTATTCCCCCTGCTTTGAATCGGCTCGGACGGCAAACGTGAATGCGTTACCCACTTCGCTCTTATCTATCCTTACCTCATACCGGAAATTTTTTGTAAAACCGCCCGTAAGCGAAGCCCCGCCCGCGTCTATCGTGCGGCTGAAATTTTTCCAGCCGGTAGTACCCTGGTAAATATCTATAAGAGGATTTACTTCGTCGTCGTATACGCTTACCCAGGATACTATAGAGTAGTACCCTTCCGCCGTAGGCGTGTATTCGTAATACTTGCACTTGTTCGCGCCGTTAATAACCGCTCGGTACGTGCCGTCGTAGCGCACGTAATAGCAGCCGCCGTCGAGATAGAGTCCCTCTCCGGTACCCCTTTCAGGCTCCTTTACCGTTCTCAGGTTTATATCCACCCTGCGCCCCGCGTAAGGATTGTCGTTGGTATCGGTAATATCCACAAAACCGACGGCGTTGTTCTCGTTGGGATTGTAGGTATATTTAGAGGGCAATCCCTCGAGATACACATTATAATCCCCGTCAAGCTCGCCAGCGTCGGCGCTGCCGTCCGAACGCAGCTCGCGTCTTACAATTTCGTAATCGTTCCTCCAAACCACGGTAACGGTGTCGTTGCCCGGATTGTACGGAGCGTTGTTGAGAAATACGTAAGCCGTGTAATTATGATTAGTCTGCTCCGGGTCGCCGCCCGGGTTATCGGGCTTATCGCCGCCCGTGCTGCCGTTTGAGGAATTTTTATCCCCGGCATTGTCTACGTACGAGCCTAATCCGCAGCCCGAAAAGCCGAGAATAGCGCAAAGAACAACAAGAATAACGCATAATATTTTCTTTTTCATTAATGCTTCCTCCTTGTAAATCCTTTAAAGAACGACGTAACGTCTTTCCATTTAAGCTGTCTTATAATTATACTTACCACAAACAGCACCGCGCTTACAATCATAAGCGGAACGGTAAAGTTAAATATATACGTGGTATAATTAACTCCGTTGTTTTCAAGCACCGTAACTTCGTCAAGCTCGAGTATGCTTCCGTTTTCGGTCAGGAGCCTGTAAAGATAAGATTTGCTGTAGCTTGCAAAAGCGTCGTATTCCGCATAGTAAGAAACTGTAAATTCGGTATCCGCCTCGTAATGCACGTCTTTAAGAGTGTATTCGAGATGCACTTTATATACGCCGGGCGCGTCCACTCCGAAGTTTGCAAAATACGACCCCGCGTTATAAGCAAGCGTTTTTACCGTAACCTTATTAACCGGATCGGTTAAAGTAACGGTAAACTCCGTACTGCTGCCGAGGTTGGAAGACCCCTTGACGTTAACCGTCGCCGTACCGCTTTCCACGCCCACGTCCACAATAAACGGCATTACGTTGCGCTCGTTGGGAAGCGTTGCCAGCGGTATATTCGAAAGCAGCTTATTGCCACCCGTTCCCTCCGACCAGCCGTCCGTCCATTCGTTAGAAATATCGGACATAAAGGATACTACCTTGCCCTTTCCGCCTCCGCTCCAGTACGCGTAAACTGGCACGTCGAACGAAGTGGTTTTATCGCGGAAATACTTGGCAGTTACCGCCGTGGTTGCCGTGCTCTTTGCGGCATTGTACCAGAACCCGGAAATTTCACCGATATTCTCGATACCTTCCGCAACGTCGTCCGTACGGTCGAAGTCAACGGAATACCTGTCGCCCTCAATCCTGACCTGCTGTTTTTCGCCGCTTATATCCTTTATGGTAAAATCTATGTCCTGCTCGTGTTCGATATTTTTATTGAACGCTCCCGGAAGAGTATTCGTGCCGTAAATATCAGTGAGCAGCTTCCGACCGTCCGCCGTGGCGAAAATTCCGAGCGTTGATATAAGTATACCGTCCCGGGACATCTGATCCGCGAGCGAAACCGACTCGCCGTAGTCGTCGGCAGGGTTCATACCGTCGGAAATGAGTATAACCTGCTTTTCGTGGAAGTTTTTGGGCATAAGGTCATACGCGTGTTTGAACGCCGAGCTGATATTAGTTCCGTTTTCGGCTTCCGCCTGATTGATTTTATTGATAATTACGCTTGTATTAGTAAGCCTTGTAGGCGGCAACAGCTCTTTTACCCCGCCCGAAAAGCTGATAACCATTACCATATCGTTGGGATTGAGCACGCTCAAAAGCTCTATAGCCGCGCGCTTTGCAACGGCGAAACGACCCGAGAAATTCATACTGAGCGAAATGTCGAGAATTATAGTAATCAACCTTTCGTCCATATCGTAATTTCCCACTCTTACCGGAAGCAAATCCGCAAGCATATTCAACGCCTGGTTATCGCCCGAGGTATTTTCCTGTAAAAAAGTATTGCCGTATGTCGTCAGCGTTTTTCCGTAGTCGTTCACGATAACGGTAAGACTGTTTAAAAACATCGTGCTTGCGGGAATTCTGCGCACGTCGAAGTTGCTCATCGCAATCTCGTCGTATACGCACATTTCCTCGACTGAAAGCGGAATATCCGAAATTTCCGTAACGTATTTAACGTTTTTATCGCCGTAAATGTGCATACCGGCGGCAACGTCTGCCTGGCTTCCGCCTATGAACAGCACGTTAAATTCAGCGGTTATTTTCTGATTGAACAGATAGCTGTTGTTATGCGGCGAAGCGTCGTCGCCCGCGTTTACTGCCTCAACCTTAACTTCGTAGGCAAATTCGCCCGTTTCTTCGGTGGGAACAGGTAAGCTGAATACGTTAAGACCGTTGTAAAAAGAGCTTGCCCGCCTTTCCAACAGCGTACCGTCGCGGTAAAGACCGATATAGCCGTCAATTCTGTCGTTAACCGTGCCGTCCTCTTTAACGCCGCAGTTAGCCCTGACCATTACGTTTACCTTCTCGTTTTTGTTTAGGTAAGTGGAATAATTAGCTTCAACGGCGTCTATCTGCAGCTCGCGCACGTCTTTTTCGAGCGTATCGTCAAGATAAACGGCGTCAACGCAAACGTCCGTTTCCTGCAAGTTGTTCACAACCTTTATTATGTTGCTTGCGGCAACCGTTTCCGCGCCGTCCGTTATAATTATAATGCGTTTAATAACGCCGTCATCAAACAGGTTGCCCGCATATCTCAGAGCGGAAGCCAAATCGGTGGCGCTTTTATCCACGTTTCCGGCGTTTTTAACGTTGGGTATCCTGTCGCCTATGTCTGACAGAATTTCCTGGTTTCTGCCGAAAGCAATTACGCCCATTTTGGAATTTTTGGGCAGTTTGCCCGCAATATCCTCCACCTTTTCCTGCACTTCGTCCAGATTATGGTTAGCCGAATAGGAAACGTCTGCAAGCACGTATACGTTGGTTTCGGTTATAACCGATTCAAAAGTCATACCCGCTATCGTAAGCGCAAGGCAAATGCATAGCACCGTATGCAGACAGACGGCAGTTATATTGTGGCAGTTTGCGTTATCGCGCCTGACCGTAATAAAGAACGGAACGAACACCGCCGCAAGCATAGGTATTAAAAGCAACAGCAGCCAGGGGTTATCGAAGCTGATATTGTTCATAGCAGTATACCCCCCAATCAGCCAACAGCAATACAGTTATAAGTATAAAGAATGCCAGCAGTTTATCGTAAAATCCGTCGGAATAATTAAATTCCCTGTCGCCGGCAAGATAAATAGCCTCTCCGGCGGGATTGCGGCTTTCAACCTCTGGCACGCGCGCATATGCGTAAAGCACGCTGTCCTCCTGTTTGCCGGCAATCGTCACGTTAATAGTATAAGTTCCCGTTTCGGTTAAAGCAAGCTCGCAAACGTCGTTATCCACGGTATCTAGCGTTACAGTATTTCCGCTCGGCGAAGTTACCGCTATGTTGCGGCAGCCGGGCACTACGTTTACGACCAGGTTTTCGCCGCAGTCGTAAACCGTTTCGTCTATTACCTGCGGGAAAGAGTAGTTCATTAGATTTCTTACCAGAATAAGAAAATCGTCAAGCATCGCAAGGCTCGAATTTCCGAGCTCGAACGCAAACACAACCTGTCTGTCGTTGTTGCCGTTAAGCCCTGCGGTAATAAGCGCGTCGCCGTTGTATTCTAAAATATTAGTATAATTTCTGGGAACGCCGTATTTTGCGTACGTGCGCACGGCAACGTCGCGTTTTACAAGTCCAAGCATAAGCTCTTTCGCCTGCGACGAAGTATTTTTAGAATATTTTGCGGTGTAATAGCTTTCAGGTCCGGTTTTATCTCTCGGAGTAAGCGTATCCCTGTACGTTATCCCCGAACCGCTGTCCGTGCCCGTAACCGCGTTGAGCAGCCATATAGCGGCGTTTGCAGGCAGTTTTTCGGGCGCGTAACCGTTGTAAACGTACATTCCGTAGCCATCGGGTACGTTGTCGTTTACATACGTTTCTGCATAATCAATTGAACTCATAGCCGTAACCGTTGCATTGCCCGCGTATTCCAGCGACTGTTTGAGATATACTCCGTCCTCCGTGCCGTTGACGAGCAGAACGGTTCTGTCCGCCGACTTCGCCTTGTCGTAAAGTATTATTACGTTGTCTTCTGCAAGTGCGTCGGCTTCGGCTATTCTGAGCTTTAACGCCGTAAAAGACGGCATTTCTCCCGGTTTGTAATTTAATGTAAACTCCGCCGAAACGCCCTTTGCCGCCGATACCTTTGTCTGCGCGCAAGACGTTTCCTTGCCGTCAACCGTTAAAAGCAGCTCGACGGTAAGCGTTGCGTCGGACGAATACGACACAACCGTGCCGGACGCGGTAATTCCGTTTGTAACAAGCTCGTAGCCGTAATCTGCGAACGCATAGTTTACCTCGCCGCCGGACACGTCTATAAGCTCGATATTTTCCGTTTCGTACTGTTTGTCTGTTACGAGATAAACAAGCGCCGAACGGTTGGAATCGAAGTAGTCCTGCGCGAAGTTAACAGCGGACGAACAGTCGGCGGAATTCCAGCCCGCTTTAAGACCGTTGATAAATATTTTAGCCTGTTCTTTGTCGGTTATGCCCTCGAACATTACGTTTACGCTGTCGCCCGCAAGCGCCAGCGTGTAAGAGCTGCCGCCCTTTGATTTGTCGATAACGGAGTTTATTTGCTTTTGCGCCTTTTCAAAACGCGTTTCGCCGTTCTGAGTCATATTCATACTCGCAGAGCCGTCGAGGATAAAGAAATAATCGTTAGCCGACGCGGGTATCGTAAACACCGGGTGAGCGATTAGCAGCGATACCGTTACCACCGCCAGAATTTGCAGTATCAGCGTTATTATACCCGTGATTTTGGATACGGGCTTTCTCTTTTTCAAAAACCTTTCGCTCAACTCCCAAAGGTAGGTCGAAGCTACGGTCTGTTCGGTATACTTGGACTTGATAATATAGATTATTATAAGGATAGGCACGCCTATCAGTCCGAGAAGACCGAGAGGATAGTAAAAATTCATTTAAGTACCCCCATCGCCGTCAGCCGCTCGAAGAATATCTCGTCTACGGGCTTGTCGTCCCTTACGAGCATATACTCCGCGCCGCGTGCGTTGCAGTAATTGAGCAGTCTGTCCTGCACGTATTTAACCGCCTCGCGATAGGCTTTGATAATGTCTTTGTTGATGTTTCTGCGGTAGCTCCTGTTTTCGTTTTCGCTGTCGTAGAATATGTTTTTGCCGCGGATTTTGGGCTTCATTTCGTCCTTTGTAAGCACCTGAACGCAGAGAAGGTCGCGCTTTTTATCGGCGAGATAATCTATTGCGTTTTCATAATTATTGTCCGTTAAAAAGTCGGAAATTATTACGGAAAGTCCGTCGCCGTATCCTACCTGCGTTGGCAGTATGCCCTCGCTTATAAAACAGTCCCCGCCGAACTCTATATCGTTGAGCTTGGTAATTTCGGCAAAATAACGCTCCCTGCCCGAAACAGAAGATATAACTTCGGTAACCTCGCTGTTTTTAATAGTAAATACAGACACCCTGTCAAGCTCGCAAACCGAAAGATAAGCGAGCGTTGCGGCAAACTGCAAAGCAATTTTCGCCTTGGTACCCTCGCCGTAAGCCATAGACTGGCTGACGTCTATATAAATTTTGGTATGCAGCCTGCGCTCGTCAAGATACAGCTTTAAATAAAGCGTTTCAAAACGGGCGTACGCATTCCAGTCGATTTTGGTTATATCGTCGCCGGGAACGTAATTTCTGTAATCGACGAACTCGCACGACGAACCGTAGGTCTTACTCTTGTGGTTGCCGCCGAACATACCGGCTATGTTGTTTTTTAATACGGTCTGAAGCATTTCCACTCGCTGTAAAAAGGCTTCGTTTATTGCTACGTTCATCTTATCTCACTTTACTTTTTGCCGAACTTCTTTTTCTTTTTAGGCTCTTCCTCTGCCGGAACGGCGGTATCGTTTGCCCCGGTTACTTCCGCAGGCGTTTCCGCAGCAACTTCGTTAATCGCAACCGTCGCGTTGTCGCCGTCAAGCTTACCGGAGCCCTTTTCCTTTTTATTTTCGGCAATTATCTTTGTTATAACGTCGTCAACGTTAAGTCTTTCATTGATTGCCGTATAATTTACCTTCATTCTGTGGCGCAGTACGGGATATGCGAGCACGTCTATATCGTCGTACGAAACATTGTATCTGCCGCATATAAGCGCGCGAACCTTAGCCGCGGTAATGAGCGCCTGACCGGCGCGGGGCGAGCAGCCGTATTTTACGTACTTAGCCGCCGTTTCGCCGCTGTCCGCAAGCTCGGGGTGCGTGCGCGCTACAAGGCGCATAGCGTAATAGAGCACGTCGGAAGCAACGGGCACGGTTTTTGCAAGCTCCCGCATTTCGAGAATGGTTTTCCCGTCAACAACCGCGGTCGCCGTTTCCTCCATAGTTATCTGCGTCATATTTACTATGTCGGCAAGCTCCTTAACAGAGGGGAAACCGACAAGCAGTTTAAACATAAAGCGGTCCATCTGCGCCTCGGGCAGGGGATAGGTACCGTCCTGCTCTATGGGGTTCTGCGTAGCAAGAACGAAGAACGGCTCCGCTATGGTATAAGTTTTGTTGGCGACAGTAACTCTGTGCTCCTGCATAACTTCGAGCATCGCCGACTGTGTTTTAGGCGTTGCGCGGTTAATTTCGTCCGCAAGTACGAGGTTTGCAAAAATAGGTCCTTTCTGGAACACCGTGTTCATTTTACCGTTAGCGTCCTTTTCGATTACGTTTGTACCCGTAACGTCGGAGGGCATAAGGTCTGGCGTGAACTGAATACGCGAGAAAGGCAGCTCCAACACCTTTCCGAGCGAGCGTACCATACGCGTTTTACCAACGCCGGGAACGCCCTCCAAAAGCACGTTACCGCCGGCAATTATGGCGATAAGCACGTTGTCCACTATATCCTCTTGTCCTACCAGGTCTTTTTTGATTTCCTGTTTGATTTTTGCAACCGCGCTGCTGAAATTTTCTACCTGAGCCTTGTTATCCATTATTTTATTTAACCTCTTTTAATTTTCGTCTTTAATATTTAAGTCCGCAAAGTAAGAAAGCATTATAAACTCCCATTCCTCGCGCGATATAGTACCTTCGGCAAGCGCTTTCTGCACTTCCATATAATATTTGGTTCTCGCCTCGCCGCATTTGACCTCGCCGCTGAGATAATCCCCGTTTTCGTCTACTGAGTTAGCCTTATCCGGGTCGAAGAACGGCGTATTTATTACGTCGAGCGAGCCTGGGCCTCCCGTTGAGCCGTTGTTTCCGTCATTTCCATCATCCTTACCGGGGTCGGGCGGAGTAGTCGGGTCTTGTTCTTTAGCAAGCCCGAAAATTTCGTACAGCTTGTTTATTACGTACGCCTCGTCCTCGGAGTTGAGCGCCTGCTGCGCCTCGGGAGCCTGGTCGTTGGCGTCCTTTACAACGTTTCGGATTTCGGTTACGGTGTTCTGAACGAATCCGACCAAACTGCTCTGCGAAACGCCGCGGAGCAGCACGGCTTTTAATCCGCGCAGCTGCGTAAGCATTCCGTCCTTTACCTTTTGTTCGGCTTTTTTGGTGTTCTGAACGTATTCTATCAAATCGTCGAGCGCCTCCCACTCCCATTCGGAAATATCGCGGGGCGGCTCCACGTAGGGTTTTTCGTCTTCCTCTTTTGCAAACGTCGCGGGCACCGTAAACGAAATTACGGGTATAGCCACAAGCCCGGTTACCGCAATGAGGGCGCACAGCGCAATTATAGCGATATTTTTAAAGGGCAGGCTTCTTGCCGGATAGTTTTCAAGGGTAGTGCTCGCGTTGGTGCGCTGCATATCGAGCATTACGCCCGCTTTGCCGTTGAACTCGTAAGCCGTTTGCACTCTCTCCTGCAATTCAAGCTCCTTATCGAGCCGTTTTGCTATTTTTTTGTCGTTGGTTCTTAAAAACACAAACGCAAGACCGCCGCCGAGCGCAGTACCCGCTACCGCTATAAGAACGTATAAAAGCCAGAACAATTTAATACCGAAAAGCTTGCACGGCAAAAGCGTTGCGTTTACTGCTAAAAAGCCGACGGCAAGCCCTATTACGGCGCACTTGATAATAATATCAATCCAGACCTTTCTTTTGAATTTCAAAAAATTCGCGTCCATTGTTCCTACCTCCTCTTTGTTTTGCTGTTGTTTTTATAAGTCTTCCGGGAAATTTCCCTGTTTTATCCGTGATTTATCAATCCGGAATTAAGTTTGCATAAATACACGCATAGCTATTCCGTTTTCACACGGAATAGCCGCTGCGTTTTTTGATTATTTTCCGATTTTACGGAGATTTTGTTTACGCTTTGCTAAAAGTAGTATGTGTCTCAAAGCTGTAATAGTCATCAAAGAAATCAAGAGTACCGTCGTCATTTACCGAAAAGGTGACAGTGTTAGTATAATCGCCATCTGAATAGCCGAACGTATAAGTTCCGCCATTTTCAGTATAATTGCCGGAATATCTTTCTGTCAATCCAGCGCCGTTGTTAAGCGAATATACGCACGTACCGTCGGCATTTATAACGAGAGTTCCGCTATTGCCAATTGTTGCTGCTCCGATAGCACCGCTATAAGTACCTACCAAGGAGCTTTGCTACTTGGTAAGGGTTAAAGTTGCTAATCCTTGGCTAGCATAATAACTATCGCGTAAAGAAAGTGTGCCGTCGGTTACGGTAAACGTACAATTTGTCGGATTATCCCAAGCGTTGTTGTTATTCCAACTGAAACTATAAGTGTTGCCGTTTAAAGTCAGCGTTACGTTTTGATTGTTTACTACCGCAGTATAATCAGCGTTTATTTTTATAGTTATTTCACCGCCGAATACAGGAACCGAGCCCTTATATGTGCCGACTATGCTTGCAGGGATAGTGTTTGGAGTAAGCGCAAGTTCGCCGTAAAGAAGCGTATCGCCGTTTGTTATCGTTATGGACGTAGCCGCAGAACCCGTTCCGTTGGTGAACGTGTACACATTGCCGTTTACTGCGGATAACTTATAAACGGTTTCACCTATTTTTACCGTTGTCGCGCCAATCGTCAACTGACCGTTTGTAGTGCCGTCCGTGAAATTGAATATACCCTGAATACTTGCAGGCGTCGCCGGACTTAGCGTAAGCGTTGCGCTGTATCTTGAATTATTTTCAAAGCGAACCGTAGCGCCTGCGGGTACGTCAAACTGATTACCTTGGACAAGTAAATCATTAACGTAAAGCCAAGTTCCTACATTTATGCTTGAACTGTACGTGTACGTACCTGCGGGAAGTATAAAGTAATTTTTAGTACGGGTTGCAACGCCGGGCGAAGTATATCTCAAATTATTATCAAACGTTACGGTATGAGGGTTACCTTGGCTGCCGAGCTCGTAAGACAACGCGAAGATAATATCTGCCGCTTCGGTCGCCGTTATGTTGAACAACATACCGTCGTTAGCGGGAATAGTTACAACATAAGAGCTGCCCGTAAGCCTTGCTACCACCGACTTACCGTCAGGATAGTTGACGGTAAACGCTTTTGTGGAAGTTACCGTTACGTCGCTGCCGAGAGTATCGACAAGGATGAAATTAGAGTTTGTTACCGCCGCATTGTTTGCAAAATGGATTATTACGTTACCCAAAGGAAGGGTTGTAAACGATAATGATACCGCGTCGTTCGTATAATCTAATTCTACAGCCAAATTAGCAGTATCGGCAATTGTCGAGTTGACGCCCGATACGGCAATCGTTACGGACTGACCTGCGGCAAGATAATAAGGCTCTTCCGAAGAATATACCTTATTCCCTACGGTAAACTGATAGAAGTGAGCACTTTGACCTGCAAGAGACAGTAACCAGTTCTTGTCTGCGGGCGCCGTTACGGTTACGTAAGTAGACGCGCCGGCTAAAACGTTTATTTTGTTTGAACCCAACTCAGTAATCTTTATAGGATTCTGCTCTGCACCCTCGCTGTATGTCAACTCATAATCAACGTCTGCACCGGCAGCAAGATTCAGATAGAACCCTTCGTCAAGCTGCGCCTGCGTCAGCGTATACGTGGTATAATTATTAGTTTCGCCGCCTACGGTCAAACTGAACCCGGTTTCGCTTGTAAGAGTTAAGTTGTTTGCAAAAGGTAGTTTCGATATGTCTGCCCTGTACGCGCCGCTTGCGTTAAGCTTGCCGGTAGAACTATCCGCAAAAGATATTTCGGTTGCGGTCGAGTAATCTTCCTCTATCCTTATCGTTACATCGTTCGATATATTGGAAGAATGGCTTATTACTATCATTAAGTTAAGATCTTTGTCTAATTGAATCGATACGTTGGAAGCACCGCCCGTAACGCCGCCGACCCATCCGTTATCGCTTGAATATCCGTGGCCGCTATCGCCGTTCAAAGTATAATAAAGCATATAGCTTACACCGCCCCAGTTTGGTTCATACGAAACCGTTACGCGGTATTTTCCCGCACGGGGAAGAGTGAACTTTGCATAATATTGCGTATCGGCAAGCATAGAACCTATGTTAAGAACGTTTATCCCTTCCATTGTTATCGGGTTGTTTTCAGAACGTCCTTTTGCAGGTTGACCGGGAGCAATTGTAAACGCAAAAGTTGCGGGCACGTTGTCACCGGTAAACGATGCGTTGGACACGGCAAGCGTCGTACCTGCGCTCAAATAAACCGAATCGGTAATATTGAGAGGGTCTAATTCAGATACATTAAAAACATCGTGTTGCGATGTCAATTCATAGAATGCCAGATTCGTTTGCCCGGTTGTGATCGTATACCAGCCTGCAGTCTCAACAGTGATATGATACAATTTATTTTTAAAGTCGGAAGGGGCAACCGAATAATCTGTCGACTCGGTAGGCAAAGTACGGCTTACGACGTACTTGGTTAAAGTATCCAACAGTTCGGTGCCGTCTGCATTTTTCCACTGTATGGAAACGTCGTCCTCGCCGTTTATAACAACGGTGTACATATCGCCGCCCACTTTTACCGTATACGTATGGGTTGCGCTTACATAAGAGTGTAAAATAATTCTATTAAAAGAGCTACCGAAATACGTGTACGTACCGTTGAAATTGAAGTAATAATTCGTGCCGGCGTAAGTAGTTCCGTCCGTAAGTTCAGCAAAGCTTTCGGGAACTTCTTCGCCCGCGTCGCCGGTACGTACATATAAATATTGGGTTGCCTCGCCATACGCATGTACGACGGTTATACCGGTTACAACGCCGGCGTCGTTGATATTTAAAGTAATATTGTAATTAGCGTAATTGAGAGTATTGGTATCCTGATCGAACACAGCATATGAGCCGCTGCAAGAATATCTGTCGTTATTGTTGCTAAGCAAATATCCGTTACCATTTGCATATATACCGATTTCAACCGTGTTGCCGCCCATAGGGTGACCAAAACCGCCTTTATCAAGAGTGTATATTCCGCTGAATTTTTCAATGGGAATAGGAGCTATAGGAACATGATATTCAAAAACAACGTCACCGCTTAACAACATCTTCTCCGTACAACTTACGGTGAAAGTACCGTCATCGTTACGCGTTACGGTAAAGGTGCCGCTTGCAATGCTCGACGTTACAGAGAACGTCAGCTTGTCAACAACTCCGCCGACATATGTAAAGTTTGCAGGAGCAAAACTATTCCACGTAGCAGTTTTCGCCGTCGTGTCAAGCGTAATTTTATTAGTACCGCTTATATATTCGCCGGATGCCCAACCTTCTGCGGGAAGAGGTTCGTTGTTAGTAACAACAACACACACGCCTACGTTCGCAGTATCGGTTACACCCGCGCCGCGCGAAACTTCGATGACGACGGAATCGCCGCTATTCAAATCAAAGTGTACCATACCGAGCTGCGTATCGACATTAGTCGTAGCATTGTCGTCAAGGTCGGTTACAAAAGAGCAAGCTTCGCTTGCCGCGCCCGCTCCCATAAACGCCGAAAACCGGTTTGTTTCGGTCGCAGTGTATTTAAAATACAATTTAGTGAAATTACCAAATGCGTAAGATGTGGGTGCGTCAAGACTCGTTACGGGAATCGCGTGGTTTGCATTGCTGCCGGGCGTTGTGTCCTCGTTAAATTTTGCATAAACCGTAGTAGCAAAGGTTATAGGTTTTGTAAAATCGAATTCGGTTTTGAAGTCGGCGTCGGAATACCAACCGGCAAAAACCCACCCCTGAACAACGGGTACCGTAGGTGCGGTTACCGTTGCGCCGTGGTCAACGGATACAGGTGCAACGTCGCACACGCCTTTGGCGTCAAAGGTTACTACCACTTTATATACGTAATCGCAGGTATCGCAGTGACCGTCGTCATTTTCGTCTACGTGACCGCCCATACTTACTTTGTCGCCGTTGTTTTCAACCCAGTGGTTGTTATCGTCGCTTAACCAGTTCACGCCGCTAACGCCCGCGCCGCAAACGTCGCAAAGACCGTCTTTATCGGCGTCGTTATGCACTCCGTAATCTTTTGCCGCATCACAGTCGCCGCAGTCTTGCCAATGCAAGTCGTCATTAGACTTATAAGACCAGTTGTGCTGATGTTCTTCATCTTTTTTGCACGCAACCGCGCCGAGCGAAGCTGTGGATACCAACGCGAGCAGAAATACTAAAATTGATTTCTTTTTCATATTTACTCCTAAAAAATTTATTTAACTCCCGATCCCGCAACTCTATTTCGGCTTTGTATTTTTGCGGCTTTTAATACTCACGGACGAATATACGGTCACTTGTCAGGATATTATTCAAAAATTATTCACTGTCTTTGTCAAATTTTGCATATAAATTGCATAATTTGCTTACTTTTAAATAACTATAACATAATTAACGTATACTGTCAAATGAAATAAAGTATAAAAATCAAAAAAATTTACTCTTCATACATTGATTTTCTATTTTTATAAGTTATGCTATGTATAAAGCATACTTATACGTTACTTTCACAATCGTTCAAAATTAAAAAAAGCGCGATTTTAAGTAAAATTTGTACTCTAATATATTATCACAGCCGAAAAGCTATTGCAAGCCGTTATTCAAAAAAAGCAATTTTATGCAAAGAAAAGTATATTGCTTCCAAAACGTGTTAAAACCGCACGCAAAGCGTGCGGTCATTCTCTATTATATAAAATATAAGCGCTAAATGTAACCCTTTAACGGTAATCGTCCAAAAAATGATGCCTTTCGCCGTTTTTATCTTTATACGCGATAACGGTTTTAAGACTGACGTTTTCCACGCTGCGGAAAATGTTCTGCTCTATGCCCGGGTCCTCCGCCTCCAACTGCCTAATCAATCTTTTCATTTTAAGGCGTTTTGAGGTTTCGGAATGGCAGTTCACGTTAGCGTCGGTAAATTTGCACGCGCAGCGCAGAAATTGCAGCCCGCATTCGTCGCGCCACGCCTCTATATGCGTTTCGCGTATGAGATACATAGGGCGAATAAGCTCCATACCCTCAAAATTCGCGCTTTTCAATCTGGGCATCATAGTCTGCATTTGTCCGCCGTACAGCATACCCATCAAAATAGTTTCTATAACGTCGTCGTAGTGATGCCCGAGCGCAATTTTGTTACAACCCAAATCCTTTGCCGCGTGATAAAGATGCCCGCGGCGCATACGCGCGCACAGATAGCAGGGCGACTTATCGATTGTGTAAACGCTTTCAAAAATATCCGTTTGAAAAATCGTTACCGGAATGCCCAGGAGCTCAGCGTTTTTTTCGATAGCCGCGCGGTTCTCGGCGTTATAGCCGGGGTCCATTACGAGGAATACGAGCTCGAACGGCAGTTTATTATGGCGTTTAAGCTCCTGAAAAAGCTTGGCCATTGCAAAGCTGTCCTTGCCGCCCGACATACAAACGGCTATTTTATCGCCCGGCTGAATAAGCTCGTAATCGACTATAGCCTTGGCAAAACGCGAAAACAGCTTCTTTTTAAAACGCTTTCTAAGGCTTTCCTCCGCCTGCTCCCGCACTGTTTTTTGAATTTCCATTTTATTGACCCCCGGTAGGCATTTATGAAATTTTAAACGAAAATATATAAATTATCAAGTGTTATAGAGTAATTTGCAAAATTATTTTTATAAATTTACAAATTCGATAAAATTTTAATTGACTTTGTTTTTCGCTGATTTTAGAATTAAAACATTAATACAGAAGCAGGTTTACGAATGAAAAAATTAATCGGATTATGCTCTTTGATTGCCATAATAATTATGGCAATTTTTTGTTTTTGCAGCTGCGATTTTCTCGCCTATTCCTCTGATAATAATAACGTATCGTCCGGCAATACCGAGACCGACGGCAACCAAACGCCGGAAACGCCTCCCGGCAACGGTGAAACAGACAAAGAACCCGATACACCCGCAGAGCCGGAACCTGAGCCTGAGCCTGAGCCAGAACCCGGCGAAAACCCCGGCGAGCCGACTCCGCCCGAGCCCGACGGCGAACCGGATATTCCGTCGCCTGAAATTACAAAGTATACCGTAATCTTTATGGACGGCGACAAAACCGTAGACCAATTCGAAGCAGAAGAAAATTCAACTATAAGCCCGCGCCCCGTAACCGAAACAGCGGGTTATATTTTTATCGGTTGGGAAAAAGACGGAAAGTTATACGACTTCTCCCTACCCGTCACCTCGGATTTAACGCTCCGCGCGCGGCGCGAAACCGTAACATATACCGTGACGTTTATATCAGACGGCGCAATAATAGCGCAATGCCATTACACTGTGGAAAACAGAATTATCAGCGAGCCCGAAATCCCCGCAAAAGAACATTATACAGCGGTGTGGGAAGATTATATGCTTAATATAGGGGATATTACAGTACAGGCAATTTACAATCCCGTTTTGTACACGGTAACCTTTGTTGCCGGCGACGATGTTATAGGCGTTCAAACGTACACCGCCGAAAACACATCGGTTACAGAGCCTGAAATTCCGGCAAAAGAAAACTATAACGGAACGTGGGAAAGCTACCTGTTAAACTTTGAAAATATCACGGTAAACGCAATATATTCGCCGGTCAATTACACCGTCGCGTTCATTGCCGACGGCATTACCGTAAGCGCCTGCACATATACCGTTGAAAACACTTTTATAATTATACCCGACGTTCCGGAAAAACCGGGCTACACGGGAGAATGGGAAAAATTCACCCTGTCGTCCGGCAATGTTACTGTAAACGCCGTATATACGCTTATTACGGGAACGCCGGGACTTAAATACCGGCTTACCGAAACAAGCTGCGCCGTTATCGGCTACGACGGAGAAAGCGCGCGCGTTACAATCCCCTATTACTACGAAGGCTTGCCCGTAACGGAAATAGCCGCCAACGCATTTTTTAATTCAGGCGATAAGTTACAGTCCGTTATACTGCCCGAATCGGTTATAACAATAGGCAAATACGCGTTTGCAAACTGCGGCTTGCAGGAGATTACGGTACCCGAAGGCGTTTTAACGATAGCACAGCGCGCGTTCACAGGCTGTACGGAACTTAAAAGCGTAACTCTTTCCGATACCGTTACCGAAGTAGGCGAATTTGCTTTTTACAACTGCAAAAAGCTTGAAAACTTGCGCATAGGCACAAGCGTAAATATTATAGGCGCTTACGCGTTTTATGCAAACAATATAACGTCGATTGTTTTTTCCGAACCGGAAAACTGGATTATGAACGACGGATCGGCACAAACGCCGGTGCCGACTGAAATATTAAGCTCGCCGGAGGCTGCCGCGCAATTTATTATGAAAAATGCTATTTATGAATACTTTAAGCACGGTTAACGGCGTTTATCGGCTTGAATATTATAAAATAAAGTGATATAATATATGCCGTTATGGAAAAGTTAAACTTAAAATGGAAAAAAAGATTACTTTACGTCTCTGCAACAGCGGTTATAGCAATTATTGTTATTCTAATATCAACGGCATACATTATTATGCTTAACAACGCAATTAAAGAGAATACCATCAACGAAATCAACGAAATAACCCAGCACGACCAGGTTGCAATAAAAAACTACGTTTCGTATAACATAGAGAATTTAAAGCGCGTTTCCAGACGTATGAGGCGCGCCGCCTGCGAAACCGTAGACCAGTTTAAAACCAATCTCGGATACGAACGCGCGGAAACTCCGTTCAGCGGAGTTTACTACGTTGACACCGAAGGAAATATTTACACCGCAGACGCGGTTATTTCCCCAGATGAGTTTAAACACGACCTCCTTGCCGAACTTACAAACGGACAGGATAAATTCATAAAACGCTTTAATTTCGAGAGCGAGCTGTTTGCCGAAAAATGCCGCGGCGAACAGTTGGTTTACGGTATGACAATGAAGTTCTGTTTTGCCTCGGACGAGGACAAAACGCCGTTAACGCTCGGCGACACGCAGTTTGTGGCGGTACTCGGAATAACAAGGCTCAGCGCGCTTCAAAGCGGGCTAGTGCTTGACAGTTTCGACATAGACGGCGTTGCAAACGGCAACAGCGCGGTTATAAACCTCAGCGGACAGTATATAGTAGACCCGCAGTTTGCCATTACCGAAAACCTTTCGCGCAACTTCTTTGAAGAAATCGACAGCAGCGAAAAATGCACGCTATCATCCGGTCAAATCCGTTTAAAAATGGAGAACTGGGAACACTTTACCTTTGACATAACCGAAAAGGTTTACGACCAAAACAGCGGTACATATAAAACCGAAAGCAAATTTTACAGCTGCATTCCCATTGACGACCAGGAGCCGGTGAGATGGTATTTCCTCTTATCCGTAAATAAATCGCTGTTCAGCGAACGAAGCTATTCGCTAATAATAATGAACCTTGTGGAGCTTCTGATTGTAGTTCTCATTGTTCTCGCCGCGCTTCTCCTCATAATGTTCAACCAGTACAAATCGGCAAACGCCATTGCCAAGGAAAAGGCGCAGAGCGAATTTTTATCGAATATGAGCCACGAAATACGAACGCCGCTCAACGGTCTTGTAGGGCTTAACTATCTTATCGTAAACGCCATAGACGAGCCGGAAAAGCACGAGCAGATAAAAGAATGGCTCAAAAAATCGCAAAGTACGGCAAAGTATTTGCTGTCGCTCGTAAACGACGTGCTCGATATGTCCAAATTGCAGGCGGGCAAGGTTGATATAGTTAAAGAGCCTATGCTGATTGAATCGATAACCGACGCGGTTTGGTCTATGCAGCGCGACAATATAGAAAGGCGCGGCATAAGGTTTATACCCGACATCAACATAACCGAGCCCTGCATTATGGGCGACTCCGTACGCATTAAACAGGTGCTCGTAAACCTGGTAAGCAACGCGGCTAAATTCACGCCCGCGGGCGGCTCGATAATTATTTGCGTAAACCAGGAGCCTTTGGGCGACGGCAAGGTTTTAACCACCATCACCTGCGAGGACACCGGCTGCGGTATGAGCCCTGAATTTTTGGAAACCATTTTTGAAGCGTTCACGCAGGAGCGCAACAAGAACACCGCGAGCATAAAAGGCACGGGACTCGGTATGGCGATAAGCAAACTGCTTGTAGACGCTATGGGCGGCGAGCTGCTTGTTGAAAGCCAGCTGAACATAGGCAGTAAATTTACAATAAAGCTGCCCGCGGAAATAGCTAAAACGCCCGACTACATTTCACAGCAGACCGTAGGCATAGTACAAAAACAGGAAAAACGCACAAAGCCCTTAAAACTGCTTGTTGCCGAGGACAACGAGCTGAACGCCGAAGTAATCCTGGAAATTCTCGGCGACGAAGGGTTTATTGCAGACCACGCGGCGGACGGTCAAAAAGCCGTGGAAATGTTCTCGGCGTCAGAACCCGGCGAATACGACGTAATTTTAATGGATATGCGTATGCCCGTTATGGACGGCTGCACCGCCTCCGAGAAAATCCGCGAGCTTGACAGACCGGACGCAAAAAAAGTGCTTATCTACGCCTGCACCGCTAACACATTCGAAGAGGATAAAATCCGCGCCATACAAAGCGGTATGAACGACTTTTTAACAAAGCCTATTGACGTAAAGGTTCTGCTGCAAAAGCTTGAAAACACCGTAATACGTTCCGACGGCGATAATAAATAACTGAAATTTTACCCGCTCTCCTTTTGGAGGGCGGTTTGTTAATTTGACGTACATTCGATACCTATAAGCAAGCCCTTTTTAAACCCCTCTTTAAAAAACATCAGGGCACTTTCGGTCAATACGGCGTTTAACCCGTCATTTAATTCTATAAATATTTTTTTATCCTCGTCGGAAAGATTATTGTTTATTTGCTCCCATAATTTATCAAACTTTTTAAATTCCTGCTTATACCCTTTGGATAACTCGATTGTTTCCGATATCCCCGGTCTGCCAAAATATATTTCCTCTAAAACCGAATACATATTTTCACCTATTTTTTGTTTAGTAAAATTATTATATCACAATTTGAGAAGTATGTCAACATCTCAATACGAGATGTTGTATAATTATTATATGAAAATTTATGAAAAATTACGCGAATTGCGCACTGAGCACGGTTTATCGCAAAAAGAACTTGCAGAATTACTTAATATTAAACCAAACACATACTCACAATACGAATGCGGTGTCAGACAAATTTCTTTGGATGCACTAATAGTTCTTGCCGACTATTACAATATTTCTCTTGACGAGCTTGTTGGCAGGGATTACGGCGGTAAAAACTGAATATAAAAAAGACATCGCGCAAGCGATGCCTTTTTAATTACTCCCACTCGATTGTTGCGGGAGGTTTGCTTGTTATATCGTATACTATGCGGTTGATATGCCCCACCTCGTTTACTATGCGGTTAGACACCCTTTCCAGAACGTCGTAGGGAATACGCGAAAAATCCGCAGTCATAAAGTCGGTTGTACTCACTCCGCGCAGTGCTAACGTATAATCGTAAGTTCTGCCGTCGCCCATAACGCCTACAGAGCGCATATTAGTGAGCACGGCGAAATACTGGTTAATGTCCCTGTCGAGCTTTGCCGCGGCAATTTCCTCGCGGAATACCGCGTCCGCGTCCTGTAAAATTTTAATCTTTTCGGGCGTAATATCGCCGATTATTCTTATTGCAAGCCCGGGACCGGGGAAAGGCTGGCGCCATACGAGTTTATCGTCCAGCCCGAGAGCTATACCAAGCGCGCGCACCTCGTCTTTAAAAAGCAGCCTTAAAGGCTCTACTATTTCCTTAAAATCCACGTGATCGGGCAGTCCGCCGACGTTGTGGTGCGATTTGATAACCGCCGCGTCGCCCACGCCGCTCTCTATAACGTCGGGATAAATAGTGCCCTGCACAAGGAAATCCACCCTGCCTAATTTTTTAGCCTCCTGCTCGAAAACGCGTATAAACTCCTCGCCTATAATTTTGCGCTTGCGCTCTGGCTCGGTAACGCCCGCAAGCCTCTCCAAAAAGCGTTCGCCTGCGTTTACGCGGACAAAATTTACGCCGCTGTCTTTAAAAGCCGCTTCAACCTCGTCGCCCTCGTTTTTACGCATTAAACCGTGGTCCACAAAAATACAGGTCAGCTGACTGCCTATTGCGTTGGCAAGTAGCTTGCAGGCTACGGAGCTGTCCACCCCGCCCGAAAGCGCAAGCAACGCCTTGCCGCTGCCTATTTTTGCGCGCAGCTCGCGCGTTGCCGTTTCCGCGTAACTCTCCATTGTCCAGTCGCCCTTGCAGCCGCAGACGTTAAAGAGGAAATTTCCGAGCATATCAAAACCCTGCTCCGTGTGATTTACCTCGGGGTGGAACTGTGTGCCGTAAAACTTCATTTCCGCGTTTTCAATCGCGCCGTAAGGGCATTTTGCGCTGTGCGCAACCGAACGGAAACCCGCGGGCAGTTTTTTTATGTAGTCGTTATGGCTCATCCATACAACCGAATTTTCTTTTAAGCCTTTGAACAGCAGCGAATTTGTATCGAATTTGCAATCCGTTCTGCCGAACTCCGCAGCCGCCTCCGCGTTCGCCGCGCCTATTTCGCCGCCGAGTCCGTAAACAAGAAACTGCGCGCCGTAGCATATGCCGAGAATGGGCACGCCGAGCGTAAAAATTTCCTTATCCATTCTGGGCGAATCTTCAAGGTAGACCGACTTGGGTCCGCCGGTGAAAATAATGCCTTTCAAATCCATAGCGCGGATTTCTTCTATCGGGGTTTTGTAGGATTTGACCTCACAATAAACGTTATGCTCTCTTACACGCCTTGCAATGAGCTGGTTATACTGTCCGCCGAAATCCAAAATTAAAACTTTTTGATGCTGCATATTTTTTCCTCGTATAAAAGTAACTAAAAACCGCAGAGAAGCGGGCAGTCTACCCGCCCGGTCGGTAACCTGTTGTATGAAAATGCGTAGAAGCGAGCAGTTCAAGGCGGGCGAGCATTTGAGACGGGGAGCTTACTAAACGTAAGTGACCCGAGCAAAGCGCAGCTCAACGATGAAATGCGACGCTTATACGCATTTTGCGGTGCTGTTTAGTTTTTGGGTGAATAGTTGGGCGCTTCCTTAGTAATCGAAATATCGTGGGGATGGCTTTCGGTAAGCGAAGCCGCCGTCATTTTAACAAACTTAGCGTTTTTCCTGAGCTCTTCAACCGTGCCGCAGCCGGTGTAGCCCATACCCGCGCGCAGTCCGCCCATAAGCTGGAATATGATGTCCGCAAGCGCGCCGCGGTAGGGCACGCGCCCTTCAACGCCCTCGGGAACAAACTTTTTGGCGTCCGCCTGAAAATATCTCTCCTTGCCGCCTCTCGCCATTGCGGGAAGAGAGCCCATTCCCCTGTACGATTTAAAGCTTCTGCCCTGGTAAATTTCAAGCTCGCCGGGACTTTCCGCAGTGCCCGCGAAAAGCGAGCCTATCATTACCGCGCTGCCGCCTGCCGCAAGAGCCTTTACTATATCGCCCGAGTACTTAATGCCGCCGTCTGCGATAACGCGTTTACCGAGCTTGTCCGCCTCTTCCGCGCAGTCCAAAACCGCCGTAAGCTGCGGCATACCTATGCCCGCGACGATACGCGTTGTGCATATGGAGCCGGGACCTATACCCACTTTAACAACGTCCGCGCCCGCGCTCATAAGGTCGTGCGTGGCTTGCGCCGTTACAACGTTGCCCGCAACGAGCGGGATTTCGGGATATGCGTTTTTAACCTTTTCAACGGCTTTTATTATGCCTGTGGAATGACCGTGCGCCGAGTCCATAACAAGTATGTCCACCTTTGCCTTTTTAAGCTCGGCAACCCTTTCGAGCACGTCCGCCGACGCGCCTATCGCCGCGCCCGCAAGCAGCCTGCCCTTTTTATCGCGCGCGCTGTTGGGATACTGTATTGATTTTTCTATATCCTTTATTGTAATAAGCCCTTTGAGATAGCCGTTTTTATCTACTATGGGCAGTTTTTCTATTCTGTGCTTGCCTAAAATCTTCTGCGCCTCGTCAAGCGAAGTGCCCTCGGGCGCGGTTACAAGACGGTCTTTTGTCATCACGTTCGCAATGGGCTGGTTGAAGTTTGTTTCAAACCTCAGATCGCGGTTGGTCAAAATGCCAACAAGTTTGCCGTCGCGCGTGATGGGCACGCCGGAAATTTTATACTTTGCCATAAGCTCGCACGCAGCCGAAACAGGCTGCTCGGGCGTTAAATGAAACGGGTCGGTTATAACGCCGTGCTCGCTCCTTTTAACCTTGTCCACCTGCATTGCCTGCTCTTCAACCGACATATTTTTATGGATTATACCCATACCGCCTTCGCGCGCCATAGCAATGGCGAGCTTACTCTCCGTAACCGTGTCCATTGCCGCGCTTAAAAGCGGAATATTCAAATTTATACCGTCGCAAAGAGTCGTATGCAAATCAACCGTTGCGGGCAGTACGTTAGACGCCGCGGGTATAAGCAGCACGTCGTCGAATGTCAACGCTTCTTTTACAATTTTACTCATATTTACTCCTTTTCAATTATACTGAAATCTTTCTAAGCTCGCTCTTCAACGCATTGTAAGAGCGGGTCTGGTCGGGCTCCGCGGGAGTGTCCGCAGGCGTAATTTTTTCGAGTTGTTCAAGTATATCCCGCGCCGTTTGTCCGTCGCCCGCCTTTATAACTTCGAGCGAGAGCGCGGTATACGCGTTTGCCCGGGGGAAGCCGGCAACGCCTTCCATAGCTTTTTTGGCAAGCTCAAACGCCTGACTATGTTCGCCCTGCCGGTACGTTGCACACGACAGACTGCCGTATATAAACTGTTTTTCGCCGGGAATACCCTTTACGTAAGCTTCAAACTGCTTATCTTCCACGTATTTCCGGCAAAAAACTATAATATTGCCGTCGTTGCCTGCGGCTATGCAATTGTGTGAACAGCGCGCAATATCTTCAATATCGCCGGTATACTTATAACTCTGCGAATAATAACCCGCCGCCATCGAGTAGTTGCCCGTCGCTTCGCACATTCCGCCCATAGCGGCGGGGAACGCAAGGCTCATTACGCCAAACGCAACGGCAGCTAAAAGTATAAGGCATAAAATGGTTTTGAGCGCCGTTTTGTATATGACTTTAACCAATTTATCCGTATCCTGTTTAGGATTATAAAAAATTTTATTTATTTTATCATAATGCGACAAAAAAAGCAACTGTTTGAAATTACAAAAATTATACAAACTTGCGCTTATCCGAATAGCCGCCCGACCTTGCGAATATATTATGGTATGAAAAAAATTATAACCGTTTTAATACTTGCTCTCATCACCCTCATACCGCTCGGCGGCTGCAAAAAAAAGATTAATTACGCCGATTATATTTCCGAAAAGCGCACAAACATTTACGTCTACGAAGACGATACGCGCTCGGTTAAAATACACTGCTCCCAAAGAGAACAGCCCTACGCCGCGGACGGAATTAAGGGCGCGATGAACGGAATTTGCGAAATTTTCGTAACGCTCGACAAAAACCCCCAGGAGCTGTACGCCGAGATTAACGGACACAGGGGAGATATGGGTTACAAGGCGGTTGACGGCTGCTATTATCTGAGCTTCACCGCGGAGGATTTTAAAAGCGACAGCGTGCAGATAACGCTTTCCGCAGACGGAAAAGCCGAAACCTTCACCGCGCTCAGCGTTTTGTACGACGGCGTTTTAACGTGCGACGAAGCGCTTGACTGCGTAATAGAGCACGACAAAGCGCTGTTTGACGGTCTTACGCAAAACAACGCGTTCAGCGGAGAAATATACGTGAGGCTGCTTTCCGACGACGGCTGTTACTACTACGTCGGCGTGTGCGGCAGGGACGGGGCTATTTCCGCCTTTTTGGTTGACGGCGAGCACGGCAAAGTTATTGCCACAAAAAAATTGAACAGCCCGGCATAGCGGGCTGTTTTTTATTTTAAAAATTCCGTAATTATACTGTTCTGCACAAATAAATACTCCGGCTTAATTTTTACACAATACTCTGAAACCTCAACATATTCCCGCACCTTTTTTAACGGCGCGGAATATTTTTTTAAAAAATCTTCCCCGAAACATTCGAAGTATTTATTTAAATCAAGCCCGGCGGCGCACCTTAAAGCGAGCATTATAAACTCCTCTTCCTGCCCTTCATTATCGATTGCCTCGCTGTTTATAACTGCAAATTTATCGGTCAGAATACACTTGAAATACTCGTCCAAATCGAAGGTGTTTGTATATCGCACGTTGTTTATGTGCGACGACGCGGATACGCCGAAGCCGATATATTCGCCCCTTTCCCAATAGTTCAGGTTATGACGGCTGTGCTTTCCCTTTTTACAGAAATTTGAAACCTCGTATCTTTCAAAGCCGAGACTTTCAAGCTTTTTAACTCCCGCCCCGTACTGCTCCGCAACCTCGTCGCCGTCGGGCAGCTCGCCGTTCAGATAGTCAGTGTACACGGGCGTGCCGTCCTCGGGACTTAAAGCGTACATAGAAATATGGCTCGCGCCCGAACGCGCGGCAACGTCTATGGTATTTTCTATATCGTAAACCGTTTGATTTTTAAGCCCTATCATCACGTCTACGCTGAAATTTTCGCCCTTTAAAAGCTTTGCGCAATCGAGAAAATCGTTTAAACTGTGTATTCTGCCGAGCTCTAAAAGCTGGCTGTCAACCGCCGTTTGAAGCCCCACCGAAAAGCGGTTGATACCGCATTTTTTATATGTTGAAATTTTGCCCGCCGAAACGGTGCCGGGGTTCATTTCTATCGTTATTTCGGCGTCCGCAGTAAGGTCGAAATTTTTACGCGCCGCCGCAACAAGCATTGCTATGTACCGCCCGTCTATAACCGACGGCGTACCCCCGCCTATATACAGCGTGTTGAATTTATAGCTTTTGAGCTCTCCTCTTCGCTTTGACATTTCGCGGTACACGCACGCCATATAGCTCTCGGCATAGCAGAGCTTATCCGGAAACGACGCAAAATCGCAGTACCTGCATTTGGATTTACAAAAGGGAATATGTACGTATATACCCGCCATTTCACACCTCTCAGGCTCGTTGACTGTGCCCTGTATCTAATCTGTTGCGATATAACACGCGCTACTCAATTATCAAGCGATAACTTGTCATATCTACTTTACCGTCTTTCGTAAAGGCAACTCCCTCTGATACAAGCATAGCCTTCTGCGCCTCGCTGCCACCGAACGCAAAGCCCGGCGCAAGACTTCCGTCCTTAAACACCACGCGGTGACAGGGAACTATACCCCGATACGGATTGCCGTGCAACGCCCAGCCGACCTGACGGCTTGCCCGCGGACTGCCGATTACACGCGCCACGTCGCCGTAAGTCACAACACTGCCGGCAGGCACCGTTTTTACAAATTCGTAAACGCTTTTATTAAAACCCGACATATTTATCCTTTTGACGGTTACCCCTACCGTTGTTAAAAAACGCGGAGATGCGGTACTATGCAAGGCGCGCGAGCACCGACCGCCCATTGTTCAAAATGCGTAGATACGAGCAAGACAAGGAGTGCGAGGATAACCCGAGTGAGTTTACTAATACGTAAATGACCGAGAGTTGCCGCAGCACGACGCAGTATTGCGACGTATATACGCGTTTTAGCGCGAGCTAAAAACTAATCTTTGTTGGTTTTAAGTATCTGCATAAACACTTCCGACGGCACCTCAACCGAGCCTATGGAGCGCATACGCTTTTTACCCTCTTTCTGCTTTTCCAAAAGCTTCTTTTTACGGGTAATGTCGCCGCCGTAACACTTCGCAAGCACGTCTTTACGCACCGCCTTTACCGTTTCGCGCGCAATGATTTTGCCGCCTATTGCCGCCTGAACCGGCACCTCGAAAAGCTGGCGCGGTATTGCCTCTTTCAAATTTTCACAAAGTATTCTGCCGCGCGTGTACGCCGAATCCTCGTGCACTATCATTGACAGAGCGTCGCACACCTCGCCGTTTAAAAGAATGTCAAGCTTTACGAGCTTGCTCCTCTCGTAACCGATAAGCTCGTAATCGAAGCTTGCATAGCCGCGCGTGCGGGATTTAATGCTGTCGAAAAAGTCGAATATAATTTCGTTTAACGGCAGATTGTATTCGAGCTGCACGCGGCTCTTGTCGAGGTACGTCATCTGCAAAAACGTTCCGCGTTTTTCGCGGCATAAATCCATTATCTGCCCCAGATAATCGGGAGGCGAATATATGTCGGCTTTTACGATAGGCTCCTCCATATGCTCTATTTCAGACACAGGAGGCAGGTGCGAGGGGTTGTCAACGTAGATTTCTTCGCCGTCGGTCTTTACAACTTTGTAGCTTACGGACGGCGCGGTGGTAATTATTTCAAGACCGAACTCGCGCTCTATACGCTCCTGTATAATCTCCATATGCAAAAGCCCGAGAAAGCCGCACCTGAAACCGAAGCCGAGCGCAACAGAACTGTCCGGCTCGAAAATAAGCGACGCGTCGTTTAACTGCAACTTTAAAATTGCCTCTTTAAGGTCGCCGAACTTGCTGCCGTCAAGCGGATATATGCCGCAGAACACAACGCTCTGCACCTTTTTATAACCGGGCAGGGGCTCGGCAGCGGCGTTTTCCGCGCCCGTAACCGTATCGCCTACGGCAACGTCCTGTATTGATTTAATAGACGCGGCTATATACCCTACTTCACCCGCAACAAGACTTGTACGCGGCGTTAAACCGGGACTGAACACACCCGTTTCCACAACGTCGTAAATTTTATCGGAGCGGAAAGTTTTAATCCTGTCGCCCGCCTTTATAGCTCCGTCTTTAACGCGCACAAATAAAATTACGCCCTTGTAATTGTCGTAATAGCTGTCAAAAATAAGCGCTTTGAGCGGCGCGTTTTCATTGCCGTCGGGCGCGGGAAAGCACTTTACTATGCTCTCCAGAACGTCGTCAATACCTATTCCCTCTTTAGCCGAAACAAGCGGAGCCTGCGACGCGTCAAGCCCTATAACCTCTTCTATTTCCTTCTTAGCCTCGTCCGGGCGCGCCGAGGGGAGGTCGATTTTATTGATAACGGGCAAAATTTCGAGGTTGTTTTCAAGAGCCAGATAAACGTTGGCAAGCGTCTGAGCCTCTACGCCCTGCGACGCGTCCACTATTAATATTGCGCCCTCGCACGCGGCGAGAGAACGCGAAACCTCGTACGTGAAGTCCACGTGACCGGGGGTATCTATCAAATTGAACGTATACTCCGCGCCATCGCTTGCCTTATAATACATTCTTACAGGCGTGAGCTTTATGGTAATGCCGCGCTCACGCTCTATGTCCATAGAGTCCAGGAGCTGTTCTTCCATATCGCGCTCGGAAACCTGCCCGGTGCGCTCCATAAGCCTGTCGGCAAGCGTTGACTTGCCGTGGTCAATATGCGCTATAATACAAAAATTTCTGATATTGCTTTTCTTGCCCATAATTAAAACACCTTTTCCGTTTGATTATATAAAATTTGAGAAAAATAAGCAACAAAAAACACAATGCTGTAAACACAAATAAAAAATAGCCCGCTTATTTAAAACTTAAATCCCGCCGTTTTAAAAACTAAAACAAAGCGGGATTTACTTTTTGAATATGAATAAGTATTATACCGTAAATCCATACATTAAAATTATTCCTCGTCTACGGTGGCGAAACAGTCCAAAAGATAGTCCTCGGAAAGAATCGCACCGCCGCCGATAACCGCCGCGAGCTGCCCTTCCTCTGTTTGGTTTATGCGTATTCCGAGTTTTTCCTCAAGGTAGTCCGCAATGCCGTCCAAGCCGGAAAGCCCGCCCGTCAGATAAATACCGCCGTGCATAACCGCCGAGGAAACCTCCGCCGGCAGGCGCGAAATTACAAGCTTGACGTATTCCGCAACCTTATCGATGTAAGTAGTTAAAACGCCGTAAATCTGCTCCGAATTAACGCACACCGACGACGGCGAATTGCTCGTTATTTCACTGCCGTCTATAACAAGCATTTTGTTGTCGTCGCGCCACAGGCTGCCCGCCTTGTTTTTGAGCCGCTCGGCTGTTAAACTGCCTATCTTTAAATTAAATTTCTGCGCCGCCTCCTCGCAAAGCTGCATATCAATACTGTTCCCGCCGATGTTGATACTCATCCCCGAAATAATTCCGTCCTGAGAAAACGCCGCAATATCCGTAACCGAATATCCGATATCGAGCGAAAACATAGGCGTACTTTCATTAATTACGATGTTATGTCCGAGCACGGCGGCAAACGGCGCAAGCGTAAAATACACGTACCCTATACCGCACGCTTCGGCAAGTCTTTTATATTTTTTACGCACACTTTGCGTAATTCCGCAGGGCAGAATAAATATAGCCTCCGTACGCTTAGCTTTGCGCCCGGAAATTTCTATTTTTTCAAGAAAATAAGACAACAGTTCTGCGGCGAGCTCCTCGTGAACTATATTGCCCTCAAAAACGGGATTTACAATTTTGGTACGCGCCGCAGCCCTGCCCGATAACGAGCGCGCCTTGTCGCCGTAAGCCTTTATACGCAGTTTTTTACCGTCGTCCGAGTCGTATTCTTCAACGGCGATACAGGTGGCTTCCTTTAAAACCACCCCGCACCCCGGCATATAAATTTTTGTTACGCCCGACCCCAAATCCACAGAGATTTTATTCATCAAGCCTTTACCTCTTCAAGCATTTTTTTAACCAGCGTTACGGGCATTCCCATTACGTTTGTATAGCTGCCGTAAAACTCCTTTACAACTCCGCCGTCCTGTATTCCGTAGCTGCCCGCCTTGTCCATAGGCGAGCCGCTTTTTACGTACGCCTCTACAAATTCGTCCGATAATATATTGAATTTCACCTCGGTCTTATCGAACTCGACAAGCCGCTTATACTTATTTTGTACGCAAACTCCCGTTATAACGAAATGTGTTTTGCCCGAAAGCATTTTAAGCGTGTTTTTTGCGTCGTCCGCGTCCTTGGGCTTGCCTATAATTTTATTGGCAAATACCACGACCGTATCGCAGCCGATAACCGTTTTGTCCGGATTTTTTTGAAAAACCTCGTCGCATTTCTGCTCCGCAAGCCCGCATACTATCTGATCCGGAAAAAAAGATAAATTAACTTTTTCCTCCGCAACGGACGGGATAATTTCAAAGTCCGGTAAAATTTGTTTTAATAATTCTTTGCGCCGCGGCGAGGCGCTTGCCAGTATGTATTGCATTTCAGTCACCGATAAAGAAATTCGCGCAACCCGGATAGGACTTGCGCGAGCGTGTCGCCTGAGCCGTACTCAATCACAACACCGATAATTACGTTAATATTTCGATTATAAAATTTCCAGATTTTTATGGAAGAATTTGCGGAACTCGCCCGAAGCCGTCATAGCGTCGCGGATTTCGAGCGACGCGTCACCCTCCACCTCGGTTTTCATAATTACCGAGTCGCCGAGAATATCGCAGTTTATACTCTTGATAGTGCCCGCGTGCGCCCTGTCCATACTTTCGGCAATGCGCAAAATAACGCCGAGCTTTTTAACTATTTCAAGGTCTTCCTCGCCGACCAGATCGCGGTACCTCGCCCAGTCGTAGGCGTTGACGTCCTCTTTTTTATGGCAGCACGCCGTAAACGCGGCAAGCACCACGTCGCGGTGGCTAACGCCGTAAAGCGTGGAATTTAAAATCATATACCAGCTGTGACGCTGATGGTTGTAATATTTTATGCGCATACCGCAGTCGTGCAGCATTGCGGCAACCTTTAAAATTTTAAGACACTGACGGGGGAACTTGTGCAGAACGCGCAGCTGTTTAAAGAGCTGTATGCTTAAATTTACAACGTGCTCCACGTGCTTTTCGTCGCACCCGTAGTACTTCACAAGCGTCATTAGCGAATAACCGAGCACGTCGTTTATAGGCTTTTCAACCGTCATAGGAAGCGCCTGGTTTATCATAATGCCTTCTCTGAGCCCCGCCCCCGAAAGTGTGAACGAATCGAAATGCATATACTTGATAAACGCGTTAATCTCGGCAAGCGCCGCAGGCAGAATATCGGCGCGCTGAGCCGAAAGTCCCTTTATTTTTTTCTTTTTATCAAGGTCTAAAACCTTTATCATATCGTACACCGGCGTAAAATCCTCCGCCTGCATTTTGTAGTTGTGTACGTTGTCCAAAGGATATTTTTTAACCATTTTGGTTATTTTGAATAAATTTCTGAACGAACCGCCAACGCCTATCATCTGCGTGTCGGGGTCGATTTCCGAAAGCCATTCAACCTGCTTTAAATGCTCGGTAAAAAACTCTTCTATTTTTGCCGCCTGTTCCTCGGGTTTTAATCCGTCGCCCGAAAAAAGCCCCGTGAGCGTAACCGCTCCGAAGGGCAAAGACGCATAATTAAGCATATTTCTACGGTTGTAATAAACTATTTTTGTTGCGCCGCCGCCTATTTCGAGTATAAGTCCCTTAGGAACGTCCATCGAATTTATAACGCCGCGGTAAACGAGCACAGCCTCCTCTTCCGAACTTAAAACGTGTATTTTAATTCCGCAGCTTGCCTGAATTTCATCAAGAAAGCTCCTCTGGTTTTTTGCGCGCCTTACTGCTGCTGTGGCAACGGCAATAATGCGCGTTACGCCGCTCATATCGCATAATTTATGAAACATCTTTAAGGTCTTGATGGTTTCGGCAACTCTCGCGGGCTTTAAAAACCCGTCCCTCTCCATATCCTGACCTAATCTCACACTCTCTTTTAACTCGTCAACTACCATAAAATAGCCGTCCGCAAAAAGATTTACTATTACAAGCCTCGCCGAATTCGAGCCTAAATCAATGACGCCTATCTTCTCCACTATAAATACCCCGCTGCAATTTATTAAATACTTTTAGTCGTAACTAATATTACCACATTATATTTAATTTGTACAGATTTTTTAAAAAACTTTGTGCAAGTTGCACAAAGTTTTTTTACTAAAAAGGAATATTTACATTTTTTTAATGAAAACTGCGTGAAATTAATCGCATTTAATATCTTTTATGCAAATATTACATTCCGGACATACGAAATCCGGAGCAATTTCACGCATCGGCGCGAGCACAAACCAGCGGTTTCTGTAATCGGGGTGGGGAACCGTAAGGCGGCTGTCGCTTATAATCTGCCTGCCGTAAAACACAATATCGATATCGAGCGTTCTGTCGCCCCAGCGCTCTTTTCTCACCCTGCCGCACTCCGATTCTATTCTGTGTATCTCGTCCAGCAGCGCGTGCGGCGCAAGAAACGTTTCTATCTCGGCGGCGCAGTTTAAAAACTCGCCTTTTGCAACTCCGCCGTACGGCGGGGTTTTTATATAAGACGACACCTTTTTAACGCTTATTCCGCGCGTTTTACCAAGCTTTTCCACCGCCTCGTCAAGCCGGGCTTTTTTATCGCCCTCGCTGGAACCTATCGACAGATACGCCGTTGTCCGCAATAACGTTACGGTTACGCCCACGTTTGAAAATTTAACGTTTACGGGCGCCTTCGGCTTATAAACCGTTATCTTAACGCCCTTTAATGCAAAAGCTTCGGCAAGAACAAAAGCGCACTCGTAAGCAAGCTTTTCAATGAGATTGAAGCCGTGCTTTTGCGCGGTTTGCGTTATAAGTTCGCACGCCGTAGCGTAATTTACGGTGTCCGTTACGTCGTCGCTTTTATATGCGCCGTAAAAATCAAAGAGCATATCCGCGTCGAATATAAACGGCTGCGGCTGCGTTTTTTCAAAACCGAGTACGCCGTGGCAGGCTTTCACCTCCAGCCCCCGTATCAGAATTAGACTATTCTGCTCCATTCAAAACCTCTTTTATTGCGGCAACGTTCTTCTTTACGTCGTGAACGCGCACAAACAAAACTCCCTTTTTTACGGCAAGACGGGTGCTTTCGAGAGTAGGTTGCAGCCTGTCCGCGGCAACGCCGCCGAAAAGCGATTTTCTGCTGGTGCCGAGAAGAAGCGGAAAACCCGTTTGCAAAAGTCTTTCATAGCCCTGTAAAAGCTCGTGGTTCTGTTCCCTGGATTTGGCAAATCCTATACCGCCGTCAACGCAGATTTTATCTTTATCTAAACCGGCAGCCAGGGCTTTTTTACAGTTCTCGTTGAGAAAATCAATAATTGCCCCCCATATATCACCCGATAACGGCGTTTTTGCGTTGTGCATAATGCACGCCGCCGCGCCGTGTTTGGCTATTATCCGCGCCATATCGCTATCGCGGGTAAGCCCCCATACGTCGTTTATCATATCCGCGCCGAGCGACAGCGCCGCTTCTGCGCTCTTTGAAAAATAAGTATCTACTGACACGGGAATATCAAAGCGCTCTTTTATCATTTCGAGCGGCTTTTCAAAGCGCGAAATTTCCTCATCGGCGCTTACCTCGGTATATCCCGGGCGCGTGGACTGCGCGCCTATATCTATTACCGCCGCGCCGTCGTTAACCGCTTTTTCCACGGCGAAAAGCACGCTGTCGGTATTTTTACGGCTCGCTTCCCAAAAACTGTCCGGCGTTAAATTTATTATCGCCATTACGTGAGTGCCGCTTTTAAACTGTCTGTCGCCTATTATCATTATAAAAGCCTCATAACCTCTTCGCGGAGCGGTTCGGGGAACTCGCCCGCAGAATAAACGGTAACCGTTGCGCTGCCCGCTTTTTTGATACCGCGGCAGGTCATACAGGTATGCTCCGCCTCGCACACAACAAGCACGCCTTGGGGTTTTAAGTACCGCATTATTTCCTCCGCAATCTGCGCGGTTAAACGCTCCTGCAATTGCAACCGCTTTGCAAACACTTCCACCGTCCGCGCAAGCTTTGAGAGCCCTACCACCCTGCCGTCGGGCACGTACGCAATTGCAATCTTTCCGAAAAACGGCATTAAATGATGTTCGCAGGTAGAGGAAAACCAAATATCCTTTTCAAGCACCACCCCGCCGCTCTTCGCGGTAAACGTGCGTTTTAAGTGCTCTTCCGCCGATTTCCCCTCGCCGGACAAAAGCTCCGCATAAGCGTCGGCAACGCGGCGCGGCGTTTCTTTAAGCCCCTCCCTGTTCAAATCCTCGCCGAGAGCTTCAAGCAGATTCTCAACGGCTTTTATAACCTTTTCTCTATCCATTGTTTAGCCTCCTTCAACAGCGTAAACGACCCGCAAACAACTATAAATTTTCCGTCCGCTTTTTCAAGCGCTTCTGCAATTCCGTCCGCGCGCACGGCGCGGTTGAAATATTTTTTGCAGGCGGCGTAAATACTTTTAATATCCATTGCCCGAGGGCTGTCAGACTGTACGGCAGTCAGACTGCCGGCAACCTCCGCAAGCTGCTTTACGCACCCGCCGACGTCTTTATCCGACAAACAGCCGTAAATGATTTCAGGATAAGCTCCCCGCAAGCTTTTACAAAGCACGGCTATACCCGCGGGATTGTGCGCGCCGTCAAGCCGGTACGTTTTACCGCCTGCCTTTATAATCTCGTTTCTGCCAGGCAAACTTACACCGCCTACCGCGCCGTAAAAACGTTTGTCTATTTTAAGCAACTCCGCAACTTTGAACGCAAGCGCGGCGTTATACGGCTGAGCCGCGCCGCACATTTCAAGCGTATATCTCTCCCCGCCGTATAAAAACGACGTGCCGTCTTTATTCAAAATCTCCGGTTCGTCCGCAAATATTGCGCCTCTGCCTTTAAAAAACTCTGCAACCTCCAACGGCTGAAAACTACTTACCACCGCGGGGCAGTCCCTTATTATACCCGCTTTCTGCACGCAAATTTTTTCAAGAGTATCGCCCAGATATTTTGTGTGCTCGAGAGAAACCGATGTAATAACTGCAACTTCTTTTTTATTGACTGCGTTCGTCGCGTCTGAAAGCCCGCCCATACCGCACTCTATAACCGCATATTTACAGTTTTCACGCGCAAACATATACAGCGCCGCCGCCGTTTCAACTTCAAAACGAGTAGCGTTCCCGCTAGCCTGCGTTGCGAATACGGCGTTGAAACAGTATTCCGATACCCGGCTGTCAACCTCTTTGCCGTTTATGCGGTATTGCTCTTTTGCGTCGTATACCGCGGGAGAGGTAAAAGTCCCTACTTTTTCGCCTGAGCTGCAAATAATACTACCGATATATGCGGTAACGGAGCCTTTGCCGTTTGTGCCCGCAACGTGTATTATTTTAAGCTTTTCGTCGGGGCTGCCGAGCTCGTCTAAAATAGCGCGCGTACGCTCCGTCCCGAAATCCATTCCCCTTTTATTAAGCCGTTCGAGCCTGCGCTCCGTTTCCGTAGAAAAACAACCCGTATCCATCCTCTAAATTTTAGCACAACCGAGTACTTTTAGCAAGAATATTGTAAAAATTTTTTGTTAATTTGTCAAGCGTTTGCAAGTAATTTTCTTGTTAATTTGTCAAGCGTTTGCAAGTAATTTTCTTGAATTTTTTTAGAAAATTTTTATAAAACTTCTTGAAGGGCATAAAAAACACCGTCCAACGCAATGATGACGGTGGTAAGTATAGCAAATTTTGAAGCGAAAGTCAAGAAAACGGCATACTACGGCATAGTGAATCCGTCCTCAATATTGAGGACTTCGATGAAGAGGCTTTATGCTATGCTGCTTTCTTCAAAAATCTTATATGGTAGAGTTCCTTGTGTTCCCTAATCTCTTCGAGAAGTTCTTCTCTCTTTTGTATGGGAGATTGCCAAGCCCTCTTCCCATTTTTATCTCTCAATGAAGAGTGAGGTCGATTGTTATAGCGAATCAACCAATCCTTCATCTTCTCTCGGAGTTCCTCGAAGGAGTAGAATGTCAAAGAATTATAAAAACATTCTTGGTCGGAACGATGACTTCTCTCAACCTTGCCATTGTGTCTCGGAGTGTAGGCTCTTATGAGTTGGTGCTTGATTCCGAGTTTGTTGAGAAGTTTGTCTACGATATGAACTTTCCCCTCTCCGGTGCCTTTGGGATTCGTGAACTCCGTGCCATTGTCCGTTTGAATGACTTCCGGGATATATCCGAAGTGAACTATCGCTCTCTTGATAAAGTCCACCGTGGAGAATCCGCAATGCTCTTTGTACGGGTAGATGAAGCGTTCTCTCGTTGCCTCGTCAATCATCGTGTATTGGAATAACCACTCTTCCGAGAACTCTCCCTTGTTACACTCTCTCGGTACATATTTGACGTCCATTTGCATTTTCATTCCGAGCATTAAAGGCGTGTCGTAGGGCTTTGGAACATACTTTTCTCTCTCTTGTGTATGACGAAGATTATGCTTCACTATGTACTGATAGAAACCGAAGTAAGTCCTACTATAAGCCTTCTCCGCTCTCAATATACCATAAGCCTCCGAATAACTTATGCCGGGATTCTCTTTGAGGATTGCCTCAATCCACTCAACCTCTTCTTGCGTGTGCGAATTAGGGTGTGGAGTATGAGGGCGAGAGGAGATATTTTCAAGACTTGCAAGCGTTCCGTCATATCTCTTTTTCCAACGATATATAGTGCAAACGTCGCATTTTGTTTTCGCCGCTACATAGTCAATATCGTGCGTTTCTTCGAGCATTTGAAGGGCTTTGAGTTTTTGATTTGCCTTGTATTTTATCCCTTTCATTTATCTTCACCTCCTATATTTATTATACCATATTATATAGAATTTTTCAAGACCTTTTATAGAAAACAAGCCTCAAAATATTGCCTTTTATAGCCTTGTATGGTATAATAAGTTATACATATTTTTTGAGGTATTTCTATGGAAAAACGAATCTCTAAAAAGTTACCCCCCCCCGAAAAATTGAGTTATCCACAATAGGCTCAATTCCACAAACTATTTCCGGAGGTATATCCTTATGGAAATAGTCGGAGAAATTGTCGCAATAGTTGTCGGATTTGGTCTACTTGCCCTTATTTGTAAAGTCGTTGGGGAACATATTGGGAAGAAGCGAGATGAAAAGATAGAGCAAAATCAACCTATCGAAATTCAACAAAAGCCCAAAATTACTATCCATTACAAAGACCGACCTGCCGTACCCCCTCTTGAACTTGCAAGAAATATGCTCGTCTCGTACTATATGGATATGGGCGAAGATACCACAAAAAGCGTCGGTATGGAATCGGAGTTTGATAGAAAAAGAGATATAATAGAATTGAAGATTCGCCATTTAATAGAAAATGAGGAAACGAATCACGGCTCTTTCTTCTTAACAGCCGACACCGACAAAGACGAAAAAGCAAAAGCAATCATATCTTCTATCGGAAAGAGTTGTTTTGCTATCACAATGTTTTATGTTTATGGAATGGAGAACTCGTTCCCAGATACTCCATTTGAAAAAGTTATATGTGGAATGTTGGAAGTGCTTGATGATAATGAAGCACTTGACGAACTTGAACGCACTACCCCAAACGAACTATTTCAAAACGCATATTTTGAAGATATGATAAAAGATAAAATCAAAGAGCAAGGAACTTAATCCTTGCTCTTTTTCTATGCGGCATAACCGCTATATTCATAGAGTTTTTCTTTCTCGGACTTCGTAAGCGATAGCCTTTGAATGTAACTTTTAACTTGTTGCTGTCCGTATTTGTTGGAATATCCGAGATACCCCATAATCATATACTTTTGAGCCGCCTTCAATCCGAGAGAATTGATATAAGTTTGCACCTTTTTCTTTCTCGACCCGGAAATGACATTCCCCTTCTTGTCGGTGTCGGCTTCCAGACTTCTCGCCGTTGCAACGATTATCGCAAGCGAAGATATATCGATAGCCTTTGCGAAGAGAATATTCTTCGTTTCGAGGTCAACCCCAAGCAAATCCTCTATCGCAAGGTTGTAATAAATATCGTATATAAACCTCACGGCTTTCGCCTTGACCTCATCGCTCGCAGAGGCATAGGATTTGTCATTTACGAGGCTTGCAAGTGCCTTGTTTGCCTCGCCGTAAACCTTTTTGAATTGTTCCCTTTGCTTTGAGGTAATCGCCACCTCTTCGCCGTCATAGATGATAGTGTTTCCTACGCTTTTCGGAAGCACCTTGTAACCGCCCTTCACGAGCCTATCCATTTCCTCTCTCGCAAAAGAATTGTCGATTCCTCCGACTTTCTCATTGAGCATAAGCCCTACGATAGTCGCCAGCATATCGTCATCGTCATTATCAATCGCTTTTTGGAGGTCGGTTGAATAGTTCTTGTTGTAGAGGTTACTATCCCACCCATAAGCCGTAGAAGGACTAATCCTCTTTGTAAGCCCATAGATGATATTGTAGACGTTCCTTGTCGGCAAGCCCAATATTTGCCCTACCGCATAGGATAATTCCTTAACCGTTCTCAAAGGCTTCACCTCTTCACCTTTCGCTAACGAGGTAACGGTTGAAATTGTTCCGGAAAAAGCGTCAAACAAATCATTGAGAGCCGAATAGGAATAGTTGTTGAGGTCATACCCTTCGGTGAGTTTTGCGTAGAGGTCTTTGATGAGAGGCAAACCACCCATAAGATTCCCAATAGCGTCAATCGCCATATTCGCTGGGATATTTTCATCGTCATCGTCTTTGTTGTAAAGCCAACGGAAGGCTTGTGCAATGAGAGCCATAAATATCGCCGTAGTCGCAAGAGCCGCTACCGATTTGACGGATTTTTTCTTCGCCGCTTTGAGTTTCTCTTCCAACTCCGCTCTAACCTTGCTATCCGTAGTTTCTTTGATTTTAGCCTTCAAGACGGAGACCTCTCCGAGCGAATCCACCACTCTTCCGAATACCTTCATTGAGTCGGCGGTGAACATTGTAAGAGTTTTCATCAATTCGCTACCGGAACGCATTGCAGCCGACCTCTCGGTTGCCATAGAGTTTTGTTGCGTTTCTACGATAACCTTTTCAAGAAGTTCGCCAGCCTTCTTTTTGTTTTCTTCCGTGCCTATCTTTAATCCGCTTTCCTTCTCTACTTGCACTTGACAAGCACCGAAAAGTTTCTTTATTACTAATCGGTCTACCATTCCGATAGGCTTCATCAAAACACTTCCAATCTTGTCAACCTTATCCATAACCCCTTGTGCCATAGCCGCCGAGTTGTCGTTGTTACGCACGGCGGCGAGTTGACAATATTCGTCCACGTCTTTCGTATTGATAGACAAACTCTTCAACCTATCTTATAACAACAATTGTAAAAATTTTTGCGGATACTTATTTTATGGCGCTGATTTTCATTCGTACAACTATTATCTTCATAACGCTGCTGCTTGTTATGCGGCTGATGGGCAAAAGCCAGATAGGCGAAATGCAGCCTTTTGAATTTGTAATAACGCTGCTTATCGCAGAGCTCGCCTGCATACCTATGGCGGACTCGTCCATACCCATACTCTACGGCATTATAGCCATAGTCACTATTTTTATTCTGCACCAGATTGTGTGGCTTTTAGACCTGTGGTTCAAACCTATGAAAAACGTTATATGCGGCAAACCTTCGGTTGTGATAAACCGCGACGGCATAGACGAATACCAGCTGAAAAAGAACAATCTGGACGTAAGCGACCTTATAGAGAGTATGCGCTCCGCCGGATATTTTAACATAGACGACGTATATTACGGCATCTACGAGGCAAACGGTAAGTTTACCGCGTTTGAAAAACCCGAAAAAGCGGGCTATTCGCTTCCGCTTATGCTGATTGACGGCGGCAAGCCCGACAAACAAAATTTAGAGCGGTGCGGACTGTATGAAGATAAACTCGGCGCGTTTTTAAAAGAACAAAACGCCAAGCTCAAAGAGGTTGTGGCAATGACGGTAAACGGCGAGGGCAGAGTATTTTTCCAGAAGCGCGGGGAAAAATATAAAATTTTAAATTTACAGGTGAAAGGACAATGGTAAAGGCTATAATTTACACCGTTACCGCCATAGCTCTGTCTTTAGGGCTTTTTATATTCGCGGAAATATATACGGGGAAACAGTTTGAAGAATTTTCGTCCGCACTCGACACTCTTTACTCTAAAACCGAGAACAAAACCGCCACGCGCGAAGACGGTTACGCCGTAAGGTCGCTTTGGGAGGATAAAAAATCCAAGCTGCATATTTTTGTACCTCACAACGATATTTCTTATATAGATTATTGGCTGAACGAGGCGTGCGGACTCATTTATACGGGAGAATATACGCTCGCGCTCGGCAAGCTTGAGGTATTAAAACAAATTACCAAAAACCTGCCCGACGCTTATAAAATGCATATAGAAAACATTATGTAAATAAGCCGGCTTTATGCCGGCTTTAATTATACTTAAAATTTAGAGCGCCCCGTACGAAGAAAAGGTAACGGTATCCGCCCAGTTTAAAAACTTATCGGTAAATTCCTCTTTGTTTTTAGTTTCGCAGCCGAACTGGATAAGCCAGAACGCGTCGCCTGTTTTGTGCGTGGTGGCAAGATAATAAAAATCCTTGCCGCCCGCCGACCTCTCATATGTAAAATACATATAGTTTTTGCCTTCGCGCTGATATATATCCGCATCAATTCCGTTCGCTTCCAAGCTTGCGGATGTATATTGCATAAGAGTATAACTATCCAAACCGGGGTATTCTGAAAAGCCCTCTTTAAGCGCGGTTACTATTGCTTTCTGACTTTGGAAACAACCTGTCTGGGCTATGTTTTCTAATTCATAAAAATCGTCCGTCAAAGTAATTTTCATATCAAGTACTTCGTACTCTTTGTCGGCAGCTTTAAAAAGCCAGCAGCCCGCAAATCCCAACAGACACATTACAAAAGACAGCGCGCAAGCCGTCATAACAAATATTTTCTTTTTCATATTTCACCTCTGTATATTTTTAAACTCCGTTCCAAACCCTGTTTTCTGCAAACCATTCGGTATCTTTTAAAACAGTGTCGTTATTAGAACAGTATAATTTCAGCTTACCTTTCTCCGAATAGAAAATAATATTTCCGTTCATCGAAGTGTACTCACCCGCCTTGTAGTCCAACATAAGCGTGGTGCAATAAATATTACGAGTATACTTTGAAACCCTGTCGATAAATGCTTGTGCAGGAAACGTGTTATCCGCATTAGAGGTATACTCCGTAGTTCCGCAACAGCAACAAACAGCTACGTTTTTAGGTTTTATCACGCGCAGAAGCTTTTCAGTCGTAGCCGTGTAGCTGCCGTGATGCCCGCCCTTAAAAAGCTCTACCTCGGGTAATTCGTTTCTGTCTACAAGATAACTCTCTCCGTTTTCCTCCAAATCTCCGGTAAACAGATAATTAAAATTATTATCTTCCGTCTGTTGCGTTAAAAGCGTGCACACCGAATAATCATTTTCATCCGAAGTGGTATTTTCGTAGTAGAAATTATAAAGTATATTGAGAGAAACCGTTTGATTATCGTCAAGATAATATTGACGTTTTGCGCCGTCCGTTTCGTACCAACACTGTTTTGCGGTATAAACAGATGTTCCTTGGCTTTTTGCATACTTGACAGCGGCGCAATAATTCTGATAAATCTGCGAAGTCGCATTAGTAAGCGAAAACTGAATAAGCGTACCTATTTTATACTGATAAAGTATCCCCGATTTTTCTGTTCCGCTGCCGGAGCCGACAAAGCCCGCGATATGATCCTGATGCGCGTGTGTGGCAATTACGTATTCCAAAACACCGTCCGTACAGTATTTATCAACGTAAGATTTAATTGTAGCAGCGCTATTCTGGCGCGAGCCCGCGTCGATAAGCACTTCCGTATCCCCGCATTTTATTAAAGTGCAATCGCCGGTAAACTTATTCCCGAGCTCTAAAAAATGTATTGATAATTCGGAATTTTCAACGCCCTCCAAGCTTCCGCCCTCTGGGACTATGTAACCGCAAACGGTGCATTTACCGTCTACTATATTATGGTTACCGGTTTTGGGGATAACCTCGCTTTGCTCCTCTCCGCATACGGTGCAAGAGCGGCTTTTAGCGCCGTCCGCGCCGCAGGTTGCTTCCGTTATCTCCCATTCCGACCAGCTGTGGTTACCGGTACCCAGAAATTTATGAAAAATTTCGGGTTTAAAATACCACAGCACGGCTGCCGCAATTATAATTATTACGAGCAAAATCGCAAGAACAATTACAAGCTTAGGGTGTTTTTTTACCTGTTTAGCGGCTTTTTTAGCCATTCGTTTTTTACTTGCCATTCAATCAACCAAGACTTTTAATCTGTTTTAATATCTTTTCGCGCATTTCGATATAGGTATTGAGCTTTGCGCGCTCGTCGTCCACAAGCTTTTTGGGCGCCTTTGCAAGGAAACCCTTGTTATTGAGCTTGCCGTCTGCGCGTGCAATCTCCTGCGTAACTTTATCAAGCTCGGCGTTAAGCCTAACCTTTTCTTTTTCTATATCCACCAACTCGCCCATAGGTATATATACCGTGCCTACCGACAGCACCTTAGTTACGGCATTTGCACCGGCGTCCGCCGCGGAAGATACAAACACAATTTCTTTTGCGCCGGCAAGCTTTAATATACTGTCCTGATTAGCGGATATAAGCCGTTTGCTATCTGTAACTATATACAGGCTAACCTTTTTTGAAGGCGGACAGTCAACCTCTTTTTTAACTGCGCGCACCGCGGAAATTATTTCCATAACGCCCGCGAACGCCTGCGCGTCCTTTTTATACGCAAGGCGCGAGTTGTATCTGGGGAACTCCTTAGTCATAATAGTCCCATTCGTACCGGGCAGATTCCTGTAAATTTCGTCCGTTATAAACGGAATAAACGGATGTAAAAGTTTGAGCGCGTTTTCGAGCACGAACACTAAAACCGAAATTGCGCCGCCGCGCTTTACCGCGTCCTCGGAATACAGCGCGGGTTTTGAAAGCTCTATATACCAGTCGCAGAAATCCGACCACATAAAATCGTACATCAGCTGGCAGGCAATGCCAAACTCGAATTTATTGAGAGCGAGCGTTACGTCGCGAATGGAAGCTTGCAGTCGCGAAATAATCCATTTATCGGCGGACGTAAGCTTAACCTCGGAAATCGGTTTTACCTTTGCGCCCTCCGCACCCATTATTACAAAACGGCTCGCATTCCAGATTTTATTCATAAAGTTGCGGCACGCCTCAACCTTTGCGTCCGAATAGCGCGTATCGTTGCCGGGAGCAACGCCCTGCAAAAGCGAAAATCTTAAACTGTCCGCGCCGTATTTTTCTATAACTTCGAGCGGGTCAACGCCGTTGCCTAAGCTCTTTGACATCTTCCTGCCCTTTTCGTCGCGCACAAGTCCGTGTATAAGCACGTCGCGGAAGGGCACTTTGCGCATATGCTCAATGCCCGAAAATATCATTCGCGCAACCCAGAAAAAGATTATATCGTAGCCCGTAACAAGCACGTCCGTGGGATAAAAATACTCAAGATCGGACGTATCGTCGGGATAGCCGAGCGTTGAAAACGGCCATAGCGCTGCGGAAAACCAGGTGTCGAGCACGTCCTCGTCCTGTCTTATGTTGCCGCTGCCGCAGTGTGGACATACGGTTAAATCGGTCTTGGAACAGCTCTCCTTACCGCAGTCGCCGCAGTACCAGACGGGAATACGGTGTCCCCACCAGAGCTGGCGCGAAATGCACCAGTCCTTGATATTCTCCATCCAGTTATAATATGTTTTTGCAAACCTTTCGGGTACAAACACAATTTTTTTATAGGTTACAGCGTGTATCGCGGGGTGAGCAAGGCTCTCCATTTTAACGAACCATTGGTTTGAAACTATCGGTTCCACCGTAGCGCCGCAGCGGTAGCAATGCCCGACGTTGTGGGCGTGCGGCTCGATTTTTACGAGATAGCCCTCTTCTTCGAGCTGCTTTACAAGAGCCTTTCTGCACTCGTACCTATCCATACCCGCGTATTTGCCCGCGTTTTCGTTCATAGTACCGTCGTCGTTCATAACGCGCACTACGGGCAGATTATGTCTTAACCCCACCTCGAAGTCGTTGGGGTCGTGCGCGGGCGTAATTTTAACGCAGCCGGTGCCGAACTCGGGGTCTGCGTGCTTGTCGCCTACAACAGGTATGGGCTTGTTAACTACGGGCAGAATAACTTTTTTGCCTATTAAATGCTTATATCTTTTATCCTCGGGATTAACCGCAACGGCGGTATCGCCGAACATAGTTTCGGGGCGGGTGGTTGCAACCTGCAAATATTCGCCGCCGTCCTCGGTATAATATTTTATATGCCAGAAATTGCCGTTTTCCTCGGTATAGTTTACTTCCTCGTCGGAAAGCGTGGTTTTGCAGTTGGGGCACAAATTAATTATACGGCTGCCCCTGTAAATAAGTTTTTTGTTGTAAAGATTGAAAAACGCCTCTCTAACCGCCTTTGAACATTTTTCATCCATAGTAAAGGTAAGGCGCGACCAGTCGCAGGACGAGCCGAGCTTTTTGAGCTGCTGCACTATTCTTGCGTTATACTTGTCCTTCCACTGCCAAACGCGCTTTAAAAAGCCTTCCCTGCCGAGGCTCTCTTTGGTAAGCCCCTCGGCTTTTATCTGCTCCACCACCTTAACCTCGGTGGCAATTGACGCGTGGTCGGTGCCGGGCAGCCACAGAGCGCAATAGCCCTGCATACGCTTAAAACGAACTACCGTATCCTGCAACGTTTCGTCCATTGCGTGCCCCATATGAAGCTGCCCTGTAATATTAGGGGGCGGCATCATCACCGTAAAAGGTACTTTACTGTCGTCTCTCTCGGCTTTAAAACAGCCGTTCTCCTCCCAATCCTTATATAACCTGTCCTCAAAATCCCTGGGATTGTAAACTTTTTCCATCATAATGCAAAACCTCTTTTGTTTATTATAATTGATAGCGGTAAAATTGTCAAACGCTTAGGCGAGGCGCATAAAATGTATTATCAAATTTTAAGGAGTAAAAACTACAAAGTGAAAAAATTATTTACGACTATCTGCGCGCTTGCCTGCGCGCTCACAATACCCCTGTCCGTAGCGGGCTGCAACAAAAAAAGCGACGTATTACGCATAAATGAAGTTACCCATTCGGTATTCTACGCGCCTTTATATCTTGCGGACGCGCTCGGTTATTTCAAGGAAGAAGGCTTTGAAATAGAACTGACAAACGGCGGCGGCGCAGACAAAACTATGGCTGCGGTGCTTGCGGGCGAAGCAGATATAGGCTTCTGCGGCCCCGAAGCGGTAGTTTATACCTACACAGGCGGCACCTCCGACGCGCCTATGGTGTTCGGCCAGATGACCAAACGCGACGGAAGCTTTCTCGTAGGAAGAACGGAAGAAAAGAATTTCGACTGGAACAACCTCTCGGGAAAAACCGTAATCGCGGGCAGACCGGGCGGCGTTCCCTTTATGACCTTTGAATACGTTCTAAAAACGGCGGACGTCAGCGCAAACCTCGTTAAAAATATCGACTTCAATATGACCGCCGCGGCGTTTGAAGGCGGCACCGGCGATTACTGCACAATGTTTGAACCCGCCGCGTCCTCATACGTTGCCGCGGGTAAAGGCTATATCGTAGCCTCCGTAGGCGAAGCCGCCGGCGAAATACCCTATACCTGCTTTATGGCTAAACAGAGCTATATAGACGAAAACGGCGACAAGGTGCGCGGACTTTTACGCGCCGTTACCAAAGCTACCAAATATATAAACGAGCACGACAGCGCAACCGTGGCAAATCTTCTTGTTCCCTACTTTGACGGCACCGACGTTAACAGTCTGAAAGTTTCGGTTGAAAGCTACAGCAAAATAGACGCCTGGGTGACAAATATGGCTATGAAAGAGAGCGCTTTCGAGCGTCTGCTCGACGTTATAGATTTAGCGGGCGAGCTTGAAAAACGCGTGGATTTCCACAACATAGTGCTCACCGACTACGCCAACAAAATTTACAACGAAATTTATGCTTGAATTTAAAAACGTTTATTATACTTATCATACTCAATCTGGAGAAACGACCGCCGTGCAGAATATGAATTTCAGCGTTGACGACGGACAGTTCGTTTCGGTAATAGGACCTTCCGGCTGCGGTAAAACAACTATACTGTCGCTGTGCGCGGGTATACTTACGCCGTCGTCCGGCGAGGTTATACGCGGCGACGGCGAATTCGGATATATGTTGCAACGCGACGCGCTGTTTCCGTGGCGCACGGTTGAAGAAAACATCTTTCTCCCGCTCGAAGTAAAAAAGCGCAACACCCGCGAAATGCGGGAGCGCGCCGTATCGCTTGCCGAAAAATACGGTTTAAAAGACTTTCTTAAAAAGTCGCCCTCGCAGCTCTCCGGCGGTATGCGGCAACGCGTGGCTTTAATACGCACGCTGGCAGCGGGTCCCGAAACGCTTTTACTCGACGAACCCTTTTCCGCGCTCGACTACCAGACAAGGCTCGAAGTTTGCGACGACGTGCAGTCAATAATAAAAAGCGAAAAAAAGACCGCGTTACTTGTTACCCACGATATTTCCGAGGCAATCGCGTTGTCCGATAAGGTTGTAGTACTGTCGGCGCGCCCCGCCTCGGTAGTAGCCGAGCACAAAATAGATTTTGCGCTTACGCCCAAGAGCCGCAGACAAAATGCAAACTTTTCTAAGACCTTTGAAATTTTGCGCGGCGAGCTCGGAATTTAATAATTACCCCCGTAATATATCTTACTTACGGCAAGGAAAAACTTATGAAAAAAAATCTTGACTATTCTCGCGAACACCTCGCGTATCTTAAAAAACAAAAAAAGAAAAGAATTATTATAACCGTTTCCCGCTGGTTGATTTTAGTAGTTCTTATAGGTCTTTGGGAGCTTTGCGCTGGGATTAAACTCATCGACCCGTTTATCACGAGCTCGCCGTCGCGCGTTTTAAAGACAATCGGCGACCTTTATTCCAACGGCACGCTTTTCAGGCACGTAGGCATAACGCTTATGGAAACTCTCGCCGGCTTTGCCATAGCCGTCATACTCGGATATGCAATCGCGGTGCTTTTGTGGCTGAGCGACTCCGCCCGCAAAATAATCGAACCGTATATAGTAGTTTTAAACTCGCTGCCTAAAATCGCGCTCGGTCCGCTTATCATAATCTGGATAGGAACGGGTTACAGCGCAATCATATTTATGACGGTAATAGTTTCGATTATAGTTTGCATTATGAACACGCTTGCGGGATTTGTGGCCGTGGATAAAACCAAACTGCTTTTAATGCGGTCTATGGGCGCGAGCAAGGCAACTACTCTGCGTAAGCTTGTAATCCCCGCCTCTCTTCCGGCGCTTATGAACACCTTAAAGGTCGCCGTGGGGCTTGCCTGGATAGGCTCTATAATGGGCGAATACATCGTATCCAAAGCGGGGCTCGGCTATCTTATAGTTTACGGCGGTCAGGTGTTCAAGCTTGACCTCGTAATGACGGCGACGATAATACTGTGTTTTCTTGCGGGAAGTATGTACGGAATTATCGCAGTCATAGAAAAATGCTTAACCAAAAAACTTAATTAATAAATACGCCGCGGAAGCCGTATGCTTCCGCGGCTTTTTTATACCGTTTCACCGCTGCGCACGTCCGCGCAGGACAAACGCTCAAACGTATTCAGCCCCTTTAAGCCGTTGAGCTCGCAATAGAGCCTGTCGCATTCCGCAACGTAATACTCGTACTCCTTTTCAAAATACACACAGTTACCCGCGCGACGACCTCTTATAATGTTTTTCTGTCTGTCTATATAAGCTCTGAAATTCATTTTATAAATCCTCCGTTTGTTTTACAACATAATTATACTCATTATACTTGACAGAAAACGTCATATATAATAAAATATTTTATGAAAATTTAAAAAAATTTAACGCAATTTATACTATGCTTGTACAAATTGCGTTATTCGGAGAATTTTATGAAATACGAAATAATGACTAAAATTTTAACGAGGCTGCTCATACGGCGCAAGGTAACTGCGGGCGAGCTTGCCGAAAGCTACGGTGTATCCGTAAGAAGCATTTACCGTTATATAGAAGAGCTGTGCGTGTGCGGAGTCCCCGTAGAAATAGAACGCGGGCGTTACGGCGGCATTTCCTTAGCCGACACCTACCGTCTGCCGTCCGGCTATATGACCGAAGACGAATATGTGGCGGCGGTAAGGGCTCTCGATGCAATGGCTTCGCAGATAAACGACGAAAACCTTTTGTCCGCACGCGAAAAGCTGAAAAGCAAATTAAAAACCGAAAAACGCAACCTGTCCGTATGCGGCAACATAATTGTTGACGGCGGAACGTGGAGCAATTCACGGCAGTTTTCCGAAAAAATGCGCGTCTGCGAACAGGCGGTTAACGAGAGCCGTTCGCTGTTAATCGATTACATAGCGCGCGGCGGAGAACGCTCTAAACGCGTAATAGACCCGCACGTACTCGTATTCAAGCAAAACGTTTGGTACGTATACGCTTTCTGCCATATTAAACAGCAGTTCAGAACGTTTAAAATAGGCCGGATACGTTCGGCAAGCTTTACGGGAAACACTTTTGAAAAAAAGAACGTAAGCCGCGACGAAATGGATTTGGATTTTACCTATTCCGACGACGAGTTTGTTGAGGTAACGCTCGAAATCGCGCCCGACTCCATAGCCGACGCCGAGGAATGGATAGGCATAGACAATATAGAACCGCGCGGCGGCATATACGTAGCCGAAGTCCCGCTCAAAAACGACAGCACGCTCGTAAACAAAATTTTAGGCTTCGGCGGCGCGGTTAAGGTAATTTCCCCGGCAGAGCTCGGAGAACGCGTCAAAGCCGCGGCTTTAAATATTTACCGCAACTGATTACTCGCAGCGCAGGGTCGTATTCACCGATACTCTGTGCATTTTTTCAAGGCAAACAGCCAAAACCAAAGCATATACCGCAACGAACGATAAAAGCGTGTAAAAAAATACAGGCACGTTAAAGGAATACTCGGGCACCTCGCCCACGTTTTTAAATATGACGTTCACCATAAAAACGAGCAGTCCGTACTGATAAACCGTGCCTATACCGAAGCCTGCCGCGGCAAACGGCAGATACCCCGCGAGCACCGCGCAGGCTATTTGTCCGTCCGTATACCCGTACGCCCGCATAACCGCTATATTGACCGTGTTTCCGCGCAGAATAGAAGTAACCGCCATAACCGTAACCGTAAAGGCAAGCACAATGCCTATGAGTAAAATCATAACGGACATCATACCCGGCGACAGCTCCTCCATAGCCGCGCCCATCTGCACCATTGCCGAAAAACAGAAGCACGCGAACGCCACAAAAAACGCAAGAGCTTTTTTACCCGAAACCGTAGCTGCAAACATAACCCGCAAAAAGCTCTTTTCGGATTTTTGCGCGCGGGCGGCTTTTTTTATTTTTACGGGTTTATCCGTTCTGCCCCTCAGCATACTGCAAACAGGTTTTTTGAGCGCGAAATAGGCGTACAAACAGGCAAAGACAGTAAAAAGCGCCGTAGGCAAAATAACCGTTACAAGCGGTACCAAGGCGTGGAAATTTATTTTTATCGGAGGCAGCCCCTCAATAGCCATATTCTTGTATACGTACGGCATTGCAATAAACCCCGCGGCAAAGCCCGCCGCCGAGCCTATAAAAACGCTCAGTCCGAAAACGCAGAATTTAACGGCTATTTTCCGCTCAGAAAATCCCATTGCCTTTAAAATACCCAATTGCTTTGCGTGCCCGTCGATATACAGCTTTATATAAAAAGCCATCACAAAAAACGCGATAAGAGTTAAACACCCGCCCGTAATATAACAGCAGAACTGCGCCGTTGCCTTTTGCGCCGTATAAAGCGCCTGCGTCTGTTCGGTAACATACTGCTCTATCTGCTGCACGTCGATATAAAAATTCAGCATAAACGTACAGACGAACACCGCGCAGACGGCTATTATGATTATTCCGAAAAGTTTTAATGAATCCCTGAATCCCGCTATCATATTACCAACCTATCTCGTAAGCGGATTTAATATGACCGTTTTTTACAACCCCGGTTATTTTCCCGCTGTTCATCTTTATCTGCACGTCCGCCATCTCCGCTATGTTCAGATTGTGCGTCACCATTACCGTTGTAAAGCCGAACTCGGTTCTGAGCTTTGATATGTAATCGAGAATTTCCCTGCCTGTATTTTCGTCAAGCGCACCCGTAGGCTCGTCGAGAAACAGAATTTTCGGGCGTTTTGCAAGCGCGCGCGCAATAGATACGCGCTGCTGTTCTCCGCCGGAAAGCTCCGCAGGGCGTTTTTTAATTTTGCCGCCCAGCCCCACAGCCTCGATAATGCCTGTAAAATCGGTGTTTTTTGCCAGCTCCGCGCCTAATTTAACGTTATTTAAAACGCTTAAATGCGGCAAAAGATAGTACTGCTGAAATACAAACCCGGTAACTCTGCGTCTGAAACAAGTAAGCTCCTTTTCCGTCATAGCCGACAGGTTTTCGCCGTTGCATAAAACCGTGCCGCTATCCGCGCGCTCCAAACCGGACAAAACGTTCATAAGCGTGGATTTGCCCGACCCCGACGCGCCCGTTACAACCGCAAACCGACCGTCCTCTATTTCAAGCGAAACGCCTTTAAGCACTTCCACCGCTCCGCCGTTAAAAGATTTGTATACGTTTTCCGCTTTAATCATTTTTACTCTCCTTTATGTTTGCTATAATTCCCTTAAATGCCTCCGTCAGCATCTCGGAAATCCCGTCCGCTGTGAACGCGCACATACGCGTTGCAATTAAAACGGCAATACCGTGCGAATATATCCACATATGCCTGTACACGCGCGCGGCAAGCTGCTCGTTTAGACCGTAAGCCGTTTGCACAGACTGCAAAATGCGCTGATAATTTTCTTCTATTAAAGGCAACACCGTAGCCGGTTCCGGCACTTGCTCCCGCCCGCTCATAAAAAGCAGTTGAAACAAACGCGGCTCCGCCGCGGCAAAACGTATATACGCCTTACCAACGCCCTTAAAAGCCAACTGCTCTTTCAGCCCCTCGTCCACGTACCGCGCGTAAACGCTCTCCGCAAACTTTAAAACGCCCGTGCGAATCTGCTCCATACTGTCGAACACTGTAAAGAGCGGGCGCGCAGAACTGTTAAGCTCCGCACCGAGCGCACGGGCGGTTAACGCGCCCGCTCCGTCGCGCCTGACTATTTCAAGCGCAGCCGAAATTATTTTGTCTTTTGTAAATTTTGCTTTCGGCGGCATAACCTTCTCCCTTTATTTAAAACTGATGTTTTGCAACAAGTGTTTTAATTATATGTAAAATAAAAAGCTTTGTCAAGCTTTTTATTTAGGAAGTCCGAAGAACGAAACGCCTATCGCGCCGGGACCTATATGCGTGCCTATCGTAGAGCCTATCATATATTCGGGTATCTCGGCGGTTTTGCCTTTCCAGAGCTCGCTGCTGTCTTCGATATACTTTTTAAGCATAGTGTTTTCAAGCCCCGACCACATAACGCCGTACGGCATTGAAAAATCTATACCCTCTTTTTTAACAAGCCCGTTTAAAAGATTGTTGCTCTTTTTCGAGCCTATTGCCTTACCCACAAGCTTAACCTCGCCGTCCTGTATGCCGACAACAGGTTTGATAGAGAGCATTTCACCCGTAAACGCCGTTATAGCGTTAATCCTGCCGCCCTTTTTCAGATATTTGAGAGTACCGAGAACGGCAAGAAGTTTAATTCTGTGCTTAGCCGAGTTGAGCTCCCCGTAGATTTCCTTTGCCGTCCGCCCCTCCGAAACCATACGCAGAGCAAACAGACATAAGAGCCTCTCGCCCAGACTCGCGTTAAGGCTGTCTACCACAAACACCTTTCCGTCAAACTTCTTTGCCGCGGTTTTGGCGCTTTTATACGTACCGGACAGCTTTGACGACAGAGTTACGGCTATGACCTCGCTGCCGTCAGCCGTCAGCCGTTCAAACTCCTTTTCAAATTCGTAAGGATTAATCTGACTTGTTTTGGGCAGCTCCGCGCTTTCTATAAGCTTATCAAAAAATTCTGTATGCGACAGGTTTATTCCGTCGAGATATTCTTTATCTTTAAATCTTACTTTTATGGGCATTAAAGTAACGCCGAGCCTTTCAGCCTCTTCGCCGTCTATGTCGGACGCCGAGTCCACTAATATTTTAATTGACATTTTTACCTCTTTGTTGATTTGTCAACATTATAACAGGCAGCGGCTGCTGTTGTCAAGAGTTTTGTGTTAGATAATCAAAGAAAAAACCGCCTGACGGCGGTTTAACTAAATTTCTTTTATAAAATCTATTTTGAGCATACCCGATAAAAACAGCTCGTCCACGCTCAAAGCCGATAAATCGTAGTCGGAAGGAACTGGCTGAATGACCGCCGTACAAGAATTTGCCTCCGCTATTTTTGTTATGAGATACTTGGCGAAATCAAGCTCGCGGCGGGAAGTAAGCTTTACCACGAGCGGCGTGTCTTTAAATTTTTCGCTCTCGGTTTTGTCAACCGCGCCGTACTCCGACCCTGTGTATTTTTCCGGGTCGAGCGCAAACGCGGCGCACAGAGTATCTTCGGAAAAACGTATTACCGCCTGCAACTTATTGCCTATGCAAACACGCTCTTTACGGTATCCCGACCGCACCTCGAACGCCTCGTAATTGCCTATTTCGTCCATAAGGCTCACGTACGTCTTTTTCACCGACTCGTCTGAAAGCCTCAGCTTTGCCTCAAACGAATAATCGTAAGCAACCGTATATTTTTTACCGTTGTATTCTTTTTCACGCAAATCGAGCTTTTTTCTCGACTCGCGCGAAAGAGAGGAAATCGCCAGAACGGCCTCTGTTTTTTGCACCTCTTCGCCGTCTTCATCGTCGGCGTCCTCAACGCCGCTGCTTTCTTCTTCCTCGGGCTCGTCCTCTTCCTCTAAAATTATATCCTGCTCCACGCCGTCGTCGTCTATTACGGGCTCGTCTATGAATTTAAGCCTGCCGCTCTTCATATCCGCTATTCTGCGCGTTATCTCGTCGCGCTTTGCCTGCCATTGCGCATCGAATCTGCGCACTTTTCTAAAATTGAATTTTATAAATGCAAATACCCCGAGCGCGATAAGGAGCAATCCTATAACGCCCAGGGAGCATATCAAAATTATTTTATCCGTTTGTGCAGACAATAAACCAGCGATTACCATAACTACCCGGTTACAGCGAATTGAGCTCGCTATGCAGCCTTGCGAGATTTTTTCTTTCCATCTCTATGAGCGAGGTGTACAGCTTAAAATACTCCTCGTCCTGCTTGCTCGGCTTTTCTCCCGTCACCATTGTTTCCATCAGCGCGGACTGTGAACGCATACGTTTTTTTTCAAGACTCTCTATCTCTTTTTCGCTGTCTTTAATGGCTTTTTTCAAAGCTAATTTCCTGAACATTTTATAACTCTCCGTTTAACGCAGTTTATTGATGTTTTCTACCGCGAGTTCATAATCGGCTTTAACCTTTTCGTAAAGCGGCGTTATGTCGTCGCCGTAATCCTTTCTGCCGCGCAATATTTCAGTAAGCTTGCTCGCCGACTCGTAAAGGCGCGTTAAAGACAGATTAAGGCAAATGCCCTTTAATGTATGCGCCGCGCGGAACGCCTCTTCCATATTGCGCTCCTCAAGCGAGGTTTTCAGCAAATCGAAACTCTTGTCGTCGGCAACCTTGATTAAAAATCTCGCTATGCGCTCTTCCGTTCTTAAACGGCTTACTATATCGCCGTAATTTCCGCCGATAACGTCGTAACATTCCTGAATGGTCATAAATTTTCCTCCAACAAAAATTTCGTTTTACGTTTAAATATTTATTCGCCGTCCGACGAGTTCAAAAGACTTTTCAACGAATCGTCGTATAACCGGTACGAACATTTTTTATTCCGTTTTACCGCGTACATTGCAGTGTCGGCTTTTTTAAACAGCATATCGTAATCGCTGTCGCTCTCGGCGCAGGCAACGCCCATACTTACGCCTATGTAAAAGCCCTTATAATCGCCCGTAAGCTTGTTGAAAATACGCTCTATCTGACGTTTTACGCCCAGATTGTATTCCATAAACAATATAAATTCGTCGCCGCCCATACGCGCGCCTATATCGTTGCTACGGATATTTTTCTTAATTCTGTTTGCGACCTCGTTTATAACCTCGTCGCCGAAAAGGTGTCCGTAATCGTCGTTTGCCCTTTTAAAGTTATCGAGGTCGAATACGGCGAGCGCATAGCGCTTGCCCTTTTTCTCGGACAGTCTGTCATTAATGATTTTTTTAGCCGCCTGCAAATTGAAAAGACCTGTTTTAAAATCTTTATTCGCCTTTTCTTCCATATCTTCAAGCGCAACCGTTTCGTCGTTGATGTCCATAATTTTGCCGATTGCGCCTTCAAACTCGGGCTTTTCGCTTTCACCCCACATTACTTTGGCTATAATTTTATTCCACTTTTTCTCTCCGCCGATTGTCAATAAATATTTATCAACAACAACGGGATTTTCAGGCGTGGTGTTCTTCAGCTTATCCAAAAACTGCGTAAAATCTTCTTTTTTAAAAATTGCGCACCACTCTTTATTAGCAGACGGATTTAATATTTTGGAAGGAATGCCGAGTGATTCCGAAATCCAATCGGGAAGCTTAATCATTTCGGGCACGGGAATGTACTCGAACGTTATTTCGCTTGAAATATCCGAAAGGAATTTATAGCGCATTCTCTCGCGCTCGAGAAGCTTTAAGCTTCGGTTGGTAACTTCGGGCGCGTCGCTCATAAGTATTTCTTTTACGGTGCTGTCTATACCGTTGTCGGTGACGTTGCCGATAGACAGCAGTTCGAGCTCGGCTTTAAGCGATTCGGCAATCGCTTTTAAGCAGTCAAGCAAAACGGGATTAAATTCGCCGCACTCGCCGTTGAGTATCATATCCACGGCCACCTCGGGCGGGAACGGGTCTTTATAGCAGCGTTTTGCGGTGAGCGCGTCGTAAACGTCCGCCATAGACACAACCTGCGCAGAAATAGGAATAGCGTCACCTTTAAGCCCGTCGGGATAACCCCTGCCGTCGTAACGCTCGTGGTGCCAGCGGCAAATTTCGTAGCTGTATTTTATGAGCAGCTCGTTCTGACGGAAAGGTATGTCGTCAAGCATTTTCGCACCCTCGGTGGTGTGCGTTTTCATAACCTCGAACTCTTCTCTGGTAAACCTGCCGGGCTTATTCAGAATTTCCGAAGGTATAGTTATCTTGCCTATGTCGTGAAGCGCGGACGCGTTTGCAATAAGCCTTAAATCCTTGTTCGACAGACGGTATTTATCCGTCTGCTTCATAAGCTCGTTGAGCAGCATTTCGGTTATTGCGTGAACGTGCAGAACGTGCAGTCCGCTCTCGCCGTTTCTGAACTCTACGATGTGCGACAGAATTTCTATCATCAGCCTGTTGTCCTTTTCCTTTTCATAAATCTGGGAGGACAGCATTTCCGACATTTCCTTATGCTTTAACGTAAGCATAAAGTTGCTTGTAACGCGGTGCTTTACCGTACGTTCGTCAAAAGGCCGGCTGATATAGTCTATCGCGCCGAGATCGTACGCTCTGTCTATGTAAACTCCGCCCACTTCGGCGGAAATTATAATTACGGGAATGGTCTTTATGTACCCGAGATTGTTCATAGCCGCGAGCACCTCGAAGCCGTCCATTTCGGGCATTACTATATCCAGCAGCATCAACGAAATTTCAAGCTCGCGGTCGTGCAATATGCCCATAGCCTCAACTCCGTTTTCAGCTTCAACTATATCAAAGCTGTCGGCAAGCATATCGGCAAGCAGCGCCCTGTTTAATTCCGAATCGTCAACTATAAGTATAGTTTTTTTGTCTTGTTTCATTATTTACTCCGTTTACGGCGTTTATAACCGCAAATTTCATATATTATATCATAAAAATAGCGTTTTTGCAATATATAGGCATTTATTTACCGTTTTATAAATTTATTGCGGAAACGCCCGCTTAGCCGTGTTTTAACGCGCTTACGCACTTAGCCATCGTTTCGATTAAAACCGGCATATCTATGGGTTTAGTGAGGTGCGCGTTCATTCCGCGCTCCATAGAAATCCTCCTGTCGCTTTCAAACGCGTTTGCCGAAAGCGCGATTACGGGAATGCGCGACAGCGCCTTGTCCTCTAATTTTCTTATTTCCTCGGTCGCCTGTCTGCCGTCCATTACCGGCATCTGAATATCCATCAGAACAACCGCGTATTCGCCGCGCTTTGCCCCGCGTATTTTATCTACGGCAATTTTACCGTTCCGGGCGGTTTCCACCGTAAAACCTACCCCTTCGAGCATTTCGGCCTCTATTTCGAGGTTGATATCGTTGTCGTCCACAAGCAGAATTTTACTCGATTGCAGCTCTTTCATAATAGCAATTGTGTCAATCGTACTGTTTAGCGGGTGCCCCTGCCTGTGCAGCTTTACTGAAACGGTGAACACGCTGCCGCTGCCCGCTTCGCTTTCAACCGAAATTTCCCCGTCCATCATATCCAGAGTATTTTTGGCGATGGTCAGCCCCAGCCCCATACCGTATATACCGCTGAACGTAGTGTTTTTCTCACGCTCGAACGGCTCGAAAAGGCGGTCTATAAACTGTTTGTCTATGCCTACGCCCGTATCCCTGATTTCAAAAATATACTGGGAATATCCGTTGGAGATGACCTCTTTTTCAAACACGTTAAGCTCTACCTTGCCTCCCAAACCCGTATACTTAACGGCGTTGGCAACCAGCTTCATCAAAACCTGTTTGAGTTTTTCACAGTCGGCATAAACCTCGCTGTGCTCCACCTTAACGGTGTTTTTCACAAACTTTATGCGCTTTTGCTCGGTCTGATTTAAAAACGCATACTGCACCTCGTCCACAAGGTCGCATATATTGCACTCCGTTTCGTTCAGAATATTATCGGTAGACTGCCGTTCCGACATTTCGAGCACGTTTTCCACAAGCCCGAGAATATCTTTGCACGCGCCCTCGATTTTTTGGAGATACCCGCCAACCTCAGACGGATTGTTTATACAGCTTTTAGCAATGGAAGTATACCCGAATATAGCGTTTAGCGGAGTGCGCATATCGTGCGACATATTCGAAAGAAACACATTTCTGGCTATCTCCGCCTGCTTGGCGTTTTTAAGAGCGCGCTCCAAAAGCTGCATATGCTGCATTTCGCGCTGCAACTCCTCGTCCACGTTTCTGAAACCCATTACAATCTGCGTAACGTCGTCCGAACCGCCTACGTTGACTATTCTCAGCTGTAAAAAGGAAATTTTACCGTTTACCACGCACCTGTAGTTTGTATAATACGTTTTGCTTTCCGCAAGCTTTTCTTTTATATACTCGGGGCGCGTTATCGAGGCAACGAGGGTGTAATCATCGGAATAAACCCAGGTCGCTACGTAGTCCTCTATAAACGCCGAATACCGCTTAGGGCACAGCTTGTCCTCAAACTGCTTTGCCGTACGTATGCTTAAACGGTAAGGCAACACCCTGTCGTTGTCGAGGTCTACGTACAATATCGAGTCGTAGTTTACGCTAAGCCCTTCTATTACTTCAAGCCTGCGCAAGTGCTCCTGGTTTATAGTCCGGCGTTCGTCGCCGAATTTCTTTATTATTTTTTTTAGACGCTCCTCTTTTTCCCTGCTGAGGTTTATAAGCATATCCCTTTCGTTGCGCAGCCGCTCGGTTTTTTCGGTTACGTCGGTCAGGAACACATAAAAATATCGCCTAAAACTTCGCTGCGTATAAGCCGTCCGTAATCGTCGATACGGTGCACGTTGCCGTTAACGTCTATAATACGGTATTCCACGCTGTCAATCTGGTCGGCGCTGTGTTCTATCTGGTACCGTATACTCGCCTCTACCTCTCCAAGGTCCTCGGGGTGCACTATGCCTTTAAAAGAATTACCCGTGTATTTTAAAAATTCCTGCATATTATTGCAGCCGAAAATACGAATAAGCGCCCTGTTTGCGTAAACGATTTCCTCGCTTTCGTCGGCACGGTATACCAAAAACCCGCCGGGGATTTCATCTATAAAGTTCTTGAACTCATCTGAAATTTCCGACAGCTTCATACTGCCGTCGTCCCCGTCGGAGGATTGACGGTTAATGCAATGCCATATGCGTTCAACCAGATTATCTGTACCCATTCCAAACTCCCGCCGCATCAATACCGGATTTATTTTATCACTATCAACTTTAACTGTCAATTAATTAACAACTATGAATTTTCCGCCCTTAACTTAGCCATTTTCTCCTTTACAGCGTTATAAGCCGCGTATTTATCATTAATATTTTGCACCGCGCTCTCCATAGGGCAGAGCCCGTCGCCTCTGCGGTTTATTATATTTTTCGTCATTACTTCAAAGCCGTATTTAATATTATGGGCTTTGAGCACGTCCGCGGCCCCCTCGGAAAGCACCTCGGCATACACCTCGGAAACACCCATAACCGCATATAAAAACGCAGCCGCTCTGCCCGCTATTTTGTCTGCCGCGCAAAACCCTTTAAAGCTTTTACCGCTTTCTATAAACTCCGTAAGCGGCTTTATACCTTTATCAACGCTGTAAAAAACCTCCCTGCCCTTAACGAGCACGCAGGTATAGCAGCCCTCTTTCAACAAATTTACCGCCTTTTCCAAATCACCCATACAACACCTTTTTTGTTTTATTATATTGTAAAACGCCGTTAAATGCAAGGTTTTTGTATTATTGCAAAATTTAAGAAATAATTAAAGACTTTTACGCAAAAAATGCTATAATATACCCGGAGGTACGTATGAAATACAATTGCCTTGTAATAGACGACGAAAAAATGCTCGCCGACAGCACCGCGGAATACTTTAACCTGTTCGGCGTAACCGCCGCGGCGGTTTACTGCGCGGAAGACTGCCGCGCATTCTTAGCACAAAATTCCGCCGAGCTTATTCTGCTAGACATCAATATGGAAAACGGCGACGGCTTCTCCCTTTGCAAAGAGCTGAGAAAAACAACGGATATACCCATTCTGTTCATATCGGCGCGGACGAGCGACGACGACAAAATTATAGCTTTGAATATAGGCGGCGACGACTATATTCAAAAGCCGTATTCACTCGGCGTGCTGCTCGCAAAGGTCAAAGCCGTGTTAAAAAGATACGGACAGTCTGCGGACGCGGGTTTTAACGACGGATATCTTGCAGTCGATTTAAAATCGAAAACCGTTACCGTCAACGGCGGTGCGATTAAACTGACCGCGCTCGAGTACAGACTTTTGACTTACCTCATAGAAAACGAAAACAAAGTAATTTCAAAAAAAGAGCTGTTTGAAAAAGTCTGGGCGGACAAATTTACGGGCGACGGCACGTTAAACGTGCATATAAGAAGGCTGCGCGAGGCAATTGAACAAAACCCCAACGAGCCGCGGTATATAATTACCGTATGGGGCGACGGATACAAATTTATTGGAGGCAAACAATGAAAAAACGGTATTTTTACGCCGCAGCGCTGTCAATTTTAATCGCCGAAATTGCCGCGCTTATAATTTTTGCGGCACATACTCCCGAATTTTCGCTAAACGCCGTTGAAGTTAACGAGGCGGTGCAGTCCGTAACCCGCGACCTTGATAATTTGCAGTCGCACGTCAACGCAACTCCGCTCGACTACGTTGTGCTCGACAGCTCCGGCAACGTGCTTTTTGCAACGCGTGCGGGACTGAACGAAAGCATAAACAACGCCGTGATAAACCGCGACGTTATACTCGATTTAACAGAAGACGGGAAGACCGTCGGTAAACTAATTATATACAACGACGGCGCGGACAAGCTCCGGCAGAGCAAGCTGTCAACGGTAATAATACTGTCGGTATTTATAACGGTTGAGGGCGCGGTATGCATTATCTACGCCGCATATATGCATATGAACATAATAAAGCCGTTTAACAAACTCAGATACTTTGCCGGGCGGGTTGCGGGCGGCAACCTCGATATTCCTCTGGAAATGGACAGGCAAAATATCTTCGGCGCGTTTACAGAAAGCTTTGACATTATGCGCTCGGAGCTCAAAAAAGCGCGCCTTGCCGAAGCAAAGGCGAACGCTGACAAAAAGGAACTTGTTGCAAAGCTCTCCCACGATATAAAAACGCCCGTCGCAAGCATTAAAGCCGTTTCCGAGGTCGGACTCGCCGTTTCGGTAAACGTAAAAGACAGTGCAAATTACGAACAGATAATTGGCAAAGCCGACCAGATAAACACTCTTGTCACAAACCTGTTTACCGCAACGCTCGAAGAATTGCAGCAGCTCACCGTTACGCCCTCTACCGTGGAAAGCGGCAAAATTAAAACCCTTCTCAAAAACGCCGACTATCTCAACCGTGCCGATATTCCCGACATACCAGAATGTCTGGTTTACGCCGATACTTTACGTTTGCAGCAGGTGTTTGACAATATATTTGCAAACTCGTACAAGTATGCAAATACGCATATAAGCGTTTCCGTTCTGAAAAGAAACGACTCACTTCACATAATTACAGAGGATTACGGCGGCGGAGTTCCGGCGGAAGAATTGCCCGTACTGAAAGAAAAATTCAAACGCGGCAGTAATTCAGTAAACACCGAGGGCGCGGGACTGGGACTTTACATCTCCGACTATTTTATGAGCGAAATGCACGGCGGACTGAATATAGAAAACGGCAGCCGCGGACTAAAAGTTACCGTAATAATTTCGCTCAACGGAAATATTTAAGAAATTTTTAAGATTTTATTAAAGACCGTTAATAATTTCAAAGGTTAAAATGAACGTGTAAAAAGGAGGTTTTTTATATGCAACAGCAAATTTTATTGAAAACCGAAAAACTATGCAAGACTTTCTCTAACGGCGGTCAGCAGCAGCACGTTCTTAAAAACATTGATTTGGAACTTTATCAAGGCGATTTTACCGTAATTATGGGCGCAAGCGGCGCAGGTAAATCCACCCTATTATACGCCCTTTCGGGAATGGATACGCCCAGCTTGGGTACTATCACTTTCGGTGATAAAGTCATTTCCGATTTGTCGCAGGACGGTCTTGCGATATTCCGCCGCGATCACTGCGGATTTGTGTTTCAGCAAATTTATCTTATTGACGGAATGTCCGTAATGGACAACGTGCTTTCCGCAGGACTGCTTGTAAACAAGGATAAAAAGGCTGTCGTATCACGCGCCAAAGAATTGTTTGCGGCGGTTGATATATCCGAAGAAACGCAAAAGAAATTCCCTACGCAAATATCGGGCGGCGAAGCGCAAAGAGTCGGTATCGTACGTGCGCTTATCAACAGCCCCGAAATACTGTTTGCCGACGAGCCTACGGGTGCGCTCAATTCAAAGACGGGACTCGACGTTTTAGACACGCTCACAAAATTCAACGAACAAGGTCAAAGCGTTGTAATGGTTACGCACGATATGCGTTCCGCACGCCGGGGCAACCGTATTCTCTATTTGAAAGACGGTGTTATTCTCGGCGAATGCAATTTAGAAAAATATGAGCACGGCGACAAGGTACGACACGAAAAAATTACCTCCTTTTTGACTGATATGGGGTGGTAAAATGAAAAAGTTATTTCTTATAGCCCGCTCCAATATGCGG
>CAJUPX010000007.1 GCA_910588685.1 uncultured Christensenellaceae bacterium | reverse complement strand
TTTTGTCCTCGCTTGAAAGTGCAACTCTAAAAAATTTAGTTTTTTATTCCCTATGAGAAGTGCGCTTTATGGCGGGGATTAATTTTATTTGTTTTCTGAAATAAACTTTTTCAAACACCGGCAAACGTTGCCGTTTTTATCATAGCCCGTGTCGTTGCAGACAGGGCAGGAGTAGCGGGGCGACAAATCGTCGCGGGTCAGGCAGAGTTCTGATAGTCGCTCTTTCTCGCTTTGTTCTAGCGTTTTTAACTGTTCGGACAGGCTCTGCGCTTGGGTTGAGTCGCGAAGCTCGGCGAATGCAAGCTGTATCGAAAGCTCGTTAATTTGCTTGTGCAGTTTGCTGTAAACAGGGTCGGAGTTTACGGTTTTAACCGCGCTGTCGGCTTTTGACTCGGCTATATGTCTTAACCGGGCGTAATGGTTTTCGATTTTCGCTTTTAAATCGTCTGTCTTTGCTGAGGAAGGGAGTGTTGTTGCCGTCGGTATTTTATCCGGAGAAGTTATTCCGTTGTTTTTCCAAGACGACAAAACTGCGTTCATATATGCCGTAGGATTTGCTTTTCCCACTGACAGCGCGGCTGCTTCAAACATCATCTCTTCGGAAAAATTCCATAACCGCCAATTTTTAAGCGCGGTTTTATCCCAGTCAATAATCCTGCGCGTAAGTCCGCAGGCATCAAGAAGTCTGCGTAGCAGTTTTTCGTCGTTTTCCTGATTTTTAATGTATTCGTTAACGCTCTCGTCGGTAACAATGCCCTGTTCGTACAGCTTTTGCAGGAATAGATCCATATCGTTAAACGTACTTTTGCTTTGTCTGAATAGGTATGCAGAGAGTGCTCTCAGAATATCGGCGGAAAAACCGTAATTGCACCAACTGTTTACATAATTTTCAACGTACGGCGCGGCGTCAGAGATATAAACTCCCAAATTTTTAGCAATATCGCGCGTTAAGGAATAGAGCGAGGTTTTATTTTTTGCATAACCGTCTATTTCTTTAACGTCAAATTTCCTGTTTTTATAAAGCTCTGTTAAAACCGCGTCAAGTTTTTCGCAGTTTTTTATTTTAAAGCTCTTTGCCGCTGAAATAATTGCGTCGTCTCCGAAACCTAATTCACCGCTCCATTTTTTATACAGCTTATCGTCCTCAACGTCGGGCTGTTTTTTTATACCGCACGCCGAAAAGAGTTTGAGAAGCAGAGGGGTTGTAGAGGTATAAGACGACAGCTTTTCGTCCACCTTTTTAGCCGATGTTATGCCATCGTCCGCAAAGCTTTTGGCTACTTTTTTTATGTATTGATACCTTATATTGTCTCCTCGCAGGTTAACGCAGTACGAAATTATCATAAGCAGCGCGTCCTGCTCAAAGCCGTATTCTTCCAAAAGGTAAAAGTATTCCATAAACTCGTTGGTGGAAATCATTCGCCCTTTTAAAATGCTCTGCGCGGATTTGGTAAAATCCGAATATTTTTCAGGCTTGTATTTTTTAGGCAAGCCGTAAATATTGTCGGCGTCAAGTATTTTAATTTCAAACGGCGACAACGATGTAATAGAAATTAGTTCGAGCTCGTCAAGGTATTCAAAGTACAGGCGTACTTTTTCCTCCGGCATATTCAGGCTTGTAGCAAGATCTGAAACCGTATAGTGGTTAAGTCCGCTTTGACTTATGTAAAGAGTATACAAATATACTTTAACTGCGTCCGGTTCAAGAAGCGGCAAATATTTTGATATGAATTTATTTTCCACGCAGGTTATGCTTTTTTTTATAACCTCGTCGGACACAGTGATAAAAGGCATTTTTAAAACTCCCGAATTATGCTTGATTTATTGCCTGAAAAGTTTTATAATAGTATGGCTTGTAAGTGCGTTTAAATCAAGTGATTTATATTATATAGATTTTTTCGCAAAATATCAACGCAAATGCGTAAAATAAGGTAAAAATTTTTTCGGCAATGAAGATTTTGCATACTTCCGATTTACATATCGGCAAAAAACTTATGGGCAGAGAGCGCTACGGCGAATACCGCAGCGTTTTTACCGAGATAAGCGAGATATGCAAAAAAGAGGGCGTGGAGCTCGTATTTATTGCCGGCGACGTTTTTGATACTTATACGCCGTCGTCGGAAGCCGAAGAAATTTTTTATTCCGGGATTAAGCTTCTTGCTGAAACCTGCGCAGTGTTGATTATAAGCGGAAATCACGATGATTACGTGCGCCTTACCGCAGCCGCACAGATTGCGGAGGAGCTCGGCGTATACATTATAGGTAACAATCTCCGCGCCGTTTACTGTAAAAAACGCAAAAATGTATATCCCTCGCGCTCCGGAGCAGGCTGGGTTGTTTTTACAAACTGTCACGGCGAAGAGGTCTATATAAACGCCCTGCCTTATCCTAATGAGGCGCGTTTTAAAGAAGGTCGCTCGGACGAGAGTTTTACCCAAAAGATGAGCCGTTGGATAGAGACGGGAGAAGCGGGAAAAAGCGGTGACGGAATACCGTCCGTATTTTTGTCGCATATTTTTCTTGTCGGAGGCGCCGTATCAGACAGCGAGCGCGAGATAGATCTCGGCGGTACGAGAGCCGTGGGGCTTGATTTAATACCGGAATGCGGTTACTGTGCGCTCGGACATCTTCATAAACGTCAGAAAATAGGTGAAAAAGCGTTTTACAGCGGTGCGCCTATGCGCTTTTCGTTTGACGAGTGCGGACAGGTTAAGTCTGTAAACGTTTTTGAACTTGATAAGAACGGCGTGAAAAACTTTAAACAGGTTGAAATAACTTCCATTAAAAATCTTGTAAGGTTACAGGCAAACGGCGTGGAAAGCGCGTTAAAGCTGCTTGAAAGATACCAAAACGATTATGTGGAAATGACTTTAAATCTTGACAGCCCGCTGACGTCGGTAGAGAGCGCCGAACTGCGCCAGACGGAATGTTTAATTTCTCTTAAAACAAACGTGAAAAGTCCGGATTGTGTGGATAATAAAATTTCCAATAAAAATAAAAGTTCGTCAGAACTTTTTTCCGATTACTACAAATCGCGGTACGACGCGGAAATTCCCAAAGAGCTGTTAGCGCTCTTCCTGTCGCTTACGGAGGAAGAATGAAACCTGTTAAACTGCAATTTTCCGGTGTAAACAGCTTTTCGGAGAATACCGAAATAGATTTTGAAGAACTTTCCCGCAACGGCATATTCGGTATATTCGGTGAAACCGGCAGCGGCAAAAGCACTATATTAGACTGCATAAACTTTGCACTTTACGGCAACGTGGAGCGCAGTAAAGAAAAAACGGATATAATAAACTACAAATGCTATTCTGCCGAGGTTACGTTCGTTTTCAGTATGACCAATGACGGCAAAAATAAATTATATACCGTTAAGAGGACTATAAAAAAAGACAAAAACGGCACTCATAAAGCCGAACTATATGAAAAAGACGGCGAAAACGAAGTTTGTATTGCAGATAAAACTTCTACGGTAGAGGGCAAAATAGTAGAAATTTTAGGACTTAACGCCGAAGATTTCCGCAAATGCATTGCGTTGCCGCAGGGAGAATTTGCGCAATTCGTTAAATCCACGCCTGCTGACAGACTTAAACTCATTGAACGGCTGTTTTCACTTAACCGCTACGGCGACAGGTTAAAAGAACGTATTTTAAAGCTGCAAATCGAAACCGAAAACAGGTTTAACAATACGGCGGGTAAACTCGAAGCGTATGCGGACGTTTCCGAAGAAACGGTAGCCGAAACGGCAAAGAGTATTTCTGCATACAATTCCAGGCTCTCGGAGCTTACCGCACTTTTTAAAACATACTCAGAAGAATATGAAAAACAGCTAAAACTTGCCGAAAAGAGCGAGGAGCTTGTTGAAGTGGAAAAAAGGCTCGGTGAGCTGTCGCGGGAAAAATCGGCTATGGAAGAGCTTAAAAAGCGGCTTTCGGTAATGCCTGTTTGCAGGGAGCTTGTAAAAACCGCCGAAGAAGCGGATAAATTAAATACTGAATTAAAAAAATGTTATAACGATATCCGGTTAATGAACGGGCAGCGCGAAACGGAAAGCGGAAAATATCAAAAAGTTTTAGACGCGTTACAAAACGAAAATATTGACGGTAAATTAGAAGAATTTAATAATCTTGCGGCAAAGTTCAGGCTGTATGCGGATAAACCCCGCAAACTCAGGGAATTAGAAGATAAACTAAGAGTAAAACGGACGGAATACAAAAATCTTGACGAACAGAAAAATAAACTGAAAGAACGCCGGGAAGAGGCGCAAAAAGCCGTAAATGCAGAGGAAACGGCATATAATTATTTATGTTCCGCTATATCGGAGGATATATTAACCGAGAGATTTAAAGGCGCCGTTTTAAAAAACGAATATGTAAGCAGTCTTGACTGGTTTGCGCGGTTCGGCGGCGATATAAAAGTTTTTAAGGATGAGAGTCAACTGTATAAATTGACCGAGGAGCGTATTAACCAAAAAATCAACGAATATAAAGAACGCATTTTAAGCGTTAAAGATTTTGATTTGCGCGGGGCTGAAGATATGCTCGAAACGCTTAAAGCCAACAGGCAAAAGCAACAGACGGCGCAAAATAATTTAAACGAAAAAAGGCAATATTTACAAAATATTTGCTCACAAATAGCAGTAAAAGACAAAGAGCTCGAAACCTCGCTAAAAGAAGGCGGGGAATTGCGGGCGCGGGCAGACGAGTTAAAGCAGGAGCTTATTTCGGTTTTCGGCGCGGACTGTAAAGATTATGACGGCGCGGTATCTCAGAACGAAAAGGCGATTATAACGCTTTCCGAGAGAAAAAAACAGCTTGTCGCCGCGTCCGAACAGCTTAAAACCTCTGTTGACGCGTTGAATATTTCGATTGAGCGTTCAAATACGCTTGCGCAGGCGGCGGAGGAGAGGTTAAAGCAAACGGACGAAGCGCTGAAAAAATTGTTGGATTTAAGCAGCTTTGCCAGCGTAGAAGCCTGTAAAAAGTTTGTAAGCGAGTTTGCGCATTCGGACGTTGAAAAGTTGCTAAGCGATTATGACGCTAAGTTAAACGCTTTTACGCTCAGGAAAAGCGAGCTTTTGGCGGTTGAAGGAATAACCGGGTTTGAGGAAGCTTCGTTGCGCTTAGCAAAGACAAATAAGGAATTGACTGACTCGAATATAAAAAATATTACCGGCGAGATAGCCGTTTTAAATAATAGATATTCGGATATCGGGGCGCGGCTTAAAGAAAAAAATAAAATTTTAAAGGAATACGAAGTTATCCGCCGCGAGCGAAATGTTATTTTAAAACTGAAAGAGATGACGCGGAACAATAAATTCCTCGAATATATCGCAACGGAATATTTAATAGACATATCGTCGCTTGCGTCGTCAACGCTGTTAAATCTTACGGACGGCAGATATTATCTCGTTTATACAAATAATAATTTCCAGGTAAGCGATAATTACGACGGTGGCAATTTAAGAGGGGTGAATACATTGTCAGGTGGAGAAACTTTTCTCGTTTCGCTTTCGCTCGCCCTTGCTCTGTCGCAGACGATATGCGCCAAATCCTTTAAAACTATAGAGTTCTTTTTCCTGGACGAAGGCTTCGGTACTCTCGACAGCAACCTGCTAGACGTTGTTATGAACGCACTTGAAAAATTGAAGAGTTCGCGTTTTACTATAGGCGTTATTAGTCACGTGGAAGAGCTGAAACATAGAATAGAAAGTAAAATCATTGTTAAAAAAGCAACCGAAACGCACGGTTCGTCCGTGAATATCGGTCTGTAAGGAGGCGAAATTATGCCAAATATTATTACCCCTGTTGCGCTTTGGAGTTCGTTTGACGATACTCTCGACGTCTTTCCCGAAATTCTTTCGGCGGTAGATGAAGACGATGTACGTTTAGAAAAACTTTATTTTCAAGGCAGACAAACGGAAAACGGCAGGGTAAAGATTGCGGCGGCTTACGCCCGTTCGCTGTCAAATCCCGCCGCCGAAACGGTTATTTTACTGCCCGACAGTAAAGACACTATCGATTTCGGGCTTATAAAATATTTCGTAAAGCAGGGATATTCCGTGCTTATGGTGGATTACCGCGGTATATGGGATAATTGCGATTTTTATACCGTTTATCCCGAGTGTATTTCATATGCAAACTTGCAGCAATGCGGCAGACATAAGGATTACGTAGACGAAAGCGCGGATAAAACCTGTTGGTATGAGTGGGTTGCCATAGGCATTTACGCGCGTAAATACTTAATAGAGCGCTTCGGTAACTGTGAAATAGGCGTAATAGGTATACGCGACGGCGGAGAAATAGCCTGGAAACTCGGCGTTGCGAGCAATTTTTCGTGCATAATTCCCGTAAGCGCGGCAGGCTGGCACGCGTACGCAGGTAAAAATAAACATATTTCGGAAGAAGTGAGGCTCGACGAAGAAACATACTGTTTTATTGCCGGTATAGATTCTCAGGCGTATGCGCCTTACGTTAGCTGTCCCGTGTTAATGCTTTGCACTACTAACGACCCGCGTTTTGATTACGACAGGGCGTACGATACTTTTTCGCGCATAAATCCGCAGTATTTGCCTGTTAGCTCTATCGCGTATTCTATGCATAACAATAATTATATCGACCCGGACTGTATGCAGGATTTGCTGCTTTTCCTTGCTAAACATCTTAAAAAACGTCAGATATTTTTACCCAGGCTCGTACAGCTGTCGGTAGAGGTTGACGACAAAGACAATCTGATTGCAAAAATCAATGTTGACGATAAAGGTATAATGGAAAGTTCCGCGGTGTATCTTGCCGAGGACAGCTTGGATTCTGCAAGGAGAGATTGGATAACCTGCCCGCTTGTACGTAATAACTCCTCCGACGAACAGGAGTTTTTACTCAACATTTACGAAAAAACTTCAACTATTTTTGTAATTTGCGGCGTAAAATACAGTAACGGTTTTACCGTATGGTCTAAAATAGTAGTAAAGAAAATAAGCGGCAGCTTCCGTAATATGCAGCATAAAACGCGGCTTATTTATTCGTCTAACAATAATTGCGACGGATTTATTTCGGCGCCGTCCAAAGAATATTCCATAGGCAATATTTTTTATACTGACGATTTTAAAATTCCCGAGCTCGTTAAAAAAGAAAACGTGAAGGGAATATATTCCAAAAGCGGACTTATAACGTTCCGTACGGCAAATCCCAGGTTCGCGCCCGTTGCTGGTAGTGTTATTTCTCTCGACGTATTCAGCGACGAGGAAGCGGATATGACAATAACCTTTACCAACATAGGAACGGGAGAGGAATATATTTATACGGTATCGCTTGTAGGCGGCATATGGCAGACTATAGTTGCCGAAAGCAAGTTGTTTAAAACGAGTGCGGGCATTCAGCTTGCTGAATTTACTTCGCAATACGGGTTGGCGGTAAATTGTTCGTCGCCGTTTGCTATCAATAATCTTTTATGGCTTTAAAAATGAATTTTGTAAAACAAAATCTTTATTCCAAAGAAAAAACAACGCCGCTCGGGATAGCGTTAAATGCCGCAATAGCAATATTCTTTGTATTGCTGTTGTGTGAGCTTGCGTTTTCGGTTGTGTTTGTCGGGTTCTATATTCAGGAGGATTCGATGCTGCCGACGCTTAACGGCGCTAATGACGACGTAACGGGCGATTACATCTTTGTAAACCGTTTTGCTAAGCCGGATTATTTTGATATAGTAATCGTAAAAGACGACTATTCGTCAAACTCATTAAACCATAAAAATATTGTAAAACGCGTGGTTGCTTTCGGCGGGGATACGGTTAAATTTGAGGACGGCGTACTTTGGCTTAAACGCAAAGGCGAAACCGAATTTACGGCTCCGCCCGAGCCGTACGTGGATCCTGATAGAAATACGCAGGTAAGAGACGAGCACGGCAATTATAATCACTATTATAATTATTCCGAGCACGTTGTAAAAGAGGGGCATATGTTTCTTGTAGGCGATAACAGAAATGTAAGTTCAGACAGCAGAAACTCTTTAAACGGCAACGGCGGGGATTATTCAATTGATAATCTTTTGGGAGTAGTCAGCGACTGGTCTATGCAAACTAAGCCGGTTACTTCGTCCTGGTACGTGTTTATAAACAAGACCCTGCCGGAATTTTTCGGTTTTGAATCTGAGTTAAAAAGTAAAAGGAATTAAATATTATGAAAAGAGAAGAAATACAGCAGAAATATAAATGGAAAGTCAACGATATATTTAATAGCGACGAGGAGTGGGAAAAGGGCTACAGTGAGCTTGAAAATATGCTGGATTTTTCCAAATATGCAGGTAAGCTCGGTAATGCGGATACTCTGTTTGAGTTTTTTAAAAAGTCGGAAAAGTTTTCAATAAAACTTGAAAGATTATACGTCTACGCCCATATGCGTCACGACGAGGATGCTGGCGTTGACAAATACTCGGGTTATTTTGCTAAAATGCTTTCGTTTTTCAGCAGATACAGCACGGAACTGTCGTTTTACGAGCCGGAGATGGCGCAGTTAGATGACGGATATTTAAATTCGCTTTTATCGGACAAGCGTTTTTGCGATTATGACTACGATATAAGGCGTATTATAGCGCGCAAACCGCACGTAATTTCGCAAGCCGAAGAAAAAATAATAGGTATGGCGGGCGAAATAATGGAGAATTTCCATAATACGTTTAATCTTATCGACAGCCTCGATTTGCCTTTGCCGGAAATTGAATGGGAGGGCAAAACCGTTAAACTCAGCCACGGATTATACGGCATTATATTGCATTGCGAGGACAGGGAAAAGCGCAGGGAGGCATATGAAAAGTATTACGCCGCGTACATTTCTCTTATAAATACCGTTACGTCCGTATACGTCGGTAACGTAAAAAAAGACGTATTTTTAAGTAAAGTTTATAAATTTAATTCCTGTTTGGAGCAGGCTTTGTTTTCCGAGGACGTCGACGCCTGTGTTTACAATAATCTTATAAAAGCCGTAAATGAAAACCTTTCGTCTTTGCACCGCTATATCAGCGACAGAAAAAAACTTCTCGGTTACGATAAGCTCTATTTTTACGATATTTATGCTCCGCTCGTTGACGGCGTAACGGTTAAATATACTTACGAAGAGGCGTGTGAAAAGGTTATAGAAGGGCTGAAAGTACTCGGCTCTGAATATCAGTCGCTATTAAGTAAGGGATTTGAAGAGGGCTGGGTAGACGTTAAAGAGTCCGACGGCAAGCGCAACGGCGCGTATTCCATAGGCTGCCCCGGCTGCCATCCTTTTGTTTTGTTGAATTATCACCCTTCTGTAAACGAAGTATTTACTATTGCCCACGAAATGGGACACGCTCTGCATACTTATTTTTCGCAGAAAAACCAGCCATACAATAAATCGGGATATAAAATTTTTGTTGCCGAAGTTGCAAGTACTGTAAACGAAACCTTGCTCTTAAAACATATGGTTAAAGAAGCTAAGGACGTAAATTTAAAGAAATATCTTTTAAATTATTATCTCGACAGTATCCGCGCAACTCTACACAGACAAACTATGTTTGCCGAATTTGAGGCTGAGGCTCATAATGCCGAAGAGAAAGGTCAACCGCTTACAAAAGAATTACTCTGTTCTATCTATGCCGATATAGGCAAAAGATACTACGGCGATGAAATAGAACACGATTTCAATATTTCCGCGGAATGGATGAGAATACCACATTTCTATTCGGCTTTTTACGTTTATAAATACGCAACGGGAATTACGGCTGCGATAAATATAGTAAAAAGACTGCAAACGGAAGGGGCGCCCGCGGTTAAAGATTATTTTAAATTTTTATCGAGCGGCGGCTCGTCAGACCCTGTATCGCTGTTAAAATTAGCGGGTGTAGATTTAACGTCCAAAAAACCTTTTGAAGTAGCAATGAAAGAATTTAACGACGTGTTAATGGAATTTGAGCAATTAATGGGTATATAAATAGGATTTACAAAGTATTATGTCAGACGTAACAAATGTTATGCCGAATAATTTGGAGGCTGAACAGGCGCTTTTAGGCTGTATGCTTATAGATAATGAGATACTCGCCGACGTAACGGAAGAGCTTGTTTCGGAAGATTTTTACCAGGAATCCCACAAATTTATAATTTCGGCGATAAAACAACTTTTCAACGAGCGCAAGCCCATTGATTTAATAACGCTTGCGGACAAGCTTGACAGCGAGGGAAATTTAAAAAATGCGGGCGGGATAAGCTATCTTACCGAGCTTGCGAGAATTACGCCGTCCGCGGCAAATTTTCAGCATTATCTTGACATCGTCAAGCGCGACAGCGTTAATAGAAGTCTTATAAGGTCGGCTAAAGATATCATAGAAAATTCCAGGACGAGTACCGACGCACTGAAAAGCATTCAATATGCCGAGGAGCGTGTGTATGCGGTGTCGCGCACAAAAGATTCTTCGTCTATGAAAGACATCAGAGAGAGCGACGGCATAAATCAGGTTATAGATAAGTTTCAAAAACTTTCCACCGATAAAGACGCTTACAGAGGCGTTGCGACCGGCTTTATTGTTCTCGATAAGATGACTAACGGTTTGCAAAAGTCAGACCTTATCATAGTTGCAGCCCGTCCCGGTATGGGTAAAACATCAATTGCAATGAATATAATCGAGCACGCTGCGGTGGACGAGGGAAAAGTTTGCGCTGTTTTTTCGCTTGAAATGCCTGAGGTTCAGATTATTCAGAGATTGATGTGCGGAGTTGCCGGCGTAAGTATGGCTGATGCGCTTGCGGGTAAGCTTAAAGACACGGACTGGCGTAAAATTGCAAAAGCGAGCGATAAACTTAGAAAAAGTAAAATAGTTATTGATGACTCGTCAAGGGTTACGCCTGCAGAGATTCTGTCCAAATGCCGCAGGATAAAATCCCGCAACGCCGGACAGCTTGATTTGGTAATGATAGACTACATACAGCTTATGTCAAGCGGTAAGAAGAACGGCGACGAAAACAGGACGCAGGAAGTTGCAGCCATAACGCGTGATTTAAAGATTATGGCAAAGGAGCTTGACGTTCCGATAATTGCGCTGTCGCAGTTGCGACGTATTCAGTCCGGCGAGCCGCAGCTTTCCGACCTGCGCGAATCTGGAGCGATAGAGCAGGATGCCGATATGGTTATATTTATCAGCCGTCCCGACGTAAACGCTTCGCAGGAAGATATCATAAAGAAAAAAATCGTAAAAGGAATGGCGGACGTTATAGTTGCAAAACACCGTAACGGCGCTCCGGGCAGGTTTAAACTGCGTTTCCGCGGCGAGTTGACTAAGTTTGTAAATCCCGAACTCAATGAAGAATTTCAGGCTCGCGCCGACGGCGGTTCTTACAATAACGGTGACCAGCCTCAGTACGAAGCTGCTCCGCTTACGGATGCCGACGCCCCGGACGATGACGAGGAGGCTCCGTTCTGATTATGCAAACGGAAATCCTCGGTATTAACGAAAAGTCGTTAAATCTGGCGAAAAATATCATTTTAAGCGGCAGAACGGTGGTTTTTCCTACCGAAACCGTGTACGGCTTGGGTGCAAACGCTTATGACGAATTTGCAGTTGAGAGTATTTTTAACATTAAGGGCAGACCCAACGATAATCCGCTTATAGCGCACGTACATAAGGATTACGACATATCGGAGCTTGTGTCTTATGTGCCCGAATATGCAAAAAAACTTGCAAAGGCTTTTCTGCCGGGACCTCTTACAATGGTATATAAAAGCCGCGGTACGGTTTGCCCTGCGGTGTCTTGCGGACTCGATACGCTCGCTATACGTATTCCGTCGCACAACGGCGCGCAAAGTTTTTTGCGCAAGGTAGGCGTGCCTATTGCCGCGCCTTCGGCAAATATTTCAAAACACGTCAGTCCGACTTCCGCAGAGCACGTTTACAACGATTTAAAGGGCAGAGTGGAATTGATTCTGGACGGCGGCAGCTGTTCCGGCGGAATTGAGAGCACTGTGCTTGACTGTACGGGAGACGTTCCGATAATTTTGAGGAGCGGACTTATTTCCCGCGAGATGATAGAAGATAAGATAGGTGTTTGCCGTGTTCATTCTCCTAAAGCAGGCGAACGGGTTTTATCGCCCGGAATGAAATATAGACACTATACGCCGGACTGCGCTACAATGCTCTGTGCAGATGTTGAAGAGGCTTTAAAGGCGTATGAGGAACTGACGGATAAAGAGTACGTCTATTTTATGTGCGAAGACGGCGCAGCTCGGAAACTGTGCGGGAAAAATATTTTAAATCTTGGCAAAACCGATATTGAAATAGCGGCAAATTTGTATGCAAAGCTTCGTGAAGGCGAAAAAAAAGCGCGCCTTATAATCGGAATATTACCTGAAATGCGCGACGGAATAATGGCTGGCGTAATAAACAGGTTTATTAAAGCTTGCGGTAACTGACGATGAGTGAAAAAACGGAAAAAAGAAAAAATAAAAGAAAAAGAATAATGTTTGTTTGTACGGGCAACACCTGCCGCAGTCCTATGGCGGAGATGTTGCTACGGCATAAAATCAAGCAAAACCGCATAAAATGGTGGGACGTTTTGTCCTGCGGTATTAATGCGGAGGTTGGCGGTGCGATCAGTCATAACAGCGCCGCCGCGCTCGCCGAACTCGGTATAGACAGTAAAAACTTTGCTCCGCGCCAACTTACGCAAAAGCTGATTGAAAAGAGTACGGTTGTAATTTGTATGACGCAAACGCAAAAAACTCTTTTGGAGGATTGCGGAAACGTGGTCAGCGTAAAAGATTTGTGTGGATTTGACGTTCTTGACCCGTACGGTTGCGGAGTTGAAGTATACAGACAAACGCGCGATATGCTCTCAAAAGCGTGCGATATTATAATAAAAAACTATATTTTGAAATATAAAGAGGAAACTTAAATGAAAATTGCGTTAGCGTGCGATCACGGCGGTCTTAATTTAAAAAATGCAACAATAGAATATCTTAAAAGTAAAGGATATGAATACGAAGATTTTGGAACAAACTCTACGGAGAGTTGCGATTATCCCGAATTTGCGGTAAAAGCGGCGGAAGCTGTTGCTTCGGGTAAATGCGATATGGGGATTGTTGTTTGTTCTACGGGAATAGGCGTTTCTATAGCGGCAAACAAAGTACCCGGCATACGCTGTGCGCATTGTCACGATACTTATTGCGCACAGTTTACGCGCCTGCATAATAATGCTAATATGCTTGCGCTCGGCGAAAAGGTCGTGGGTATAGGATACGCTTTAAAGATAGTTGAAACGTTTTTGACTACGGAATTTGAGGGTGGCAGACACGAACGCAGGGTAAATAAAATTACCGAAATAGAAAAAAAATACAGTAAATAAAAAAGCGCGGATTTATAAATCCGCGCTTTTTAATATGCCGTTTTTTATCTTGAACCTGAAGTCTCCGCATTCTTTAACGTTGTGCGGATATTCTGTAAGATTGAAGTAAATTTTATTTAAACTGTTGCAATCGGGCGCAGGATAACTTGAAATTATAATATCCGCGTTTTTATACGGTATCAACGCGCCGGCGCATACGCAAACCTTAATACCGTCAGCTGTAAACGAAATACTATAGTTATCCTCAAATTCATATTCAACTCCGGCAATACTGAAAGACTGTTCATAATGAACGGTTGTGTTTTTGTACGGTTGTACGGGAATTTGCATTGCAAGATAAACGTTTTTGCAGTCGATATTCAGTTTTCCGTACTCTGAAACTGCATTTTCACCGCCGAGAACAACAATTGCTTCCGGCTGTGAAGAATAATATTTATTAAGCGTTTTAGCAGAGTGAGTTGTTGCGTCCTCTGTTACAATCAGTACGCTTGTTTTAGAAGATTTTATAAGTACTTCTCCGCCGTAATAATAGGCGGAAACTATAATTTCGTAGCCTTTAAAGGGGTAAAAAGAGGCGGCATATATATAAATAATCATTACGTTTGCCGAAACTACAAACCCCAAAATGCGTACATATTTTCCAAAATTTATTTTGTCCGATAAAAAAATTATGCTTATTATAAAGAGTGGAATAAATAATCCCGCGCCAAAACCTGATATCAGTGAATTTTCAAAGCCTGCGTCTATTAAAAACGATGATATAAATTCAAAAGGAAGTACGGTAACGGGCAGTAAATAACCGGCAATGGGAGTTATTATCATACTTATCGCCGTACATAAAAATAAAACTGCGAAAAATATAGAAAGTATGGGTAAAACTATTACGTTCAGCAAAAGTCCCGCGCCGCTCACATACCCGAAAGAGTTTAACATAACGGGCAGTACTGCAAATTGTGCGCCGAAAGACGCGCCCGCGGCAGAACATAGCTTTTTCGGCAGTTTAATTTTTGAGAACAATTTTTCTAATTTTTTGGATAACGTTGAAATTCCGCCTACAGCGCAAACAGACATCTGGAATCCTACGTAAAAGAGGTAAAACGGATTTAAAATCAGCAGAGTTATAACGGCACAGGCAAGGGCGTTTAGTCCGTCGTATTTTAAGAAAAACCTCTGCGAAACAGCAAGAACCGTGCACATAATCGCCGCGCGCAGCGATGAGGAGGTAAAGCCGCAAAATCCGGCATAAAAGAATATGCAAATTAAACACAATGCGGTTGAAATCCATTTATTAAAGCTGAATCGCTTACAGAGAAAATTAAAAATTCCGAAAATAATACCTATGTGTAAACCGGACACCGCAAATATATGCGCTACGCCGCCGTAACGGAATGACTGAAGCGACTGTATTTCCATATCGCCGGTATTACCTGTGAGCATAGCATAACATATGCTTGCCGTAGAGAAAGACAGGTTATTATAAAGCGTATCTTTTAATGCCGAGCGCATTTCCGAAAATAAATTAAATTTGTATTCGGCGCGTATCTGTTCTGCAGAACAGGTATATTTAATATTTTTTACGGCGTTGCTGTTAAAATGTCCGTATTCAAATATTTTGTTCGGCGTTAATTTCGTATCAAAATATACTTTATAACCGTTTTCAATAAAAATATCTGAATTTTGATATTTTACGGAGATTTTTACGTTTTTTGCCGCTCCGTTAATGTGTATGTCGTCAAGAACAATATAAATATAGTTTGCAAAAACAGTTTTTTCCAAAACTGTGCCGGATACGGAATAAGTCGTGTTCGGGTTTATTTCCGGTTTTTGATAGTCGGTTATTTTGTTAAAGCAGATAAAAAAACCGGCTATAAAAATTATAGCGGTAAATAACAGCAGAATAATAGGTTTTACTGAACGTTTAAAAATATATAGCGCTAAAGCAATAATTACGGTAACAGGTAAAGAAATTGTAATATAAATAATATCCGTATTATAAAATTTAAAAGCGTATCCGAGCCATATACCCGCTGCCAGAACAAGCGCAATTATAACCGGAAATCTTATATTTACAAATTTTTTCATCAGTAAAACTCCAAAGAGAATTAAAACATAATTTTAATTGTTAGGCAACATAAAAAATAACGTAAGTCAGCGGTTCAACTTACGTTATGGTTGGTGCCGGTGGTGGGGGTCGAACCCACACGGTATCGCTACCACGGGATTTTGAGTCCCGCGCGTCTGCCAATTCCACCACACCGGCAAATCACTTAATAATTATATTATATCGTAAAACAAAAATCAAGTGTTTTGGTTTTATTATATTGATTTTATTTGTAAAAAGTAGTAAACTAATCACGTATGGAAAAATTAGTTTTAATTGACGGCAACAGTTTACTCAACAGGGCGTTTTATGCAACGCCTGTTTTTACCACAAAGGACGGCAGACCCACAAACGCAATTTTCGGGTTTACTAAATTACTTTTAAAAATTTTAAAGGACAATAAGCCTGAATATCTCGTTGTAGCTTTTGATATGAAAGCGCCCACCTTCCGGCATAAGATGTATAACGAATACAAGGCAGGAAGAAAGCCGATGCCGGACGAGCTTGCCGCGCAATTAAAACCCTTAAAAAACCTTTTATCGGCAATGAACGTTGCAATGTGCGGAATTGAGGGGATAGAAGCGGATGATATTTTAGGTACGCTTTCGGCGAAATTCAATGTCCATAGCTATGTTTATACAGGCGATAGGGATAGTTATCAGCTCGTAGACGAAAAAACCGACGTATTTTTTACAAAGCGTGGTGTATCCGACCTTATAAGGCTTAACTGCGATAATTTTGCGGAGATAAACGACGGTTTGAATCCTTCGCAGATAGTTGATTTAAAAGCGCTTATGGGTGATAAATCCGATAATATACCTGGCATTCCCGGCATAGGCGAAAAAACGGCGAAAGGTCTTTTGACAAGTTTTATTACGCTGGACGGTATTTATAATCATATAGACGAGTTAAAAGGTAGCGTGCGCGAAAAATTTGAAAAAAATAAGGAGCTTGCTTATCTTTCATACGAGCTTGCAAAAATAAACAGAAATTGCGATATCAATATAAAACTCGAAAATTGCGTTGCTCCTAAAAAATTCAACGGTTCTGTAAAAAAGATGTTTGCCGACTTTGAGTTCAGGTCTTTGTTAGAGCTCAATATATTTGACGGACAAGCGCCGGACGAAAAATTAAACATAGAATTTCCTGAAACGGTCAAATGTAAAAATTACGCAGAATTTTCAGACGTAATTAAGAATAATAATGTTTTCAGTATTGATTTAACCGAAAAAGAAACAAAAATATATACGGGCGGGGTACAATATACAATTACCGTTGAGCAAAATCTTTTATCAGCGGAAAGTTTGGGATATTTTGATTTTTTACAGGTATTAAAAGATATTTACTCTGACGCCGATAATAAAGTTATTGCGTTTGATTATAAACAGCAGCTTCATATGTTGCAGGAATACGGCATTGAGGCGTGCTGCGGGTATGACGATTTGTCGCTTTTGGTATATCTTTGCGACGGAGCGGGCTTAGAGTTCAAGGATTTTTTAAACTTGAACTTATATGATGAAACTTATTCGGCTTTTGCGGTTGCTAAACTGTTTGAAAAATATATTAATCTTTTGGGCGAAGAAGCTTCGCTATATAACAACGTTGAAAAACCGCTTGTAAAAGTGCTTTACGATATGGAACGGCAGGGCGTTAAAATAAGCTTACAAGAGCTTGAAGCACTGTCTGACACTTATCAAAGAAAAATCGAAGAATACAAAAATAAAATTTTTGAAGCAAGTGGTAAAATCTTTAATTTAAATTCGCCCGCAAAGCTCGGTGAAATTTTATATAATAAGTTCGGAATAGCAGAAGTTAAAAAGAAAAAAGAGGAAAAATATGTTACGAGCGCAGATATTTTGGAGGGACTTGCAGATAAATATCCCGTAGTCGGCGATGTTTTGCAGTACAGACTGTATCAAAAACTTAAATCTACGTATCTTGACGGCTTTAAACCTTTAATTGATAACGGAAAACGGCTTCATACTACGTATAAGCAGGCTGTGACTGCAACAGGCAGGCTGTCAAGTATAAATCCGAATTTGCAGAATATTCCCATAAGAAAGAACGAAGGGCTTGAAATTCGTAAAATATTTGTTCCCGGCGAAGGCAATATTTTTGTAGACGCGGATTACTCGCAGATAGAATTACGGTTGTTGGCGCATTTTTCCGGTTGCAAAGAGCTTGTAGAGGCATACAAACACGGTGTAGATATACATTCCAAAACGGCGGCTCAGGTGTTCGGTGTAGAGCTTGAAAACGTAACGCCGCAGATGCGCAGAATGGCAAAGGCGGTAAATTTCGGTATAATTTACGGAATAAGCGAGTTTGGTTTATCTAAAAATTTAGGTGTGCCTCTGGCTGAAGCTCGTGGTTTTATTGCTAAATATTTTGAAACTTATAGCGACGTTAAAAAATATATGGATGAAAATGTCGCCTTTGCTAAAAAACACGGTTATGTTAAAACCTTATTAGGCAGAAAACGCCAGATTGCTGAAATAAATTCGTCAAATTACAATATTAGACAATTCGGTGAGCGTGCCGCAATGAATATGCCGTTGCAGGGAACGAGCGCCGATATTATAAAAATTGCTATGATAAACGTGTATAACGCGCTTATCAAAAACGGATTGAAAGCAAAATTAATTTTGCAGGTTCACGACGAACTTGTTGTTGAGGCGCCGGAAGACGAGAAAGAAGCGGTTGCAATAATTCTTAAAGAAGAAATGGAAAATGCGGTAAAGCTCACCGTTCCTTTGACGGTTGAAATTTCTTCGGGGAAAACCTGGTATGATGCAAAGTAAAAGTATCAAAATTGCAATTACAGGCGGAATCGGCAGCGGTAAAAGCACTGTTGCCGAAATTCTTGCAGCGCAAGGTGAAAAAGTATTTTCGTGCGATAAAATCTACGCCAGACTTTTATCGGAAAATAAAAAAATGACGCAAAAAATTATTTCTGAATTCGGCGAAAAAATTTTAAACGGTGGAAGTATCGATAAAAGAGCATTGTCTGAACGTGTATTTTCAGATAATACACTGCTTGAAAAATTAAACAATATAACACATCCGGAAATTTTAAACTCGGTTAATGAACTTACTAATAAAGAGCATTTGTGTTTTGTTGAGGTGCCCCTTTTTTTTGAGAGTAGCTGGGAACAGTATTTCAACGGTGCTATAGTTGTTTTAAGAGATATTAATGAAAGAATAGCGGCAGTAACTATGCGCAATAATGTAAAGCAGGAAGAAGCTGAAAATCGCATTAAAACTCAACTAAATTACGATAATTGTGATTTTGCAGAGTACTATGTCATACATAATAACAAAAATCTGGTGGATTTAAAGCAAAAAACGCTTAAAATATTAAAAAAAATTAAAATTGATTATTTATAAAAATTTTAAAAATATGTGTAAATTGACTTGACATATATAATAAAATAATATAAAATCAACATTGTTTTTGAGTGCGCACTCGTGGCGGAATTGGCAGACGCGCAAGACTAAGGATCTTGTGGTTAACCCCATGCAGGTTCAACTCCTGTCGAGTGCACCAAGTCTTAATAGCTTGAACTTCTTTACCGTAAAAAGGACGTTCGGGCTATTTTTATATTATAGGATTATTATGGTTAATAACAAATAGCATAAAAAGTCAAGATTTATATGCGTTTTTTGCTTTATTATTAAATTTCGGAGCAGGTATGGATTGGATTCAGGCGATTAATAGCGCAATAAATTATAAAGAAGAGCACATTTACGAAGATTTGGATTATAGGCAATGAAATGAATTGCAAAATCACAGAAATGCCCGTGCTTGTCTTAGTCTGCTATAAAAAATGTTTCAGCGGTATTCCTTACGGTGAGGAACTGGCAAAGCAAGAGGAAGAATTTTTTACTGCAATGCGTGCCAAACAGTGCCTGTTAATCGGTGCGTCTTGCGATTACTCAACCGATTATTGCATTGTAACGAACGTGGGTGACGACGGCTATGATTTTTACTTTGCATATTAGCTTGACGAGTGGACGAGAAAAGAGCTATATAATCCGAAAATAACGGAAAACGCAGTAATTTGCCAAAATTATTAAAAGAATTTCTTTATTAAATATTAAAAATAAAAATCTGTTTTAAGTAACCTTAAAACAGATTTTTTACTATTTGATTTTGGCATAAATTTTCATATCTTCAACAACGCCGTTTTTAATAGCATTGCATTTCATTGTGCCCTCGCAGGTAAATCCTGCTTTTTCAAGTACCCTGCAAGACGCTGTATTTCTTGCAAACGGTTCAGCAAACAGTCTTATAATATCCGTATTTTCAAATAAAAAATTGCACAACTGTGTTAATGCACAGGTTGCCACGCCTTTTCCCCAGAAATCCGGAATAATATAATACCCGATTTCCGCCGTTCGGCTATGAATATTTTGTTGCCGGGTGGCGGAGATGCAGCCTGCAAACTTTCCGTTAACTGTAACCGCATATGTAAATTCGGTGTTTTGGTCGGCGGAAAGCGAATAATTTATAAATTCACGCGCGTTTTCTATTGTGTAAGGGTTCGGTAAATCCCTTAAATTATCTTGAATACGCCTGTCCTTTATGGCTTTTGCTAAATCTTCGGCAAATTTTAAATCAAGTTTTTCAATTTCGCATATCATAATATCACCTGTTCAAATTATAGAATAAAATTTTCATATTCAAATTATAGAATAAAATTTTCATAATTGCAAGTTATAACTATATGTTTGATTTTTATAATAAATAATAATATAATATTATAAAAACGCAGGTTGGTTTATGAATCAGACTATAAATATATTAAAAACTCGTAGAAGTATAAAAAAATTTTTGTCCGATCCCGTTCCAGAAAATATTCTGGAACAAATTGTAGAAGCGGGGACTTATGCGCCGACGAGCCGTGGACAGCAAAATCCCGTAATAATTGCCGTAACGAATAAAAAGCTTCGCGGCGAAATTGTAAAAGAAAACGCTAAAGTCGGCGGATGGGGAGAAGATTTCGACCCGTTTTACGGTGCGCCGGTAATATTGCTTATAGCGGTCAAAGCCTCGCCAAACGCCGTATACGACGGCAGCTGCGTTATCTCGAATTTGCTGAACGCCGCCTGGGCGCTCGGGGTGGGGTCGTGCTGGATACACAGGGCTAAAGAGGAGCTTGAAAGTGATTTCGGCAAAAATCTTTTAAAATCTCTGGGAATTGACGGCGATTATATAGGCGTGGGGCACGTGGCTCTCGGCTATTTTGCGGGCGAAAACCCTGCGCCCAAACCCAGAAAAGAAAATTATGTTTATTGGGTAAAATAAAAACCGGAGATAATCTATGAAAATAAAATTTTTGGGTACTGCCGCGGCGGAAGGGGTGCCTGCAATCGGTTGCCGTTGCGAGGTATGTAAAAAAGCCCGCGCTTTGGGCGGCAGAAATATCCGTTCGCGATCCCAGGCGCTTATTAATAACGATTTACTTATAGAATTTAATCCCGATACCGTTTGGCATATGAACGCTTACGGGTTGGATTTGAGTGAAATTAACAACTGCTTAATAACCCACAGCCATCCCGACCATTTATATCCGGAAGATATAGACAATTTCCGCCCGCATTACTGTCACGGCAGGCAGCAAACAATGAACTTTTATGCCGCGGAGGACGGATACTTAAAAATTAAAAACGTAAGCGACCGAAACGGTATGGACGGCGCGGTAACTCCGCATTTGATAAGCGCGGGTAAATGTTTTGACGTTTTAAACGGCAAATATTCTGTTTTGCCGCTTTGGGCGAACCATAACCCCGCGACTTCGCCGGTTATTTATTCGATAGCTTGCGAAAACAAAAAATTGCTCTATGCGCACGATACCGGACTATTTCCCGAAAACACAAAAGAGCTGCTAAAAAAAGAGGGGCGTTTTGACTTGATATCTCTTGACTGTACCGGCTGTCTGGGGCAGAACGCCGAGTGGCGTAACGGTCATATGAGCCTGAAAACCAACCTTGAAACAATTGACTGGCTCAGGCGCGAGGGGATAGCTGATAATAATACAGTACTTGTGGCAAACCACTATTCTCATAACGGCGGGCAGGTATACGACGATATGCTTTCAGAAGCCGAAAAGTACGGAATTTTAATATCCTACGACGGTTTAGAAATAAATTTTTAATATTTTTAAAAAAGAGTCGGTTAATCCGACTCTTTTTTTATACATTTTTATATAAAAATCGGCAATTTTCGACATTTTTTAGATAAAAATAACAAATTTTGCCAAATCCGTAAAAAGTTGGGAATTTTTGCGAAAAAAATAGTGGTATAGTATCGTCATAACAAATGGGTAGTATTAATTATGACCAGAGAAGAAATAATAAGAATAGTAAAACGTTTTCCATATATTGATAAAGCCATTGCGAGCAATTGCAGTAAAGTTAAATTTTATATCGGAAACAGAAAAAATGAAATTGTTATAACCGATAGCGTAAAACAGATAAAAGAGTTTGTTATGCTTATTTACGAAACCGAAGACGATATGTGGCTTAAGCTAATGATAAAAGGCATAATTACAGAAAAGCACGACGTGCAAATAATGCGCGAAATTCATTATACAAAATCTGCTTATTATCCCAGGAAAGAAGCTTTTCTGCAAAAAGTCTACGAATGTTGCATATCTAAAGGTATAGTAACATTTGAAGAAGTACTCAAGGTAAAAATAATATGAAAAAATTAACCTCAAATCAAACTCTTCGTTATTTAATAGAACTTTGCACCGAATATCTCGACCAGCTCAAAGACGTGAAAGACAGTGCAGACGAACAATTTCTCTACGGCGAAAAAACCGCTTACGTGGAATGCCTTGAAATAATTCAGCTATGGGAGCACGCTTTAACAAGCGGGCTGGATTATGACGTTGAGTCCCGATATCCGCTTTAATACGGTAAAAAATACAAAGCGGCTGATATTTCAGCCGCTTTTTTTGCAATAATGCGTTATAAAGTTTAAAAATATATCTGAAAATATTGAAAAAAGATTAATTCAATGTTATAATATACAGTACGTAAAAAGTATATTACCAAATTGATAAACTAACGGATAAAGTCTGCCGTTTAAATAAAATTACAGATGAAAAAGAAAACAGATGGATAATAATGCCGCCAAGACATTTAAAAGTATTATTAAAAGAGTAGCCAATCACGAAAAATATTCGCTTGAAGAGTTTTATAAAACTTATGGTAAAAGTATGCGCTCGGCTGCTTATACGGTAACGCGCTCATATGATTTATGCGAAGAAGTAATAGACGATATTCTCATTTACGTTTGGAATAATACCCATAAATTGCTTGATATAAAAAATCCGAACGCCTGGCTTTATACGGCGTGTTACAAACGCGCAATAGACAAAATTAAATACAAAAAACCAACGGTTACTTTGTATGAAATGCCGTATAACGACAGGATGATAGACAATATTGAAGCCGTTGACTCTTTTGACAGTATGATTTTGTGCTTATCAGAGGAAGAACAGCAAGTTATCGTTTTAAAAGTTTTGCAGGACTGCACTATAAAAATGATAGCAAAACAACTTGGTAAACCTTTCGGTACTGTATCTTCGATTTATTACAGGGCTTTGGACAAAATAAAAAAATTTTATAAAAATGAGTAATAAAATCTCTCATATGTCGTCTAATTGATAGAAAAAAGACATATGAGAGGTATCTAATGAAAAAGAAATGTTTATTAACCCTGGTAGTGCTTGGCGTTTTAACAGCTACCAACTTTTGTACTACCGGCACGCTTGTTGCGTCGGCAAGCTCCGAAGACAGTAAATACTGTAACACGGGCGGCGGTTTTGTTGAACAGAGCGAAACTATAGTATATACAAATAAAACCACCGAAGAGTTTACTATATCCGGCAAGGTTCCTGATTATGCGCCTCATAATTTTACTACAGGGTGCGCAAATGTTGCTGGTTCTATAATTATCAGTTATTACGACAGATTTTGCGAGGAGCTTATTCCTAATTATACTACGTACTTGAAATTAGGCAGCGCCATAATGTATAAGGGGATGAGTGTTGAGAATCAAGCTGTAACCGACTCTTTATATAATTTAATGGGTACGGACGTTGGCGGAGCAGGTACTACGTTCAACGGTTTTCAGAGCGGTATGAAGTCGTATGTAAATTCCCACGGATATTCTTATAGCACCGAGGATTTGGGCGCTACTGATATGGGAAAATATATAGCGGCGGTTAAAAGTAATAAACCTGTGGCTATATTTTTGAGTAATTATTCATTAAAATTAGCGGGTGAAAATAATGGTACCGTTGAAGTTATAAAAAGCAAGCATAGCGAAGTGGCGCACGTTGTGGTTGGCTGCGGTTACAGAGTAGATTATTATTATAATTCGGCAAACGCGTTGATTGCAACAAGGACTTATTTAAGGGTTGCAAGCGGGCACGTAACGTCCGGTATAACGTATTTATGTTTGGACGGAAAAAGCAAAGTTGACGAAGCGGTAGCCGTACATATTAGTTGAGGTTTTAATGGACTATAAAGATATTGAAAAAGAACTGAAGAAAAAAGCCGATCAGATTACGTTGAAAAGCTTTGATGAGAGATGGGATAGAATTAAAAACAGAATTTCGGATACCGAAGAAGTTAACGTTTCTATTGAAGAGCCTGTTTTGGTATCGGGTGCGGGCAGTGATTTCGTAAAATCCGGTAAAAGAATAAATAAAAAGCTGCTTGTAGAAATTCTTGTCCCTGTATTTGTTTTGTTGGCGCTCTGTGCAATTATTTTGCCGCAGATACTGCGTAAAAAAGACGATTCGATAAGATATTTTAATTTAGAAGAATTATCCTATATCGGTGTAACTGAAGAAGTATTTTATTCCGATATTGAAAATTCAACTTTAAGCACTATTGACTTTACTAAGTACGAGTGTAGTAGTTTCAATTTATATCGGACAACTGAAAATGTCGTGCTTGGAGGGAAAGTGGATATTCTTGATGAAGTAGATTTTTTTATTGCATCTGTTAAATTTTATTCAAATGTTGTAATTACAGATTTTGAAATAGAAGCTGAGAATGAAATTTATAATGTTAACGGATTTGATGTTGAATATGTGACTGAATTTGAAGACGAAACGTATATTACAGTTGCAATTGCTACTAATGCTGAAATGCGTTATGAGATGGAAATTACATCTTTTGACGATAATATAACAGCTAAATTTGATAAACTTTTTGCAAATTAAAAAATATTAAAAAAAAGGCGCCGGAATTTCCGTCGCCTTTTTTGATTGCTGTTTCATTGATATATCGTCGCGCACTTCGCTCGAACACGGCTTTAATTCAAATCAACAGCAATATAAAACCCTTGACAATATAAAAATATATTGTCAAGGGTTTGGTACTCCCGCTGGGAATCGAACCCGGAACGGCCCCTTAGGAGGGGGCTGTTATATCCATTTAACTACGGAAGCGAGGTAATAAAAAAACAAAAATAAAGGCGAGCGGTTGCGCTCGCCGATTTTTTTACGCTAATGCGTTAAGCTTTTTTGCAAGCCCGGATTTCTTGTTTGCCGCCGTGTTCTTTTTCATAACGCCCTTGCTTACCGCCGTATCTATTATAGAGCAGGTGGAGGGGAACATCTCGGTTGCGGCTTGCTTATCTCCGTTGTGAACTACGGCAAGAAACTTTTTAATTTCGGTTTTTACTTCCGATTTAATAGCTTTATTTCTTGCGGTTTTCTTTTCGGTTACAAGCACACGCTTTTTTGCAGACTTAATATTAGGCATTTAATATCTCCTTTGGATATACTTAAACATAAATTTCGTATTCGATTTTATCATAAAAAAAAATTATTGTAAACTAATTTTCACGCTTTTTATGATTTTTTTAATATATTTTTCGTTAATTTAATATTTATATAAAGTAACGGAAAATTTTTAAATGCTGAACTTTTTCGGCTGCGGGATAGACGGTTTGTTCAAACCCGCATAAAGTTTTGCGCTGCTTCAATTTAAAAACAAGAACAATATAAAACATATGTTTTAATCGGGAAATTTTTCCCAAAAAATTCTTAAAAATCCCAAAAAATTCTTGACAATGTTCAAATGTGATGTTATTATAAATACATCAATAGTCGAGGCAGTGTATTATGTCTAGCTTTACGGGGTTTTACGACCACCAAATGGACACGAAAAACCGAATACGCATACCGAGCAAGCTGAAAGGCGAAGAAAAGGGGTTTTACTTTGCAAAAGGCGCAGACCGCTGTATTTTCGTTTATACTAAGGCAGGCTTTGACGAGCTCGTTGAACAGATGCACTCCAACGTAAATCAGATTAACGGCGATATAAGAAAGGCTATAAGATTATTGAATAAGTCGTTCGTCTGGCTCGAAGGCGACGCGCAGGGAAGAATGATATTACCGCCGTACCTTAAAGAGTATGCGAGAATAGAGCAGGATATAGTAATTTGCGGTGCGGATAAGCGCATAGAAATCTGGTCCAAGGCAGTTTACGACGAGTACTACAAGAACGAGGACGAGGACGTGCTCGGTATATACGATATGTTGGGTATCTGATAATGATTTTCTCACATATTCCGGTAATGCTCGAAGAATGTATGGAGGGGCTCGATTTAAAGCCCGGCGGCGTGTACTTCGACGGAACGGTTGGAGGCGCGGGGCACTCATACGAAATACTTAAAAGAACGGCTCCCGACGGAAGACTTATAGCAACCGATTTGGACGACGAGGCGATAGCAGCGGCAAATCAGAGGTTGAGCGAATTTAAAGGCAGATTTGAAATTTATAAATCCAACTACAAGGATTTTGAAGAGGTTTTAAAAAAAGCGGACGTAAAAAGTCTTGACGGCGCTTTGCTTGATTTCGGAGTTTCGAGTTATCAGCTCGATAACCGCGAGAGAGGGTTTTCGTATTTGGGAACCGACGCTCCGCTGGATATGAGAATGGACCAAAGCGGCGCGTTTACGGCGGAGGAGCTGATAAATAGTTATTCCCAAAAAGAAATAGCCGAAATTTTAAAAAAATACGGCGAGGAAACTTTTGCGGGCGCGATAGCTGCTAATATAGTTAAAACAAGGGCTAAAAAAAGATTAAAAACGTGCGGAGAGCTCGTTGAAATTATAGAAAATACAATTCCGAAAAAATTTCAACAGAACGGACCGTGCGCAAGAAAGTCGTTTCAGGCGATAAGAATTGCGGTAAACGACGAGCTCGGCGGTTTGTACGATTGTGTGGTCAATCTTGCAAAACGGCTTAAAAAGGGCGGAAGGCTTGCAATTTTAACCTTTCACTCGCTGGAAGACAGAATAGTAAAACAGGCATACAGATTTCTTGAAGCCGACTGCATATGCGACAAAAATATTCCTGTCTGCGTATGCGGAAAGCGTAAAGAAATAGAAATAATAACAAAAAAGCCGATAACCGCATCATTAAAGGAAATGACGGTCAATACGCGCTCTAAATGCGCTAAATTGAGAATTGCGGAGAAAATAACGTAAAGGAGAAAAAAGATGGCAAACGTACCCGTTTTAGATAGAACCGAAGAAAAGAAAGAATATGGTTACAGATCCGCTGTAATGGCGAACGAAGAAGATTTGGCGCGTATCAGAAGAAATTACGCTATGCTCATAAATCCTAATACCAAGCTTGACGAGTTGCTTGACAGACCCGCCGAAAAGCCTGCGGCTAATCAAACGGACGTTTTCCGTCGCAGAGAAAGCAGGGTTTATCTTGTTGAGAATGCGCGTGCGGATTCTGAGCTTTTCCGTGCCGACAGCGCGATTAACAGGCACGTGGAAGAAACGGCAAGCGCGGAAGCCGTGGATACGGAGGAAGAGGAAAACGAGGACTTGCGTCCTACGCCCACAACAATTCAGTACAGAACCGCCGGTATCAAAAATACTGAAGTAAGCGGCAAAATACAGAACTCAGGCGCAAAAAAGCATTCCGTGCTCAATAAGAGGGAAAGAATTATAATTGCGGTGGCAATCAGTGTGATAGTTGCGCTTTTTGCCCTTGTAATAATCAATTCGGCAATTATATCGCAGCTTAACAGCGATATCAACGCTTTGCAGGGTTCCGTAAACGTAGCAAAAGACGCGTATTCGGTTGCAAACGAGAGTATCAACAGTTTAATGCTTGATATAAATAACAAGGTTGCCGAATACGTCTTAAACAACGGTATGATCAAATAATAAGCGGAGGCTGAAATTATAATTGAATAAAACTGGATTTTCCGTTACTGTATTACAAAAGAGGTTATTGTCAGTGGGTTTGACAATAGCCTTTATTTTTTTCGTTATTATCGGCAGACTGTTTTACGTTCAGCTTGCCTGGGGCAGGGATTTGCGTATGCGTGCGGCGGATCAGTGGAACAGAGAAATTCCGGTAATTGCCACGCGCGGTTTAATTTCAGACAGAAACGGAGAGGTAATTGCGGACAACCGCTCTACGTTCAGCGTTTTTTTGCGTCCTAACGCCGTTGTAAACGCCGAATATACGGCTACAATATTGAGCGGAATTTTTTCGGCTGACCCTCAGAAGCTGTTGAAGAAAATTGAAAGCGGAAAAATTTCCGAGGTTACTGTTGCCAGGCAGGTTGAAAAGGACAGCATTGAAAAACTGATAAGCTATAACTTGCCGGGCGTATATTATTCCCGCGACAATACCCGCACTTATGCTTACGGCGATCTTCTGTGTCAGGTGCTCGGTTTTACTTCGTCCGACGGCTCGGGTGTTTCGGGCATTGAAAAATATTACGATAATCTTTTGAGCGGTAAAAACGGCGAGATAATGTACAGTACCGATATACTCGGTATAGAAACGGAAAACTCCAAAATCGTGTATTCGGAGGCTCAGGCAGGAAACGAGGTGCGCCTTACCGTAGACCTCGATATACAGCTTTCAGCCGAACGCGCAATGAAAAAAGTTTATTTGTCAAGCGGGGCTAAGGCTGTTTCCTGCGTTGTGCTCAATCCGCAGAATTTTGATATTCTTGCTATGGTTAACTATCCGTCGTACGATTTAAACGAAGTGCCGCGCAACGACAGTGAAACGCTCAATGCTCTGTCGCGTAATTTTTTAATAAGCGATATTTACGAGCCCGGCTCGACCTTTAAAATTATTACGGCGGCAGCCGATATCGAGGAATATCTGCGCGGCAATAAAAACGCTTTTTCGGATTCTTACATATTCAATTCGGGCAGAACGCGCTCGGTTGACGGTACGACTATAAAATGCTGGTCAGACCATTCCAACGGTAAGCATACTAACCAGACTCTTGCCGACGCTTTAAACAACAGCTGTAACCCCTGTTTTACAGACATTGCCCTGTCGCTCGGCAGCGGAGTTTTTTATGATTACTTAAATTCGTTCGGCTTCGGAAACGTAACCGGGATAGATTTTTCGGGCGAGGCGCTCGGAATGCTTGTGCCTCAGACGGCAGTAAGGGATTGCGACCTTGCGCGTATCGGTTTCGGTCAGACGGTTGCCGTAACCGGAGTTCAGCTTGCCTGCGCGGCGGCTGCGGCTGTAAACGGCGGAAATTATTATATTCCGCATATTTTAAAAAGCGTGGTATCGCCTGACGGAGTTACCGTTTCGGAAAATAAACCTATACTCAAAAATAAAGTTATAAGCGAAAAAGCTTCCGAAATGTTGAGGGGAATGCTCGAGGGTGTTGTAAGCGAAGGCAGCGGTAAACACGCGTATATTGAGGGGTATAAAGTAGGCGGAAAAACCGGGACGGCTCAAAAATATGAGGACGGGCACGTGGCGCAGGGCAAATACGTTTCCTCGTTTGTAGGCTTTTTTCCTGCCGACAACCCGCAGTATCTTGCGCTTATCGTAGTTGACGAACCGCAGGGTACGTATTACGGCAGCGCGGTTGCGGCTCCGGTAGCAAAGGAAATATTTCAGGATATAATCAACGTTAAAAATATAGAGCGGTACGAATAATGAAAATTAAGGATATTTTACAGTATTTACAGGTTGAAGAAATTATAGGCAGCGACGATGTGCAAATAACCGGACTCTGTACCGACAGCAGACGTGTAAAAGAGGGAGATTTGTTTTTTTGTTACGGCGGTGAAAATTTTGACTCTCACGAAGTTGCCGGCGAGGCGGTAAAAAACGGCGCGGTCGCGCTCGTTTGCGAAAAAAAATGCGATTTGCCCGTTACGCAGATAGTTGTAGGAGACGGCAGGGCGCAGATAGCGCACGCTGCGCGCGCCTTTTATGGATTTCCGGATAAAAATTTAAAAATCGTCGGCGTTACCGGTACAAACGGCAAAACGACTACTACATACATTCTCAATGAAATATTTACGGCTAACGGAAATAAGACGGGTTTGATAGGTACGCTCGGTATTTTTTACGGTGAAAAACGGATTGCGCCCGAGTTGACTACGCCCGACCCCGTATATTTATATTCGGTTTTTTCGGATATGGTGAAAAACGGCGTGGAATATGTGTTTATGGAAGTTTCAGCGCACGCGCTGTATTACGATAAAATCAACGGAATTAATTTTGAGGTTGGTATTTTTACAAATCTTACGCAGGACCATCTTGATTTTTTCGGAACGATGGAGGCATATGCTCAAAGTAAAAAACTGATGTTTGCAAACGGACGCTGTAAATACGCCGTGTTAAATTCCGACGACGGATTGGGAATAGAACTTTTGTCCTGCACTAAAAATTCGTTCGGCTACGGACTTGACAATCCCGCAGACGTTTTTGCGGTCGGGATAAAAGAGAGCGTAAGCGGAACGGAGATGATTTTAAATTTATTCGACGAGCTTTATGAGGTCAAAATAAATATTCCGGGGATACATAACGTTTATAATGCTCTTGCCGCGGCGACCTGCGCAAAATTGCTCGGCGTAAAAATTAACACTATATCGGCGGGCCTTGCAAATCTTAAAAGGGTATCCGGCAGGCTTGAACGCGTTGCAAGCTTCGGCGGCGGTGAAATATTCGTGGATTTTGCGCATACGCCCGACGGTCTTGAAAAATCGCTGAAAACTTTAAAAAAACTCTGTACCGGAAAGCTTGTTTGTCTTTTCGGTTGCGGCGGCAACAGGGATAAAACTAAACGCCCCTTAATGGGCAAAACCGCGGCGGAAATTGCCGATTTCTGCGTAGTTACTTCGGACAATCCCAGATACGAAGATCCTCACGACATAATTTTTGATATTGAAAAAGGAATACGCGAAACGGGGAAAGAGTACGTGACCGTAACCGACAGGGAAAGCGCTACCGAATATGCAATCCGGCTTTTGGGCAAAGGGGATATTTTACTTGTTGCGGGTAAGGGCGGTGAAGATTATCAGGAGATAATGGGTATAAAACACGCCTACAACGACAATACAATTATTCAGAAAATAATCGGTTAATAAATGAAAACAATTTTTATTTCTTCAGCGGCGGCGTTTGCGGCAAGCTGTGTGCTCCTGCTTTTGTTGGTGCCGCTTTTAAAAAAACTTAAAGCCGGACAGTATATTCTAGGTTATGTAAAGGAACACGAAAATAAGGGGGGTACGCCAACTATGGGCGGACTCGCTTTTATTTGCGCTATACTAATAGTCGGTTTTTTTACTTTGGGATTTGACTGCGCGGAGGCAAACCTCACGTTCGCCGTAACCGCCGGTTTTATGGTAGTAGGTTTTTTAGACGATTTTTTAAAGATTTACAGAAAAGAGAACGAGGGATTGAAACCCTATCAGAAGATTATATTCCAGCTCGCTATAGCGGTAATTGCGGCGGTATATTCTTATTTCAGCGGTATCACTGAATTAAATATTCCTTTTTTGGGTATTTCGCCGGATATCGGTTGGGGAATAATTCCGCTTGTGCTGTTTATTTTTCTTGCAACCGTCAACTGCGTAAATCTGACAGACGGGTTGGACGGGCTTGCCGGAGGAACTTCCACGGCTTACCTTATCGCGCTCGGATTGATTTTATGCGTGCAGCGAGTGAACTTTGCTCCGCTTTGTTTTATAGGCGCGGGAGCGCTTTGCGCTTTTCTGATATTTAACACAAATAAGGCTTCGGTTTTTATGGGCGACACGGGCTCGCTTGCGCTCGGCGGCTTTATATCCTGTCTGTCGGTATTTTCGGGTAACTCTTTATATATTCCGATTATCGGAATAATGTTCGTGCTTTCGGGAATATCCGTTATAATTCAGGTCATATACTATAAACGGACAAGGAAGAGAGTATTTTTAATGGCGCCGATACATCATCATTTTCAGAAAAAGGGATATTCGGAATGTAAAATATCGTTTGCCTATTTTATATTCACCGCCTTAGTCGGAATAATCTGTCTGATTTTTGTGTGAGGTAAAATGTATTTTAAAAATCAAAAATTTTTTGTGGCGGGTATATCGGTTTCGGGAGAAAGCAGCGCCCGCTTTTTACTTGAAAGAGGAGCCGACGTATATATTTACGACGACGTTATAACCGATAAGGTCTCGCAGGTAATGGAAGAACTCAGCCTGATAGGCGCGCGGATAGTCACCGCCGACGGTTGCCGGGAAGCCGCTTATAAATGCGACATACTTGTTCTTAGTCCTGGAATACCTATTGATACGGCTATACCCGTATCTTTTCGCAAACAGGGTAAGCTTATCATAGGAGAATCGGAGCTCGCGGCTATGTATCTCAGGGCAACCGCCGTTGCAGTCACCGGTACGAACGGGAAAACGACTACTGTTACAATGCTTGACGAAATTATGCGCGCAAACAACAAAAAATGCGTGGCGTGCGGGAATAACGGAAATCCGATTATAAAATACGTTGAGGATTTAAGCTTTAACGATTTTGCTGTACTTGAAATATCGTCTTTTCAGCTTGAAACGCTGTCGAGTCTGAAACCGCATATTGCAGTGGTGACGAATATAACCGAGGATCACTTAAACCGCCACTATAATATGGAAAATTACGTGTATCTTAAATCTAAACTTGTCAGGATGCTGCGCGAGGGGGATTATGCGGTTTTAAATTACGACGACCCCGTAGTGCGTTCGTTTGCCAAAACAACCAAGGGTAAAGTTGTTTTCTTTTCGGCTCAGAGCAAAATAGAAGGTGCGTACCTGGAAAACGGCGCAATTTATTTCGACGGCGAAAAGTATCTCGATGTTTCGGATATGACGGTAGGAGGAGTACATAACGTTTACAATGCCCTTGCCTGCGTTGCTGTTTCCGCGGTTCTGGGGCTCGATAAAAATTTCACCTCCGACGCCGTTAAAAATTTCAAGGGCGTAAGCCACAGGCTGGAAAAGGTGCGCGAAGTAGGAGGAGTTACATATATTGACGACAGCAAGGGCACAAATATAGACGCGGCTATAAAAGCGGCGCAGAGTATGAAAACGCCTACTATCATTCTGCTCGGAGGTAAAGACAAGGGCGAGGACTATGCGCCGTTGTTTGACGGATTAGCTCGAAGCCCCGTAATTCACGCGGTTATCTACGGCGAAAACAGATTTAAAATGCTCAATGCGGCTATTAAGGCGGGTTATTTCGGAATTTCTCTCTGTTCGGAATTTAATGCCGCGGTCAGACTTGCCCAGTTTATAGCAAAGCCCGGACAGTGCGTATTGCTCAGTCCGGCAAGCGCAAGCTTTGACGGGTTTTCCAATTTTGAAGAGCGCGGAGACGCTTTTAAAGAGTTGGTAGCTGGAATAGATGAAAGCTTCGTCAAATAGTTTAACGGTATCGCGAAAAATACGCTCCGGGTCAAAACACGGAGACATCGCTCTTTTAATCTGCGTTTTTATTATGGCTTGTTTCGGCTGCCTGATGATTTATTCGGCAAGTTCGTATGCGGCGGAAGTGCAGTCCGGTGACAGCTTATATTTTGTAAAAAAGCAGCTTATCGGCGTTGTGCTCGGCACGGCGGCAATGATAGGAGTGTGTTTCTTTCCGTACAAAAAGCTTATAAAGCTTAAATTTCCCGCTATTATTGTCGCGGCGATTTTATTGTTGCTTGTTTTTGTTCCGGGCATAGGAATAACAAATTACGGCGCAACCAGATGGATAGGCTTCGGTGGATTTTCTGTTCAGCCGTCGGAAATAGCAAAATATTCCTACGTTATTTTTACCGCCGCGTATTTTTCAAAAAATTATGAAAAAGTAAAAACTTTCCGCGGCTGTCTGCCCGTTCTTGCCGTGGGGATCGGCTTTTGCCTGCTTATCATAGTCGAGCCGAATATGTCCATAACTATGTGCGTGGGCGCGTTGATGCTCGGTATGATATTTTTAAGCGGCACAAATTTAAAAACTATGGCGCTTATTTTAGTGCCGTTTGTCGCCGCGGTGCCGTTGCTTATAATACTTGAACCGTACCGCCTGCAAAGGCTTAGCGCCTTTCTCGATCCCTGGGCGTCGCCCAAAGACGAGGGGTATCAGCTTATTCAGTCGCTTTATGCTCTCGGCAACGGCGGGCTTTTCGGTGTCGGACTGTTCAATTCCACGCAGAAATACAGGTTTTTACCATTTGCCGAAAGCGATTTTATAATGTCGGTAATGGGTGAAGAACTCGGGTTTATCGGTTTGACGGTATTTTTCGTTATAAGCAGTTTTATTATTTTCAGGGGTTTTAAAATTGCAAAAAACTGCGATAACCGTTTCGGATTTTTGCTTGCTTCCGGGTTTACGCTTGTTTACGGTATACAGGTTGCTATAAACGCTCTGGTCGTCAGCGGCGCAATTCCGCCTACGGGACTTCCTTTGCCGCTTATAAGCAGCGGTAATACGTCGCTTATAATTACTATGGCTTCAATGGGAGTACTCTATAATATATCAAAAAGCGAACATTAAAAACTCCGTCAAAATATAATAGAGTAGGGTAATTGTAGTAATTACCCTCAATTTACTATTCGGAGTCAGTATGGAAAAATACATAATAAACGGAGGAAACAGTCTCTTTGGAAACGTGGACGTTCAGTCCGCGAAAAATTCCGTTCTGCCCATTCTTGCGGCGGCGGTTTTAACCGACGGAGAAGTTAAGATTAATAAAATTCCCCATATTACCGACGTGCATAATATGGTAAAAATTCTGTCGCGGCTCGGCTGTAAATCGGTTTTTGACGGCGACGGTCTTATAATAGACAGTTCTAAAGCCGACTGTCACGAAATACCGAGCGAACTTGCCCACGAGCTTCGTTCTTCGGTGTTTTTGCTCGGTTCGGTTATATCCCGCTTTCGTATGGCAAAAATCGCCTATCCGGGCGGATGTGATATAGGTCTCAGACCGGTTGACTTGCATTTGACGGGGCTCAAAAGACTTGGAGTTAAAATCAGCGAGGAAAGCGGATACATAGTATGCAGATGCGAAAAATTAAAGGGCAACGAAGTTATGCTGGACTGTCCGAGCGTCGGCGCTACCGAGAACATAATGCTTGCAGCCGTCAAAGCCGAGGGTACTACGGTAATCAGAAACGCCGCGCGGGAGCCCGAGATTGAGGATTTGCAGAAGTTTTTGAATATGCTGGGCGCAAAGGTGCGCGGCGCGGGCAGCGGTTCAGTATACATAGAGGGTGTTAAAAATCTCGGCGGCTGCTCTTTTACGCCCATTCCCGACAGAATTGAAGCCGGTACTTTTCTGATTACCGCCGCTATGTGCGGAGGTAAAATTCTGTTAAATAACGCGGGAGCTGAAAATTTAAGCTCGCTTTTACATAAATTGCGGGAAAACGGTTGCAAAATACAGGTATTCGGTGATAAAATAGAGTTGGAAAGTTCAAAAAAGCTTTATTCTGTGAAAAGTGTGGAAACACAGCCTTATCCGGGATTTCCCACCGATTTGCAGGCGCAGTTCACGGCGCTATGTTGCGTGTGTCGCGGACATTCGATTATTACCGAGAATCTGTTTGAAACACGGTTTAAGTATGTGCCGGAGCTGAGAAAAATGGGTGCTGACGTAACGGTCGTAGGACGGTGTGCGTTTGTGCGCGGCGTGGATACGCTGAGGGGCGCCAACGTAGTGGCTCACGATTTGCGAGGCGGCGCGGCGTTGGTTTCCGCGGCTTTGTCCGCAGAAGGCAGAAGCGAGGTTTTTGAGCTTTCACATATAGACAGGGGATACGGCTCGTTTGAATACAAGCTGAGAGCGCTCGGCGGAGATATCGTCAGGGTGCGCGTCTGATCAGATGAAATACATAAGAAAAATTACTGTTTATTTAATTTCGGTTATAATTCTTGCGTCGCTCGTTATCGGTTGCGGTGTGATTTTTGCCGTAAAAAACATAAATATAACTATTATGGGTTTTTCCGGCGGCGCTGAAAAGAGTATTGCGAAGGTAAAAACAAAGCTTCTGTCAGAATTCAGAGGTTCTGTAATGCTCTTTGTAAGCGAAAAAGAGGTTGCCGGAGCAGTTGACGACGGCGCATACGTTGTTTTGGAGTGTAAAAAGGTTTACCCCTGTACGTTGAACGTTACGCTTAAAGAGCGGGTTGAAACTTATTATTCCGAGAACGGCGAAGGTTACTGCGTGTACGATGATTCTGGGATAATTACAAGAACAGTTGCCGAATACGGTGATACGCTTAACCGTTTCGACGGTGCGCCTAATATAAAAATATCGGGAGCGGAGAGCCTGGAAGATTATAAAACGGTTGCGTCCGTTGGTTTGGAATTTAAAGAAAAATTTTTATCTTTAAGGGCAGTTGTTTCGGAAATTTCAATTCGCAACGCACAGTCTGAATATGAAAACGACAGAATAATTTTCTTACTTAAATGCGGTTTAAAAATTGAAGTGCAGGATTACAGCTCCGGGCTGAAAGAAAAAATTTCCGCCGCATATTCGCAGTTCGGGAATCTTTCGGGCGCGCAGAAACTCAAAGGCACGGTTACGTCATATTCGCTTTTGGACGGCAGCGTCCGCGCAATTTACGATCCGAATTAAAAAATAAAAAAATTTTAAAAGCCGCGCATATATGCGGCTTTTTTGATTTTAAACGGTTGACATTGCTAACGCATTATTATATAATTAATTATATAATAAAGATAGGAGTTTTAATATGCGCTCCAAATCGGCGGCGGTGCTTGATATCCGTTCAACGGATATTACGGCTGTTGTTTGCGACAGAGGCGTAAACAATACGTTCATCGTAAAAAATAAATACACTTGTCCGTACGACGGTTACGCCGAGGGAGAACTGCTTGACGTAAAAAATTTTGTTGCCGCCGTAAGCGACGCCGTTTCAAGCGTAATGCAGGCTGCGTCCGGGGTAAAAACCTTTTACGTGGGCGTGCCGGGCGAATTTTTAAAACTAATAAGCGTGGACAAGGTTATCAGTTTTTCTTCCTCGAAAAAGATAAATTCTTCAGATTGCCGCGCGCTTGTTGAATTGTCTTTGCCTGCCGAAACCGAAAAATGGCGCAACATAAAACACAGCTGTCTTTATTACGTATTGTCGGACAAGCGCAGGATAATAGACCCGATAGGCTGTGTAAGCGACAGTCTGCAGGGGCGGTTTTGCTTTTTTCAGTGCGATAATTCGTTTGTCGGCTGCCTTATGGACGCTTTTAAAAATTTTAAAAGCATTATAACTGTTAATTTGATTCCAACTCCGCTTGCCGAGGCAATGTACTTAATCGAGCCTGAAAAGCGCGATGAATACGCGGTTTTATTCGATCTCGGATTTATATCGTCAACGTACAGTGTAATTTGCGGAAACGGAATTTTATACAGTCAGTCGTTTTCTCTCGGCACCGGTCACATAGCAGTATATCTTATGGAAGCTCTCGACGTTCCGTACGATGTGGCTATGCACTATCTCACGACGGTAAATTTGAATGCCAGGGAAAGCTTGACGGGCAAAGCGGAGTGTATGTACGAGGGAGAACTTTATGAGTTTGCCTGTGCTGAAATTCGCGCTAAAATCCGCGAGTGTCTTGACGGTATTTGCGAAACAATCGAAGAATGTAAAAACGATTTTTCAGGCAGGAATATAGAGGGTAAGCCGCTGTATATAACTGGCAGCGGAGCGCTTATGATTCGGGGCGCGTGCGACCACATATCGGGCAGACTTGTGACTGCCGTTGAAACGGTAGCTCCTAAATTGCCCTATTACGATAAACCAGAATACTCTTCACTGTTCAGTCTTATGAATATGGCTCTCGGTGATTAAAATTACAGGAAAACGGAGGTTAAAGAATGTTTAACGATTTGGCAGGATTTGGCGGCGGTGTTACGGGCAATGCCAGAATCAAAGTTATAGGCGTAGGCGGCGCGGGAAATAATGCCGTCAACAGAATGCTTGAAGCAAACATAACTTGCGCGGAATATTACATAGTAAATACGGACAGTCAGATTCTTGCGCTTTCGCCTTGCGAAAATAAAATTCAGATAGGCGGGCAGCTCACTAAAGGTCTCGGCGCCGGAGCAGACCCGGAAGTGGGACGAGCTGCAGCGGAGGAAAGCAAAGAGGTTTTGACCGAGGCGGTAAAGGGAACCGACCTTCTGTTTATAACGGCCGGAATGGGCGGCGGTACCGGAACGGGAGCGGCTCCCGTAATTGCTAAAATTGCGAGAGATATGAAAATACTTACAGTTGCGGTTGTTACCGAACCTTTCGGTTTCGAGGGCAGAAAGCGTATGGAGAATACCGCAAAAGGTCTTGACAATCTCAAAAAGTACGTTGATACGCTTATAGTAATTCCCAACGACAAAATTAAAACTGTTGTTCCCAAAAACACGCCTATGGCAGACGCTCTCCGTGTCGCCGACGATATTCTGAAACAGGGAATAAAAGGTATTGCCGAGCTGATTGTAAATCCTTCGCTTATCAATCTCGATTTTGCCGACGTAAAAACTATTTTAAAAGATAAGGGAATAGCGCATCTCGGGGTCGGCGTTGCAAAAGGCGAAAACCGCATAATAGAGGCGGTAAGACTTGCAGTTAACTGTCCGCTTCTAGAAACTACTATAGAGGGTGCTCGCAGCGTTATATTAAACGTTGTCGGCGGACAGGATTTGACTTTTGACGAGGTTGCGGATGCAGCCGAGCTTGTAAGAAGCGTTGTGGATACTTCGGCGAATATTATATTCGGAGCGAGAATAGACCCGAACGTTCGCGACGAGGTTGAAATTACGGTAATTGCAACCGGATTTCCCGGTTACGACGGAAGAGTGGAAGAAGAGCCGCGCAGAGCTTATCAACAGCCTGTTACAAATTATGCTAACGACCGCGACGTTTACGGTACAAGGAGGATGTCCGTAAGCGAGCCCTATTATAAGTCGGCTCCTCAGCAGCCCCAGAATACGCAGTATTACCCGCCTGTACAGCCCGAACCTATGCCGCAGCAGCCTGTTCAGCCTCAGCAGCAATACCGTGAAGAGCGTGAAATAGAGCGTCCAAGCGAAAAAAACGTGCCTAAATTTGCAAGGCTTTTAAAAAATTTCGGCAAGAGAAGAAATGACGATAATTAAATTTTTATATTAAGAAAACCCCGTGCTTTAAAAGCGCGGGGTTTTCTTACAAATTCAGTTTAATCATTAAAAACCAACTATGACTTTATTTTAGTAAATCGTAGTAAGCAGTAAGGATTGCTTGTTTTAACGTTTCGCGGGTCTCGGAATTAAGGGGATGTGCAATATCCTTATATTCGCCATCATTAGTTTTTCTGCTGGGCATAGCAATAAACGCGCCGTCGGCAGATTCGATAACTTTTATATCGTGAACCACAAAGCAATCCTCAATAGTAACCGATGCCACCGCTTTTAATTTATTGCCCTCCTTGTTAACTAATCTGATTCGTACATCTGAGATTTTCATAACTACACCTACCAGAAAATACTTTTATCGGCAATATTGTACAATATTGGAAAAATAATTTCAATAGGAAAAGACAAAATTTTTAAATTTTTTTAAAAAAAGTTTACATTTCGTGCTAATTTGCCAAATTTTTTAATAAAATTTATTATGGAAAATAGATTTTTTGAAGAAATTAACGGATTTTATTTTATCGGCATAGGCGGTGTAAGTATGAGCGGATTAGCAAAATTTTTGCTGTCGCTCGGTAAAAAGATAGGCGGCAGCGATATTATAGAAAGCGAATATACCTTAGAACTTGAAAAACTCGGCGTAAAAATAAACTTCGGTACGGCTAAGGGCAGCGTTGCCGAGTACGACGCCGTGGTGTACACCGATGCAATAGCCGAAAACGATTTTCATTTATGCGAAGCCCGCGCTTTGAATAAAAATATAATTTCACGCGGACATCTTTTAAAAAGAGTGAGTGAGATGTTCGGCGAAGTAATTGCGATATCGGGGTGTCACGGAAAAACAACCTGCACTGCAATGCTCGCGCATATTTTTTACAAGGCGGGTAAAAAGTTTGCGGCGCACATAGGAGGCAGAGATAATGTATTTTCTAATTTTTATTTTTGCGGCTATGATTATTTTATTACCGAGGCTTGCGAATATAAAAAAAATTTTTTATTGCTCGAACCTGATATTGCCGCAGTTTTAAACGAGGGAGCTGACCATCTTGAATGTTACGGCAGCCGTAGTAATCTTATTGCCGCATATACCGATTTTTTAAAAAACGCAAAAAATGCAGTCTGTCTCAGCGGAATTGCCGGGGGAATTTCGTTCGGTTTTGAAAATGCCGATTACAGCGCCGTAAATATTACCGAATGCGGAGGGAAATACTCCTTTGACATATGTGAAAAAGCAGTTAAAAAAGGCACGGTAAACTTATCGGTATACGGCAAGCACAACATTTTAAACGCTTTGGCGGCAGCAGCTGTAGCAAGAGTCGCGGGTTTGGAATTTCAGCCTATAATTACCGCGTTATCAGATTTTGGCGGAGTGGAGCGGCGGTTTGAAGATATAGGAACTGTTAACGGCGCAAAATGCATAGCCGATTATGCGCATCATCCCGACGAAATAGCGGCAAGTATAGCCGCCGCCGAAAAAATTACGGTAGGAGAGCTTATCATTATATTCCAGCCGCATACATATTCCCGCACAAAAAATCTGTTTGATGATTTTGTAAAAGTTTTAAACGGAAGCAAAAATCTTCTCGTTTACAAAACCTACGCGGCGCGTGAATATTTTGACGATTGCGGCAGCGCGCTCACTCTGTCGCAGAGCCTTAAAAATTCGCGTTACGGCGATAATATATTTGATATTGAAGATTTTTTACTCGGCGTGCAGGCGTCGGACACCGTGCTTTTTCTCGGTGCGGGCGATATTTACGATATAGCTAAAAAAGTAATATTTAATATGAACGACCGCAGATAAAATATCTGCGGGTTTATCGGACGACGTGTACTGTACGTCGTTCTTTTTTATTAAAAAATTTATCTTTTTACAGTCATTTTGTTGTTATTTTTTCTATTAAATGTTATAATAACAAAAGGACGATTATATAATAGTATTTTAGTTGGTAGAGATAGTGAAAATAAATAAAAAGAAAAACGGCGAAAAAAAATCTTACATAGTCACCCGGGAAACTTTAGGGATGACTTTGCTTTTGTTTTGCGCAATTATATTTATTATGCTTCTTACAGGCAGTACGGTATTTGCGGGTATAGGCGCAGCCGTCTGCACTTTTATGTACGGAGTTTTCGGATATTGCTCTTACTTTGTTCTCGCCGCGCTCGCATATCTCGGCGAATGGCTTGTATTTGAAAAACGCATTAAAATATCGTTTGTAAAATGGCTTTCAATCGTGCTTACAGTGCTGTGTTTAAGTTTGCTTTTTCATTCAGTGACTACCAGAAATTTTCAGCTTGAAAGTTACGGCGCTTATCTTTCTCAATGTTATAAAAATGCCGCTAACGGTTTTTCGGGCTATACTTTCGGCGGCGCTATTTCGGGCTTGATTGTTTATCCCATAGCAAAAATAATGAATTTTATAGTTTGCTATGTTGTATTTTCTATTTTATCGCTGGCTTGCGGCTATCTGGTGTTTTTGTCTTTTAAACGCGATAGGTCTGTGCCTTTTGATAAAGAAAGTATTGCTCAGCCCGAAATACAGGAAACGCAAACCGTATCCGCCGTACCTGCGGCAGAACCCGTAAAAACTGTTGAGCAACCCGCTCCTTTAAAAACGGCTCCCGTAAAGAGCTATGATAAGAGCGAGACGGAAAAGGACTACGGCAGAAAAATACTTTTTAAAAACGACGAGTTTGCTGCGGAAAGTTACAGGCGCAATATGATATTTAACGAGAGTTCGTATTTTAACAACGCGCCGTCAGTTATGAGTAGCGAAGATTATCTGAGTGGATTTTCTACCGGCAGAAAAAAGAATTCCGTACCTAATGAAAATTACAGCGAAAGCTATCAGAATGAGAAATTATTTGAGGAGCAGCCGCAAGCGCCGTTAAATTACGTGTACGGCGAAAAACCCTCCGAAAATCTCGGCGCGTATTGCGAGCAGCCGATTAAAGCCGAGCCCGAGAGCAATATATATAAAATTGAAACTCCTGCGGAAAATTATTCCGAAGCAATACATAGCGGCGTAGATAATCAGGAAAATGTGTTAGAGAGTTTTAATTTCAACGAGCCTGCGCCGGAACCTACAGGCATTTCTGAATACGAAAATGATACGGAAACAGGCAGGGTGTCCGGCGAATCGCCGTTAAGCGAAAGAAAAGAAGTTTTGCGTCCTGCTCCGGCAACGGATAATGCTTCGGAAGAGGATACCGACGATATTTTTGCGGGCAACGGCTTAGCCGGCAGAGGTGATTTCGGCAGTTCGCGTTCGTTGCGCGGAGAACGCAGTAATTCGGAGCTTTTCGACGACGATGAGCCGGCAGAAACAGAAAGCCGTTCGATGTCGCGTTCGGTTCCGGAAGTGTCGGAGCCTGTTGAACGTATATCGCGTTCGCGCGTGCCCGAAAAACCTGCGGAAAAAATTACGGAAAATAAGGAAGAGTCTGCTCCTGCGGAAGAAAAGCCTAAGCACGTATGGAAAAAATATGTTCGTCCGGGTCTTGAACTTTTAAAAGATTATCCGGAAAATTCAAACGTTAATACGGGTGAGATTGAGGACAATAAGCAGACAATAGTCGATACGTTGCAGCGATTTAAAATAGCCTGCGAGATAGCTAACGTTACAATAGGTCCGGCAATTACCCGCTACGACGTAATAGTTGAGGATAAAACCAACATTAAAAAAGCGCTCGGTTTCCGCGAGGCAATTGCAATGGAGCTGAGAAAAGAAAACGTAACGGCTTATCTTAACTATGCCAAAGGCGCTATTTCTATAGAAATTCCCAATAACGACAGAACTACCGTCGGGCTTAAAGGACTTTTGGCAAGCCCTAGATTTATAAACGCTAAGCAGGGTACTCTTTCTTTTGCCCTCGGCAAAAATGTAGAGGGAGAGGTAGTTTGCCCCGATATAACCAAAATGCCGCACTTACTCGTAGCCGGCACTACCGGCAGCGGTAAGAGTATTTGTTTAAGTACGTTGCTTGTAAGTTTATTATATAAATACGGACCGGAAGAGCTCAGATTGATTTTAGTCGACCCCAAACAGGTTGAATTTATATCTTTTGATAAATTACCGCATTTAATGATAAATGAAATTTTGTACGATGTCAACCAGGCAATTAAAGCTTTAAACTGGGCAATTAAGGAAATGGAACGCCGTTACACGTTGTTTAAGGAAATGACGGAATCCGGCACGGCGACAAAAAATCTGGACGAGTATAACGCGCACCTTAGCGACCAGACGGATAAGCTGCCTAAAATTGTAATTGTTTTGGACGAGTTTGGCGATTTAATGTTGCAGGCTAAAAAAGATATAGAAAGCCGAATTATAAAGCTTGCGCAAAAAGCGCGCGCGTGCGGAATACATTTGATATTAGCTACACAGCGTCCGTCGGTTGACTGTATAACCGGTTTAATTAAATCTAATCTGCCTACCAGAATAGGCTTTAAGGTAAACTCGTTTGACGATTCACGTACGATATTCGATATAGGCGGCGCGGAAAAGCTTTTGGGAAAAGGCGATATGTATTTCCGTTCCACTGAAAATCCCGATCTTTTGCGTATACAGGGCTGCTTTATAGATTCGCCGGAAGTTCAGAGGGTTACAGACTTTATTAAAGCCAACAACGAAACTTATTTTGACCAGAGCGTTGCCGACTTTATCAATAAAGAGGAAGAGCCGGAAACTCCTAATATCGGCGGCGGTTCAGATGACGAGGTACAGGAAACAAAAGTGGATGATACTTTTCTTCTTGCGCTCAGATATTGCGTTAATGCAAACCAGGCGTCGGTATCTATGATACAGCGCCGTTTCCCCGTTGGTTATATCAAAGCTTGTAAAATAATCGACTGGATGACGAATATGAATTATATTACGCCGTCAGAGGGTGCAAAATCCAGAAAAGTTCTTTTAACAAAAGACGAGTTTATAAAAATTTACGGTGACGATTTTGAGGATTGATTTCAGTTCAAAAACTTTCGGTCTGATTTCTTTGGGATGCGATAAAAACAGGGTAGATTCCGAAAAACTTTTGTCAATAATTAAATCAAAAGGCGGAAAAATTACAGGCGACTGTAAAAAAGCACAAATTATAATAGTTAATACCTGTGCGTTTTTGAATTCTGCGCGTAAAGAATCTATTGAAACCGTTTTAGAATATTCTGTTTATAAAAATGAAAATCTTGAAAAACTTGTAGTCTGCGGATGTTTACCGCAAAAATTTATTGATGAAACATTTCCTGCGCTTACAGAGGGCGACGTTTTTCTCGGCACAAATGACTACGATAAATTTTTTGACGCGCTTGAAGAGTCATATAACGGCGACAGGGTTAACTATGTAGGCAAAGGCGCGGGCGTAACAGGAGAGGGCAGAGTCGTTTCCACGCCCGAACATTACGCTTATCTTAAAATTGCCGACGGTTGCAACAACCGCTGCACATACTGTCTTATACCTAAAATCCGCGGTAAATATGTAAGCTATCCTATTGACAAGCTCGTTTCGGAAGCAGAGAGCCTCGGCGATATATCCGAGCTTGTTTTAGTGGCGCAGGATGTTACGCGGTACGGAATAGATGTTTGCGGTAGAAGTATGCTTGTTGAACTGCTGCAAAAACTTACCGCGCTTGAAAATATAAACAGCGTCCGCCTGTTGTACTGTTATCCGGATATGATAGACGAAAGATTGATAGCTGAAATCCGCAATAATCCAAAAATAATTAAGTATCTGGATATACCGTTACAGCATAGCGAAAACAGCGTGTTAAAGCTGATGAACAGAAAGGGTAGCAGAGAAGATTACCTCTCGCTGATAAATAAACTCCGTAAGAATATTCCCGGGATTGCCTTGCGTTCAACGTTTATAGCCGGTTTTCCCGGTGAAACAGAACAAGATTTTAGCGGCTTGAAGAGCTTTTTAGAGCAGGCGCAAATAGATAATTGCGGTTTTTTTGCATATTCCAGAGAACCCGATACGCCTGCGTATAAACTAAAAAATCAAATTCCCTGCGCGGTCAAGAAAAAGCGGGTTAAAGAACTTTATGTGCTTCAGAATAAAATTTCGGCAAACAAACTATCCGGTTTTGTAGGTAAACGCATAAAAGTACTGTGCGACGGCATTGATTACGAGCGAAGCTGTTTTAAGGGAAGAGCATATTTTCAAGCTCCCGATATAGACGGCGCAGTATATTTTAACGCGTATTTTGCCGAACAGGGAAAGTATTACGACGTATTAATTGAAAAATCAGACAGTTGTGATTTGTATGGCTGTTTGACCGATTTTGAAGGAAATAATAATGAGTGAACAAAATAATTTAAATGAAGAGCAGGAAGTTAAAACGGTAAAAAAGCCCGTTATGAATTTGCCAAACAGGCTGACTCTTAGCCGGGTAATAATGATACCTGTTTTTGTGTTCTTCTTTTATCTTCCGTTTAAAGGGCATTTTTTTGTTGCGTGGGCGGTTTTCGGTGTTGCGTCCTTTACTGATTTCCTGGACGGAATGATTGCAAGAAAGCAAAATCTGGTAACTAACTTCGGCAAATTTATGGACCCTATTGCGGATAAAGTTCTTGTTTTAACGGCTTTTATTGTATTTTTGACCAAACCGGAAGAAATATTTACAAAAAATCTGGGCGACTGGGCTACCATTGTTGCGGGGTGCGGCGTAAGTTTAATAGCTGCGCGCGAAATAATTGTAAGCGGTTTCAGGCTTGTGGCAGCGGATTCGGGATTTGTTATTGCTGCGGATATTTTCGGCAAATACAAAACCGTAGCGCAAGATTTTGCTATTGTATTTCTGCTTGTAAGCCTTAGCTTTTACGAGGTTACAACCGTAAGTTTTTTAACATTATGGATGAATTATATCGGACTCGCATTTTTTGCTCTGTCGGTAGTCCTTACCGTGGTTTCGGGAGCTAATTATCTAATTAAAAATGCAGAAGTTTTAAAGAAATGAATGTTTCAAAAAAGAATTGCCTGCTTGTTTACAGAAACAAAAAAGTCATTCGTTTTGATGAGGCTAAAAATATTATTAACGACTTTTCTGCAGGCGGTTATTACTTTGATAAAATTAATTTTATATCCTATGACAGCCCTGCCGATATTGTCAGAAGTATAAAAACCTGTAATTGTTACTATGAAAACACCGTAATTTTATGCCCGCAGTTAATGCAAAAAACATTGACAGATTTCATAGAGCAGTTAACAGGCGCCGGTTTTGACGAGTTCGGAGTGTTGAAAAACGGATTTTCAAATTATTTTATGTTGTTTTCGGACTGTGCCAACAGGTTAAAAATAAACGATATAATAAATATTTTAAACAAAAAATACTCAGTGAAATACAGTAAGGCGTTTATTAAAACAGTAGGGGCGCCGGCGGAAAAGGTAAATTCTGCAATTGCAGAGGCAAACACGGTGTGTAAGTGCGATTACGGCGTTTACGAGGATTACGGCGACTGTAAAATCGAACTTACTTATGACGGTCAAACTTCAAAAGCGCAGTTTGACGAGGCATACAGAATTATTTTAAAAAACTTGAACGATTATGTTTATGCGATAGAGGACGTTTCGCTTTGCGAGCGGCTCGTACAGTTACTTAAGTTAAGGCGTATGAAAATTTCCGTTGCGGAATCTTTTACGGGCGGAGGTATCTGTAAAAGGCTTGTTGAAATTCCGGGCGTAAGCGAAGTTTTTTATGAAGGGTTAAACACTTATTCAAATCAATCCAAATGTGTAAGACTCGGCGTAAGAGAGGAAACGCTAATTGCAAACGGCGCAGTATCCGAAAAAACTGCTTATGAAATGGCGGAAGGGCTTTTACAAAGCGCCGGGTGCGACGTTAGTATAGCTACAACGGGGATTGCCGGTCCTAAGTCGGATAATACGAGAAAGCCGGTAGGTCTGAATTATATAGCTATAGGTTGCTCGGAGAGTATTAAAGTATATAAATTTAATCTTAAAGGCAACAGAAAAAGTATAACGGAAACGGCAATAAATACGGCGTTGTTTTTGGCGTATAAAACTATTAAGTAAAAAATCCACAGAGGTATAAATAATGAACGAAGACAAACTTAAAGCACTCAATTCTACAATTGCAATGATAGAAAAGCAATACGGCAAAGGCTCTATAATGAAGCTCGGAGACGCTAACGTAAGCACTGATTTGGAGGTTATTCCTACAGGCTGTCTTTCGCTTGACCTTGCTCTTGGCGTCGGCGGTGTTCCGCGCGGCAGAATTATAGAGATTTACGGGCCCGAGTCTTCGGGTAAAACCACAGTCGCGTTGCATATAATTGCCGAAACACAGAAAACGGGCGGCGTTGCGGCTTTTATAGACGCTGAACACGCGCTTGACGCACAGTATGCTCACGCACTCGGCGTAAATATTAACGAGCTTTATCTGTCGCAGCCCGATACCGGCGAGCAGGCGCTCGATATCTGCGAGTCGCTCGTACGCTCCAGCGCGGTAGACGTAATAGTAATCGACTCGGTTGCTGCTTTAACCCCTAAATCGGAAATCGAGGGCGATATGGGAGATACTCACGTAGGACTTTTGGCAAGGCTTATGTCACAGGCACTCAGAAAGCTTACCGCAATTACGAGCCGCTCAAAAACCTGCGTAATATTTATTAACCAGCTCCGTGAAAAAGTTGGCGTTATGTTCGGTAATCCCGAAACAACGCCCGGCGGAAAAGCGTTAAAATATTTTTCGACTATAAGGCTTGACATAAGAAAAACCGATTCGCTTAAAGGCGGCGACGGCATTATAGGAAATAGAACTAAATGCAAAGTCGTTAAAAATAAGGTTGCTCCTCCTTTTAAAGTTGCCGAATTTGATATTATGTTTGGCGAGGGGGTATCGCAGGAGGGCTGTTTAATTGACCTTGCCGTAAATTACGATATATTCAGCAAGAGCGGTAGCTGGTTCTCGTATAAAGACGAAAAGATAGCGCAGGGCAGAGAAAAGCTCCGCGATTATCTTAAGGCTAATCCCGAAGTAAAAACCGAAGTTGAGGCAAAAATCAGAGAGGCGCATAAGGCTTCCCAGGATAGAAAGGATTAATGTACGGATATATAAAAGTTTGTGCTGCAACCCCTGAAATAAGGGTTGCGGACGTTGATTTTAACGTAAATAATATAATTAGCTCAATAAAAGAAAGTGCAAAGGCGGGGAGCGCCGTAACCGTTTTCCCCGAATTATGCTTATGCGGCTATACCTGCGGCGATTTGTTTAATCAGGCGCAGCTTTTATCTGCCTGTGAAAAAGGCATAAAAAATATATGTACGGCAACACAAGGATTAAAAACTTTGGTTTTTGTCGGCGTTCCGGTAAAAACAGACGGCAGGCTTTATAATTGCGCCGTAGCGATAAGCGGCGGTAATATTCTCGGAATAGTGCCTAAAACCTATTTGCCTAATTACGGAGAATTCTATGAGCGCAGGAATTTTATGCCCGCGGACAGGCAAACGCTGTTTATCGATTTTGCGGGTGAGCGTGATATCCCTTTCGGAACGGATATAATTTTCAGAGCGGAAAATATGTCCGAATTTACCGTTGCGGCGGAGATATGCGAAGATTTATGGGCTCCTTTATCGCCGTCTTTAAGGCATGCGCAGGCGGGTGCAAACATAATTGTAAATCTTTCTTGCAGCAACGAAACGGCCGGTAAAGCCGATTACAGAAAATCGCTTGTAAAAATGCAGTCGGGTAAGCTCGTTTGCGGATATATATATTGCGACGCGGGCGACGGCGAGAGTACGACCGATACGGTTTTTGCGGGGCATAATCTGATATGCGAAAACGGCGTTTGTCTTTCAGAAAGCGTTTTGTTTAAAAACGGACTTTTGTACGGCGAAATAGACGTGGAAATGCTGGACGGCGAACGGCGCAGATTAGCAACCGGCTATTATTCGGGTATTGAAAACGATTATTTGGAAGTTTCGTTTGAGGCGGATGAAGCTGATTTTGCCCTTTTAAGAAAAGTTGCAAAAACTCCGTTTATACCCGAGCGCGGACTAAACGACAGGTGCGAACAGCTTTTATCCATACAAGCTAAGGGTTTGGAAAAGCGTTTAAAGCATATTAACTGTAAATCGGCGGTTATAGGAATTTCCGGCGGACTTGATTCGGCGCTTGCCTTGCTTGTTGCAGTGCGTGCTTTTAATTTGCTCGGGTTAAGTACCAAAAATATTATTGCGATAACTATGCCCGGCTTCGGAACAACGGAAAATACTAAAAACAACTCGTTAAAATTAATAAGAGAGCTCGGCTGTACCGAACGCGTTGTTCCTATCGGGGAAAGCGTTTTAAAGCATTTTGAAGATATCGGTCACAATCCGGAAGTGCGCGATACAACGTATGAAAACGCTCAGGCGAGAATGAGAACGCTCGTTTTAATGGATATTGCAAACGAAACAGGCGGAATAGTCATAGGCACCGGAGATTTAAGCGAGCTCGCTCTCGGTTGGGCAACTTATAACGGAGACCATATGTCTATGTACGGCGTTAACAGTTCCGTACCGAAAACGTTAGTTAAACACCTCATAGCGTTTGAAGCAGAAAAACTCGGTAATAAAATAAAAAAGATTCTTGAAGATATATTAAATACGGAAATCAGCCCGGAGCTGTTGCCGCCCGGTAAAGACGGAAAAATATCTCAGAAAACAGAGGAATTAGTAGGTCCTTATATTCTGCACGATTTCTTTATGTATTATATTTTGCGCTATGGGTTTAGTCCCGAAAAGGTGCGTTTTTTGGCGGAAACGGCGTTTAAGAACGATTATGATAATAAAACTATAGAAAAATGGTTAAAAAATTTTTATACCAGATTCTTTTCCCAGCAATTTAAACGCTCCTGCTCGCCCGACGGTGTTAAAGTAGGCAGTGTTTCTTTGTCTCCGCGCGGTGACTGGAGAATGCCGTCCGACGCAATTGTAAAAATTTGGCTGGACTGTTTAAAATAAAGGCGGATAATTCCGCCTTTTTATTGTGTTTTTTTACACAATAAATTGACATTTTGACAGCATTGATGTAAAATAAATATGATATAAACGATTTTAACATATTGTTTGTACAAATAAACAAATCAGGAGGCTTATTATGAACTTAACGGCAATAAGCAGCCTGTTTCTTGCCAATGTGCCGGCTATAATTTTGGGGATATTCCTTGGAGTAGCCGTTATTGGCGCAGCAGGTGCGTTTTTTATCGGTAGAAAACTCGAAAAAAGCAGCACCGAAAAACAAATTGGTTCCGTTCAGGACAGAACGAAAAAAATGATTGACGAAGCTGCCCTCGAATGTAAAACTTTAAAGAAAGAAGCAATTTTAGAAGCAAAGGAACAGGAACTGCAGAGAAGAAACGAATTTGAAAAAGAGTGCAAGGACAAAAGAAGCGAATTACAGAAGTTAGAGCAGCGGCTTGTGCAGAAAGAGGAAAACCTCGATAAAAAGGACGAGGCGCTTTCAAAACAGGTAAATTCGCTTGAACAGCAAAAAAGAGAGCTTATAAACAAGGAGAACGAGCTCAAAAAAACTCAGGAGAAAGTGGAGCACCAGCACGAGATAATGGTGCAGGAGCTTGAAAAAGTAGCTCAGCTTACAAAGGACGAGGCTAAAAAGATTTTGTCCGAGCAGATACTTGAAGAAACGCGGCACGACGTTGCGTTACAGGTAAGGAATATCGAGCAAACGGCAAAAGACGAAGCTACGAACGAAGCGAAGAAAATAATTTCGCTCGCCGTACAGCGTTGCGCTGCCGATCACGCTTCGGAAATTACGGTTTCTGTTGTGCCTATTCCGAGCGACGATATGAAAGCAAGGCTTATAGGCAGAGAGGGCAGGAATATCCGTGCTATAGAGAATGCAACCGGCATCGAGCTTATAATCGACGACACTCCCGAAGTGGTAATTTTATCGGGATTTGACCCTGTTAGACGTGAGATAGCGCGGCTGTCGCTTGAAAAACTAATCACCGACGGCAGAATCCATCCGGCAAGAATTGAAGAAACGGTTGAAAAAGTAAAAAAAGAAATGGAAGCCGAAATCAAGCAGTCGGGCGAAAGCGCAATGTTTGAAGTTGGAATTTTCGGTATTCATCCCGAACTGATTAAACTTATCGGCAGGCTGAAATACAGAACAAGTTACGGTCAGAACGTATATAAACATTCCATAGAAGTTGCGCAGCTTGCAGGGCTTATGGCTCAGGAACTCGGAGTGGACGTAACGCTGGCTAAGCGGGCGGGACTTTTACACGATATAGGTAAAGCCGTTGATCACGAACAGGAAGGTACGCATATTCAGCTCGGCGCCGACCTTGCTAAAAAATACAGAGAGAGTAATAAAGTTATAAACGCGATAGCGGCTCATCACGGAGATGTGGAGCCTACAACGATTGAAGCGGTTTTAGTTGCCGCTGCTGACGCAATTTCGGGCGCAAGACCCGGCGCCAGAAGAGAGACCGGTACCAACTACGTTAAGAGGCTTGAAAAACTTGAAGCGATCGCCGGCGGATTTAACGGCGTGGACAAGTGTTACGCAATACAGGCGGGCAGAGAAGTGCGCGTTATGGTTAAACCCGAGCAGATTGACGATGCAAAAGCTATTTTCCTTGCCAAGGATATTGCAAAGAAAATCGAGAGCGAGCTCGAGTATCCCGGACAGATTAAAGTAAATGTAATAAGAGAGTTCAGGGTAAGCGAATTTGCAAAATAAAACAAAAACGAACCGTCTGCGGTAATCCGCAGACGGTAATTTATTTACTGAATAAATAGAATATGCAGGCAAATACAGGAATATTCAATGCTATAACGGAGGGAATAACTATCTTCGCAAAGATATCTCCGACCGAGGAAAAATCAACGTTAAGCAGGGCTGCAATAAGGAAAACAACAACAATCAGTATTACCGATAAGATTATAGCTGACGTCAGATATGTATGTCCTATAGGCTTTCTCGATGTTTTTCCGGTATCGGTTGCCCGCAATATTCCGAATATCAGCAGTTGAACTGCTCCTAATACAAATATAACAAAGGGATATCCCCAACTTACTCCTAAATCGTTTTTAAAAATAATACTCAGTGCAAATTCCATTAACATAATGGCAAACACAATAAGCGAAGTTTTAAAAAGTACGCTGTATTTATTATAAGTTGCTCTTTTTAAGCCGTCATTTTTTTTGTATTCTGAAACGTTTATACTGAAAGTTTCACCCTGTTGAGTCTCATTCGCGTCATATTGCGCCGAAACAACGTTGGGTATGGCAGTATAGGAATGATTGTTTGTGATGGTTTTATCAAAAAGGTTGCCTATTAAGTTTCTGTAATCACGTTCCGTTTCTGGTTTATTATTGTATATTAAACGCTGGGTATCTATATTGTCGGCATAAGGCGCTTGTCCGGCATTTTTATCAACGTTATGTATCAGCTTTAAATAATTCTCGTGTAATATTTTACGCTCCTGTTCGTTGTTTTCGTTGATTACAGGTTCGGGCTGAACAACGGGAGCGGGGGCAGGCTGCTGTACCTGTTTAACCTCTTCACGTGCTTCGGGTTGCGATGGAGGCGTTTGCTGAACAGCTTCCGTAGTAGTTTTTTGAATAAGCTCGGCTTTTTCTGATTCCTCTTCGTCTTTTATAACAGGCACTCTTGACGTGGAGTTTTTGAGTATTTTCATATCAACCTGAGTAGGAGGAGGTTGTGAAAAATCAAAACTTCTGTCGGAAATAAGATTATCTATAACCGACCTCGAATATTCCCATTCCGCTTGATTTTTTTCTGTAACGGCTTTTCCGCTCTCGGTCAAAGTATAATACTTACGCCTGCCGCCCTGTGATACTTCGTCGGTTTTCCAATAGGCGTTTATATAGCCTTGGCTTTCAAGTCTTTTAAGCGCGCTGTATAAAGTGGGCTGCTTTAAAGAATATTGACCTTTACTTTTGGATTCGATTTCTTCAATAATTTCGTAGCCGTATTTATCCCTGTCGTATAGAGTGCGTAGAATTATTGTGTTGATATGACCGCGTATAAGATCTGCGCTTATACCGCTTTTGTTATCATCGTTTTCGCTTGTAGAAACATCGCTTTCGATAATTTCTTCGTCCATAGGATTTCCTCCGTATTTGTTATTATTTTACCATATTGAGTAAAAAAAGTCAATATTTAAAAAGTACTATGTCACACATAATATGCTAATTTATTAAAAAATAATAGACTTTTGCTTAATATAGTGTTAAAATTTGAAACAGGGTGAAATTATGTACAGGAATATTAAAAATTACGAAATACGTTATATAGACGTTGACGCTTACGATATTTTAAAGCCGTCTTCGCTTTTGGGATTTATGCAGGAATCTGCGGGTTTTTCTGCGGACGAGCTTGGTTTCGGATACGATATAATTAAAAAACATAATATCGGTTTTATTATGTCCGGTTGGTATCTTGAACTTAATCGTCCTATAAGGTACGGAGAGGTTTTAACCGTTCATACCTGGCCTGTCCGTCCTAATAACGTAATATTTTTGAGAGATTTCGAGCTTTATGTAGGCGATGAAAAAGTCGGCGCAGCCGTTTCGCGCTGGTGTATGATGGACGTTGTGGCGTTTAAAATTATGCCGGTAATGAGTTTTTTCAAAAATTACGATTTAGATACCTGGAATACTGAACGCAGTATAGAATTCAACAGATGGAAAATACGGGCGGAAGATAATGTTAATAAAGTATTTACACACGAAATAGGTTACGGCGATTACGACCATTATTTTCATATGAACAACACACGTTATGCGGGTTATATGCTCAGCGCTTTTTCAGATAAGGAATTTAAAGGAAAATATATAAGTAAATTGCAAATTTCTTATGTAAAACAGTGCAAAATAGGCGATAAGCTTGAATTTTTCCGAGCGGATAATGACGGCGAAAGTTATATTGAGGGCAAAGCCGGCGGAGAAATAAGGGTGCAGATGAAGGTACGGCTTGATGAAATATGATTATGATTTAGTATTTTCTGTAAGGAAAACTTTATCTATAAGCGTCAACTCTTTCAATAAAATTACCGTAAGATGCCCACGTGGTTATAAAAAAGATAAAATTGAAAAATTTTTGGAGAATAAAGCGAGCTGGATTGATAAGTGTGTTTCGGCAAACAGTGTTGTTTTAGCTGAAAATAGCGTTATTATCGGTTTAAAAGAAATATTTTATAATGGAAAAAGATATCCTCTTGAATTTTCTTGTAAAAATCAGTTTGAAGACGGCGTAATTTTTATTAAAAACGTTAAACATATTAAAACTCTGTACTGCGAAAAGCTCAGCGCAGGTTTTTTAAACCGTTTGGAACGGTATGCGGGACAATTAAAAGTAGCGCCGTTGAGCGTTTCTTTCAAAGATTATAAGGCTAAATGGGGTTGTTGCGACGGTTATAATAATATTGTTTTTAATTACAGACTGTTGATGCTTCCCGAAGATTTACAGGATTATGTAGCGGTGCACGAACTTTGCCATATAATTAAGCACGACCATTCGGCAAAATTCTGGAAAGAAGTTGCTGCGCTTGTTCCTGACTTTTTAAATAAGCGCAAACGGCTAAACTATTACAGTTTTTTAAATTCGATGTACTAAAACGCTTGACTATAATCAAAGCGTATTATATAATTTTTAAGGTACAAAGATTATGGAACAGCAAATAATTGACTTGGAAAAAATCGAATACGGCAATTTCGTATGCGGCGATTTTTTAATCGTCAAGGATAAATTATTTTCAAAAATCGATAGGAATTTTATTTTTATAGACTGATTTATTTTTAAATCAGTCTTTATTTTAATTTTAGGAGTATGGAATGAGTAACGCGGTTTATTTGACTTTGCAGAACGGAACGAGATTTATGGGCAAGCGGTTTGGCGCGGACGGCGACGTTCTGGGAGAGCTTGTTTTTACTACGGGTATGACGGGATATATAGAAACGCTTACCGACCCGAGTTATTACGGACAGATAGTTATACAAACATTTCCGCTTATTGGCAATTACGGAGTTATACCCTCCGACTGTGAAAGTAAAAAACCGTGGGTTTCGGCTTATATTGTGCGTGAAAAATGCGATATGCCGTCAAATTTCAGGTGCGAACTTACTTTGGACGAATATCTGAAGAAGTCTGGCATTGTAGGCGTATACGGCATAGACACGCGCGAGCTTACTAAAATAGTCCGGGAAGCCGGAGTTATGAATGCTGTTATCTCGTCAAAGCCTGTAAAGGATTTTGAAAAATTAGAGAGCTTTTCAATTAAAAATGCGGTTAAAAGCGTAAGCTGCAGCCAGGTTGAATATTTTGGCTCGCCCGACGGGTTAAAAATTGCGGTTTGGGATTTCGGCGCAAAAGACAATATAACGCGCGAACTTGTAAAGCGCGGCTGTTACTGTATAAAAGTTCCCTCGTCGTATACTGCCGAGCAGATTCTTGCATTGGAACCACAGGGATTAATGCTTACGAACGGACCCGGCGACCCTTCTGAAAATTTTGAAATAATTAAAAATCTGAAAAAACTTGCAGGTAAACTGCCTATATTCGGAATTTGTTTAGGGCATCAGCTTTTTGCTCTTGCAATGGGCGGAAAAACCGTTAAAATGAAATATGGGCACAGGGGGTCTAATCAGCCTGTTAAAAACGTTAAAAACGGCAGGGTTTATATATCAAGTCAGAACCACGGCTACGAGGTGCTCTCCTCGAGTCTTGTGGGGCGTGGTGAGCTAAGTTATATAAACGCAAACGACCAAACCTGCGAAGGTTTTAATTATCCTGCTTTAAATGCTTTCACCGTGCAATTCCACCCCGAAGCGTGCGGCGGTCCCCGCGACTGTGCATTTTTGTTTGATAAGTTTATTAAAAACGTAAGGGAGGGTAAATACAATGCCTAAGAGAGAAGATATCCGTAAAGTACTTGTAATAGGTTCGGGACCGATAGTAATAGGACAGGCGGCGGAGTTCGACTATGCCGGTACGCAGGCGTGCCGGGTTTTAAAAGACGCGGGTATAAACGTTGTTTTGTGTAATTCAAACCCCGCAACTATTATGACGGATAGCGCGCTTGCGGACGAGATTTATCTTGAGCCGCTCACCGTAGATACTCTTAAAAGAATTATTATTAAAGAGCGTCCCGATTCGCTTTTAGCTTCCCTTGGCGGACAGACCGGGTTGACTTTGGGCTGTCAGCTTGCAAAATCCGGTTTTCTCGACGAATACGGCGTAAAGCTTATCGGCGTTAATCTCGAATCCATTGACCGTGCCGAGGACAGAGAGCTTTTCAAAGAAACTATGGCTAAAATTAATCAGCCTGTAGTTCCGTCGGATATTGCTTATACGGTGGAGGAGTGCCTTTCCATCGCCGATAAAATAGGCTATCCTGTAATAGTCCGCCCTGCATATACACTCGGCGGCGCAGGCGGCGGTGTGGCAAAAGATGCCGAAGAGCTTCGGCTTATAGCCCACAACGGATTAATGCTTTCACCCATAACACAGGTTTTAATAGAAAAATATATAGGCGGCTGGAAAGAAATTGAGTTTGAAGTACTGCGCGACGGTGCAGGCAACGTGCTTACCGTTTGCTCTATGGAAAACTTTGACCCGGTGGGAATACATACCGGCGACTCCATAGTTATAGCGCCTGCGGTTACTCTGTCCGACAAAGAATATCAGATGCTCCGTACGGCTTCTCTGGATATAATAAGCGAACTGCAAATAGAGGGCGGGTGCAATTGTCAGTTTGCGCTCAATCCCGACTCTTTTGAATATTCGGTAATAGAAGTCAATCCCAGGGTTTCGCGCTCTTCCGCGTTGGCGTCAAAAGCAACCGGATACCCCATAGCAAAGGTTGCGGCAAAAATTGCGCTCGGCTATACGCTCGACGAAATTAAAAACGATATTACAGGAAAGACGTACGCTTGCTTTGAGCCTACGCTCGATTACGTAGTTGTAAAACTTCCTAAATGGCCTTTCGATAAGTTTTTATATGCAAAAAGAAATCTTGGTACGCGTATGAAAGCGACGGGCGAAGTAATGGCAATAGGCACAAGCTTTGAAATGGCAATTATGAAAGCCGTCCGCGGCGCTGAAATTTCGGTAAGCACGCTTAATCTGCCTAAATTTGCAACTTTATCCGACGCAGAAATACACGATAGGCTTTACGAACTTACCGATGAAAGATTGTTCGTTGTTTTTGAAGCGTTAAAACGCGGCGTTTCTATAGACGAAATTTATTCGATTACCAAAATAGACGAGTGGTTTTTGAATAAACTCAAAAATCTGGTTGATTTTGAAAATGAAATTCGCGGAACAGAGATTTCCCGCGAACAGTATTTGCGAGGTAAAAAACTCGGCTATCCAGATAACGCACTTTTAAAAATTTCCGGCAATAAACTGCCTATGCACAGAAATTGCGTTTATAAAATGGTAGATACCTGCGGCGCGGAATTTGCTGCGCAGACACCGTATTTTTACTCGACGTACGATGAAAAAGAACACGACGAGGCTAAAAAGTTTGTAACCTCGGTGAGAAAACGCATTATAGTTATAGGCTCGGGTCCTATCAGAATCGGGCAGGGAATAGAATTTGATTATTCCTCGGTGCACTGCGTTTGGGCGCTTAAAAAGCTTGGCTACGAAGTAATTATAATTAATAACAATCCCGAAACCGTTTCAACCGACTTCGACACTGCGGACAGGCTGTATTTCGAGGCGCTCACGCCGGAGGACGTGCAGAACGTAATCGATATTGAAAAACCGTACGGCGTAGTTATAACTTTCGGCGGTCAAACTGCAATTAAACTGTGCAGTTATCTTGATAAAAAAGGTATCAGGATACTCGGCACGCCTGCGGACAGCGTTGACCTTGCGGAGGACAGAGAACGTTTTGACGAGCTTTTGGAAAAATTCGGCATTGCGCGCCCCAAGGGCTTGACTGTTATGAGTAAAGAAGAGGCTATAAATGCAGCCGAAAAGCTTGGTTATCCCGTGCTGCTCCGTCCGTCTTACGTAATAGGCGGTCAGAATATGACCATAGCGTTTACGCAGAACGATATAGAACGTTATATGGACGTAATTCTTGCCCAAAAGATTGAAAATCCTGTTCTTTGCGATAAATACCTTATGGGAACGGAGTTAGAGGTTGACGCAATCTCCGACGGTGTGGACGTATTGATACCCGGTATAATGCAGCATATTGAAAGAGCGGGAGTTCACAGCGGCGACTCGATTGCCGTTTATCCGCCTTACAATTTGAGTGACGCAATGCTTAAAAAAGTAGAGGATATTTCTATTAAACTTGCGCTGTCGCTCAAAACAAAGGGTCTTATTAATATCCAGTATCTGATTTACCAGAACGAGTTGTATGTAATAGAAGTTAATCCGAGGGCTTCAAGGACTATTCCTTATATTTCAAAGGTCACCGGCGTGCCTATGGTTGACCTTGCAACCAAAATTTTAATGGGTGCAAAGCTAAAAAAACTCGGTTTCGGTACAGGGCTTTACCCTAATTCTCCGTATGTTGCAGTTAAAGTGCCGGTATTTTCGTTTGAGAAATTAAACGACGTAAATTCACAGCTCGGACCGGAAATGAAATCTACGGGCGAGGCGCTCGGCATAGGTAAAACAATAGAGGAGGCGCTCTTCAAAGGGCTTGTTTCTGCGGGATTCAATATGCGCCACCCCACAAAACAAAGACCGTCCGGTATTTATTTCACTATAAACGATCAGGATAAGCCGGAAATAATTAATATAGTAAAGAAATTTGCCGATCTCGGCTTGAATTTGTATGCTACAAAGGGCACGGCTAAGGTTATTAGAAGTCTCGGACTTGAATGTGCCGAAGTTTCAAGGCTTTCCAGTAACGAAGAAATTTTTAAGCTTATGGACGACGGTAAAATCGATTATATCGTATATACCGGTAAAACCGACGTTGAATCCATTTCAAACTATATAGGACTGCATCATCACGCTATTTTACTTGGCATAACCGTTTTAACTTCGCTTGATACGACTAACGCGTTAGCCGACGTTATCGCGGGCAGGTATAACGAGTTTAATACAGAGCTTATAGACATTAATAATTTGAGAAAGCATAAATTAAAGCTCGATTTTTGTAAAATGCATAGCTGCGGTAACGATTACGTCTTCTTTAATAATATGGAGGGGCGTATTACCTGTCCCGAATCGCTTGCAATTAATTTTTCGGACAGACATTTTTCAATCGGAGGCGACGGCTTGGTAATGATTGAAAAATCGGTTGAAGCGGACGCGAAAGTCAATGTTTATAACCGCGACGGCAGCGATTGCGGGCTTGCGGTTAATCCTATAAGGTGCGTTGCAAAATATCTTTACGATAACGGTATTTCCAAATCAGAGAAAATATCTATTGAAAGCTGTAACAAGGTGCTTGAGCTTTCTGTAAGCTCCTTTAACAATAAGGCAAGCTCTGTAAGCCTTTGCCTCGGCAAGCCCGAGTATAAATTTGATGGAAATGCCGGTAAAATTATAACGCAGACAATAGTATATAAAAATAAAGATTACGAAATAAATTTAGTTGACGTCGGCAACTTGCACGCAGTGATTTTTTGCGATAAAATTGAAGAAATTGATTTGGACGGACTTGGACAAGCTGTTTTGGACAGCGGTTTACCTGCAGATACGTTTGTTGAAGTTGTGCGTGTTGTTAATTCGGTGACGGTAAAAATGCGCGTTTGGGGAATTAAGAACGGGGAAATTTTATCCTGCGGAACGGCAGCCTCGGCAGCGGCGGCCGCCTGTGTTGCAAACGGCGGTTGCCTGTATAACAGCGTTATAACCGTAAAATTGAAAGGCGGAGATTTATTCGTAAGATATACGGAAAACGGCGAAGTCGAGCTGGACGGACCTGTAAAATTATCTTTTAACGGAACTATAGAAATATAATGATTTATCTTGATAATGCGGCTACAACTAAACCCGACGGCGAGTGTTTAAAACTCGCCGAAAAATATTATTTATCCGATTATTTTAATCCGTCCGCGCTTTATAAAGGCGGGTATGACGTGCAGAAAGATTTGCGCGAAGCCCGCAAAAATATTGTTTCGGTAGTTGCCGACGTCCAGAACTTCGATTTGGTTTTTACGTCCTGCGGAACGGAAGCCGATAATCTGGCAGTATTCGGCGGAGGTAAGCGCGGTAATATAGTTACTACTTCCGGCGAACATTCGGCTGTGTTTTCGACTGTAAACGAATTAAAGCAAAGAGGGCTTGAGGTTCGTTTTGCCGAAATTAACACCGACGGCAGCGTGAACGTAAACAGTCTATTATCGTTAGTAGACGAAAAAACTTCTTTGGTTTCGGTTATCCACGTTTCCAACGAAACGGGCGCAGTAAACGATATAATTAAAATTTCAAATTTAGTTAAAAAGAAAAATCTCCGCACGCTTTTTCACTCCGACGGGGTACAGTCTTTCGGTAAAATACCGGTAAAACTTAGTTCTGATATAGATATGTATTCTATAAGCGCGCACAAAATCGGCGGAATTAAGGGGTGCGGAGCGCTTATAAAGAAGAAGAATTTAATTTTAAAGCCGCTTATCTACGGCGGCGGACAGGAACAGGGACTGCGAAGCGGCACGGAAAATGTATTTGCCGTTAAAAATTTTGAATATGCGGCAAATAAAATAAAGTACGGCATTAAAAGTAATTACGAAAAAGCGGGTCGGCTCAATTCGCTTTTATGGCAGTCGCTTGATAAATCGCTTTTTGCGCGGATTTCGCCGGAGAGCGGCTCGCCGTATATTCTGACCGTTTCCGCTAAGGGCTTGAGGGGCGAAACAATATTGCACGAAGCTGACGACTGCGGATTAATTATAGGCACGGGGTCTGCCTGTTCGTCTAATGACAAAAAACGGTTTTCCCGCATTATTTTAGCGTGCGGGATAAGCGAAGAATTTGCAGATGGAGTGCTCAGACTCAGTTTATCGTATAATACAACAGAGCAGGAAATAATAGAAGCTGCGGAAATTTTGAACCGGATTGTTGCGGCGAGAAAAGAGAAAATGGCGTAAATATGGAAAAAGTAATTATAATTAGATATTCGGAAATACACTTAAAAGGCAAAAACAGAGGATTTTTTGAACGCGCTTTTGCGGTAAATATAGAAAAATCTTTAAAAGGATACCGTCACGAGCTCACAAGGCAGAGCGGAAGATATTTGATAGAAAATTTTGACGGAGAGCAGTCAGAAGAAATTATCGGAAAGCTCAAAAAAGTTTTCGGCATACACTCTATGAGCGTGGCTTTAAAAACCAAAGCTGATATGGGTGAGATTTTTGAAGCGTGTAAGGGCGTTTGCGCTGCTTGCGGCTCTTTTAAAGTTGTTACCCACAGAGCAAATAAAAGATTTCCGCTTAATTCTATGCAGATAAGCGCGGAAATAGGCGGAAAATTGCTTTCAATTTATAAAAATCTGAAAGTTGACGTACACGAGCCTGAGTTTACGATTAGTATAGACATTCGTGAAAACGGTACTGCGTTGATATTTAATGAGTTTTTTAAGGGTGCGGGCGGTATGCCTGTCGGGACGTCGGGTAAGGGACTTTTGTTGCTTTCCGGCGGTATTGACAGTCCTGTGGCGGGGCATATGATAGCAAAACGCGGAATGAAGGTTAACTGTCTGCATTTTCACAGTTATCCGTATACAAATTTACAGGCTCGGGATAAAGTTATAGAGCTTGCAAAAGTTTTTTCGGATTATAATTGCGGCACGACATTATACATTGTATCCGTTACGGAAATTCAGGAAGAAATTCATAAAAAATGCAACGGCGATTATATGGTAACGCTTTTGCGCCGTTTTATGATGAGAATTGCCGAAGCTGTTGCAAAAAAGACCGGCGAACAGTGTATTATCACCGGCGAAAGTTTGGGGCAGGTAGCTAGCCAGACAATAGAAGGAATGACTTCGTCTAACAGCGTCATTTCAGAGTTGCCTGTTTTGCGCCCGCTTTGCGGATTTGATAAAGATGAAATAATAGACAGAAGCAGAGATATAGGAACATACGGTATTTCAATTCAGCCGTATGAAGATTGCTGCACCGTATTTTTGCCTAAACACCCTGTGATAAAACCTAATATGAGCGATATTTTAAATGAAGAGGGTAAACTGAACTTAGAAGAGCTTGTAAAAAATGCCCTGTCAACACTTGAAAAAATAGAATTATAAATTATACCAGTCTTTATTTGCTATATCGGGTATTTTAATTTGCGGAGGAGCGGCTCCGTCTGAAATATAAACTTGCGGCAGGATTATTTCCTCGCCGTATATTTTTTTATCTCCGTTTATAAAGTAAGGAGTAACAGAATAGATATAGGTTCCTGCTTTTGGTTTATCGGTAATTTCGTTTTTCCAAACGCCGTCGTATATTTCCTCGTTTTTGCCCTGAAATCGCCTTTTTATTAAATATGCATAGTACTTTGTCTGACATAATTGAATGTTTACGGTATTATCTTTAACTGAAAGAACGGGTTTTTCTATTTTGGGATAGGAAAATCTTGAAGAAATTTCTTTAGGGCTGTTATTTTTAAGAACCTTAATTGTTTTATTGTTGAGTTTTGGTGAAAGCGGGTCTGCTATAATAATTCTGTTGTTTTTTTCGTATTCTTCCGCGTCTATTATAATTTGCTCAGTTCCGCTTGTTGTGTCTAAAGCGGCGGGAGTGCGGCTAATATAAAGTTTTGATAATATTTCTTTTGCATATCCGGTACAGGAGCCGCCGCCCGTAATGTTTAGTCGGTTATTATTTTTATCCCCGAGCCAAATTCCTATACAGTGTTCGCTTGTGTAATTTATTGAGTAGGCGTCGGTATTGCCTTCGGCAGTGCCACAGGTGCCCGTTTTAGACGCCACGTCAAAATTGAAATTTCTCAGTTTTTTAGCCGTTCCGCTTTTTGACGTTTCAATTAGCATTTCGTTCATTAAAGAGCTTGTGCCTTCGGAATAAACTCTGCTTGTCGAGGGAAAGTGTTTATAAATTATTTTACCGTCTTTTGTTGTTATTTCCTTAATAAATGCCGAAGAGGAATACACTCCGCCTTTGGAAAACACGGAGTAGAGGTCGGCTATTGATTTTAAGTTCAGTCCGTATTTCATACCGCCAAGGGCGAGAGATAGGTTTTTTTCATCGTTTTCAAATGAAAATCCGGCTTTTTGCATATATTTTTCGGCTTTTTCAACCGTGAGAGTATTAAGTGTTTTTACTGCGGGAATATTGTAGCTGTTTTTAATACTCTCAGTTACGGATACTGCGCCGTGGTACTTTTTATCAAAATTTTCAGGGCAATAACCGTTGTAATCTATTTTTTCGTCGTTAATTTTAGTATCCGGACTCAAAATTTTTTCTTCAATTGCAGGAGCATAAACAAATATCGGCTTTACCGTTGACCCCGGTTGTCTTTTAGCTCCTCCGATTGTCGATTTGTATGCGCTTATTCCGCCGCTTTTAGTTGTAATAATAACCGAATTATCGCAGTTGAAAGACAAATTTTCAATAAAATTCTGTAAATCCGTATCAAGGTAAGTTTTTACGGTGCAGCCTTCGGTAAGGTTGTATGCGTTAATATCCAACGCTTCGATTTCGTCAAAAATAGCGTGGATATAGTCGGCATTTTTTCCGTAGCTCTTCGGCATAACCGCACTTAACGGCTCGGCAATGGCTTTATCGTATGTTTGACTGTCAATAAAATTACATTCAAGCATACATTTAAGAACGGTGTTTCTGCGTTTTAAACTTTTTTCCGGATTTTTAAAAGGAGAATAGTTGTTCGGCGAAGTCAAAAGCCCCACGAGCGTTGCGCTTTCCTCGAGCGTAAGCGCTTCTGCATTTTTGTCGAAATAAAACTCCGCGGCGCTTTGCAGTCCGTAACAGTTATGACCGAAATAAATGGTGTTCAGATACATCTCTAATATTTCGTCTTTTTCAAACCTTTTTTCAAGTTTTTTGGTCAGTTTTATCTCCTTTAGCTTGCGTTTTATTGTTTTATCGTTTGAAAGATGCGTATTTTTAATAAGCTGTTGGCTTATCGTAGAGGCGCCTTCCTTAAAAGAACGTGCGGCGATATTTTTAAAAAACGCTTTTATCATACGTTTATAATTAAGTCCGTTATGTGAATAAAACGTTCTGTCTTCCGAAGCAATAAACGCGTTTTTGCAATTTTCGGGCAGTTCGTCAACGTCTACGCTTTTATTTTTGTTTGAGGTGGAAGCGCTGATTACCTCGTTGCCGTTTTCGTCAATTATAATGATATTATGACTCGGCGAAATAAGTTTGTTTACGTCAAGATGAGCGTCTTTTGTAATAACCGCAAAAATAAAAAGCGGGATTAACGCCGTGATTAATAGCGACAGCAATATTATAAGTGAAATCTTTAAGAACTTTGTCATTATAAATAGTATTTATAAATTTCCGATAAATGTTGCAAATCATTTGAAAAAATCCTATAAAAATTATATAATAGATTAGGAATGAAAAAATATTATCACATTATAACGTACGGCTGTCAGATGAACGTACACGAATCGGAAAAAATAGCCGGTATTTTATGCGGATTAGGCTATGAAAATACGGAAGAAATAAATTCGGCGGATATAGTTGTTTTTAATACCTGCTGTATACGTGAAAATGCCGAAAATCACGCTTTCGGCAATATCGGTATGCTTAAAAAACTTAAAGCGGCTAAGCGCGATATGATAATTGCCGTTGGCGGCTGTTTAACTCAGCAAATGGGTAAAGCCGAAAATTTGCACAGTAAATTTCCTTACGTGGATATAATTTTCGGTACTCATAATCTGAATAAACTCGGGGAAATGATATTGCAAAAGAAATCCCGTAAAAAAGCCGTTATAGAAATTGAGGACAGCGAGGGTATTATCTGCGAGGAGGACAAGCCGTTCAGAACAAGTTATCCTAACGCCTGGATAAATATAACGTATGGTTGTAACAACTTTTGCAGTTATTGTATTGTACCTTATGTTCGCGGCAGAGAGCGTTCAAGAAAGTCGGAAAATATAATAGAAGAGGCGCGTTCGCTCATTGCCGGGGGGTATAAAGAAATTACTCTGCTCGGTCAGAACGTAAATTCATTTGCAAACGGAACAGAGGATATTTCATTCCCTGAGCTTTTAAATAAAATTGCTTCAATAGACGGAAAATTTAGAATACGGTTTATGACGAGCCATCCCAAAGATTTTTCAGAGGAGCTTGCGCAGGTAATTGCCGGAAATTCTAAAATTTGCAAGGCTGTACATCTGCCCGTGCAAAGCGGTTCAAACGCTGTGTTAAGAGCGATGAACAGAAAATATACCCGCGAGGATTATCTTAAAAAGATAGAAATACTTAAAAAATATATTCCTGATTGCGCAATAACAACCGATTTAATAGTCGGTTTCCCCGGCGAAACCGAAGAAGATTTTAACGATACTTTAACGCTTGTAGAAAAAGTCGGATACGCTTCGGCATTTACCTTTGTATATTCGCGCAGGGAGGGGACCGTTGCTGCAAAAATGCCGGAACAGATACCCGAAGAAATTTCAAAGAGAAGAATTATGAAGCTCATCGAGCTTGTCAATTTGCAAACCCGAGTAATGTCCTCTAAGTACGTAGGTAAAATGGTGGAAGTCCTCTGCGAAGGAGTAGACGAAAAAACGCAAAAATATTTGGGGCGCGACGAATACGGAAGAATGGTATATTTTGACAGTCCTACGCCCGTAATAGGCGAGTTTTTAACAGTACGGATTGATAAAGCTAACGGCATTTCGCTGTTCGGAGAAGTTACGGGAGATTAAAGATGGGAATTTCGAAAATGATGGAGCATTACCTGTCAGTAAAGGATAAATACCGGGACTGCCTTATTTTTTACCGTTTAGGCGATTTTTATGAGATGTTTTTTGAAGACGCCGTTAAAGCTTCGGAAATTCTCGGTTTAACGCTTACCGGCAGGGATTGCGGAATGGAAAAGCGCGCGCCTATGTGCGGCGTGCCTTATCACGCCGTAGAAGCTTATATAGCAAAACTTGTTTCAAACGGTTGCAAAGTGGCTATCTGCGAACAGCTTGAAGACGCTTCCGAGGCGAAAGGTATAGTAAAACGCGACGTGGTGCGCGTAATAACTGCGGGAACGATTTCCGGCGAATCGCTCGACGAAAAAACTAACAATTATATTTGTTCTGTTTATAAAAAAGAGCAGAATATAGGATTTGCCTGGGCGGACATAACAACCGGGGAGCTTTCTGCGGCGGAATTTTACGGCGAAGACTGTATAAATAAAGTAGTTGCGCTTATGTCCAAACTTGACGTAAAAGAAATTATTGCAAGCGAGGATATACTTTTACAATCAAAAAATTTACCTGAAATTTCCCGCGGAATAATACCTGCATTTTCGAGTTATCCCGAATGGGCTTACGGATACAATGCCGCAGTCAAAACTTTACTTGAACAGTTTAAAATAAAAACGCTTACAGCTTTTTCAATAGCTGATAAAAAATATGCCGTTTGCGCTACAGGCGCGCTTATCGAGTATCTCAAAGATACGCAAATGCACGCGCTCGGCAATATAAACGGCGTTAAGTTTGTATATAACGACAAGTATATGCAGTTGGATAACACCGCTATAAGAAATCTGGAGCTTGTAAAAAATCTTGGAAACGGTGCAAAATACGGTTCGCTTTTATGGCTTTTAGATAAAACGGATACGCCGATGGGGGCAAGATTATTAAATTCTGCTGTAATTTCTCCGTTTTGCGATAAAAAGGAAATAGATTACCGTTTAAACGGCGTAGGCGAATTGTTCGACGCAACGGTAATCAGGCTTGCGGTAAAAGAACTGTTAAAACAAATAAAAGACGTTGAGCGTATTACAGGTAAAATCAGCGACGGCTCGATTATGCCCAAAGACTGTATTTTGTTGTCGCAGTCGCTTGCCGTAATTCCTACTCTCAAATTCAGGTTGAGCGGGTTCAACTCGCAAATTATCAGGGACATAAACAACGGACTTATTGATATGAGCGGCGTGGTAAAACTTTTAAACGACGCTATAATTGTTCCTGCACCGCCTAATATGAAAGACGGCAAATTTATAAAAGAGGGGTTTAACGAGCGGCTGGACGAGCTCAATAATATCGTACATAACGCAACGGGCGTAATAAAGAATATGGAAACGCGCGAACGTGACGTTACGGGTATCAGAACGCTGAAAATAAATTATAACAGGATTTTCGGTTATTATATTGAAGTAAGTAAGTCGTTTGCAGATAAAGTTCCTATTAATTATCAGCGCAGACAAACGCTTGCAAACTCGGAACGTTATACGACAGACGAGCTTAAACAGCTTGAAAGTAAAATACTTTCAAGCGGCGATTTGTCGTTAAAACTTGAAACGGAAATATACAACAAAATAAAAGAAGTATTATTTGAACGTATTCCGGATTTAAAAAAGGTTTCGGAAGCAGTCGCAAAGCTTGATTTAATAGTTACCTTTGCCGAAGTTTCGCAGTCAAACCGCTACGTTCGTCCGCAAATTGTAGAAAGCGTCAATGCTTTAAACATAAAAGAGGGCAGACACCCTGTAGTTGAAGTCATATCCAAAGAACGGTTTATCAATAACGACGTATTTCTCGATAACGGCGATAACCGCACTATGATAATCACCGGTCCGAATATGGCTGGTAAAAGCACTTATATGCGGCAAACCGCGCTCATCACTATAATGGCACATATAGGGTGTTTTGTTCCGGCTAAATCCGCACAGATTCCTTTGACGGACAGAATTTTTACAAGGGTAGGCGCAAGCGATAATCTTATTTCTGACCAGTCGACTTTTATGGTTGAAATGATTGAGGTGGCGTCTATTATACGCAACGCCACAAAAAACAGTCTTTTAATCCTTGATGAGGTAGGCAGAGGCACGTCAACTTACGACGGATTGTCGATAGCTTGGGCTGTAATCGAGTATCTGAATAATGAAATCGGAGCTAAAACACTGTTCGCAACGCATTATCACGAATTGACGGAGCTGGAATCCAAGCTGGACGGAGTTAAAAATTATAAAATTGCCGTAAAAGAAATAAACGGTACAGTTGTATTTTTAAGAAAAATTATGCGCGGCGGAGCAAATCGCAGTTTCGGTATTGAAGTAGCTGCGCTTGCGGGAATACCCTCAAGGGTTACAACGCGTGCAAAATCCATTTTAAAAATGGTTGAAAAAGGCGAAAAAAACGTTGTGGAATATGCGGAACGCGAAGAGGAAGAAGAGATCCCGTCCGAAATAGAAAACATTTTGCGTGACGTAGACATTAACACGCTTTCGCCTATGCAGGCGTTTTTGCTTGTTTCCGACCTTGTGGAAAAGGTGAAAAAATGAGAAAAATAAATATTCTTTCTAAAAATATTTATAATCGGATAGCTGCCGGCGAAGTTGTCGATCGCCCGTATTCAGTGGTAAAAGAGCTTTTGGAGAACAGTATAGACGCAAAAGCTACCGAAATAGAAATTCATATTGAAAAGGGCGGTAAACAGTTAGTTAAAATAATAGATAACGGCGGCGGTATAGAGCGCGACGATATGCGGGCGGCTTTTTTGCCTCACGCAACGAGCAAAATCTGTAGCGTTCAGGATCTTGACGCTATATTTACTCTCGGTTTCAGAGGAGAGGCGCTTGCAAGTATTGCCTCGGTTGCAAAAGTGGAGTTAATTTCTGTAACGGAAGGCAATACGGCATATAAAACTGTGTGCGAGGGTGGAGTTATGGGTGAAATCTGCCCCGCCGCACTTGAAATGGGCACTGAAATCAGCGTTCATAATCTTTTTTTCAATACTCCCGTCCGCGCAAAATTTTTAAAATCTGACAGAAGCGAAGAAACTGATATTACTAACTTTGTAACGAGATATATTTTAGGATATCCTGAAATTTCTTTTAAGTATTATATAGACGGAAAACTGAAATTACAGTCGTTCGGCGGCGGTCTGGACGAGGCGTTAGCGCAGGTATACGGCGCAAAAGTGCTTGATAGTTGTTTTAAATTAGATGCAGAGCGCAACGGAATTAAACTGCGCGGCTTTATAGGCAATCAGAATTTTTTTAAAAGTAATAAAACCTATCAGAGCTTGTTCCTCAACGGCAGATATATTTTTAACAATACCGTTTCTACGGCAATAACTAATGCGTATGCAAGTTATATGATGAAAAGGCAATATCCTTTTTATGTGCTTTTTCTTGACGTTCCTGTTGATACTGTAGATGTAAATGTGCATCCTAATAAAGCCGACGTGCGTTTTTCAGATTCGCGTACGGTTTTCGGCGCCGTATATACAATTATTTCTTCTGTACTTGACGGAAAAGCTACGATTGCCGATTTTGTTGTTAATAAATCAATAAATTTACCGGACAGCGAAAGCAATAATTATGATAAAGATAATAATTTTATAGAAAACTTAAATCCTTATAAATCCGAAAATTGTTCCGATATCGTTTTTAACGGGAATACGGAGAAAATCGGAATTATAGAGCCTAAAAGGAAAATAATAAATACTTATCAGATTAAAGATGAGGATTTCCACGGCAAACGAAGTTTTTATAAAATGGCTCCCACAGTTCCCATATCATCGTATTTTAAAAATGAAGAAAAGCAAATTCTCTCTATTACTGATGAATATTTGCCTCCGGACGTAAATAATGATATCGTATACGCTCTTGACGAAGGTAAATTTGCGGCTCTTCAGCAGAAAATCGAGTACGACAGTTATAAATATAAAGGAAATCTATTTAATACTTATTTAATTTACGAGTTCAGGGACGATGCGTTTTTAATAGACCAACACGCCGCGCACGAGAGATTGTTGTACGATAAGCTGCGGGAAGCAATGGCGGCGCGTAAAGTAATAAAACAGCCGCTGCTGTTGCCGTATTATTTTGACGTAAACGAAGCTGAAGCCGAATTTTTAGATGAAGTATTACCGTATTTAAGCGAGATAGGTTTTGATATTCGGGCTGTTTCCACGGTTACTTATAATATTTCAGCGATTCCAAGCGATTTAAGCGCCATACAAGTAAAAGATTTTATAGAAGATGTGCTGGCAAATATGGCTGAATTCAAATCTATTGCAATGGTAGATTTATTTAAGGAGAAACTCGCAACCTGTGCCTGCAAACACGCGATTAAAGGCGGTATGGAGTTAACTGACAAAGAGGTAGACAGGCTTTTTGAAAAATTGAAAATGAATTTCGGATTAAAATGTCCTCACGGCAGACCGGTTTGCGTTAAACTGACCAAAACAGCTGTTGAAAAAATGTTTAAGAGGATAGTTTAAATTGAAACGAATTCTTATAATTTGCGGTGCGACAGCAACAGGAAAAACGGGACTTGCCGTGGAATGTGCTTTAAAACTAAATTCAGAAGTCATTTCGGCAGATTCTCAACTTGTATATAAAGGATTAAATATCGGAACGGCAAAACCTTCGAATGATGAGATGCTCGGAATAAAGCATAATTTAATCGATATAGTCGAGCCAAACCGGAATTTCAGCGTATGCGATTACAGCGAACGCGCCTTGCCTATAATTGATAGTTTAATTTCAAAAAATAAAATTCCCGTAATTTGCGGCGGAACAGGCTTTTATATAAATTCTGTTTTATACGATATGGGATACGGTAACACAGCTGCTAATTTAGAAATAAGGGAAAAGTATAAAAAATTTTTAAACAGCTTCGGTAAAGATGCTTTATATGAAAAATTAAGAGAAGTAGATCCCGAAACCTGTCAAAAACTTCACGTCAACGATACAAAAAGAATAATACGCGCTTTGGAGATTTTTGAAACGAGCGGAAATAAAAAGTCTATGCAAAAAGATAGGTTAGACAGTAGATATAATTATACTGCAATAGCGATAGATTATCCGCGGGAAGAATTGTACAAGCGCATTGCCGAAAGAGTTGATAAGATGTTTGCCGACGGACTGATTGATGAAGTAAAACATCTATTAAATCTCGGAATCAACGAAGAAATGCAGTGTATGCAGGCAATAGGATATAAAGAAGTTGTTTTTGGGCTCAAAAATAGTGATTTGAATAGTACTATGCGTGACATAATCATAAAAAATACGCGCCACTATGCAAAAAGGCAAATTACATTTTTTAAAAAATTGCCTGGTTTAATTTGGTTAAAGCCTGAAGAGGCAACTGCTGATAATGTTTTGGAGTTTTTAAATGCAGGTAAATGAATTAATAGACGTCTGTGAGAAAAAGCTTAGCGAAAAATTTAAAATTGTTGACGAGATTGCTTATTTCAACCAGACAAAAGTTTTAAACGCTTTCAGTAATAATAAAATTGCCGTACATCATTTTAACGGAACCACAGGCTACGGTTACGGTGATTTGGGGCGTGATTTTTTAGGCAAACTTTATGCAGAGGTATTCAGTGCCGAAAGCGGGATTGTATCTCCGCATTTGCTTTCGGGAACGCACGCCCTAACGGTGGCTTTATTCGGGTTACTGCGTCCGAATGATACTTTATTGTGTATAAGCGGAATGCCATATGATACTATAAGAGGAGTTATTTTCGGTGAAAATAACGGTTCTTTGAAGGATTTCGGGGTTAATTTTGAATATTGCAAATTAGATAAAACCGGCAAATTTGATTATAAGTCAATTGAGGAAAAATTAAATCAAAGCGTAAAAGTTTGTTATATTCAACGTTCTCGCGGGTATGAGCTTCGTGATGCATTTTCCTGCAACGAGATAGGCGCAGTGTGTAAATTTGTCAGAAAAACCGGTTTTAAGGGTTGTATTTTTGTAGATAACTGTTACGGTGAATTTGTAGAAAAAAAAGAGCCTACCGAAGTAGGCGCGGATATTATAGTTGGTTCGCTTATAAAAAATGCGGGCGGGGGTATTGCTCCGACAGGCGGTTATATTTGCGGTAAGGAGGAATATGTTGACCTCATAGCAAAGCGTATGACAGCGCCGTCTATAGGAGGTGAGGTCGGCTCTTTTGAAAGCGGTTACCGCTATTTTTATCAAGGGCTTTATCTTGCTCCCCATACGGTAGCACAGGCGCTTAAAACAGGACTTTTAATAGGTATGGCAATGGGCGAACTCGGATACATCAACTATCCGTCGCTTGATAGAATTCCTTACGATATAACGAGAGCAATTCAGTTTGACAATGCAGAAAAAATGATTAATTTTATAAGAGAAGTACAGTTTGCGTCGCCCGTAGACAGTTTTGTAACCTGCGAACCTTGGGATATGCCCGGCTATGACGACAAAATTATAATGGCTGCCGGTACGTTTGTTTCAGGAGCTTCAATAGAACTTTCGGCGGACGGTCCTGTAAAACCGCCGTATATTGCATATTTTCAGGGCGGATTAACTTATGAACACGGCAAATATGCTCTTAAAAAAATATTATCTAAATTAGTTTAAATTTTTCTTATTAATCCTACTACTTTGCCAAGTATTTCAACGTTATCAAAAATGAAATCGTTCATATCGTCGTTTTCGGGATGTAAAATTATTTTATCGCCGCGCTTAAAAAAGCGTTTTACTGTTGCGCTGTCTTCAACCAAAGCAACTACAATATCGCCGTTATCAGCTGTCTGCTGTTTTTCAACCACAACTTTATCACCGTCGAAAATGCCGATTTTAATCATAGAATCGCCTTTTACGGTGAGCATAAACAGCTCTTCACCGGCAAAAATATTTTCGGGCAAAGCAAAGAAATCTTCGTAATTTTGCGAAGCTAAAATAGGTTGTCCTGCGGCAACTGTACCAACGAGAGGTACGGTTACGGTTTTGTTTTTAAGCGAAATAGCTCGGCGCTTAACATCGGATTTGTCCAAAAGTCCGCGTTCTTTCAGATGATTTATTATATTAAAAGCGGTAGCGGTAGACTTTATTTCGCATTCTTTGCAAACTTCTCTTACACAGGGCGCGTAACCGTTTTCTGAAATATATTTTTGTATAAATTTAAAAACGGTTTCCTCGGTTTTTGCTTTGGCTTTTTGTTTTTCGAGTTTATGATTGTATGTTTGTACGTTTAAATTAATTTTATCCATAATTAGCTCCTGGGTTTAATTATATCATATTAATTTTTAAAATGCAAACATAAGTTTATATTAATAAATAAATTTTTTGAGGTAAGTTATGAAAAATAACAATAACTGGTGCGATATATACGATAGGGAGTGTATTGACTGTATGGATTGCGAGATATGTGATTTGGATTCTAATAAAATTTGCGATAATTGCGGTAAATGCATTGAAATAAAAGACGATGCAATTATTAAAATAGATAAAATAATAATTGAAAAATAGCGCTGATTAACCAGCGCTATTTTTTTTAATCTTCAGTTGGTTTTAACTTTACTTTTCCTACGACGTTGCGTCTGTTTTCATCGCTAATTGCCGCATAATGTTTCCTTGTCGTGTTTACGTCCTTATGCCCGAGAACGTCGGCAACTATATAAATATCGCCGGTTGCCCTGTACAGGCTGGTTCCGTAAGTGGAGCGTAGCTTGTGCGGGGAAATTTTTTTGAGCGGAGATACGATTTTAGCATATTTTTGCACTAAATTTTCTACGGCGCGCACGGTAATTCTGTTAGTATCTTTTGATAAAAAAAGAGCAGGGGAGACTAACTGGTTAAATTCTTTATAATCCATATAACGTTTTAGCGCTTCTGCAACAATGTCGTCAAAGTATAATATTGATTTACCGCCGCCTTTTCGTGTTACAATAAAAGAATTATCTTTAAAATTAATGTCGTTGTTGTTTAATCCGACTAGTTCGCTAATACGTATTCCGGTACCGAGAAAAAGCGTTAAAATAGCACCATCGCGTACTTTTGTTTTCTCATGATAAGCCTTTTGATGAGGGGATAGCCCTTGTCCGCTTTCAGCAGTTTCTATTATATCAAAAACTTCTGAAGTATCAAGGCGAATAATAGGTTTATCGTGGAGTTTAGGTGTATGCACTTTTGCTGCATTATCAACCGAAATCAAATCTTTATTGAAGAAATATTTGAACATAGCGCGGACGGAGGAAAGCTTGCGGGCTTTTGCTCGCTCGTTGCAGACGTGCTCTTTACCGTCATACGTGTAATGAGAGAGGTAGCTTAAAAAATATTCTATGTCCGTACTTGTAACTGCTTCCAAATCGACCAGTGTTATTTCGTTAAAAGTTTTACTTTTGCGAAATTTTTTTTCCTGAAGAAAATAGAAAAATATTTTTAAATCGTGCGCATAGTTTAGGCGCGTTAAAGTAGATGTCTGGCTGTCAATAGCAAGAAAATAATCATAACAAAATGAAGGAAGTTTTTCCTCGAGTAATTTATCAATTGCTTCAAGATTTTGATTGTTCCGTTGAACATAATAGTTGGAAGTGTTTTTTTTCATAATAGCTTAATTTTAAATGTAATAATGGTATAAATAAGTATTTACAACTCTTCGTAAAACCATAGTTTGTGAATTTAGGGTGACTTTTTAGCCACAGTATTATTTTATCATAGAAAAATGGGAAAAGTAAAGAATTTAATTCAAAATTTAATAACCAAAATAAAGGGAGAGCCCGCCGCGCCGGTGACTGATAGTGTATCAATTCAGACTTTCAAGAACGGCGCGAAACTCTTAACTATAAAAGAAACGGATAGTAAGAAAATCAAAAATTTTTGCGATTTATTGCAGTCGTTCAGTAAATGGGACGATTACCAAATAGTATATGACTATCCTAAAAAAACAATAGCTATTTATTTCAGGGTGACAAAGGCAGCTGACTTTGAAGAGCCCAAAGTAGATAAAAAAAATAAGGAGGACAAAAAGTAATGACCGCTTTTATTGAAGGAATTACGAGCGTACTCTCCGGCATATTCAATGCATTGGTAACTGCGCTCGGTTCTATGGGCGACCTCGTATTTATTACTGGTGAGAACGGAGCAATTACCGGACCTTCTGGGTTTGGTTGGCTGCTTATCGTCGGTATAGGTTTACCGCTTGCTACTTGGCTTTTCGGCAAACTCTTTACGTGGATACGCGGCTTAGGGCGTACCGGCAGATAAAACGACGGAGCCGAGGGGTAAAAGCTCCTCGGCTCTTCCATTACAAAAATTATGAAAAAGATTTTTAAAATTTTAAAAAGAATATTTATCGCAATACTAATTATTTTTATAGCTTTAATGGCGTTTGGGGCAATTTTAACAAAGTGCGGCAAAACGGATGCGCGAGAGCACACCGCCTCAGCCGCAGCCGAAGAGCCGGAAGTAGAGGAAGATAGTACTTTTGCTATATCCCGCGAAGTTTATTTTAATTGGGATTATAACGAAAAAATGTATTTTAAGGTCAAGGGAAATTTTTCTAAAAGTGACCCATTGATTAAGATTTCATTATTAAATTTTCCTTTAAATGGTTTACCTTATACTGTTGAATTAGTATTGAATTCCCCTTTGACTCAAGAATTAACTGTTTTTTTAACGGGTGATAATGGTGTTCCTTATGATAGGTTTATTTTATTAGCTGGTGATGTAAATGGTTACGTAACTTCATCTGATACTTTTATATCTGGTTTAGCTATCACATCGTATGATAGTTTTACTGATATTGATTTAGATTTTACTTTTTATTTTTACGTAGGCTCATACGTTCCCGGATACGGACAGGGATTAGCCGCGGGAATTCAGCAAGGCTATCAGGACGGATATAACCAGGGTGCAGCGGATACATCGGCAAAATACATAGCCGGTATATTCGGCGAAGCTACTGCACAATTTGGTTATACAAATCAGCCAGTTTATTCGTCTATACAGTTTTCGGATATACAAAAAGATATAAATGATTATGTTTCCTTTACAGGGTTTCCTGAACTAACGGAAAATTATAGATATTACGTTATAAATATTGTTTTTCCTGAAAAGATACATTACACTTCCGGATTATTTCGATTTGTTTTTAATAATAAAATGCCGGTACAGTCAAACGGATTTATTCCGATTCTGCAATCCTTAGATGCTTCGTTTATTAGAATTACTTTTAATTCCAGAACTGACGGAAGTAAAAATAATATATTCAGTAACAATAATCAAAATATACCGGTTGTTTACGTTGAGGGTACTAATTACAGTTATGAAATTTCTAATGCTTGGCTTAGCCAAAGCTCGGTTGATTTTCAATCTATAACAATCTGCACTAAATTGATTTCCGACGCTTCGCGTTATCCTAACCCTTATCAGACTTTACAAGCTTTAAAATTTTCTAACGGCTATTCAGATAATGCAAATTATTATGCCGGATATGATACGGGTTATAATGATGGTTACGACAAGGGAGAGAACACAGGGTACGGCAACGGAATAAAAGACGGCTATAATAATGGTTACGACGTTGGATTAAAGGAAGGGGAGATCAACGGCTATAACAAAGCGGTTGGCGAAGGAGTAAGTCAAGAGGGTATTTTTTATGGCGCCATAACTTTTTTAAGAATTTTCTTCCAACTGACAACGCAGTTTTTAAATACAAAAATTGTCGGTAATATTACACTCGGATTAATTATAATCGGTCTGCCGGCAGTCGGAGTCATTGGAAACTTAGCAATAGGATTTGTTAAAAAGATTATGGGGAGCCGCGGCGCTGAGGAGTAATGGAAAACTTATTTGAATTGATGTTTACATTGGTTCTGACTTTATGGGAAAACGTTTCTACCATATTTTCACCAATCATTAATTTTATTACTACCGCTTCCGGCGTGCTGATCCCGTTGCTTGCGAAGTTTTTAAACTTTATTATCGGCATTTTAGATCCGATAATGAATGCAATCCAAGGAATTATAGATTTCTTTACATAGGAGCAAAATGGAAAATATAAAACCTTTATACGATTATATTTTACAATTCATTTCAACGTACATCTTGCCGACGGAAACAGCGATACCGTATTACGACTACTTTTTAATAGGGCTGTCGGTACTCGTGTCACTGGCCATTGCGTGGGCGTTCTTCCTGCGCCCGTTCTGGTGGTTCTTCAAATACGGAATTTGGGGCGGGAGTAAAAAGCACCGCCGCAGAAATGATGACGATTAAATCCAATGTTACCAAATTTACATAGTATTATGCGAGGCATAATTAATACAATTCAATATGAAAAATTAACGGGCGAAGCCAACAAGGCTTCGCCCGCTCTTTTATAATTTTCACAATATATTGTATAACAAAAATTTTTAAACCACAAGATATAGTATTTAAAAACAAATGTTTACGCTAAATATAGGGGTTTAGAAAAAAATTTAATAATAAGCGACCGCGCGGCAAGTCGGTAAACTGCCGGGAGCAGGGCACTCCAACGCAAAAAAAGTGGCTTAAAACCTCGTGGCTGGCGAGGTCGGATAAATAATCAAGTGGTGGACTTCTGGCGCCTCGGCGCGGGATTTACCGCCGTGTATGCCTCGGGCAGAAGTGGGGCGCGGTACGCGGTGGACATACTGTACGTGTGGTTCTCCTTACAAAGGGGAAACTATACGTTCTGGGGGCAGGTTTTTGGGGTGCTCTCGTGCTTCAAGCACAACGAGAGTGCCCCGCCCGAAAAGCAGTTAAAATAATATAAAAATTCCTTAGATTTAAGGCAAATTGCACCCTTTTTTTTTCGGCTTTATATAAATATATATATTTATATATTTTGCGGTACCTAATCCAAGTACCAAGTATAACCGCAATTCCTACAAATACATTTAGTGCGGGTGTGGTCGTTTCGTTTTTCAAAGTAGCATTTTAATACGTATACGGCAAAGGTTAAACAACCGAGAGCGACGAAAAAGAAAATAACAGCTGCAATTACCTTAACGAATAAGAGCCCGATTGATATTAAAATAATCATACCGATAAGCAAATAGAGAAGTGGTGTAACCCAGAAAGGAAAACGCCACTTTTTTTGGTCTTGGACTACTTTAATATCGTCGCTGTTGCACCGCCAACACATCATTTGTGAAACCTCTCAAAAATTATGTAACTTACCGACGTCTATTATTTTTAAAAAATGTTTTTGTAAATGCCTTTACTGCGCCACCAGCTATTATAAAGCCGATAAGCCCAGCAATAAAGCTTACATCAAATAATGCTATATCAATAATTACTAGTGAAAAAGTAATTAAAGCACAAAGAAACATCATTTTTCCTCCAGTTAAAAATCTCGTCCTACAAGTTCATCTAATGAAATATGATAGAATTCAGCTAATTGAACACAAAAATCTATATTTGGTAAAACTTCACCGCTTTCCCATCGACTGATATTATCTTGTCCGATACCAGTATATTTTGATAGTTGATTTTGAGTTAGTTTACTTATTAATCTTTGAGTTTTTAATGCCTCACCATAATTTAACATATTATCACCTCTAAAAATTATTTTATGGAAATATCCATTAAAATCTTGACATATGGATATTTCCATAATATAATATTTGTAAATTATATGGAAATTTCCATAATTATAAGGAGTTATATATGTCCGAGTGGGACCCATTTGACGATAGACCACGCAGGCGACGGCGAAAAACAGTAACGCGCAAAAAACGCAGAAGAACGGACCCATTCGGATACGAAGAAGAGCGCCCACGTCGTCGGCGGTCTACAACTGCAAAAAAAACAACTAAAAAGAGAAAACGCGGAATTTTGAGGGATATTGCAGATACTGCGCGAGGAGTTAAAATATTAGCTAAGACGGTTACGGCTAGACCTAGAAGGAAAATAAAGCGGGTAGCCAAGAGGGCAGTAGGAATATTTGCATATGACCCTGATAATTTGAAAAGGCGTATGAAAAAGAAAGAATATCCGTTCGGGCAGTTCTGCGAGGATTGCGCCGACAAAAAGTGGTGCGGGTGCAATCCCGAAAAATGCCCGTATAAAACGCAAGAGGAGTAATCCAGATGAAAGAGGTATTTGTATTTGGGTTTCAGACGGAACCCGAGGGGAAGTATCACATCAAGTGGAGCATAACAAAAAAGAAAGCGTTTAACACTTTCTATAAAAATAAGGCTAAATACTTTCGGTGCGGCGTATTTCTCTGTAAGACAATAAAAGATTATCAGATAGTCAAATATGCCGAGTGCGGGGAAGAGTGCCCGGTGGATATGGCGAATAAGCCGACAATTGCGGCGCTGATATGAGAACAGTGGGAGCTCCACCTGGACTAACAATGCATTGGCTACAATATGAATTGCCGGTTGAATTTAAAAAGAATTACCGAGTAACTTATAATCAACGGTATCACCATTACAGATACGCTCGATACAAAAAGCGAACGTTGATTGACGAGTTTATAGTAGTACGTACATCTAAGAAGTGTTATCGGGTGGTGTACTTCAATAACGACTATTTATATTTTAAGTATTTCAGCAGCCGTAATTACCGCGACTGCGCACGGATAATGAATAACGTATTTAAAACGTTTAAGGAGATAGAGTAAAATGCCTTGGTACGCGATAGTATTATTGATAATGGGATTAATATTTACCGGATTTACGTTGGTGCTTTATATTTCGGCTTTAAAGCTAAACAAAAAAGAGCCCCCTAAAAAGGAGAACTCCGAAAATATTTCCAAAATGGGATAACCCTAACTCTTCGTAAAACCATAGTTTTACGAAGAGTTAATATAATTTTAATACATATTAAAGCATTTGTCAACGGATTTTAAGTTTTTTACAGATTTTAATTAAAAATTTTCTTGATTTTTATAAATAAATTAGCTTTAAATAAATAAACAAATCTCGGACAAATTTATCCGAGATTTGTTATGTGTGACATAATACTTTATTAAATTAGCTTTTTGAGATCCCAAATATTATTAGCATAATCTGAGATTGCTCTGTCGGCAGAAAAATATCCTGCTGCAGCAATATTATTAAGCGACATTTTATTCCATTTTAATTTTTCTTTGGAATATAGCTTGGAAATTTTGTGCTGCGTACTTGTGTATGCGGCAAAATCAGCCATACACATATAAGGATCGGCAACAGGTGCGTCAGTCAATAAATAGTTAGCAATTTCTGCAAACGATTGTCCGTTAAAGCCGATTATTAAAGCCTCAATAATTCTCCTGAGCTTAGGCGACTTGTTATAATATTTAATAGAATTATATCCGTTGCGCCAAATTTCGTCTACTTCGTTTGCTTTATAACCGAAAATAAAGATATTGTCCTCGCCCACTGCTTCCGCCATTTCAACGTTAGCTCCGTCAAGCGTTCCTATTGTCAGAGCGCCGTTAATCATAAATTTCATATTGCCAGTACCGCTGGCTTCTTTACCGGCAAGCGAAATCTGTTCGGAAACCTCAGATGCCGGCATAAGCTTTTCCGACATAGTAACATTATAATCCTCCATATAAACTACGTTGAGTTTTTGTTTAATCTGAGGATTGCTCTTTATCTCGTCCGCAAGGAAATTTATCAATTTGATAATTTTCTTTGCCATATCATAACCAGGCGCTGCCTTAGCGCCGAATATATAGGTTTTAGGCACTATTGCCAGATTAGGATTATCAAGTAAATCAAGATAAGAATCAATTATATTAAGAACGTTTAAGAGTTGGCGTTTATATTCGTGCAGTCTTTTTGCCTGTACGTCAAACATTGTATCGGGGTCGATAATAAGCCCCTGTTTCTTTTTAGCAAACTCCGCAAATTGCTTTTTCTTGATAAGTTTAATTTCTTCAAGGCGCTGTAATACAGTTTTATCGTCCTCAAACTTTTTAAAATCAGCAAGTTTAGAACTGTCGAGCTCGTAACCTGTCCCTATACATTCGTCTAACAATGCGCATAATTCCGGATTTGACTGGTTAAGCCAGCGCCTGTGCGCTATACCGTTAGTTACGTTAGTAAATTTTTCCGGAGAGAAATCATAGAAATCCCTAAAAACCGATTCTTTAATAATTTCACTGTGCAGTGCAGAAACACCGTTAACGCAGTGTCCGCCGTAAACTGACAAATTAGCCATTTTGATACGGTCGTGCTCGATTATAGACATTCTTGAAATCTTTGCCCATTCGCCGGGGAATCTGTCCCAAAGCTTTTCACAAAGCTGTCTGTTTATTTCTTTAATTATTGAATGAATTCTTGGTACTGTCCTTGCTATAAGCTCCTCGGACCACGTTTCCAAAGCTTCTGCGAGAACCGTGTGGTTTGTATATGCGCAGGTAGCGGTTGTAATAGCCCAAGCCTGGTGCCAATCGTAGAAATACTCGTCCACAAGTATTCTCATTAATTCGGGAATAGCTAACGCGGGGTGCGTATCGTTTAAATGTATGGCAGCGAGCTTAGGTAAATCGCGTAAATCACCGTATCTGTGTTTGTGGTCGTCTACGATATTTTGTATGGACGCCGAACACAAAAAATACTGCTGTTTAAGTCTTAACGATTTACCGGCGTTATGATTGTCGGAAGGATATAAAACCTTAGTCAGCAAATCGGCATCGTTATCATCGGTCATTGCCTGATAATAATCGCCCTGTGAGAATAATCTCATATTGAAATCTTTAACGGCTTTTGCTTTCCAAAGTCTTAAAACAGACACTGCCTCGCTGTTTTTTCCGGAAACCATCATATCGAAGGCAACCGCCTGAACCTCTTTACAGTTGATATAGTTTGTTTCCAAGCCGTTTTCAGTCCACTTCTCTTCTACCTGACCGTTAAATCTGACTATAAACGATTTATCCGTTCTTTGAGTAAGCCAAGCTTCGCCGCCGGGCAGCCAGATGTCCGGAAGCTCTATCTGCCATCCATCTACTATTTTTTGTTTAAACAGTCCGTATTCATATCTGAGAGAATAGCCCATAGCGGGGTAATTTCCCGTTGCAAGCGCGTCTAAAAAACACGCGGCGAGTCTGCCTAAACCTCCGTTACCCAACCCTGCATCAGGCTCTAATTCATAAAGTTCATCAAGTGTAAGCCCGTAAGACGACAAGGCTTTTTCAAATACGGGTGCTGCGCTTAAATTATATAAGCTGTTTTTAAGCGAGCGACCCATTAAAAATTCCATACATAAATAGTACACTCTCTTAGCTCTTTTCGCCTTGACTTTTTTATGAAACTGTTGGCGTTTTTCAAGTAAGACATCTCTCACCACCATAACTACAGCTTTATAAATTTGTTCTTTGGAAGCTTCGGAGGGAATAACTCCAAAATATCTTGAAAGTTTTCCCTTGATTAAATCCTTAACATCCTTTTCGGTAACGTTGGTCTTCATTATATTCTCCTGTAAGGTATAATTATTTTAGCATACTTAAATAGAGATTTGCATAATCTTTTGCCGAGTGGCTCCAACTGAAATCGGTTGTTGCCGCTCTGTACATAAGTTTTGCCCACTCTTTTTTATTTTTATAATCGGAAACGGCTTTACGGATAACATACAGCATATCGTGCGCGTTATAGTTTGAGAACGTATAACCGTTGACAAGCGGTTTAATGCTGTCATAAAGTCCTCCCGTTTCTCTGACAACAGGTATAGTGCCGTAACGGCAGGCTATCATCTGTGAAAGCCCGCAGGGCTCCGACTTAGACGGCATTAAGAAAATATCTGAACCGGAATAAATTTTTCTTGATAAATCGCCGTTAAATACTATGTTCGCGCTCAGTTTATCAGGATAGCGGCTTGCAAGGTTTGCAAAATACCCTTCAAAATGCGCCTCTCCCGTACCTAAAATAACAACCTGCACGTCGTCTTGTAATAGTTCTTCTATAACGTTTGTAACAAGGTCGAGTCCCTTGTGAGAAGCCAACCTCGAAACCATTGATATAATAGGCGTATCGGCTTTTTGCGGCAGATTGAGCATTTTTTGCAATTCTTTTTTACAAACAGCTTTATTAGAAAAATCGTCCGGTGTAAAATTCGCGAATAGATGATTGTCAAGCTCGCAATTATATCCCTTATCGTCTATTCCGTTAAGAATTCCGCTGAGCTTAAAATAGTTTTTACGTATTATCGGGTCAAGTCCGTGGGCATAATACGCGTCTTTTATTTCTTCCGCATATTTCGGGCTTACGGTGCTGATTTTTTCACAGCACTCTATTGCGCCCTTCATAAGATTTATGCTGTTATGATATTCAACAAGATATTGATAGCTGCCGTATATATCAAATAAATCGCCGAGCAAATCAAGCGAATACTGCCCTTGATATTCTATGTTGTGTATTGTGAAAAGCGCTCTTATAAACTGGTATTCGGGTCTGAAGCAGTAGTTGGTTTTTAGATATATCGCAGCGAGCGCAGCCTGCCAGTCGTGGCAGTGCATAACGTCGGGATAGAAATTAAGAAAAGACATAATTTCAAGAACACTACGGCAAAAGAATGCGAAGCGCTCGCCGTCGTCATAGTATCCGTAACAGCCGGGGCGTTTAAAATAAAATTCGTTATCTATAAAATAGAAAATTACGCCGTCTTTTTCATATGAAAATATTCCGCAATACTGATTGCGCCAAGCCAGGTGAACGTACAGGTTTCCAACATATTTGAACTCGTTACGGTATTCCTGTTTAATATCCGAATATAACGGCACTACGACCCTTACGTCAAAGTTGCCGGAAGCGGCAAGCTCTTTAGAAAGTGAACCTACTACTTCCGCTAAACCGCCGGTTGCAACAAAAGGCTGACATTCGGAGGCAACAAACAATATTTTTTTCTTTTCTCCGTCGGATGCTTGTTGGTTGCCGGTTTGAGTCAATGATTTTTTAGCACAGGTTTTTCTTGCTGCGGACGTTTTTGCCGTCGCTTTAGTTGTTGATTTTGAAGCTGTGGTACTTTTTTTAGCAGTAGTGCTTCTTGTCTTTGTCATTTTAGTTTCGTCCATAATTTCCCCCAAAAATTAAATTAATGAACCCTTATTGATGAAGTACGGTTGAATTTCACAACCAGCCAACACTCTCTTGTCGCGGATAACCGAATCCTTGTCGCTTACAACGTAAGCAAGATTACAGTTTTCGCCTATTATATTATCTGTCATAATAATGCAGTTTTTAACTGTGGAACCTTTGCCTATTTTAACGCCGCGGAATAAAATACAGTTTTCAACCGTTCCCTCTATAATGCAGCCGTCGGCAACAAGCGAGTTAATAACTTTTGCCGTTTCGGTAAATTTTGCGGGCGCGCTGTCGTTTACTTTAGTGTAAACATCACGGTTTCCGAAAATTTCCTCGCGTATTTCTTTTTTAAGCAAATCCATATTGGCTTTGAAATATGCAGGTAGCGAACTTAAACTCGCATAATAACCGTCTAATTTATATCCGTATAAATTATAGGTTTTTACTCCGGGACTCAAAATATCCCTGCCAAAACTTGTATAGCCGTGCTGTATTGCCTCCTGAATAATTCTCAATAAAAAAGATGTACGGGCAACCATCACGTTTATGTAATTTTTCTTTACCCCCTTTGCCGCTGGATTTATGTCAATTCCCGTAAGCTTGCCGTCTTTGTCGGTTTCAAACGTCATATAATAATGGGATTTTATCACTTCGTGTTCGTGATAAACCATAGTTATATCTGCATTTTTTGCGATATGATAATCAATTACCTTGCTGTAATCGAGTTTGTATACCGCGTCGCTGTCGGTAATAACAACAAAGTCTTCTTTTGCCTTTTTTAAAAACGCCATAGCGCCTTTAAGCGCTTCAAGACGGTTTTTATATAGCGTTTCGCTGTCGCTGCTGTAAGGAGGCAGTAATATCAGTCCGCCCTCTTTTCTTGCAAGGTCCCAATACTTACCCGAACCGAGATGATCCATAAGCGACTGATAGTTACTTTTTGTAATTATACCTACTGTAGTTATTCCCGAATTTACCATATTTGAAAGAGCGAAATCCACTACGCGATATCTGCCGCCGTAAGGCACGGACCCCATAGACCTCACCTTAGTCAACTCGGGCACGTTTTCTTCATTTATACTGGAAAATATTACACCAACTGTTGAAGCCATAATTTTTACCTCTTATACGTTTTTATCCACTATTTCACCGGCAGGAACAACTCCGTTTTTCTTAACGGATACACCCTTTCCGAGTACTGTTATGCCGGAAGTTTTACCTTCCGATTTTCTTGCTTCGGCAATAGGCGCGCCGATTTTAGCATTTTCGCCTATAATAACGTCCTCGTCGATTATTGAGTAATTAATCTTCGCACCTGCTTTTACGGTTATATCGCCGAGCAGAACGCTGTCGATAACCTCCGCGCCCTTCTCGATTATACAATTAGTTCCTATAACCGAATTTACTACTTTGCCTTCCACGTCGCCGCCGGTTGCAACAAGCGAATTTACAACCTCGCCCTGCACGTATACGGGCGGCGCAAGAGGACTTCTCGAATGTATTACGTTATCCCTGTCGTTCAAGTCGAAATTAGGAATAACGCCGAGCAAATCCATATTAGCTTCCCATAACGAGCTTATGGTACCTACGTCTTTCCAGTACCCTTCAAAACGATACGACAGCATTTTTTCACCGGCTTTAAGCATTGCGGGTAAAATATTTTTACCGAAATCCTTTTCTGATTCAGGGTTTTTGTCGTCCGCTTCAAGATATTTAAAGAGTTTGTCTGCAGTAAATATATAAATACCCATAGACGCCAAATCGCTCTTGGGCTTTGCCGGCTTCTCCTCAAACTCGTATATGGTTCCGTCCGGATTAGTGTTAAGAATGCCGAAACGCGAAGCCTCTTTAATAGGTACCTGCATACAGGCTATGGTGCAGTCGGCTTTATTTTCTTTATGCGCCGTAAGCATTTTGTCGTAGTCCATTTTATAAATGTGGTCGCCAGACAAAATGAGCACGTACTCCGGGTCATACATCTTCATAAATCTGATGTTCTGATAAATCGCGTTAGCGGTGCCCTTATACCACGACGTATCGGTTTTTGCCTCGTAAGGCGACAAGATATGTACGCCGCCGAACGTGCGGTCCAAATCCCAGGGCTGTCCGTTTCCGACGTACTCGTTTAAAACGAGCGGCTGATACTGGGTCAGCACGCCGACTGTATCTATTCCCGAATTTATGCAGTTCGAAAGCGGAAAGTCTATTATTCTGTACTTAGCGCCGAACGAAACCGCGGGTTTTGCAATGTTGCTTGTCAAAGCATAAAGTCTGGACCCCTGTCCGCCGGCAAGAAGCATTGCAACGCATTCCTTTTTTCTTAGCATTATAGTTCCCCCAAATTATTTTTCTTTGATTAAATATATACAGGTAAGTTTGGGAATATCCAAATCGATTGAATAGATTTTTCCGTTACTTTCCTGCTTTTTAGTTATAAAAACCTTTTTTCTTAGTCTTCCGTCGCCACCGTAAATTTTTTCGTCGGTGTTGAAAATAAGTCTGTATTTACCTTTTTCAATGCCTAAGTTGTAATTTAAAAGGTCAACTCCGGAAAAATTAATTACTGCAATTACTGTTTCGCCGTTTTCAGCTCTGCGGGCAAATGCAAATAAATTATTATATCTGTCGTCTGCTACAAGCCACTCAAAACCTGCCCAACTGTCTTCAATATCATAAAACGGTTTGCAATTCTTGTAAAAAATATTTAACGCTTTAACAAAAATCTGCATTTTAGCGTGTTTTTCGTACTGCAACAAAAAGAAATCTATTGATTTAGTGTAATCCCATTCGCTGAACTGAGCTATTTCATAGCCCATAAAATTAAGCTTTTTACCCGGGTGCGCATACATAAAACCGAGGAGAGCTCTCTCTCCTGCGAACTTCGCAGCATATTCGCCTGGCATTTTATTGACTATAGAACCTTTTACGTGTACTACTTCGTCGTGTGAAAGCGGCAAAATAAAATTTTCGGAAAAGGCGTAAACCATAGAAAAAGTTATTTTATTATGGTGATGGTTTCTGAAATAAGGATCCTGTCTGCAATAAAACAGCACGTCGCTCATCCAGCCCATATTCCATTTATAATCAAACCCGAGTCCGCCGTCATCAATTTTTGCGGTAACTTTCGGATAAGTCGTAGACTCTTCCGCAACAGTTATCACGCCGGGAAAATTACTTTTTATAATATGATTGAATTTTTTTATAAATTCTACCGCAGATAAATTAATATTTCCGCCGTTAATATCTGGTGTAAAATCCCCGATAGGTTTATCGTAATCGAGATACAGCATTGAAGCCACAGCGTCAACCCTGAGTCCGTCTATTTTATAAGTATCAATCAGAAAAAACGCGCTTGACAGTAAAAAACTGTCTATTTCTCCCCTGCCGAAATCGAATTTGCGCGTGCCCCATCCGCTGTGCTCCATTTTATCCCAAAGCGGACATTCATATAAAGGTTGTCCGTCAAACTCGTAAAGCCCCCAACCGTCTTTCGGAAAATGAGCGGGTACCCAGTCAACGATAACCTTTATACCGTTATTATGAAATGCGTCTACAAGTTCTTTAAACTGCTCCGGAGTACCTAACCGCGAAGTTACCGAAAAATATCCCGTTACCTGATACCCCCAGGAGCCGTCAAAGGGAAATTCCGTGACGGGCATAAACTCTACGTGGGTATACCCCATTTCTTTAACGTAAGGTACAAGCTCGTTTTTAAGCTCTTCATATGTAAGATAACCGCCGTCAGAACGTCTTTTCCAGGATGTGAGGCTTACTTCATAGATATTTACAGGAATGTTTTTAGCACATTCCTGATAAATCGGAGTATAATCGGACGGTTCCGGCAAATCACATATTACGGATACAAAACCGTTTTTTAAATCGCAACAGAATGCATAAGGGTCTGATTTTGATAAAAATCGGTCGTCGTATGTCTGTATAATAAATTTATATTTATCGCCCGCTTTTGCTTTTATTAAAAGCTCATAGCTCTCCCCGTCTTCAAGGCATTGCATTTTCAGCTTGTCCCAGTCATTGAAAGTACCGCTGAGATAAACCTGTTTAGCGTGCGGAGCCCAGACCCGGAAAATATAACGACTGTCAGTTTGCCTGTGACATCCGAAAAATTCGTACGCTTTGCAGTAGTTGCCGCTATGAAAATCAGCAAGCCGACGGTTTATTTTACATTCTGCCATACCTTAATTATTTTATCATACTATTATTAAAATTTCAATATGCATTTTAAAATTTTTTGTTAATTTGTCAAGCGTTTGCAAGTAATTTTCTTGAATTTTTTTAGAAAATTT
>CAJUPX010000006.1:81272-88526 GCA_910588685.1 uncultured Christensenellaceae bacterium | reverse complement strand
CAAATACTTCTTCTTTTAAAGAAGTTTTATTGTTGCTGAGACAAAAATATTCAGACAAATCAAATATTTTTGGTCATAATGTTATAAGGTATTTGCTGATACATTTAAGGGAGGAAACGATTGAATGTGTTTTGCCTACCAAATTTGATAAAAAGTTTTTATGTGAGGACCTGTTTATTACTAGCAGATGTTATCCTTTTGAAAAAAAGCCCCTTATTTCGAATTTGGCCGGGAGTAAGACCAGCAATTTAACAGTTGCAAAAGATGTTATTAGTGCCGTTGGGTTTGATAAGATAGAAGATGTGCGTCCGTATCTTTGTATAAAAAATTCAATCAATGAAACTGGAGAAATATATTTTGATAAAGAACTTATAGTTGGAGATTCTGAAAATAATAAAGCCATAGAAGATTATAATCATACTCTTGATCAATGGGAGAGAAACAATGGCTTTCTGATAAAAGAAGAGGACGGTATTGTATATATAGATTCTTTTGAACGGGATACTATTGAAATTCTTCAAAAATTACTTGTCCATTCTAGAACAGGCAATAGTGGACAAAAAGCGTTAAACACAAGGTTTTTGAATTTGCAAAAACAGATATATGGTGAGAATTTTAAAAACTTTGGTGATGAAATAAAAATTAACGCATTAACAAATGTTTTTGTTGAATCAAAACTTATTTTAATTTATGGTGCGGCTGGAACAGGAAAAACAACTCTTATAAACTATATCTCAAATTTAATGGGAAATCGAAAAAAATTGTTTCTCACAAAAACGCATACGGCTTTAAAGAATTTAGAGAGACGTATAGATAACCCTGGACCAAATTCCGAATTTGTAAGTATAGATAGTTTTTCTAAAAAGGTTAGTTTATCTGATTATAATATAATTTTTGTTGATGAATGTAGTACTATTGACAATCGAACAATGGTAAAGTTTTTAAATAGAATAGAAACTAATACATTGTTGGTTATGGCTGGAGATATTCATCAAATTGAGGCAATTGAATTTGGTAATTGGTTTTATTATGCTAAAGAAATTATAAAAACTGCTGGTTCTAATGTTGAATTGCTTAGCACGTGGCGAACAAAGGAAGAAAACCTTATTCAGTTATGGGATGCCGTGCGAAATAAGCAAAAATTAATAACTGAAAAATTAGCATATGACGGACCGTTTTCAGAAGATATCGGACCAAATATATTTAAGAAAGAAGATGATGATGAAGTTGTGCTATGTCTTAATTATGATGGCAAATTTGGTTTGAATAATATTAATAATTATTTTCAAAATGTGAATTTCAACGGGGAGATTGTTACTTGGCAAGAATGGACTTATAAAGTTGGAGATCCGATTCTTTTTAACGACACAAAAAGATTTCCAGTTTTATATAACAATTTAAAAGGTAATATTTTTGATATTGTTAAAAGTGATAATAAAATTGAATTTACGATAGATGTAGATACAATATTAACTGAAAACGATTGCCAAGATGAAGAATTAGACTTTTTGGGAGTAAATGGAAATACTACCCGTATAAAATTTGCGGTTTATGAAGACGATGGAGGTGGAACAGAGCAAGAGCGTAAGCTCTCTAGAATGAGGGCAGTTGTTCCTTTTCAACTTGCTTATGCGGTTTCGATTCATAAATCACAAGGGTTAGAATATAATTCGGTTAAAATAATTATTCCCAGTAGTAATGCTGAAAAAATAACTCATGGGATTTTTTATACTGCGATTACACGAGCAAAGAAAAATTTGAAAATATTTTGGAGTCCTGAAACTATGCGAGATATAATTAAAGGTTTTGAAACTGAGGTTCCAAAGAATAACAGTTTAGAAATTATAAAACAAAAACTTTACTAAAGGAATGTATTGTTTAATTATATGACTGTACTATCAAACATCAAAAATCCGAGAGAGAAGTAAAATTAATAATTGAACAGACGGTTGCTATGTAGCTGTAGTTTTTATGTTGGAATAAATTAAATTCATCTAAGGGCTGATTTGATTATTTGAGAATAAACGCTTTATAAATAATTAGTTAATGCCGTAAAATATTATATGCAATGGAAAACTTCTGAAGATGAAGCAAAACGAAAAAAATCAAAGTATAATTCAATTTCATAAATTAATTAAAGAAATTGCACAAGGAAAAAAAGAGTCCTTGGAAAAATTTTATTCATCATACGGAAGACTGATTTATTCCGTTGCAGTATTAGTTTCTAAATCTAAGTATCTGGCGGATGAAATAGTTGACGATGTTTTAGTTAAAATTTGGCAAATTTCTTCATCTTTAGAAAATATAAAAAACCCCAATGGGTGGATATATTCGGTCACTGCAAATTTTGCAAAAGATAAATGCAAAAAAGAAAAGCACTATGAAGAATACACCGACTTGGTCCAAGAAGATAAAAATTTTGATAAATTTATAATTAACGATGAGTTTTTTTCTTATATTGCAGTTCTTAATGAAGACGAGCAACAAATAATGATATTGAGATTTATTCAGGATTTGTCATTTAAAAGAATTGCAAAAGAAATAAGTAAACCTTTAAGTACCTTAACGTCAATTTATTACCGGGCTTTAGAAAAATTAAAAAATAAAATAAAATTTTAAAAATTGCATAAATTTGACCTACTTCATTAGTCTTATTAGTGACTAATTGTTGAGGTGGTTTATGAAAAAAAAGATTTTAATTTGTTTTGTTACTGTTTTTGTTTTACTGTCCATAAATGTTTTTGCGGGTTTTAAACTCGTTTCGTCGGACGAAACGAAATATTGCGGCGGAAGCGATTTCACTGATGAAAGCGAAACAATTAGCTATTCTAGAAGGGAGACAGATTCCTATAATATAATGGGTGAGATTCCAAACTATTATAGCCAAGCGAGTAATACTAATTGTGCTAATCTTGCGGGAACAGTTATTATCGGGTATTATGATAGATATTGTGAAGAGTTGATTCCAAATTTCAAAGCTTATAATCAATTAGGCTCAATATTTAAGTATAAAATCGGCGGTTCGGAAGTCCAAGCCGTTACTGATTCGTTATATGGATTGATGGGGACGGATATTGGCGTAGCGGGCACGACTTATAACGGTTTTCAAAGCGGTATGAAGTCTTACGCAAACAGTCATGGATACGATTACATAACTGAAGATTTGGGGAATTTAGATTTTAGCAAGTATAAATCGGCAGTAGAGGCAAATAAACCTGTTGCATTGTTTCTTAATAACTATTCCTTTGCAATGGGAGAACAGAATAACGGTTCTGCGGTTGTAATAAATTCCCAGCATTGCACAATTGCGCATGTCGTGGTGGGATATGGCTATAAAATAGATACGTATTTAAATTCAAACGGGCAAGTTGTTGCTACAAGGACATATCTTAAAGTTGCGAGCGGATTTTCCGAATACGGTTTAGCTTATTTATGTCTGGACGGAAAAAGCAAAGTAGACAGAGCAACCTCCGTTTTAATACAATGAGGATAATATGGATGATAAAAACATCGAACGGAATTTAAAAGACAGTGCGGATAATATAGGGACGAAAGATTTCTCTGAAAGATGGAAAGAAATTTCGGGAAGGATAAAAGCGGATACTGAAAAAGATCAAGCTATAAATAAAGACTTAGTTTTGGTTGAAGCGTCGGGAGTAAATACTTCTCAAAGTGCGATAAGGAAAAACTTTATAATTTCAATTTGCACATTGTTTTTAATTATTGTGGTGATTTTGGCGATAGTTTTACCAATAGTTTTAAATATAAATGAAAATCCGTCATATTTAAATCCTAGCCAATTAGCATATAAAAGCATGTCAAAAAACGAGTTTTATGCAGAACTGAAAAATTCAGAAATGGAATTGGTGGATATTTCGGATTTTGAAATTGACGTGTACTACTTGGCTTATAATGACGAAATGGAAATAGTGGGTGGCAGATTTGAAGCTGTAGATGAAGTCTACGGATTAATCGTGGAAATAAATTTCTATAAAGATATAGTAAATTCAATTTTTGATGTTGGACCCGAGAGCAAAGAATACAATATAGACGGGTTAATCATTGAGTATACTACTGTGTTTGACGATGAGTTTTACAATACAACGGCAACAGCAACGAAAAATAAAATAAGATATAATATAAATTGTTTATCTTTAGAAGAAGATATTAGTAGATTTTTTGAAAAGATATTTGGTTAAAAGGAATTCAGCCTTATATAGGCTGGGTTCTTTTTTTATTTATTTTTATAAAATGCGTAAAAAAAGCGAGATGGTTTCGTCATTTTATATAAATAAGGTAATTTTTATCTTATTAGTTTTTATAAACAATAATTTTATAAGGGATAAAATGATGGAAGCTACAAAAGTTAAGATTTTTAAAGACCCAGTACACGGATATATTAACGTGCATACATGTTATGTTAAAAATATAATAGATAGTGAATATTTTCAAAGATTGCGCAATATCGAGCAAACGGGTATGCGTGTCTTATATCCTACTGCAAAGCATGACAGATTTAGCCATTCGCTGGGCGTTTTTCATCTTGGACGAAAAGCCGTTGAAGCGTTGCAGAAAGATTCCAGCTACGCTATTTTTAATGCGAATAATTATAAAAGATATAAAGTATTGTTTTTAGTGGCTTGCCTGTTGCACGATATTGGGCATACCCCTTTTTCACATTCTCTGGAAGAACAGATATTAACAAACAGTATTATCAAAGAACACGTAAAGGGACAGAGGTTCAGTAGCGATAAGGAGAGAACTATAAGTGAACTTCTAATTTCGTTGATAAATGAAAAAGAGGCGGCATATTGCGAAAGAAATAAAATTGAACATGAGCCAATTGAGGAAATAAAGGCGGCTCCGCATGAGCAGCTGGGTTCTTATTTAATATTTAAAGAATTTGAAGAAAAGATAAAGCTGATAGAGGAATCAGCCGAAATATGGACGGATGAGGACGTATTTAATGATGACTTATGTTTTATTGTTAGAATGATTATGGGAATCAAATACAAAGAATGGACCCCTGAAAGGCAAGCAAGGAACTGCATTATTGAGCTGTTAAACGGTGACAATTTCGATGTGGACAAATTAGATTATATTGTAAGGGACACGCAAATGTCAGGTATCAATAACGTTTCGGTTGATGTGGAACGCCTTTTGGCGTCTTTATGTGTCGTTGTAAAAACAAAACATTTAAAAAAGGTCAATTTATCGAAAACCGATATAAAAAATTTGACAATAGCGGATATTTCAAATGGCGATTCAAAAAACGTATTTAAAATAGAAGGCGAATTTAAAGGTATTATCAAAATACATGAAAAAGCAAAAGTAGAGATTGGAGCTGGGAGCAAAATAGAATTTTTTAGGGGGGTGGACCATGAACAGGCAAAAATTGCTTATAAAAGTGGAGATCACGCTGTATTTTTATCTGCGACAAAATTAAAACAAGATGATGAATGGGTCAATGAAGACGATAAAACGGGTTTTGGTAAAGTAAAAGAATTAATAGGTAAACCTAATAAATCAACTTTTAGTGCTTATTTTGAAAAAGCGACTCTATGTACGGATTTAAAAATTGAAGCTAAAAGTGCTATTGAAATTTATGTGTTTGGGATTTGTAATCTCACTATAACGGGTGAATTTGAATCCGTTGGTTCTTTAAAGTTATTTTCTTTAAAAAAATTGGACGGTGATATATCACAAGTGGAAATATTGGGCGATACCTTTAAAGAGCACTTTACATATCATAAAAAGCCCTCTGACGTGGGATATTATACTTATTCTTTAGGATTTAAAAAACAAGCGATAAACGTAATTGCAAACGTTTTGGAAGCAAGAAATTATTTATATTTATGGGTATATGCCCATCATAAAGTTATTTACTATGCTAACTTTTTGATTCCAGTTATAACGAAGGAAATAGCGGAATATTGCGGTAAAGATGAAAATGATTTCCCTTCGTGGAAATTGGACTTTAATAATCTGGATAAACTTGACGATTATTATATCTGGACGGCAATAAAGTATATTCGCAATCAGAATGATAAGTTTAAATTAACAAAGAAATACGCCGATTTAATAGACCAACTTTTTTCAAGAGCATACAATAAAAGCTTATACAAGTCGCTTGCTGAATTCGAACTGGTGTTTGACTCTTTTACGACAGGCCAGAAAGAAAATGCTTTGAAAAAATTGCAATCACAAACCGATACATCGAAACCGTTTTTAGGGACGACAAAACCCAAGAAGATTGAAGCCGGATATTTGAAAACCGACTCTGTTAAAGCGATTAATGAATGTATTAAAGAAAGAATTACTGAAGAAGATGTGCCCGTGGCTCAAGATATAAATTTAACTGAAGTAATATACGTTGTTACCGAATTCAAACAAAAAAAACTTGACCCTAATAAAGTGTATTTGGATATGGGGGATGAAATACTTCCAATTAGTCAAATACCGCTTCTTTTTGAAAATCATATTGACAATAAAAGCGAGAAGGACAGGTACTTTTATGTTTATTATAAAGATGATAATGAGGCGAACACTTCATCGAACAGAACGCACTTGATTAAAGAGGCGATTAAAAATTGGTTATTAAATAAAGAATGAGTTTTAATAAATGGTGAGAAAATGGCAAGGATATTGTGTGTGTCTGATTTGCATTACGAACGAGGGAATGACACTAATATAAAAAATGAAATAATAGATAAAACTTTAACTGATACTTTAGAACTTTTAGAGAGCGCGTTGAAAAATACGTTTATAAACGAAAAAAGAATAGATATTATTGTATTTTGCGGTGACTACATTTTTGGACCAAATAAAAATGAAGATAAAGAGAAAGCATTTAATCTATTTCTTGAATTTTTAGAGCGTATAACTAAAAAAGAGTTTGGCATATTTAATGACAATTCTTCTGAACATATTTTAATTGTGCCTGGGAATCATGACATTATAAGACAAATATCAGGCGATTGTTTAAAACGATTTAAAGAGAGAACTCAAAATTACTGTACGCCGTTCTCAGAATGTTTATCAAAATATGCTCCTGTTTATATTTTTAATAATTTAAAACTTATTTTTGCCTGTGAAAGTACGGTAAACAATAGTGATACCGTCGATCCTGAGGTGGCTGAATTAATCCCTTTAGTCAAAAATATTTCTGAAGAAGATGCAGAAATTAAAGATAAGATTTTTGAGTATTTAAATTCACATATAAGTTATGATATCCCCTCAATAGAAGCGGAAGCA
>CAJUPX010000006.1:77931-81262 GCA_910588685.1 uncultured Christensenellaceae bacterium | reverse complement strand
CTCATCATCCCTTGTTAAGCGGAGCAGAGCGGTTTATCAACGTTAAAGAATATGATAAGACCGTTGGCGGATATGAGTTTATGCGTACAGCAATAGATCACGGGTATGAATTATTTATTCACGGACATTTGCATGAAGAATCTTGTTTACAAATTAGGGATTATGCGGATTGTTTATTCAAGAGACCGATTATTCAATTGGGTATTCCCAAATTGGGCACTGGCGATGATTCGGGAATAATTCTTATTGAAACAAAAGAATCTTTAGATTATGAAATCATACATTTAGAATTAAATAAATATCAAAGAGAGTTGCTTCCCAAAAAATTGATTTATAGTAAGAGTAATGAAACGAATCTGTTTAGTTTAAGTAATGAAGAACATATTTTGGTGGATTATGAAATTGAAGATTTAATAAATGAGGGAAAAATAATTAAAGGGGGAAATCTAAACTACATTGAAGCCGCTTCATATGATTGCGCTTTAGGATATGAATATAAAAGGCAAACCATGAATGAAGCTAACAGTACTTATACTTGGCCTACGGAATCTTTAAAAATTCAAAAAACGGGACCGGCGAAAATTGAATTAAAACCTAAAGAAACAATTTTAATTTATACGCGCGAGGAGTTTGATTTGCCCGAAAATATATTGTTTCATGCAAGCCCTATTTCTTCGTGGTTGCGAAAGGGAATTAGCGTAGATTTAAGTTATTTTGTAGACCCGGGGTTTAAAGGTCAATTTTGTTTTCCGATTACAAATAGAAGCAATATTAATGTAACTATCAGTTCAAATGAACCAATAATGTCTATAGAAATAATTAAGTTGTCACATAAGTGCCAAAAGACTTGGGTACAACGGCATCCTGATAAAGTTAAAACCCGTGAAGGGTATCAAGATAAATAGTGTAATTTTATTGGTGAGTACAAATGAAAAACATTAGTTGTGAATGGATGGGACTAAATTTAAATTCACCATTTATATTAGCTTCTATTTCTTTAATGTCTAATATTAGTGTAGATAAGCAAGTAAATTATTTTCAAAACATAGTAAAAATGGGAGCAGGCGCAATTATTTTGCCATCTGTTAACCCTGCAAGAGGTAATAGTAAGGAAAATGATCTATTTAACAAGATGTTGTTGGATAGTATACCATTAAAAACCGGTATAGAAAAAAATGACGCTATGGCTTTTACGGTATTTGGTCCTACATATTCTAATCTTATTACTTTAAATTATGGTGTAAATCTTGCAAAGAAAACAAAAAATTCAGTGTCAATTCCTGTAATTGGAAGTGTTGCGAATATTGGGAGAAGAGAAGAAATATTACGTGCTGTTGACGCTTTATCTTGTATTGCAATTGATGGTATAGAGCTAAATTTTTCATGCCCGAACGTTATTTCTGAGGGAAATGGTAGCAATTTAAATCTTGAAATTTTGCAAGAAATTAGGAGAAAAACTAAATTACCTATATCTCTAAAACTTCCTCCTGACTCAACTGAATATAGTATATTTAAAGAAATTACCGATGAAATAAATTCAGTTACTGTTTCTAATGCGTATTTGGGGATTGTCCCTCCAGAAATTAACGATTTAAAAGGGCCATTTTATAAAATTAATGATAAGTGGGCTCCTAGTGGAATATACGGGCCTTTTGAAAGATATTTAACTTATTATAGACTTTATAAAATGAATAAGATCGCTGTAACAAAAAAACTTGATTTGGCGTGTGTTGGGGGTATTGTTGAACCCGAAAATGGTATTGAAGCGATAATGCTGGGGGCAAGTGTGGTACAACTTTCCAGTGCAGTTGCATGGAAAAGAATTAATATTTTTAAATCATTTAATGAAAAACTTAAAAATTATAATATCTTTCCAAATGTTAATGAAATGAAAGGACAAGCATTGAAACATATATTAAACAGTGCTGACAGCGCGTTTAGTTATAAAAATGTTCAAATAAAAAGCAAGTTAATAGCCAATATTGATGAGACGAAATGTGCTGGCTGTGGTAATTGTTGTGATAGGATGTGTTTAGCGTTGGAATTAAAGATTAACGCAAATGGAATTAAAAAAGCACATGTGAATAAAGATTTATGCAGCGGGTGTAGGTGGTGTTATAACTTTTGCCACAGAAACGCAATAAATTACATTTAATTAATGTATTTTAGAAACTATAAGCTATAGCTATTACTTTGAGTTTGCAAATTTAATAAGGAGAAAAGGATGAGTACTACAAGAGCTAAAAATGATGCGACTTTGACTAAAGTTGGCGACATTTATCAATATCTTATAGCCCTCAGAGATTGTTTTGAATTAAACGAAAGCGAAGTCCTTCAAATTGAAGTTAATGGAGATGTAAGTGTATTAAGTAACATTAACGGCGGATTTCAAAAAGAGGTAAAACATCATTTAATCAATAAAAATCTTTCCAATAGAGATGTTGATTTTTGGAAAACGTTAGCTAACTGGTACAATGAGTATGATAGGATAAAAAATTTTTCAGATTTAATATTAAATACAACTGCAAAAATTGATAAAGATTCTTCATTTTATAATTGGAATTCTTTATCAAGTGAAAAAAAGCTGGACACTATTAGGAATATTGGAGCACTTGTTAAGAAACCTGAAATTAAATTCAGAGAACAATTTAATAGAATTTTTAACGATACTTTAGACGAGCAGAAACTGTTAAAAATTTTAGAAAAATTTAGAATAGAATCAGCGTGTGCGACAATAACAGGTGTATCAAAAATATTTGATAAATACATATCAAATATTCCTAAGCAAAATCGGGATCCTTATATCGGTGCATTGTTAGGTCGTATCTTAATACAAGTAAAAGATCCTCCTCACAAATGGGAAGTAACAAGAGAATTGTTTGAACAAATAACACAGGAAGTATCGCCATCTTATATAAAACCTGGCGTGGTACCACTTCCTGATGATTATGCCAAAACAGAAGTGCCACAGGAACAAATTGGCGTTTTACAACAAAAAAGATTTGTTGAAGCTATTAGAGAAATAGATTATGATAAAGTGATTCCTGAAGCCATTTCTGATTATTGGAAAACAGATTTAACTATTGCAAGATATTTTAGGAATAATCCTACTTATTTAAAAGATTTGGGAGAATATGGGGATTCTTTAGGTAAAAAGCTGTTTTATTCTAAATCTAATAGTGAATTGGAAGCGGATGGACTTCCCATTGCGGATAAGAAAAAAATATCTAAAAGATTGTATAATGACGTTATGATGTGGAGTGCAGAAGATTTTGGCTCAATAATAAGTAATAAAGATTATTTTCAACATGGTGTGATTCACAATATAGAT
>CAJUPX010000006.1:0-77921 GCA_910588685.1 uncultured Christensenellaceae bacterium | reverse complement strand
GAATGATAATGAGCATAAATAATATAAAGTGTTTATCATCCAATCCGCACTTTTCAGCGTTACTTATTCAAGGTTTTTTAAGTGGATATAGTAGAGAATGTGATTTGGGTATTTCTTTCATTGTATTGCCAATTTTATTTTATTTAGAGTCACGCGAGAAATTGAAAACTGCAAATAAATTTAGTAGATTAGACACATTGTTTGGGACTAAACAAAGTGTCAATAATATTCAAGTATCTGGTAAAACACGATTGGCAGGATTTTTTACGAGATACAATTTGCTTGAATCTCAAAGTAAGAATTCAGTTATAATACTAGCTTCTGAGAAGAAAATTAATTTAAAAAAAGGGAAGCTCTTTCTGGTGGAAAAGATAGATTATACTAAATATTCGGGTTGCGTAAAAGATTGGCTGAGATGTTCGCACTATTTAGGAGTTATACTTTCTCAATATACAAATAAAGAAATATTAGAATTTTTGGGGGCAGAGTAATTATGAGAAGTTTTTTAAAAGCAATTATTCTTTTTAACAATTCAGGAGCAAAGAGAGAAGTCGACTTAAATGAAGGTGTAAACATTATAACTGGTAGGTCGAAAACGGGTAAAAGTGCATTAGTAGAAATAATTGATTATTGTTTATGTAGTAGGAGATCTACCATACCTAAAGGAAAAATTACAGAGTTTACCCACTTATATGTGATTGCATTTTGGATTGAAAATAATACATATATAATAGCGCGACAAAGTTGGGAAAATGAAGGGAAAATGTGCATAGTAAAAGAAGATTGGAATTTTGATGTGCAATCATTAGATTTACAATACTTTGACGATAAAAACTTTGTACCGCGTTTAACGGTCCAATATGAAATTGAAACAGCGTTAGGTTTAAAAATAACTAATCTTTCAATCAATGAAGAAGATGGAAGCAAAAAAGCATCTTTAAGAAATATGGTGTCCTATTTGTTTCAGCATCAAAATTTAATTGCAAGCAAGTTTGCTTTGTTTTATAGGTTCTCTGATTATTATAAACGCAAGGATGTTATTGAACAGTTCCCAGTATTTGCGGGGATAATTAGTCAAGAATATTATAGCGATTTAATAAGGCTTAATGAATTAAAAAATCAATTAAAGCTTCAAATGAAAAAGCAGCGAGAAGCTGAAAAGAGATCTCATTATGTAAAAGAGAATCTTCAAATATTATTGAAAAATTACTATGCATTACTTGATAAGCCGTATTCTCAATTTGATTCGGTTTTATCTTTAAATGAACTCAAAAATTTGGCGCTTAATCTTCCGGAATTTGACGAGTCTCAGTTTTTAAGTGGAGATCAAATTGATGTAAGATATAATGAACTGAAAAAGCAGTTAGCCGAACTTAGGGAACAAGAAACAGAATGGAAAAATAAAATCAATAATTTAAAAGACTGCTCTAATAATGGTAAGAATTTTTCCGCCATGCTTAGAAATTTGAGCGAAGAAACTTTAGCAAGTCCAATCAATGTGGAAAATTATTTATGCCCTCTTTGTGGGCATAAATATGATGAGTTAAATGCGCAAGATGAATTAATAAGACAATCGTCTGATTGGTTAGATAATGAATTGAAAATTACAGAGTTATATACATCAGATTTTTCTGAGGAAATAAGATTATTTGAGCGCGAAAAACAAAAAGTAATTGATCAGATAAAGAAGGTGTGGAAACAAAAAAAAGAAATCGAAGAAAAATATATTACATCTAAAGAGCTTTCTACAAAAATTAGTCAAATAAATTATGCAAAAGCCAAAATTGGTGTTTTTGCGGATATGTGCGACAAAGAGATTTTTGTTGACACGGATATGGAAATTAAAGAGTTGGAAGAGAAAATTAAATATTACGAGGAAAAAATAAAAGGTTTTGATGTTGAGTCAAAAAAAGCAAAAGCGGAAGTATTTATTGCTGACAATATGAACAGACTTGCTCAATGTCTAGATTTTGAGGAAGAGTATAAACCTATTAATTTAAATTTTGGATTATTGGATTCTTCATTTGATGTGTATCAGCAAAATAAAAAAGAAAAAATTCATTTGGATGAAATGGGTAGTGGGGCTAACTGGGTTTCTTGTCACATTGCATTGTTCTTAAGTTTTCTGCATTATTTTGCAAAGCAGAAAAATTCACCAATGCCGTTAATAATGTTTTTTGATCAACCTAGTCAAGTTTATTTTCCTCAAGGAGATAGTAATAAGAAACGTACATCTGCTGATATTACTGCAGTTAATTCAATGTACAAAGCCATTTTTGATGAGATAGCAAAAATTGAAGAAGAAGTGGGCTTTAAACCTCAAATTATAATTGTTGATCATGTGGATGGGGATGATTTGGAAATCAAAGAAGAATTCAATAAAAATGTCCGCTATAACTGGTTAATAGACGGAGCTTTAATATAAAATTTTGTATTGTTTAGTTATATAGCGGCTCAAGCTAACATCAAGAATCCGAGAAAGTGAGTAATGTAAATAAAACAAATAATTGCCCGGGAAAAACCCGGGCAATTAATATTTATAACAAAATTAAAATATTAAATTCAACGCTATTTATTCATACAACGTGCGCAGAAAAGGTTGCAGACGGAACTATATAGTGTCCGCTTCGATAAAAACGTAGTCAATCCTGTCAAAGTGTACAAGATGTTTATACTTTTCGTAAAGCTCTTCAAAGTTTTTGTCGCCGTTATCAAATTCCAACCAGTCAACTGAATTTGTGTCGGGTATGCTGAGTTGGGCTTTTATCGTGCCTTGTATGCGCCAGATGAATTCCGAATTGATAAAGGTCTGCAAAATGTAGTCGAGCGAGTACATAATATATATTTTTCCGTTCTCTTCATAGCAGTGCAAAGCGAGTAGTCACCGACGTCAAGTATTTCGCACTCGTCCGTTTCTGCTATCAGCTCATCCTTGTCTTCAAGATATTCTATACCCTCGAGCATAGCGGGTAATTGCAAAACTTCCTCAACTTTATCCCCTACGCATTCCAAAAGAAACTCTTCGAGCGTTTCTTCAACCAAATCTTCCAAGTACATTTTTTCTTCCTTAAGGAACTGTATAATACAGTTTCATTCTATCACGGCAGCGGCGATAAGTCAAGACAAACCGGCAAGGCGTTATGTTATGTTAATAAACGGTAATACAAAATCAGATTTTCAGAGCTTATTCAAAACAGGAGTAAGCTCTTTTTTTGTGGCGGGATAAAATCGTAATATATACCGTTAACCTTGACGGTAAGGGTTATGACAGGATAAGTAATTTAAAGTAATATATTGACAGTAAAGCCGTTATTTGATAAAATAGAATAGCCAAATCAAAATTATATATTCATTTTCGCTAAGGGGCATAGTGTAGGTAGAACTATACCCTGATTGTTGTTTACAAATCCCTTTAGCGAATTGTAATTTTGGTTTGGCGACTCAATGATAAACGGTATATTCTGCAATGCCGTTCTCGTAAGAGAGCGGCATTTTTTATTTCTGCCAATCTTATAAAAAGGCGTTTTTACCGTTAGTAAATTAATGAAGTTTCGGCGGTTAAATAGCTGGATTTATAATAACGGATTGTCGGAGCTTTTTGGCAAGCGGTGCGTCTGAAATTAGTAAATTTGGATTATTTGGACAAAATAACAATGTTGTGTTGACTGCAAGGTATTTTTTATTAAACTATAAAATGAAAATAAAAGTCAAAAGATGATTGCTTTTAACGGATTAGGGGCTTATGGAAATTGCATTAAATATAGATAATCTGGACGATAAAAACTTAAAAATCAATATAAAAAAGGTGGGGCAGGAATTTTGCGACGCCAGAAAGAAAACTACAAACTGTATACGTCCCTGTTATGCGTTGCATTTTGTATTGTTCGGTAAAGGAACTTTAATCGACGGCAACGGGAAAAGGTACGAGCTTGGCAAAAACGACACTTTTTTGCTGTACGAAAACGAAAAATACAGTTACTGTCCCGACAACCAGGATCCCTGGTCGTATATCTGGGTGGAATTCAGCGGAACGGGAATAAACGAGCTTGTGGCTCTTTGCGGTTTTGGTAAAGACAATATAAAAAAGCACATCAAAGATTTGAATGACTTTATCATTCTTATGCGCAATATGTACGAATGCTACGATATGAGCGAAGTACAGTATTTGCGCTGCTCGGCTTATTTAATGCTGATTTTCGGCAAATTTATCGAGCAGGAGCTTATGGCAAAAACCTCTTTGCGCGACAACAGAAATAAAACGCAGATACGCAATATTCTCGTTTACATCAATAACAACCATATGTCGCCGTCGTTGACTACCGAAACCATAGCGCAGCTTCACGGTATGTCGGTACGCTCGCTCAACAGATTATTTTTGGAAATGCTTGATATGACTCCTATTGAGTATCTTAACGCTTACCGTATTTCAATAGCTTGCGAGGGTATTCAGTTATACAATCCTGCAATGTCGGAAGTTGCAGGCTGGGTGGGATTTGAGGACGAAGCGTATTTTTCGCGGGTTTTTAAAAGCATAAAAGGAATATCCCCGCAGGAGTATAAGAAAAACGGAAGCACCGACGACCCCTTTTTGTGGATAAAAGAAAAAGGTATGCTGTTCAGATAACGGCGGGAGAAGAAAAATGACAGAGTGGTTAAAAGTTTTCGGATTGAGTTTTTTCAACGATAAACTTGCGGCAAAATCGGCAAAATACGGCTTTACTTCCGTGGTTTTGGCAATAGTATTGTCTTTTGTATTTTTTATGTTCGGTTTTATGGCTTCCGACGTGGTACCTTTTTCAAAGCATTACGACAATGCCGTCAGTTATAAAGAATTTGTGCACAAAGCAGTTTCTTCGGATGAGCTGAACGTCGAAATAAAAGACGGCATAGCAAACGGCAATATTATAGTTAATACTTATGCTTATGACGGCGACAGGGAAAAATACGCGCTTAACGGTTACAATTTAATAATCGATACGCGTGCGTCCGATACCTTGATTGAATTTTCGCAGGTTGCGGTTAAAGGCAGCGAAGAAATAAGCTATGAAGATTATTTAAAGCTCACGGATAAAGAGAAAGAAAATTACAGCCTTGAATACCGTTACACGGATAAACCGTTGGAGTTGACCGACGAATTAACGGCAAAGTGCGAGAGCTATATTGCAGGTATCAGCGAAGAGGGAACGGACGGTTATAACAAAAGCGCCGCCGCGGAATACAAAAAACTCAAACAAAGCAATTTAAGCGGCGACGAATACGCAAAGGAAATTTACTTTTTGTACGTCAGGTATTATTATACCGATTTCGAGTCCGCATTGATGAGCGCTAAAGCGCCCGTGCTCTGCGATTATTACTACCTGAACTTTGTTTTGGGCGATAACAAGAATTATCTGTATATGTTGGACGATATCTGTATCGGGTCGTTTCAGACGGATAACGGAATACCGGCGGTATTTACAGGTTACTATAAAGACTGCGCAAACGGCGTGCTTGACGAAAATTCGGTGGACGGTTTTATAAAAGACGTGTTTTACAATTCCGTCGGTTATTATATGTCGTCGTATTTTACGAGCGCGATACAGTTGGCTCCCGGATATATTCTTATTCCGGTGATAATAGGATTTGTTTTGTTTTTGATAGAAAAAGCGGGAAAGAAACAACAAGCGGCGAAGTTTACCGACTGTTATAAAACAGTAAATTCATTTGTCTGGATTTCGGCGCTTGCTACGGGTTTACTGACTTTTATACTCGGGTTCTTTATGTTTGCGCGTAAGCTGTACTTGTTTATGCCGCTTATATTTGCCATTATTCTCCTTGTTAGAACGGCGGTGTTTTATATTTCGGGAAGAGTAAGAGATAGTGCGGAAGACGACAACGAAAACGACGGTTAAAAGACAAAAGCTAAAAATAACAAGAGGGAATAGGTAAAATTAATGGAAAAGTTATATATCGGTGCGGCGTACTATCCCGAGCTTTGGGACGAGAATGAAATAGACAACGACATAATGCGCTGTAAGCAATTAGGAATAAACACGCTGCGCGTCGGCGAATTTGCCTGGGCGAAAATGGAGCCCGAAGAAGGTGTGTTCGATTTCGGCTGGCTGACGAAAGTAGTAGATAAATTGTATGAAAACGGCATTTATACGGTAATGTGCACGCCGACTGCAACGCCTCCGAGATGGTTGTTCAATAAATATCCCGAAACGCGCAAAGTTATGGAAGATTTGATAAGAGCGGACGTTTCGTCGCGTCAGCACTCCTGTAAAACTTCGGAAATTTTACGCGAGAAAACGCGTGTGATAGTCACTGAAATGGCAAAAGCTTTTGCAAAAAGAAAAGGGATTATCGGTTGGCAGATAGATAACGAGCTGTTTCCTTATAACGAGGGCTGTTATTGCGAAAACTGCAAAAACGCTTTCCGCAAACGTCTTAAACAAAAATTCGGGTCGGTAGATAAACTCAATCAATCCTGGGGTATGATGCGGTGGTCTTTGTGCTATTCGGATTTTAATGAAATCGAACCGCCCTATCCCAAGCAGTGGCGTCATCCTTCGCTCAGAAAAGAATGGTGGAATTTTCAATGCCGTCAGATTAAGCTTTACGTAGACGAACAGGCTGAAATACTACATAGTTACGGTTGCAAAAACGTAGGCACTGATATGATGGCGCACAATTATCTTAGCTATTACGACGTTAACGAAAATCTCGATACTGTGCAGTTCAACCATTACAATCCCGCTGGCGAGCTGGCAGATACGGCATTTTCTTATGACTTTCTGCGTTGCGTTAAGGATAAACCTTTCTGGGTTACCGAAACGCAGGTGGGTTGGAACGGAAGCGAGTACGCGGATTGCGGTTACCGCCCCGCGGGCAACTGCTATATAAATACCTTTCTTCCTATCGCAAAGGGCGGGGAAATGAATTTATACTGGCTGTTTCGCGCTCCCAAAAACGGTCAGGAAATGGCGCACGGTGCGCTGTATTCCACCGCCGGTAGATTGTACCGCGTATCCGAAGAAGTAAAAAGAGCGTGCGCAGACCTTGAAAAATGCGAAAAGTTTTTAACGGGCAGCACGGTAAAGAGTAAAATAGCAATACATTTTTCCTCCACGGCGGAAAACAGCCTCAGCGCGGCGCCTCTGGTAAAGGATATAGAGTACCGTAGCTTGATTTTAAAAAACTACTATTCGGCGCTCCGCCACTACAACGTGGACGTAATCGACACACCGCATTCTCTGGACGGATACGAAGTGCTTATATCTCCGTTTTTGGCTACTGCGGACGAAAACGGGTTGAAAGAACGCGTTTGCGACTGGGTTAAAAACGGCGGAACCTGGATTGTGGGGCCTATGAGCGACATAATGAACGGCGACGTCAGCAAATATACCCATTCTCCGTTCGGCTTTTTAGAAGAGTTGGCGGGAGTATATACGAAATATCAGAAGCCGATAGACAATAACGTTTTTAAAGCGCGTTGGACCAACGACGGCGAATGTTTCGTTTCGGTATGCTTTGACGCTTACGAGTGCAGAGAGGGAACCAAAAGCCTTGCACATTATATCGAGGGAGAGTTTGCGCCGCTTTCGGTAATCACCGAGCGTAAAGTCGGCAAGGGCAAGTTAATTCTTGTAGGCAGCGTTATTTCCCACGGCGATTTATTAAGGCTTGTCAACCGCAGTCCTGTTGCGGAGGCGGGCGACAACGTAATTCTTGTTGAAAGAAGCGGGCGTGAAAACGGCATAATCGCCGTTGAAGCTGAAAACAGAAACGGCTATATTGTTCTCGACGGAGAGTATAAGGACTTAATTACAGACAGACGGCTTTCGGGAAGATATGAAATAGCGCCTTACGAGGCGCTGGTATTAGAAAAATTAAAATAACGCACGGCGGTCAATGTTTTTGCGCGAAACGGCGCAGGCGTTAAAAATATTTCAGTCAATTAAAAAATTTAAATGAATAGGAGGAAAACTATGAAAAAACTAAGAATTGCGACAATTTTATTAAGTATTATTATCGCAATGGGTGCGGCGTCTGTATTTCTTTCTGCCTGCGGGCAGGTTAGCAGTAGCGCCAAGGTGGAAGTCGTATATCATCTTAACTACGACGACGCGGGAGAGAGAAAGGTGGAAATTCCGACAGGAACTACCGCCGTTGACTGGAACGCCCCCCGCGACGGGTTTAAACTCAAAGACTGGTATACCGATGCGGATTGTAAAAACGTATTCGATTTTTCCGAAAAAGTTACGTCAAACCTCAATCTCTATGCAGCCTGGACCGTTTACGAGGGTAAAGTGCCGGTAACGTTTAACTATAACTATCCCGGCAGCCGCTCTCCGTTTACGATCAGCGTGGATAAGAACGGAAAAATTGACGAGAGCTATGCGCCTACCTCCGATAAGGTGAACAGACTCGGAATGGACCTCGGCGGCTGGTATAAGGATAAGGCTTGCACGCAAAAGTGGGATTTTGCAAGCGACACGGTAGATTCCGCAACAACGCTCTATGCAGGCTACGTTGCAAAAAATACAATCCCGCGCGATGCGAACGGCAAAATAATTTACGATAACGTGAGCGTTAACGTATGGCTTGCGGACAACGGTAAAGGTCAGGCTATTTTCTCTAAGCTTGCCGAACAGTTCAATAAAGAATACGAGGGTAAAATAAAGGTAATTGCAACGCCTGCGCTGTACGACCAGAACACATATTCCGTAAGATTGCAGTCTACTCCCGAAAAAAGCGTAAACGAGGGTACGTATTACTCCGTATCCGACATATATGCAATGGCGGATATAGAGTACTCGCTCGACGACTGGTACGCGGGCGCTTTGCAGGACAGTCTGTACAAAGGCGCGTTAACTTCCGTGCCTATGCTTGCAAGCGTGCCTTACGTAGTTTATAACAAAACGCTTATGCAAAAGTATAACGGCGGCGAGCTTCCATCCAACTACACAGAGCTTTCCGCGTTGCTTAAAAAGGCGTACGAGGGCGAGCACTCTTCTAATTCTAATTTCAAATCGATAATGACGAATACGGACTGGACGTATAAAGAAGCTCCGAGCAGCGTTGCTTTCTTACAGAACGGCGCGGAATATTACACGTACGATTCCGAAACTTCGATGTACGGCAACAGATGGAACGAACAAAGCGTACAGAACGGCGCGCTTGCTGCGCTCACAAACACATACAACCTGTTCGGTGCGGGCGGCGAATGCCACGGCGGCGTCGGCGACAGCTCTTCCTACGACGACCACACACCTATAAATGCGGTTAAAGCGGGAAATTCGCTTATGTGTCTGGTAAATTACGGTTGCAGCAACGGTCTGGTAAAAGGCTATGACAATCTCGGAATACTGCCGCTTTCCAACCTGTTTACCGACAACACGGACGAAGCCGCAGCAAGGATTCCCGTTCATACCTTCGGTCTTGCATTTTACAAGGCTGGTAAAGTATCCCACTTACAGCTTGCCGCGGGCGCGGTATTTGCAGATTATTGCAGCAAACACTCCGAGGCGTTTACCGAAGAGGGCTGGTATCCCGTACGCAAGTCCTGCACCGATACCGAAAATTTTGACGCGGAGTACAAAGATATTCTTGAACAGGTAGGCGATCCCGCAAACTTCTACACCTATGACGGCTACACGGCGGGCAAGAAGATAGTCAACTCCGTTTGCGCGGAAAAATATATTGTTCCTATGCTTTCCGAAAAAGAATTGAATTTTGCTCAAAGATTAGCCGAGATGACTACGGCAATCGGATTTGAAATAAATAACTGAGGTAGATAAGATGAGAAAAATATTATCTGTAATTGCAGGAATAACCTGCGTAAGCTGTCTTGTAAGCGGCATAACGCTTATGACCGCGTGCGGACAGAAAGCAGTAGACCCCGATATGTCTGATAAAGGCAGCTGGACTGTTTCGTCTCCCGACGGCAGTATCAAGTCCGAAATCACTATGGACAGTGCGGGCGAACTGTCGTACACAGTCAAAAAGGGTGACGTGACGGTAGTTGATAAATCGGCTTTGGGCTTTACTATCGAGGAGGATGACTTCCGTTTGCTTACGGTAGAAGACGTCAAGTCGCAGAGAGTACAGGGCGAGTACGAAAATATAACGGGCAAGCACGAAAGAGTGACGTACGACTGCAACGAAACAACGATAACGTTCAAGGGCTGGGCTTTCTATCTCGATTTGACTATGCGCGCTTATGACGACGGTTACGCGTTCAGATACGGTATTAGAGCCGTTAACGGAAGCGAAGGCACTATGACCGTGTTAAGCGAGGATACGGAATTTGCGATTCCCGCCAATTCCAGCTGTTGGGTTATGCCTTTCAACGGCATTAACGGTCAGAATTTCTATGCTTACGAGGAAGCGTATAACTATATGCGCAGCGACGACCTTGCGCAAACCTATGTTTCTATGCCTGTTTTGTATAAAGTAAAGGGCAGCGAAATCTATTCGCTTGTCACCGAGTCCGGTCTTATAGGCAGCGGCTTCTACGGCTCGTTCTTAAAAGAGGCGGAAGAAAACGAGGGCACTGGTATTTTACAGACGGTACCTACCCCTGCCGGATTTATGATTGACGATAACAAAATCGACTATCCCTTCACTTCACCCTGGAGAATGGGAATAACGGGCGATTTAGGCACGGTTGTGGAGAGTGAACTCGTAGAAAAGGTTTACGACGACGCGGAGTACTGGAAACCCGATAATTACGATACCCTTTCCGCCGAGGAAAAGGAAATTTATAATTACGACTGGGTGGAGCCCGGCGTTACCGCCTGGGACTGGCTGATTTATCTGAATATATCCTCGCAGCAGGATTATGCTATGCACAGGCGTTACGTCAACTTAGCGAGTGAAATGGGCTGGAAATACATCATAGTTGACGGCGGCTGGAACTCGGGACTTAACGTGGATAATTTTATTAAATTTGTAAAGGAAGCCGATGAAAAGGGAGTTAAAATTATCGTATGGTGCAATTCGCTCCCGGACTTCGGCTTCGGCAGAAAGGAAATTCTGGAACAGAAGCTTGATTTATGGCAAAGCTGGGGAGTTGCGGGTATTAAAATTGACTTCTTCGACGGACAGAACGCCGAAAACCCCAAGTTCTACGGTGAAGATACGGGAACAATCGAGTGGTACGAAACCATTTATCAGGAATGCGCAAAGCGTAAAATGATAGTCAACTGCCACGGCTGCAACAAGCCCACCGGCGAAAGAAGAATTTATCCCAACGCGCTCAACCGCGAGGGAATACGCGGCAACGAAAATACCGGTATTGACGCAAGCGTTACGGTAAACCAGCTGTTTACCCGCGCGGTTATAGGACCCAGCGATTTTACGCCCGTAGTAAATCCTTTTACGACAGGTATGACTATGGCGCAGAATATGGCGCTCGCAATTCTCTTTGAATGCGGCACCCCGTCTATGGCGGATTTTGAGTATACGTATACGAAAGAGCAGATAAAAGAATTTTATAAGTACGTACCCGCAAGGCACGACGATACAAAATTCCTCTGCGGCGAGCTTGACACTTATTACGTAGGCGCCGTAAGAAGCGGCGAAAACTGGTTTGTCGGCGGCGTAAACAGCATACTCGATACGATGGTTACGGTAGATTTTTCGTTCCTCGATAAGGATAAGACGTATGAAGCGGAGTTCTTTATTAACGACCCTTTGGATAACAAAGTCGTTATAAAAATGACAAAGGATATAACAAGTACGGATAAAGAAACTATCGATATGTTCAAAAACGGCGGTTTTGCCGTAAAACTTATGCCCAAGGGTTAATATAAGGAGGAAAAATAAATGAAAAAGAAATTATTAAGCGTATTTTGTGTATCGCTGGCTTTGGCTTTAACCGTGCCTTTAGCTGCCTGCGGCGGCGGGGACGACGATTTGAACGCGGACGGCACCTGGTGGTCAACCGAGGGCGAGCTCAATAAAGACGCTAACGGAAACGTTGTGTTCGACGACGTAAGCATACGTCTTACTACCATAGTCGGAGGCGTTGACAAAAATCCGTTCAATCAGCTTATCGCTCAGTTCAATGCCGAATACCGCGGTAAAATCAACGTAATCAGCCAAAGCGTAGGCGAGACAGATTTTGAAACTACGGTTACGCGCCAGATTACGCAAAATGCAAGCAATGCGCCGGATATTATAATGTCGCATCAGAAATCGATAAAGTCGTTCCTGGATTACAGAGTAATTCAGCCCTACGACGTTGCTATGGAAGAAACGGGCGTTGAAATAGATTTAACTGCGTTTGCACAAGGAGTTAATCAATATTCAAACGGCGGCACGGACTATCAGTTCGGCGTTCCGGTAGACGCGGCAAGTATGGTTGTATATTACAATAAAGAGATGCTTGCGGAGTATACGGATAAGGTTCCCGAAACCCGTTCCGAGCTTTTAAAAGTTTGCGCGGATTATAAGGCTGCGACGAGAAAAACGGCGATTTCCTGGGAATCCAGCGGAGATTTCTTTGCAAAATATTTAATGCCTACCGCCGTATTGCAGAACGGAGGATACCTGTATAAGGAAGATTTGTACGGCGACTGGTACGACAACGAATCACAGCGCGGTATTTATAGAAAAGCAATCGAATCCGTGCGTTCGTTTATAGATAACGGTTATGCGAAATTAGGCGTGCACGAAATGGCGGGCGCAACTGATTTCAACAAAAAAGAATCTTTGTTTTACGTAAGTATGCCCTGGTACCGTACTAACATCGTAGACGCGTATGCGCAGCTTAACGGAGTATCAGTCAGCCAGGCGGAGGAAATAATCGGCGGAACGAGCGTTTCCGGCTGGTTTGCAATGGAAAACGAAACTTCCGATAACGCTAAAAAGATATACGGCGACTCGCATATGCTGGCTATAACCAAAAAGGTAAAAGATATAAGTCAGAAAGCGGCGATATGCGAATTTGTAAAATGGTTTACGCAGAGAGCGGACGTAGGCGCTCAGTGGGCGGAGGCGGGTCACGTTACCCTTTCTAATGTTATAGCCGATTCGGACGTCTATAAAAACAACAAATGCGTAAAGAACTTTATAAATAATTGGTATCCTTACCTCGACGCGTTCATTACTATGGGTATTACTCCTTATTATAAGGACGTATCCGATAATCTTAGTCAGATACTTTCGGAAGCTTTGCTCATTGACTCTCCTAAGCAAACGGACTACGATGAGCTTATAAGGGTTAAACAGAAAGCGCTTAATTCCCAGATAGACTTATTAAAAGCTGTTGGTCAGGGGTGAAATAATGAAAGCTTTTGCTGAAAGCGTAAAAGACGAAAATTTGATTGCGCGGCGGCGGCAAAGAGTCAAAGAACAGATTTCGGCCTGGGTGCTCCTGGCTCCGTTCATAATAATTTTATTGCTCTTTGCGGTTTTACCGTTTGTTATGGGCTTCGTGTACGTATTCTTGCGTTACGACCCGTATAACGTAAGCTCAACTCAGTTTTACGGATTAAAGAACTTTGAAATGCTGTTCAACAGCAATATTTCAATGTCGCAATCGTTCTGGGAGTCGTTCGGACCCGTTACCGTTTACGCGCTTTGTACTTTCCCTATCGGCACTATCATATCTTTCATTCTGGCTTATTTTATAAATATGTGCCCTCCCGGCTACAAGTTTTTCAGGGCTTGCATATATCTCCCGAGTTTGGTATCAATTTCGATAGCTGGTATTATTTTCTGTAACTTTTTCGGACCGGCGGGTTCGGGACTTATCAACTCCTTGTTAGGAACCGATATCGACTGGCTCGGCGGTAAACCCTTTCAGGACGATTTCCTGCGCTGGGTAATAATACTCCTTTTGTGCATATGGAGCGGTGTAGGCGGAAATTTCGTTATCTATTCGGGCGTGCTGCGTGATATTCCCAAATCGCTTTACGAAGCCTGCGAAATGGACGGCGGCGGAAGATGGCGCAAAATATTGCACGTCACGCTCCCGGCTATGAAATCGACGCTCTCTTTAACGATGTTCGGTACGGTGGTGGGAATGCTCAGCTTATACGGTCAGCCGTACGTGTTGAACACCATTGAAAACCAGGATATTTTGGTAAGCCCTATGATGTGGATACAAAAATACCTGATGGGCGGACTGACTTATGCCAAACTGACGGGCTTTATCTGTTCGGCGGCTCTGGTGCTCGGTTTGATTTCCGCGGTTTTGGGATTTTTACAGCGTAAAGCAATGGCGGACAGACCGCGCGGCGATAAATACAGCGTTGCATATGCCAGGTTTGCCGAGTTAAAGGCGCAGAGCTTAAAACTTAAAGAAGAGGTGAGCGAATGAAGACAGTTCAAAAAAAGCGGCTTACAAAATCGCAGATAACTGCCCGTAACGAAAAAATTGTTTCGTTTATTGTTCTGGCGTTTGCTTCGCTTCTGTTCATTTTCCCTTTAATTTATATGCTTGGAACGTCTTTTAAATCCGATTTGGATTTGCAGATGCATCCCGAAAAGATTTTTCCCACTCCGGGGCAGTGGACTCTGAAACATTATGCGGGCTTTTTCATCAACAGCGAGGGACAACTCGACAATATGCCCAAATGGATGTTTAACTCCTTATGGAGTACCAGCGTTACCGTTATTCTTACGGTATTAATCGATTTGGTCGTCGCGTACGTAGTGGTGTTTCTGCGCTGGAAAGGCAAAAAAGTGTTTATGAAAGCGCTTTTCGCCTGGATGGCTGCGCCTACGGTTATAGCAACCGCTCCAGGTCTTGTAATATTCCAAACGGTTAAAAGCACGCTCGGCATAAGCTCTCCCGCCGCAACTTATGCGCTCGTCTATTTCTGGTTGACTATTCCCGGTATCGTCGGAGTGTTCAACGTAATACTTATGCATAACTTTTTCAAGACGATACCCGTCGAAATCATAGAGAGTGCAAAGAGTGACGGCGCAAGCCATTTTACGATATTCAGAAAAATAGTTTGCCCGCTTGCGAAATCAACGATGCTGGTAATCGTCCTGTTCACGTTTGCGGCGTCCTGGAACAATCTGCAGGGACCGCAGCTACTGATGGCGGGCGAGGGACAGTATATCCAAACTATCACCGTTGCGCTTGCCGAAAGCTACGGCGGAAGCTCTGCCTGGGGCGCGCAGGGCGTGTCTATGGCGACTGCGGTATTCTCGCTGATACCCGTACTGATAATTTTCTTATTCACGCAAAACAAAATGATAGAGGGACTTGCGTCCACCGGTGTTAAGGGGTAAATTATGGAAACAACCGAAAATATAACAAATAAAGATTCTTTCTTATCTTTGCGCCACCTCGTAAAGGTATATCCCAACGGCGAAAAAGCCGTGTACGATTTCAACCTCGAAATCGCGAAAAACGAATTTATCGTAATAGTAGGACCCTCGGGCTGCGGCAAATCCACAACTCTCAGAATGGTTGCGGGACTCGAAGACATAACCGACGGCGACGTTTATCTCGGCGACGAGCTTTTGAATTACAAGCCGTGCAAAGACAGACATATGGCGATAGTTTTCCAGAGCTACGCGCTGTATCCGCAGATGAACGTGTACCAGAATATCGCGTTTCCGCTCACAATCAACTCATATCCCGCGCCCGTGGTAAATCAAACGCTTTTAAGCTGCGCCCAGATAAGAGCTTTGTTTGAAAAAAATCAGTTCGACGAGATAAAAAACCTTTTCGGGCAGCACGCAAAGAGCGCGAAAGGTGGCGCGCTTGCCGAAGAAATGGCTGTTATCCTCGATATAGAGCATTGCTCGGCTAAATTGCTTGTAAAGCTGTTAGGCTCGCCTGATGCCGGTTTGTCCGGGTTGACAGCGCGGCTCGATGAGCTTGAAAAAGCAGAAAGGGCAAAGTTAGAGGCAAGCGGCGTTAAGTTAAACGAAAAATTCCACGTTTTAAACGAAGACGGCGCCGAAAAAATCGTTACAAGAAAGCTTACGCATTACGAAATCAAAACAAAAGTGTACGAAACTGCCGAAAAGCTCGATTTAACACCCTATCTCGATAAAATCCCCAAAGAGCTTTCCGGCGGTCAGATGCAGCGCGTCGCGCTCGGAAGAGCAATTATAAAAAACGTGCCCATATTCCTTATGGACGAACCGCTTTCCAACCTCGACGCCAAGCTGCGCCTTACAATGCGTAGCGAAATCGTTAAACTGCACAACCGTATCAACGCAACCACCATATACGTAACGCACGACCAGATAGAAGCAATGACAATGGCTACGCGCATAGTGGTTATGAGCCGCGGTTTTGTTCAGCAAATAGGCACACCCGAAGAAATTTACAACCACCCCGTCAACCTGTTCGTAGCGCGTTTTATCGGTTCGCCGTCTATGAATATGTTTGAAATGGAGTACGACAAACAGAAAAACGCGTTTACTTACGGGGGCTTCAATATCCCCGCGGATAAAGATTTTAAAGGGGCGTATAAGGCTTTTTACGAGAACAAGTGCAAGGAATTCGAGGCGATAAATGCTAACTTCGATTTATCGGCGAGGGAAAGTATTTTAAAGGTTTTATCTATTTTGGGCGAAACCAAGGCAAAAACGAAAACGGCTAAAAAGCAAAATTTTATAGTCCGCACTATCGAATTTTTTAAAAATCTCTCCAAGAAAAAGAATGAAGGCGAGGAAGAGGTTTGGCTTAAAGAAAAGACGATAGCAAAGGAAAAATTAGAGCAGTTGCGCTCCTGCGTTGAAAGCGGCAAAAAGGTGGTTATAGGTATCCGCCCCGAGCGCATTGAAATCGAAAAGGTTGAAGCAGGTAAAAAGTACGACGGTTATTACGTAACCGAGCCCGCCTTAGCCGAGCTTTTAGGCGGAGATTATAACGTACATTTCGAGTTCTGCGGAACAAATATGATAGGCAAGCTCGACGCAAGATACAAGTTAAACGCAGGCGACAAAATAGCGGTAAAGTTTTCCGCCGACGACTTGTTTGTTTTTGACCCGGTTACAGGCGACGTAATCAAATAAATAATAATTAAAAAGGATTTTACGCTTAAAGCGTTAAATATTTTAGGAGGAAAGTATGAATAAAAAATTCAAATTAACAATTCCTTTTGCAGTGCTTGCATTGTCCTGCGGTATTGCTGCGGGCTGCGACGGCTGCAATAAGCACGAGCACGAATATTCAAAATGGGGAACCAGCCAAACACAGCATTGGAAAGAATGTCCCGAAGACGGAACAAAAGACGAGGGCACGGTGGCAAACCACGGTACGCCTAACGCCGAGGGCAAATGCCCCGACTGCGGCTATCAGCTTGTAGTCCATAACCACAGCTACACCGAATGGGGTTCGTCCGTAACCCACCACTGGAAGCAATGCCCCGACGACGGCGAAATAGACGCTTCTACAAAAGCTGTTCACGGCACGCCGAATGCTGAGGGTAAATGCCCCGACTGTAGTTATCAGCTTGTAACTTACGTTGACCAGCGTTTAAAGCTCGTATTGCGCAAAGACGGCGCTAATACTCCGATAGATTCTGTTGACGGCGTAACGGTAACAATCAGCCAGAACGGAGCCGACTTGGTTGAGGGTACGGACTACACAGTAGAAAAAGGCGGCAACGGCGTACTTACTATAAAGAAAATTGTTTCCGGCAACTATACCGTCACCGTTTTAACTGCGGACGAAGAATACAGATATTCCGATACTGTTAAGATGGAAGCCGGCGAAAAAGAAATAGTGTTGCAGTTCAATTATGCAATCGCAACGTCGCAGTCTTATTACGTAGACCTTACGCATATGAACGACACCGACCGTTATCTTGCTATAAACACCTCGAGCGTGGACGGTTTTTGGCAGTGGAACGAACCCGTTGCAGGGATTACGCTTAATCTTTCCGACGATATAAAGAACAGCAATAATGTTAAGCTTGAATTTAAGTTAAAAGCAAAAAAACCTAATAATCAACCTAATAACGCGTTCGGTATTGTTATGACCGAATCCTACAAGGGCACGGCGCTGAGCATCTGGGATACCGAGGGTGAAACCGACGGTATAAAATTACAGCACGTTCTCGGCAGCAAGCTCGGAAACGACACGTATAAGGCGGACGACGCGGCAACGCTCAAATGGCTTGAAGCGGCTATTTACAGCGAAAACGGAGCGGATATCCGTGCGGTACGCACAGGCAATACAATTACGTTCTTTGCAAAGAAAGACGGTAACTGGGTTGCGTTCAGGTCGCTTGCCTGCCCCGAAAACGACAAAACCGATATAAAGTTTACGGGCGCCGGCTCCGATTATACTATTACCGGTATTCAGATAGACGCAAATTACACGGCTGCCGCACAGAGCTGCAACGCAACGCTCACCGTGCTTGGTAAAGACGGCAATAAGGTAACGCTTGCAGACGGCGCAAAGGGCTTGCTTATTGCGGGCGACACCCGTTATGAGGTTGAGTTAACTAAAAATGCGGACGGTACGTACGCGTTTTCCGGTAATTTCGTTCCCGGACTGTATACGCTTAGTATTCTCGGCAAAACAAACGGATACTGCTCCGCTGTCGTACAGGTGGACGGCGAGCCTACGTCTGAAATAACGTTAAAATACGGCGATTATGCAAATCCCACCGTATACGACCCTAATAAGTCGGATAAGATACCGCTTGAGGACTGCATTACCGTTAACGACGGCAGTATCGCAATCGAAGGTAATAAAGGCCACGGTTTCTGGCAGTGGGGAAACGGCAATACCGTTCCCGCGGCAACCTTAAACCTTTCCGACGAAATAAAAGCTTCAAGAAACGTTGTGGTAGATTTCAAGCTCAAAGCTACCAACCCCAATAATCAACCCAATAATGCGTTCGGCTTGGCTATGACCGAATTCCACAACGGCGCATCATTGAGTTTCTGGGATGCAACTAAGCCTGAGGACGGAATTGTAGTTCACAACTTAAAAGGCACCTGGCTGGGCGAAGACGGCTGGGGCGACGATAAGGACGGCACGTTAAAATGGCTTGAAACGGCTATTTACGGCAGCGGCGCATATTTCCGCGTAGAGCGTGACGGCGCTGAAATTACATTCACCGCGCGTAACGGCAACGAATGGGTAGTTATACATACGGCGGAATGCTACGAATACGCCGATACTATGGTTAAATTTATGGGTATAGGCTCCGACTACGAAATCAGCGGAATAAAAGTACGCGTGCCCAAAGAGAGCGACGTTTCCGAATTTGACGTGGTTGCAAACTTTGCAGGCGACAACAGCCACGGTTATAAAATTACCGTAGACCCTACGGTAGAAGAGGGCGATATGGCTACTCTTGTAATCGAAACCGACAACGCGGACTTAGCTTGGAGTTACTTCCCCAACGCAATTACGGTAAACGGCGAGCAAATCGATTTCAGCACGGTTACGGTTGAAAGCCTCGGCGCAAACAGAGTCAGGTACACCCTGATAATTGCAAATATAATGGAAAACCAGAATATCGTAGTTGCCGTAGCAAAAGGCGTTAAGGTTGATTACAACGCTTCCGTAAATAACGCGGACGCGGGCTCGATTATTTGCGATATGGAAAATTACGGTAAAGAATATTACTGGAACGACGCGTGCACGCTTACAATTACGGCTGAGGACGGATACCGCTTAAGCAGTATCGTTATCGGCGAAGGCGGTAACGCGCAAACTGTAACGGAAGGCTGGACAAAGAACGGTTTGGTTTATACTTATACTTTCACCGTAACGGGCGATATAAAAGTCAACGCCGTATTTGAGCAGACTCCCGAGGCTGCGTTAGCCGACGTTAAAATCAACGTTGTAGATAAAGCGGACGAAAAGGTAACGCTTGAAGAAAATTCAAAATTAGTACTCAACGGCGACTATCATTACGAGTTGGAGCTTACTAAAAACAGCGACGGAACGTATTCGGCAACGGGCGACGTTTATGTGGGCGAATATGTGTTCAGTATTTCCGGCAAACACTACGGCTACGGCACGGCAACTGTAACAATTACGGAGGAAACAACCGAAATTACCTTAAAATTCGGCGATATAGCTACTGTCAGAGAGGAAGAGATTAACTACGACGACCACGGTATGCCTTATGTAAACCTTAATGAGTTGGTTGAAGTTACGGATACGGATATCAGTATTAATACCGCGAAAATCAAAGGTACGAAAACGGACGGTTTCTATCGTTGGAACTCCTCCGTGCCGGAAGCTTCTCTCACGCTCTCCGATCAGGTGAAAAACGCAACCAACGTACAGCTTGAGTTTAATCTTAAAGTAGCTGGCGGCAATAATGACCCGAATAATGCGTTCGGTATTGCTCTGGCAGGTTATAAGGGCGTGGCTGTCAGTTTGTGGAATATTAATGACAACAAGATAGATTTACATACGCTTACGGGTTGTAAACTCGGTGCCGACGGGTGGGGTTATGCGGACACCTATGCGGCTTACGGATTTGTTGAAACTCTTGCTGAAAGCGCAAACGGCGTAAATATCCGTGCAATCCGCAACGGCGCAAGCATTAAATTCTTTGCCTGCAATGCGGACGGCGCCTGGATTAAGTTCTTTGAAACCTCCTGCGCGGCAAACGCTGAAACGGATATAAAATTCCTCGGAATGGGCTCCGATTACACCGTATCGGAAATAAAAATAGCTCTTCCCCAAACCGCCTTAAACGTTAACGCGGCGGTAGCAACGGAAGAAACAGGCGCAATCGCAACCGACAAGCAGGAGTATTTTGTAAACGAGGAATGCACCGTTACTGTAACAGCCGCGGCTAATTACGAGCTTAAACAGCTTGTTATCGGCGATGATACCGTAACTTCGGGCTGGACTCAGAACGGAAACGTATATACTTATTCGTTTATTCTGGCGGGCGACGTAAACGTTGTTGCAACTCTGGAAAAAGCTTCCGTAGAGGTTAATTTAACAATTACGGGCGAGGGCTTAACCGATGAAAGCGTTATTAAGCTTACCGCAAAGAAAGACGGCACAGTAACCGAGTTTACTAAAAAAGAGGGCGTTTCACAGCTTATTCCCGGCGAATACGAAGTGTACGTTTACGGATATAAGGTAACTACGCTTACCGTTCCCGCGGACGGCGGCGCAGTCAGCGCGGAGCTTGAAAAGACCATTGCTTACGGTTCGTCCGATGAAATTACAGTAGACGATACAGCCGGCACAATAGCAATCAAGGGCAACGGCGCAGCCGATAGAAACGGACACCGTGCAATATCCGCCGACCTTGTTTTGACCGAAGAGCAGCAGAATTCCGAAAATCTTACGCTTACCTTCAATGTTAAAAACACGTTGCAGAGAAGGAACGGCGACGACTGGGCGGCAAGCCGTTTCGGCTTACAGTTCGGCGCAGGCGAAATAGGTTTCTTTGTGTTCTTGCGTACAACTAATGCAGCGGACGTTGTTAAGCTTAATCCCGGCTCGCTGGATATTAACCCTGACAGTGAAAAGAAATGGCACGGCGACGACAGCTCGATAAAATGGATAAACGAAGCGGTTTACTCTGCAGACGGTTTAAACGTAAAAGTAGTACGTGCGGACGGCGTTATACATATTTATGCGCAGAACGGCACGGAATGGGTACAGCTTGACGTGGATACCCAGGCAGCCGAGGCTCCTTCTTCCGGCGGTGATTTGACTATCGGCAGCACCGTAAAGAATGATATTAAGTTTCTTGCCACGGGTGACGACTTTACGTACTCTAATATCGAAGTATCAACAACGGTAGAGGGCGGAAGCGACGTTACGGAATAATTAAAATGCAGTTTGCGGGGCGGCATATCGCCGCCCCGCAATAAATTAAAAAGGTAATGTATGAAAAAATTTAAAGCATTATTGAGTATTGCTACAGTTTTTGTTTTAGGCGCGGCAGTCTTTGCGGGCTGCGGCGCTCAAAAGGAAAACGACAAGCCCGCCGCCTGCGCGCATACAAATTTGCAAAAGGTGGACGGGCGCAACCCCACCTGTTTTGAAGAGGGAAATTATACGTATTATCAATGCGGTTGCGGCGCGCTGTTTTCCGACAAAAACGCAACAAAACCCACCGCCGAAGCGGACGTTAAAATAGCTAAAACGCGGCACGATATGCACTTTTATGAAGAGCAGGTTGCAGGCTATAACGGATATTATTTTTGTAACACTTGCGGCAGATATTATCAGGACAATAACGGTAACTCGCAAATACCTTACGACGAGCTTTTAGACACGTCCGTTGAGCCGGTTAAGCTTCCAGACGGTTGGGCTGACCCTGCCGGAGCAAATTCCGAAACACGTAATTTTACGATACGGTGCTTTATTGGTTGGACTTCGCAGAGCGGTGATTTTTCTGATTTTCCTGATACGGGAACGGTTTGGACAAACGTAAATTTAAACAGAAAATGCACGTTGCAAAATACCGGTTGGTATAATTTCGGTGTTGCATACGACAAAGCAAACGGCTTGCGGTATAAAAACTTTGAGGCGGGACATCTCACGGACGTTAATCCCGAGTTTACAACGCTGTTTGTAAAGCAAGGCGGAATATGGGTGCGCATAGTCCGCGACGGAACAAATTGCTCGTTCTATTTTGAAGATAAGTACGGCATACCTATTTTGATTTCAAGCAATGCAAATTTCAGAGAAGACGAAGCGCTTTACCGTTTTGCATTAGGAGAGTACGAGCAGGTTGACGGATGGACTCAGTCGGCGTTAAAGGCTGAAGTTTGCTGGGGTGTTGCAAATCCCCGCTGCGTTTTTAACGAAAAGTAAATTAAACGGTTACCCGCCCGGTAAGCTCGACGCGGGTAATCAATTTAAACCCCAAGAGGTCAATATATATGGAACAGATTATTTCAGGAAACATCAGAGTACAGCTATTAAGTGAAAACATCGTCCGTATCGAATACGGCAAAAACGGAAAATTCTGCGATAAAAATACTTTTTTTATCCCAAACAAAACTGAATATGAAAACAACGAAGTTGCATACTCGCGGGAAGATAACGCGGTATTCTTCGGCGAATACAAATTATATATACCCGAAAACGCAAAGTCTCTTACGGGCGTAAGAATTGAAAAAAACGGGAAAAAGGTTTATACTTATAAAAAACTGAAAAACAGCGGCGAGCTTCCGCCTTTGGATAAAACGCCTGAATTGTTTGCTGTTTCCGATACTCCGCGCGTTATAGTTCCCGAGGGCGGTTATTCCGCGGACAGAAGCGGCGAATATACCGTTGAGGAAAACGTACAGGATATTTATTTATTGCTTTGCGAAAATAACGCAAAACTTTTGCGTAAGCTGTATGTAGAGCTAACGGGCAAGCCCGAGCTTGTGCGCCTTTCCACTTTGGGCGGCTGGAACAGTAAGTATTACGCTTACACCGAAGAAGAAGCAAAGCAGCTTATTTTAGACTACGAAAAAAACAACGTGCCTTTGGACGTAATGGTAATAGACACGGACTGGCGTTCGTGCGAGCACGGCTGGGGCTACGATATCAACACCGGGCTCTTCCCCGATATGAAGAGGTTTTTGGACTTTGCGCACGAACACGGCGTGGAGGTAATGTTCAACGACCACCCCGAACCTGTGGACGGCAAACAGGTTTTCGCGCCTGAAGAGATTGCCTACCGCGAGAAAAATTTGCAATCTTTAATGGAAAAGGGTCTGGATATATGGTGGTACGACAGAAACTGGCCCACAAAGCTCATTTCACCCTCGGCGGATGTCCCTCACGAAACTATGGGGCTGTATCTCTTTGAGGATATCACCCGTCACCATTATCAAAAGCAGTCGGGCAATAAAGAAGTGTACCGCCGTCCCGTAATAATGGGCAATGCCGTAGACGTGTCTACGGGCAGTTATTTGGGGATTAAAGACAGCGCGTCGCACCGCTATTCCATACAGTGGACTGGCGATATAGGCTCCGAAGCGGGAGTTATTTCGCAGGAAGTGGATAATATCATAAAGTGCGGCAATAATGCTATTCCTTATCTTAACTCAGACTGCGGCGGGCATATCGGCAACCCGGATAAAGAACTGTTTATCCGCTGGATGCAGTACGGCACGCTTTCGCCCGTATTCCGTCCGCACTGCACAAACGTGGTAGTACGAACCCGCGAACCGTGGGTTTACGACGAAGAAACGCTGAATATTGTGCGCGAATATAACAATTTAAGATACAGATTAATGCCGTCAATTTATAAAAGCGCGTATGAAAGCTATGAATACGGTTTACCGATTTTTAAGGGATTGGGCTGGGAATATCCCAAAGATAAACGCGCTTTGAAGTGCGACAGCGAGTATATGCTAGGCAATAACGTTTTAATATCGCCTATGGGCGGCAACCGTCCTTGGGCAATCGATAAAAAGTGTTATGTTGAGAAGGTGAAAGCAACATATTATAACGGAAGAGAATTGCAAGGCGAGCCGATAGCAACGGCGGAATATAAAACTCTTGATATTGTTCTCAACCATACTTCGCCGGAAGCCGGCGTGCCAGTGTACGACTTTTCGGCGCGGTTTTCAACTGTTTTGAAATTTGCCGACCCCGTAGAATTGTATATCCGTTGCGACGACGGCGCAACCGTCTTTATTGACGGCGAAAAGGTATTGGAGGACAAGACGCTTCACGCAGCGTGGGTCTGGGATTTAAAACGGCTTGAATCAGACAGGGAATATAAAATCGAAATAGAATATTTTCAAGCGGGCGGCGAGGCTTGTTGCGAATTGTTAGCTAAAAAAATTGTGAGGCGTACCGATGAATATAAGACGTATCTGCCCGCGGGCAAGTGGCTGGACGTATTCAGTGGAAAAACGTATTCGGGCGGAAAGATTGTTAAGAGAGGATACGGCTTGCGCGAAATGCCCTTGTTTGTCCGTTTGGGCGCGGTAATACCGCTTGCGTACGAGGCGCACAATACAAAAATTCAGAAGTGGGATAAACTCGTTCTGGATTACTATTCGGATAAATGCGCTTCAGACAGCGGCTATTTGTACGAGGACGACACGGAAACGACGGCGTATAAGCTCGGGCAGTTCAGAAAGACCGATTATAAGTCGTACTACTGCAAAGAGTGCAACGCATACGTAATAAATATAGATAAAGCGCAGGGCAAGTTTGACGGCGGCAAGTGCTTTAATACCCGCGAAATTACTGTTAAGCGCCACGTGTTAAGCGGAGAAAAAGCTGTAAGGGCTACGGTAAACGGCAAGGAAGTAGAAATAGTACGCGCGGCGAAACACGCCGGGGCGTTCCCGCTGAACACTTGTGCGGATGCGCCGGACGGCGGGTGTGAGAATATTACGTTCACCGCCGACGTAAACCAAAGCTATGAAATCAAATTTTATTTATAAGGAAATATATGCGCTGGTATATAGCCGAGAATAAAAAAAGAATCGCAAGCGAAAATTTTGAGGGGCATTCCGACCGTATCGAAACGGGCGGCGAGCAGGTTGCCTGTGTCATAACCTACGGCGTACAAAACGGCGGGCCGTATTACAAACGGCAGTTTGCATTTCCAAATTTCCGTACGCAACCGAATAATACTTGCGCAACCTACTATCCCGAAACGGATAAAAGTCCGATTGCGTTTCAGACGAATGAAACGTTCGAACGTGTGGAATTTGACGGGGTGCTTTCGGTATACTCCCGCGCGGGAGAGTTGACGGTTGCGCGTAGGTTTTTTCCGTCTGTGGAATTGCCTGTCTTTTACGAGCAGGTGGAGCTTTGCAACAGCGGAACAGAAGAAGTATCGCCGAAGTGGGAAGAGCTTAAAAGAATAGATGTGCGCCTTACCTGTGAGGGCTATGTCAATTTTGAATGTTCGTGCCCTGCTCCTTGCCGTCCGATAGGAGCAGGGGAGCGGTTAACGCTGACATTCGCGTATACGGCGCGGTATGCAAACAAGGATATTCCGCGCGAAAACGCCCCGCTTGAAAAACGGCGTGCGCGCGTAAAGGAGGTCCTTTTGCAATGCGATTTATCTACGGGGAATGATACCGTGGATACTATGTTTGCATTTGCGAAGCTCCGTGCCGCAGAAGGATTGTGTCGCACCTTCAAGGGACTTATCCATAACCCCGGCGGGCTTGCCTATTATGCGGCGATATGGTGCAACGACCAGTGCGAATACGTTGCCCCGTGGTTTGCGTTCACGGGCGATAAAAAAGAGGCGGAGGCGACCCGAAATATATACGGTTGGTATTATCCGTATTTTAACGATGCGTATTTGCCCATTCCCAGCAGTATAATTTGCGGCGGTGCGGATAACTTCGGTTGCGCAGGCGACAGGGGGGACGCGGAAATGTACCTGTACGGGCTTTCGCGCGTATTGTTGACGCAGGGCAGACTTCCCGATGACAATCAGAAAAAGGCGCTTGAATGGTGCGTTGAATATATCCGCAGAAATATCACCGAGGACGGCGTGGTTTATTCGGACAGCGACGAGTTGGAAAACCGCATATCTTCGGGCGTGAATTTGAACACGTCTTCTCTTGCATACGGCGGACTCGGCAACTACGCGGTTTTGTTAAAGCGTATGAGAAAGCTTAACGAAGCAGAAGAAATAACGGCTTTGCAGTCGGCGTTGGGCAATGCTGTCGAAAAATATTTCGGCGGCGAAGTGGCGGGGTATAAAACCTATCGCTATCATAAGGGTTGCGACGTTATCCGTGCTTGGAACTGTTTGCCAGTCTATATGGGCATAACAAACCGAGCGAAAGACACGTTAAAGAGCATAGACGAAAAACTGTGGACGGACGGGAGCTGTCGTTCCACAGAGGGCGAAAATACATTATGGGACAGAAGCGCGCTGTATTATCTTGCCACGCTGTTCCGCGCAGGCGAAAAAGAAAAGGCGTGGGCAAGGCTGAAAGAGTTTTGCAAAATACGGCTATTAGGCGAGCACGTTCCTTATGCGGTAGAGGCTTATCCCGAGGGCGGTATGCGGCATCTTTCCGCAGAGAGCGGACTTTTCTGCCGCGTGTTCACGGACGGGCTTTTGAATATCGGCTATAATGAAAAGGGATATACAATAAATGTGCAACTGCCCGAAGAAGTAGAACGGATAACTGTCAAAAATATTTATCTTAACGGAAAATCGGAGAATATAGATGTTAAACGGTAAATTTATCGGGGTAAAGGAAAAAACGAATACTTTTACGGTAGAGAAGAAATTCGAAATAAAAGACAGGCAAAAAGCATTACTCAAAGTTACGGCTTTGGGGCTTTACTTTGCGGAAATAAACGGCGTGCGGGTCGGGGACTGTTATCTGACCCCGGGCTGGACTTCGTACAACAAGACCTTGCAGGTGCAGGAATACGACGTAACCGGTCTTTTAAAAGAGGGCGTAAACACGCTGACTATCACCGTAAACGAGGGGTGGTATTGCGGCGGACTTACCTGGAAGAAAACCCGCAACAATTACGGTGAACAGCCCGCTGTGTGTGCTGAGCTTATGTGCGGCAAATCAAGCATATACACGGACGAAAGTTGGACGGTGCGGGAAAGTTATATCCGCGAAAGCGGTATTTACGACGGCGAAACGGCGGACTATACGGCAATGTTGAAACCTCTTACGGTGTGCGAAGTCGCTTATGATAAAACCGCGCTTACCCTGCAAATCTGCGAGCCTGTGCGTGAGATTGAACGGCTCAAAGTAAAGGAAATTATAACAACGCCCAAGGGAGATAAAGTATACGATTTCGGGCAGAATATCGCGGGCGTAGTCGAAATCAGAACTCCCGAAAACTTTGACGGCACGCTGACTTTAAAATTCGCGGAAATACTTATAAAGGGAGAGTTTTACACGGACAATTTGCGCGGTGCTAAGGTTACGGATAGGTTTACCGTAAAAGGCTCGCATATATTACGCCCCGAGTTCACTTTTCACGGCTTCCGCTATCTAAAGATAGAGGGTAGGGAGATACCCAAGGAAAATATAACTGCGGTAGTAATGCATACCGATATGCGCAAAACAGGCGTTTTGCAGACTTCGAATTTGCGTTTTAACCGCCTTATATCCAACATAGTATGGGGTCAGCGGGGAAACTTCGTGGATATTCCCACGGACTGCCCGCAGCGCGACGAGCGCTTGGGCTGGACTGGCGATATAAACGCGTTCTGCAACACTGCGTCGTTTAACTACGATATCCGCGCGTTTATGAAAAAGTGGCTGAACGACTTACGCAACGACCAAAAGGAGACGGGCGAGATACCGCACGTTGCTCCCGATGTATTAGGGGATAAGTTTACGGACGCAATGTGGTGCGACGTAATAACAATGGCGCCGTGGAATTTGTATCAGACCTACGCCGATATAAGCTTTTTAAAGGACAATTATTCTGCAATGAAAAAGTTTATTTCCGCAAGGGAGCGGACAATGAAGGACGGAATAATCTGTGAGGGGCACGAGTTCGGGGACTGGCTTGCTTTGGATCAGGAACGAACGAGTTACGAAACGCTTATAGGCAGAACGGATATTTACTACATTACCAATGTTTTTCAAGTAAATTCATTGAAGATAGTCTATGAAACGGCAAAGCTGCTCGGCGAGAAAGAGGACGAAAAGTTATATAAAGCCAAGTACGAAAAGCAGTTAAAGCGGGTAAGGGAAGAGTACTTCACCGCGGGCGGCAGACTGTGTTTTGATACGGTAACGGCGCAGGTTCTTGCGTTGTATTTCGGTATAGCGCCCGAAGAGCACCGCAAAAAATTAGCCGAAGCGTTGAATGAAAACGTAAAAATTCATAATTATACGCTTTGCACGGGCTTTATAGGCACTACGTATCTGATGTTCGCGCTTGCGGACAACGGCTATATGGATACGGCGCAAAAGGTGTTAATGAACAACGGTTATCCCGGCTGGCTTTACGAAGTTGATATGGGCGCGACCACTGTGTGGGAGCGTTGGAACAGCTTAATGCCGGACGGCACTCCAAACCCGGACGGAATGAACAGCTACAACCACTACGCGTACGGTTCCGTAATGGAGTTTGTAGTAAAGCGCATAGCGGGTTTACAGCCGACGGCGGCGGGTTATAAAAAAATAAAAATTACTCCCAACCCGTGTAAAGGGCTTGCGGAGATTAAAGCGGAGTACGAAAGCGCGGGCGGAAAGATAGTTTCGGGCTATAAACAGAAAAACGGCAAGATAACATTTTTTTCGGAAATACCGGAAGGCGTCGATGCTGAAATTGTTCTGCCCTGCGAACAGCCCATAACTGTTAAGAGCGGCAAGTACGAATACGAGCGTGAGTGGGAGAATCTGAACGTGCCCGCGTTTACGCCCGAAAGTATGGTTAACGAAGTATTCGCAAACCCCAAAGCGCAGAAAGCGTTTAACGGAGCGTTTGGCGGGATATTTAAAGAGAACGGCGAGCTGGATTGGATGCGCAGGTTTGCAACTTTGCAGTTTATGGCGGAATTCCGCGATGGCGAGGGTAAGATGAAACTTTCCGACTTCCCCGCTCTGCTTGAAAAAGCTAATAAATTATTTGAGGAGAATACGAAATGAAATATGAAAGAAAAGAATATCCCCGCCCTCAATTCAGGCGCGATAAATGGCAGAGCCTGAACGGCGAATGGGAGTTCGGGTTCGGCAGTAAGCAAAGTTACGACCGTAAAATAAACGTGCCCTTTTCATACCAGTGGGAAGCGAGCGGAATAAACGATAAAGCCGTACACGATACAATTTGGTATCGCCGTAAATTTACAGTGAGCGAAAAAAACAAACGCGCGCTGTTGTGCTTTACCGCCTCGGACTACGAAACGGACGTGTGGGTGAACGGCAACCACGTCATAAAGCATATCGGCGGATTTACTCCGTTCTCGGCGGATATAACGGAATATATAAAAGACGGAGAAAACGAGATAACCGTGCGTTGTATAGACACGCTTGAAACGGCGGTGCCGCGCGGCAAACAGACCTGGACGGGCGAACAGTTCACCTGTTATTATTACCCCAACAGCGGAATATGGGGCAGCGTGTGGATAGAGTTTTTCGGCGAGGACTGTATAGAGAATTATTCGTTGCAGTCCGATACAGACAACCGCAGAATATACGGCTACATAGAAACGCTCCTTTCAAGAGCGGACGAGGCCGAAATAATTTTAACCTTTAAGGAAAAAAGGATAAAGAAACAGCGCATAAGCCTTGACGGCAAGCGCACGAATTACAGCATTAGCCTTGCGGACAACGCGTTCGACTTCGGCGAACTTTTGTGGTGGGTGGATAAACCCAACCTCATAAACGTAGATTACGTTTTATATAAAGACGGAAAAGTCTGCGACAACGCACACGCGAGAATAGGTTTAAGAAAAATAAGCATAGAAAACGGTAAGATATTCTTAAACGACAGACCGCTATTCCAAAGACTTGTATTGGATCAAGGCTATTGGATAGAGAGCGGCCTTACGCCGCTGAGCGTCGAAGCGTTGAAAAAGGATATAGAAATTTCAAAAGTAATGGGCTTTAACGGCGCGAGGAAGCACCAGAAATTAGAGGATCCGTATTACTATTATTATGCGGAAGAGCTTGGCTTTTTGGTCTGGGCGGAAATGCCGTCCGCGTATACATTCTGCGACAGAGAGGTAAAGGCAATTACCGCCGAATGGCAGGAGATAGTAAACGTGGCTAAGAACTTTACAAGCGTAATAGCGTACGCTCCGTTGAACGAAAGCTGGGGTGCGAGAGAAATCAAAACAAACAAATCCCAGCAGAACTTTGCCAGAAGTCTTTATTATCTTACTAAAAGTCTGGACGATACAAGGCTTGTATCCACGAACGACGGGTTTGAAAATATCGAAGAGAGCGACATTCTGTCGATACACGACTACGAAATTAAAAGCGCGGAAGAATTCCCGATAAAGTATAACGGAAATTACGACGGTATGTACCCGCAGGGCTGGGCGCTGTTTGCGGACGGGCACAGCTATAAAGGACAGCCCGTGCTGTTTACCGAGTTCGGCGGGATAGCGTTTGTAAACGAGGCGAACGGCGAAACTTGGGGTTACGGCAACGGCGCAAAGAATGCAGATGACCTGTGCGAGAGACTTGAACAGCTTATAAAAGGCATTGCGAAAACGGAGTTTCAGGGATACTGTTATACCCAGCTCACCGACGTGCAGTTGGAGGTAAACGGGCTTTTATATGCTGACCGTACTCCTAAGGTTGCCGTTGACAGACTTAAAAAGATTTTCGAAAATAAATAAAAAATTATGAACTATTATTTGGCGATAGACATCGGAGCGAGCTCGGGGCGGCATATAATCGGTTGGGAAGAAAACGGCGGGATAAAGACGGAAGAGGTGTACCGCTTTAAAAACGGAGTTGAGAACAAAGACGGCAACCTTGTATGGAACGTTAAACGGCTTTACAAAGAGGTAATAAACGGACTAAAAGCGGCAAAGGAAAAGGGATACATACCCGTAAGCATAGGCATAGACACCTGGGCTGTGGACTACGCGCTTCTGGATAAAGATGATAGGCTGATAGGCGAGATGTTTGCCTACCGCGACGTTCGCACGGAAACGGCGATTGACAGTGTACACCGTATAATATGTTTTAAAGAACTGTATAAACGTACGGGAATACAGTTTCAGCCGTTCAATACTATATATCAGCAATATGCGGATAAGATAAGCGGAAAGATAGAAAAAGCGGAAAGTATGTTAATGCTGCCGGATTATATAAATTTTCTGTTGACAGGCGTAAAAAAGCAGGAGTATACCAACGCTACGAGCACGGGACTTGTAAACGCGCAAACGCAGAGTTGGGATACCGAGATAATAGAAAAGCTCGGTTTGCCCGAAAAGCTGTTCGGAGAATTATCGCAACCGGGAACGGTAGTCGGCGAGTTAAAACAAGAGATAGCGGAAGAGGTTGGCTATAACGCGGAAGTGGTACTGCCCGCGACGCACGACACGGCAAGCGCGGTAGAGGGCATACCTATGGAAGAAAACAGTCCGTACATATCGAGCGGCACGTGGTCGCTGCTCGGCGTTAAGGTGCCGCTGGCTTTAACGGACGAAAACAGCCGCAAAGCCAACTACTCCAACGAGGGCGGAATAGGTTATTACCGTTACCAGAAAAATATAATGGGGATGTGGGTAGTAAACCGTTTGCGTGACGAACTCTGCCCGGATAAACCTTTCCCTGAAATCGTAAAAGAGGCGGAAGAAAGCATTTTCAACGAATACGCAGACGTAAACGACGGCGCGTTTCTGGCGCCCGAGAGTATGAAAACTACGTTTGATAATGCGCTTAAAACAACGCCGCAAAGCGTAGGCGACTATTTCAGATGCGCATATTTGAGCTTGGCGCAGAGCTATAAAACGGCTCTGGACGAATTAAAGGCAAATACAGGAATGAAGTTTAATAATCTCTATATCGTAGGCGGCGGCGCGAAAAACTGGTTTTTAAACCGCTTAACCGAAGAGATATGCAAAGTAAAAGTAATAGCGTTGCCTATAGAGGCGAGTGCGCTCGGCAATATAAAACAGCAAATATTAAGAGGTAAAAAATATGTATAAAAACGCAAAGCAGGAGTATGAAAAGTACGGTGTGGATACCGAGGCGGCGATAGCTTCGTTAAAGGATATACCCGTATCTATCCATTGTTGGCAGGGAGACGACGTTGTGGGCTTAGACGGCGGCGGGAGCCTGAGCGGCGGTATTCAGACTACGGGCAACTACCCCGGCAGAGCAAGAAATTTTGAAGAGCTAAAAGCCGATATAAAAAAGGCGTTTTCTTTAATGCCGGGCAAAAAGCGGCTTAACCTGCACGCGAGCTACGCGGTGGGCGCGAACGTGGACCGAGACAGGTACGAGCCTAAGCACTTTGCCGAATGGGTGAAGTTTGCAAAAGAACTTGGCTTGCAGGGAATAGACTTCAACCCTACAATGTTCAGCCATAAAAACGTAAAAGACGGACTTACGCTGTCCAGCCCCGACGAAAATATCCGTAAATTCTGGATAGACCACTGTATAGCGTGCTTACATATCGCGGAGTATTTCGCGGACGAGTTTAAAAGTCCTTGCGCGTTCAATATCTGGATACCGGACGGTTTCAAGGACGTGCCTGCGGACAGATTAACGCCCAGACTGCGCCTTAAAAACAGTTTGGATAAAATTCTTTCCTGCGGCTACGACAGAAGCAAAGTTATCGTTGCGGTGGAAAGCAAAGTGTTCGGTATAGGCGTGGAAAGCTACACTGTGGGCAGCAACGAGTTTTACCAGAACTACGCGGCTAAGAACAATATCTGCTGTCTGCTGGATAACGGACACTACCACCCGCTCGAATATGTTTCGGATAAAATCCCCGCATTGCTTGCATTCTATGATAAAGTGGCGTTGCACGTAACGCGCGGGGTGAGATGGGACAGCGATCACGTGGTTTTATTTGAGGACGAACTCAAAGAAATAGCAAAGGAAATAGTAAGGAACAAGGCGACGGATAAAGTGCTGATAGGCTTGGACTATTTCGACGCGAGCATAAACAGGCTTTCGGCGTGGGTAACGGGACAGCGCGCAATGCAAAAGGCGCTTTTATACGCGCTTTTGATAAACCAAAGCGAGCTTAAAAATTTACAGGACAAAGCGGATTTTACCGCGCTTATGGTAAGGCAGGAGGAGTATAAGACAATGCCGTTCGGCGCGGTTTGGAAAGAGTATTTAAAGCGCGAGAGTTTAACTGAAGATTATTTAACCGACATTCGTTTTTACGAAAACAAGGTATTAAAGGAGCGTATTTAAAAAATTAACGGCGCTAACCGAAAACCACGCTTTTCGGTTAGCGCACCCAAGTTGCGCATTTATGCGGCTCACTGGGGTGAATTTGTGTGATTATATTAAATGTTTGCGCTGAAAATCACACAAAGAGGGGCAGAGCCCCTAAAAATCGAAAAAACAGATGGCGCAGAATAGACGGCTGTTTTTTTCGAAAGGAGTTTATTATGGGCTTTATGGACGAATTAAAAAAAGCGGGCAAGGAAATTTCGCGTTCGCTTAAAGATATAAAGAGCGCGCCGTTTGTCAGGGAAATGTGTAAGACAACTGCAAATATGTACAGGCTTGGCTGGGACGAAAGGAACGGCGGGAATATAAGCTATCTGTTGGACGAAAAGGAAGTTGCCGAATATTTGGATTTAACAAAAGTAATCCGCACTATTCCGCTTGCGGGAGTAAACGAAGCAGAGTTCGACGTAACGCCGCTTTTAGGCAGGATATTTATAGTTACGGGTACCGGCAAATACTTTAAGAATGTGGAGGACGACCCCGAAACCAACCTCGGAATAGTCCGCATAGTCCAAAACGGAGTGGAGCTTTTGTGGGGCTACAAGGACGGCGGCAGAACGACAAGCGAGCTGCCCGCACACCTTATGTGCCATATGGCAAGATTAAAGGTAGACCCCGAGAACAGGGTGGTAATGCATTCACACCCCACGCACACGCTTGCAATGAACTACGTTCACGAGCTTGACGAAAAAAAGTTCACGCACACGCTATGGGAAATGTGCACGGAGTGCATAGCGGTGTTCCCCGACGGCGTTGGCATACTGCCCTGGATGCTCTGCGGAACCAACAGCATAGGCGTTGCAACCGCCAAGAAAATGGAGGAATTCCGCCTCGTAATCTGGGCAATGCACGGCATATACGGCGCAGGCAAGACTATGGACGAAACGTTCGGATTAATTGAAACAGTGGAAAAGGCGGCGCAGATTTATATGCTTACCGCGCACCTGCCGAGAGTTAATACCATAAAAGACGAAGATATGGTTAAGCTCGTTCAGCTCTTCGGGCTTGATTACAGAAAAGATTTTTTAAATTTAAAATAAGAGGTTAAAAATGTCAAACAGAATAGTATTAAACGAAACAAGCTACCACGGCGCAGGTTGTATTAAAGAAATCGTCGGCGAGGTGCAAAGGCGCGGATTAAATAAGGCGTTCGTCTGTACAGACCCCGACCTCGTAAAATTCAAGGTCACGGATAAAGTTTTAAACGTGCTGAAAGGTGCAAACCTTGCATACGAGCTTTACTCGGATATAAAACCTAACCCGACTATTGAAAACGTGCAGTCTGGCGTTGCGGCGTATAAAAAGAGCGGCGCGGACTATATCATAGCAATCGGCGGCGGCTCTTCTATGGACACCGCAAAGGCGATAGGCATTATTATTAACAACCCCGAGTTCGAAGACGTGCGTTCTTTGGAAGGCGTTGCGCCCACTAAAAAGCCGAGCGTTCCCATTATAGCCGTTCCCACGACGGCGGGTACTGCGGCGGAAGTTACCATAAATTACGTTATAACAGACGTGGAGAAAAAGCGCAAGTTTGTATGCGTTGACGTTCACGATATTCCCGTGGTTGCGGTTGTGGATAGCGATATGATGAGCACTATGCCTAAGGGCTTGACCGCCGCAACGGGTATGGACGCGCTCACACACGCGATAGAGGGCTATATCACAAAGGGTGCGTGGGAAATGACGGATATGTTCCACTTAAAGGCGATTGAAATAATTTCAAGGTCGTTGCGCGGAGCGGTAAACGGAGAAAAGCAAGGCCGCGAGGGTATGGCGCTCGGACAGTACGTTGCGGGTATGGGCTTTTCCAACGTCGGCTTAGGCATAGTACACTCAATGGCGCACGCCCTCGGCGCGGTTTACGATACTCCGCACGGCGTTGCAAACGCTATACTACTGCCTACGGTTATGGCGTACAATGCGGAAGCCACCGGCGAAAAGTACCGCGATATCGCAAAGGCAATGGGCGTTACAAACGCATACAAAATGACTTTGGAAGAGGCAAGGAAAGCCGCCTGCAACGCGGTTGCAACTCTTTCCAAGGACGTGGGTATTCCGCAGAACCTTAAAGGTATAGTTAAAGAGGAAGATATAGATTTCCTCGCACAGTCTGCAATGGACGACGCGTGCCGTCCCGGCAACCCCAAAGACCCTACAAAAGAGGATATTATAAATCTTTATAAGTCCTTGCTTTAATTCTTTACCGGAAAGTTGTAAAAGCTATAAAAACTCCGCTTAGGCGGAGTTTTTTAATAAGCCGCGCTTGCAATTTGCAAATAATACAATTATAATAAATTTAAAAATTTTAATAATATTAAATTATGAGCGAACAGTGTTTTAATCCCTACTTACCTAATTACGAATATGTGCCCGACGGAGAACCTCACGTTTTCGGCGACAGAATATACGTTTACGGAAGTCACGATTTATTCAATTCAAAAAATTTTTGCCAGGGCGACTATGTATGTTGGTCGTGTCCGTCGGACGACGTAAAAAAATGGCGTTACGACGGCGTAATATGGAAACGCACCGACGACCCCGAAAACAAAACCGGCAAACGCCCGATGTATGCGCCGGACGTTTGTCAAGGCACGGACGGCAGATATTATCTCTATTATTTTTTGAGTAATTCCGGTATAATAGGCGTGGCGGTATGCAATACGCCTGCGGGCAAATATGAATTTTACGGCTACGTAAAGCACAAAGACGGAACGCTGTACGGCAGAAAAAAAGGCGATTATTTTCAATTCGACCCCGGCGTTTACGTAGAGGGGGATAAGGTATATCTTTATACCGGTTTTGCACCGTCGCTACCCATATTCGGCTTTAAAAAATACGCAAAAAAAGGCGCGGTGTGCGCCGTTCTCAACGCCGATATGCTTACAGTTGAAAGCGTTAATCTTACGGGCCTTAAAAGCAAAAGCTGCTCAAAGGGAACGCCTTACGAAGGACACGAATTTTTCGAGGCTTCGTCTATGCGTAAGATAGGCGGTAAATACTACTTTATATATTCCTCCGTTTTAGGTCACGAGCTTTGTTATGCTGTCAGCAATAATCCGGTAAGCGGATTTCAGTTCGGCGGAACGCTTGTATCTATAGGCGACGTGGGAATTTACGGAATAAAGGGCGTAAAGGACGCTGCGAATTTTACGGGGAATACGCACGGTTCTATAGTGTGCGATAAACAGGGGCGGTATTACGTATTTTACCACCGCCAGACAAACGGACACTGTTTTTCCCGCCAGGCGTGCGCCGAGCGTATTTATATAGAGCCGGACGGCAGCATAAAACAGGCAGAAGTTACAAGCTGCGGACTCAACGGAAAACCGTTAAAGGGTGCGGGAGAATATTCCGCCTCGATAGCGTGCAATCTTACCTGCAAAAAGGGCGGCGCGTTTTATCTGGCGTTCAAACGCCGCGGCAGACCGTATTTCACCCAGACGGGCAGTGACAGAAACGACAGCCCCGACCAGTATATCGCCTGCGTTAAAGACGGTACGCGCATAGGGTTTAAATATTTTGAATTTTTAAACGCTCAAAAAATCAGTATAACCGTTACAGGCAAGCCCAAAGGACTATTCACCGTAACGGACGGTAAAACCAGGGTCGCAAATATAACGGTAAACGGCGCGGGCACGTTTAGCTCAAAGTTAAAAATTTCCGACGGCGTTCACCCTCTGTTTTTTACTTATAAAGGCAAAGGCAAATGCAATTTTCACAGTATTAATATTGAATAAAGCAAACCTGTTAAAGGGTCACAATCAAAATTCAGCGCAACGGACGTTGCGGAAAGCTTTTCCTGTACGGAAGAGCTTTTTTTGTGTTTTTAATGAAAAATTATTTAAAAATGAAATAAACGAACAAAAATCAGCCGTTAAAAAGTTTCATTATAAAATTTTTAAAAAAATATTTACATTTTAAAAAATGTATGATATTATATGTATGGAAAAAATTTTACGGCTTTTTTTACAGTTTAATAAAATCAAATAAAATTTTGCGCAAAGGCGCCTTTGCGTTTTCTGTTAGTAAACTACTAACAGAACGGAACGTTAACGGTTAATAAAATTTGTAAGCCCGTACAAGGCGCTTTTAAATTTTAGGCAACATTAAACGGTTAATTAACAAAAGGGCTTTAAAAGCCTGAAAATTGATATAGTTAAACGGTTAACTGATTTTAAATAGTATGATAACGGGAAAAATTTAAAATTTTCCGTGCAATTATAAAAAATATAAAGTGAGGAACATTTATGAAAAACAAGACTCTATTAACGGCGCTTGCAGCTTTAACTGTCAGCGGTGCTGCCGCAATCGGCTTGACGATGACGGGTTGCGGACACACCCATAAGTATTCGGAGGATTGGAAATCCGACGCTAACGGTCACTGGCATTATGCGGTGTGCGACGACCTCAAAGAGGGAGATAAGGATTATAAGTCCGACTATGCGGAGCACGTATACGGCGGAGATGACGAATGCGACGTTTGCCATTACACAAAAACTCCCGCAAAAACCGAATACACCGTAACGCTGGACGTCAACGGCGGTACGCTTTCAGGCGCAACAACTTTAACTACGGTCAACGGTAAAATAGCCTCGCTTCCCACGCCTACGGCGCCCGCAGGCTCAACGTTCGACGGTTGGTATACGGCAAAGGAGAACGGACAAAAAATAACTGCTGATTATAAATTCACCGGCAACGTTACAATTTACGCATTGTATAAGACGGCGGAAGTCAGCGTAACTCTCAACAAAGAAACTCTGACTCTGGATATTGCAAACCTCGAATATCAGTTGTCGGCTACGGTAAGCAGCGGCGCCGAAGTTAGCTGGTCGTCCGATAACGAGGCGGTAGTTATCGTAAATGAAGAAACAGGCTATATCGAGGCGTTAAAGCCCGGCGCGGCAACCGTTACGGCTACGGTAGCTGGCGGCACGGCTTCGGCTTCTTGCGAAATAGTGGTTGAAGACGCGTATTATTTGATAGGTGGCGAAGACTCTAAGTGGAACAAAGCGGCAGTGTTCGGTCAGGCGGGCGTTGTTTACTTTATGCCTACCGAAACAGACGGCATTTACAAGACCGGCAGTATAGAATTGAGCGCTATGTCTAACTTCCAGGTTGCAAAGGTCGGCATAACTTCCGACGACTGGTGGAAGTCGGCGTTTAACGGCGATTTTATTGAAGAGGGCGACGAAGTTCTCAGCAAAAACACAGGCAATAACATTGCCGTGCAAAAACACGGTAAATACACCGTAACTTTGGATTTAACAGGCGATAAGGCTGTTGTTTCCGGCGTCTGCGACGAGGTAATCGACGACGGCGAAATTGAATATATTTATTATCTCAGAGGAGATATGAACAATTGGGCAGATGCCGATACGGTAGCGGACGCGGGAGAATATGCATTTACGGATAACGGAGACGGCACATACTCTTTAACTACTACTTTGAGAAAAGACGCTAAATTTAAAGTTGCGGTAGTTAATATGGATTGGAATATTACGCTTGATGCGCGTTCGGTTGCCGCAGGTAGAATAGCTGATGCGGTTACGGATGAAGTTCAGCTTATATATGCGTCTTCCGACTACAATATCCAAGCCGGTGTTGCGGGTGATTATGTGTTTACAATTACAGTCGAGGATAACAAAGCTACTCTTGATTATACGTTTACGGCAAACGATGATATTGAAGAGCCTACGCTTCATTACTACATAAAGGGTAACACTGTAACAAACAACTGGCAAACTAATCTTTCTTCCGACTATGAACTTATGGAAACGGAAGCCGGCTCCGGTGTTTACACATTGACAATTACTTTGACTGAAGGCGATGAATTTATGTTTGTTTCCTGTGCGGAAAATGACGACGGCACGGTTAATCCTGCTCAATATGGCTATTTCAATGCAGGCAATACGCCGCTTACAGAGGGTGTAACGTGTGTTATTTCGGGAGGCAGCAATTACAAAACGACTAAAGCAGGAACTTACACTCTTACCCTGGATATTAACAATAAAACTTTGAACGCAGTACTTGCTTCATAATTAAAGTTATATGATACTAAATTTTATAAAATCTTAAGCTCTGTCTTCGGGTAGAGCTTAAAGCAGCATTTAAATATTTTCCGGGCTTTTTACAAGTCCGGAAAATAATAAAAGTTAAACGGTTAATCAAAAAAGGAGAAATTTATGAGAAAGAGAAGCCTGTTTTGCTTCTTTATAGCGGTCATAATGCTTTTCGGTATAGCCTTATCGGGCTGTGACGGCTGCAACAAAAACGGTGATAAAGAGTATACAGTGTCGTTCAGCGTGGGCAGCGAAGCCGAAGCCGCGGGCATTTCAAATCCCGCAAGCCAGACAGTAAAAAACGGCGATAAGGCGGTGCAGCCTGTAATAGACGCGTGGGAGGGTCACACGCTGCTTGGCTGGTATAACGGCTCCAAAGAGTGGAATTTCAGCACCGATACGGTAACGTCAAACATCACTCTCCAAGCCGGGTGGAATGTTTCGGTTGACAGCGATATTGCAAAGGAATACGAAAAAAACCTGACCTGGGGCAAGGAAAACCATTTATACGTTCATTATCTCCGCGGAGCGCATTCCAAAGACGAGCAGGGGCTTACTAATCTCGCGCAGGCTCCCGGATATTCAACTCAGATTGAATCCGAAGTGTACGGCGACTGGGGACTTTGGGTATGGGAATACTTCCCTACAAACAGCGAGGGCAGAGCTTTTTATCCTATGAAAATAGACGAGTCGGGCGCGGTTTACGATATCGATTTGACGGCGACCTATTCCGACGCGGGCTGGAACGAGGAAACGCTCGATAACAAAGGGCTGAGCATAACTTACGGCAGCGCGCTCCGCCTCGGTATACAGGTTTATTCGCAGGACAGCCGTATTAACGGTACGGGTTTCTGGGTTAACGACGGCGGCGACGTTTATATCGTTTTAGCCGACGCTAAGCGCGACAAGGGCGATTACCACTGGTTTGTGCGCCAGGGTGAAGTGCAGAGCGGTTCTGCAAAGTTTGCCGATTCGTCTGTAAACGACCCCTACGAGGGACTTGAACCCGGCTCTGCGGTTTCGGGATACGACGTGGTTTCCAACAAAGGAAACAATAACGTGTACGTTCAGCAGCCCGTTGCAGAGGGTTGGGAACAAAACAGCGTGGGTTATCAGGTATTTATTGCTTCGTTTGCCGACAGTAACGGCGACGGTATGGGTGATTTGAGAGGCGTTATCGAAAAACTCGATTATCTTAAAGACCTCGGTGTGGATACGCTCTGGCTCACTCCTTTCCAAACGTCAAACTCCTATCACGGTTACGACATAATGGATTACTTCACGGTAGACCCGCGTTTCGGCACGATAGACGACTATCGCGAGCTGGTCTACAAAGCGCACCAAAAGGGAATGAAAGTTCTTATGGACTTCGTTCTTAACCACACCTCGCCGTCAAACCCCTGGTTTGTAAAATCGCAGAATCTGGTTAAAGAAAAGGTAAAAATGCCGGACGGCAGCATTAAAGAAATAGATTACCGTAATTTCTATACCTGGCAGAACGAAGAATACGTTTCATCGCTCAAAGACCCGCAGGCAAAAGCGCAGTGGTTTAAGGATGCAAACGGATATTATTTCTATTCGAGCTTCGGCTCTTCTATGCCAGAGCTTAACTTCGACTACCAGGCAACGCGCGACGCGATTTTAGAAGTTGCGCTGTATTGGATGAGCTTCGGCTTAGACGGCTTCCGCCTTGACGCCGTCAAACACATTTATATGGCTAACGAGAGCCGCGACCACTCCGACTGGGTGGTTACGGATAAAGGCGAAACGGGCGATTATTCATTTGATATGAATAAAGACGCGCACTTCTTTATGGAGTTCAACGCCAAGCTCAAATCGAGCTATCCCAACGCGCTGCTTTTAGGCGAAAATTTCAACGGCGACCCCGCAAATCTTGCCGGCTTATACGGCGGGCTCGATTCGCAGTTCAATTTCAACTGGTATTACGATACTACTTACAACCTTACTCAGCTTGCCGCAGGTGGCAAGGACGCGGCGAAAATTATGAACCAGTATGCTTCCGCGCAGTTCAATTTCTCGCAGTACCGTACTGATTATATCGACGGCAATTTCACGTCTAACCACGACGTGCAGCGTGCGCGCGACAAACTGTATAAAACGGACGTAGGAGTACCGCGTAATGCCGAAACAGGCGACAGCGCCTGGACTTTGTCTGAAAATCTTGCAAAACTCTGGGCGGGGCTTTCGTTTACCGTTCCTGGCATTACCTGGATATACAACGGCGACGAGCTCGGTATGTTCGGAACAAAAACCGCCAACCCCGCGGGCGACGGCTCAGGACACGAGGACAGGTGGTACCGCCAGCCTATGAAATGGACTACGGGCGTTGAGCAAAGCTCTTATAACTGCAACTATCCCATAGGTTTCAACAATTACGTTATGACCTGGGACGCGCTTAATATGCAGCTTGCCGGCGCCGAAGAACAGAGCAAAGACGCAAATTCGATTTACAGCGTTTACAAGGCAATAATACAAATCCGCAGAGAAAACCCCGTTCTCGCGAGGGGTAAAGTGATTTCACATACCTCGTCCGGTTCGGTAATCTGCTATTCCGTCAAAGACGACAACAGTGAAATTCTCGTATACGTCAACGCGGGCAAAGCCGACGCAAGCGCAGGCTACTCCGTCCCCGCAGGAGCACGGCTTCTCTACGGCAACGGAATGAGCGCGGAAAAAGTTCCGGCTATGTCAATGCTGATTTATAAGGTTAAATAATGGAGGAGAAAACGTAATGAAAAAGATTTTAGCTCTTGCTCTCACGGGATTGCTTGTTATAAGCGGCGCGGGGATGTCCGTATCGGCGTCCGCGTCCGTTGATAATACGGCTGACGTTCAGCCGCAAGCAACCGCAAATAACGTTTATCTTGTTCCCGGCGTATATATCTCAGACGGTGAAAAGGTTGAAAACTCCGTACCGCAGGGCGCAACAAAGCTTTCCGGGGACGAATGTGCGGCAATATTTACCGAAAACGCGTACCTTTGCACGCTGTCCGCAGGCGAAGCTCTTCCCGTGCCTGTGAGTACGAGGCAGGACGTAAACGGAAACGCATACGCTTTTAACGGCTGGTGGACTATCGTTGACGCTACGGTAACTTATTTCGATAAGATGCCGGATACGGCGGAAATAACCTTCCTTTACGCGGACTGGCGCGCCGATTTATCACAGCGCAAAGACCCCGTGGAGCCGGGCGATTCAACAACTCTGAAACCCGCCCATTATATGTCGGTATACCGCGCGGCAACTCAGGAAACGGAAATTCTGACCCTGCGCGTAAGCGGTACCGATATACCCGATGCGGAAACTCTCGGCTACGGCGCTCCCGTGCAGCTTTATAACGGCTGGTTTGAGCTCAATCCGGGCGATACGATAACCGTATACGCCTCGGGACTCGGAGATTCTTCCGGAGCGCAGTTAGTGCCTGTTGCCGGCAGCAGCAATCCCATAACGCTTGAAAGCAACGGCGACGGCAGCAACAACACCGCAAGTTTTATAACCGCATCGACAACTGAAAATCCCGTATTGACTTACAGAAAAGCGTTGAAAAAACGCAGCTTCAGAATTTATATAAAATTCTTCTCAAAAGGCACAAAGATGTCAGTCTATATGGAACCTATGAATTAACGGATTTAACCGCTCGCTTCCCCTTTTAACGGAGGGGAAGCGGGGCGGCTTTGCCGTGTTTCGGAAATTTATTATGGAAAAAATAACAATAAAGGACGTTGCCCGTCTTGCGGGCGTGTCCGTTGCAACCGTTTCTTATATCATAAACGGAATACACGAGGACAGATATACGCCGGAAACCAAGAGAAAGGTTTTACAGATTGTAAACCTGTACAATTTCCGTCCGTCGCGGTTGGCACAGTCGTTCGCTCTTCAAAAGAGCGGCAACGTAATCCTTTTGACCGGTAAACATTCGTCCACACTGCAAAAAGCCGAAAGTTATGATTTTTTAAGACTTCTCGGAAAGACTTTCGAGGGGCTCGGTTACAATCTCAATTTGCGCACGCATCTGGAAAATACGAGAATCGACACGGCGGACGCGATAATCTGCGAGGGAATGGAGGAGGAAAAGTTCAGACGGCTTGCAAAAGAAAATTTCGTTCCGCTTTTGTCTGTGGACGGAAAGATAAACGACCAGCTGTTTTTCCAGGTTTACCAGGACTTTGCCTATGCGCTTGGCGAGGGCGACTCGGTATTCGGCAAGGGCAACTACACATTTGTGCTTGTGGATTTATATAACGACCTGTTGAAAGAAGAAATAAGGACGCTGTGCAATGACGTGCTGTTTCTCGACGGCGACGATTTAAGCGTTATACCTGACGGCAACATACTTACCGTAAACGAGTCTTTGCAAAAAATAAACATACTGAAAAACAGAAAATTACACGTGGTGCCGTTCAATACCCAGGACAGAATGGCGGCTATAACCGACTGTTTTAAAAAAGCGGTTGAGAGGGCGCAGGGCGCAAAACACACGGTGCTTGTAAGATAATATGAATAAATACGCTATTTTTCATCAGCCCGAAAGCAGGTACGCGTATGCGCTTTCAGACAATAAGCTAAGGATTATACTTCGTACCGCGCACGAAAAATTCGGGTCGGTAGAAATTCTTTACAACAATAAATACGACTTCACCAAACATCGTAATACGGCTGTAATGACTAAGTTTGCCGAAACGGAGCTGTTTGATTATTATAAGGCGGATTTTACGCTCGCAGACGTCAGGCTCGCTTACGTTTTCCTCATCAGTCAAAACAGTAAAAATTATTATTATTCGGAAGAGGGGATTTCAGAATCATATGATTTCGAGCTGGCATATTACACGTTTTTCCAGTTCCCCTGCATAAACGGCTCGGACGTTATGCGCGTTTGCGACTGGACACAGAGCGCGGTGTTTTACCAGATATTCATTGACAGATTTGCGCGCGGTAATTTTGAAAAAGATGATAAGTATATCAACAGCGAATGGAACGGCGGCTGCGACAGGTATACCTTTGCCGGCGGAGATTTAAAGGGCATAACAGGCAAGCTCGATTACATAAAAAGCATAGGCGCAAACGCGCTGTACCTCACGCCTATATTCGCTTCCGATTCTAACCACAAGTACAACATAACCGATTATACTGCTGTAGACCCGCAGTTCGGCTCGCAGAGCGACCTTGAAGAGCTTTTAAAAAGTGCGCGCGAAAGGGGTATGCGGGTTATCATAGATACGGTTTTTAACCACTGCGACCAAAAACACGCATTTTTTCAGGACGTTCTTAAAAACGGAGTAAAATCGCGGTATTACGGTTGGTTTTTTGTGGACGGAGATTTTCCCGATACGGAAAAGGGCAATTATGCGCATTTTGCCGACTGCAAATATATGCCCAAGTGGAATACAAACAATCCGGAAACGCGCAGGTATCTAATAGATATTGCGCTTAAATATCTTAACGACGGCTTTGACGGACTGAGGCTCGACGTTGCCGACGAGCTATCGCATAGTTTTTTGCGGCAGCTGCGCAGCGAGGTAAAAGAAAAGTATCCGGATAAGATATTGTTGGGAGAAGTATGGCACGATAACAGGCACTGGCTGCGCGGCGAGCAGCTGGACGGCGTTATGAACTATAAATTGCAGAAGATACTCGCCGACTATTTCGGCGCTGTTCCTATACCTGCGCGCCGGGCTGCGGAGCGTATGAACAGGCTGCTTTTAATGAACACAGAGCAGGCAAACGCAACGGCGCTTAATTTTTTGGATAACCACGACACGCCGAGGTTTTTCCGCTTTACCGGGGGAAGTAAGGACAAACTGCTTTGCGCGTTATGCGCAGTGTTTGTTTTTCCCGGCATACCGTGCGTGTTCTACGGTACGGAGCTGCCGTTGGACGGAGCGGGCGACCCCGATTGCAGGAAGACTTTCGATTGGACGTTTAAAAACAGCGACGGCGGCTTTCTTAACGTTTTTAAAGCCGTGCTCGCGCTTAAAAAAGAAGGCGTTTTAAAGGGCGGTGCGGTTAAGAGCGTCACGGCGCAAAACGGTATGCTCGTAATTGTCCGCGAAAACGAACACGGTAAAATAACGGCGTATTTCAACACGGGCGGAAAATCCCGGATAATTGAGTGCGGCGGGAGTGTTCTTGTTTCAATTAACTATAAAAACAACAGGCTTTTAAACAACGGCGCGTTAGTCGTCAAAGTCTGAAAAAAATAAAAATTTCGGAGGTAATCAATGATGAAAAAGACAATATCGTTGCTTGTCTGCGGGGCAATGCTTGCAGGAGCGATAGGCGCAATGACCGGTTGCGGGGACAAGGGCTTGGAGTTAGAGGTCTGGGGCTCCGCGGCTCAGCAGGAAACCTTAAAAATTATGGTGGAAGAGTTTAAAAAAGCTAATCCCGAAACCAAATATAACATTAAAGTGGGCATAGGCGAAGAGGATATGGCTTTCAGTAAAGTAAGCCAGGACGCGGACGCGGCTGCCGACGTTTACTGTTATTCAAACGACCAGCTTATACCGCTTTTGCGCAGCGACGCGCTTGCCGAGCTCGGCGGCATTTTTCTTGAATCGGTAAAGGCGGATAACAGCGAGGAGTCCGTAAAGTCGGGCGCTGTGGGCTACGGAACTGCGGACGTAAAGTATTACGGCTATCCCTATGCGTCGGATAACGGCTATTTTATGTTTTACGACAAGTCGGTTTTATCCGATACCGACGTAAATTCGCTTGAAACTATAATTTCGCAATGCGAAAAATCCGGTAAAAAAATCAACTGGGCGCTCGACGTTCCCTGGTATACTGCGGGTTGGTTTTTTGCGTTCGGCGGCACTTACAGCGTTGAGTACGACTATAAAAACAACTATAAAGAAAGCAACATAGAAATCGATTTCAATTCCGAAAACGGAATAAAAGCGTCAAAAGCAATGGCTAAGCTCGCCGGCAGTATTGCGTTTGCGGGTAAGAAGACGGACGACGAAAAAATTATTACCGGATTCCAGACCCGCCAGACTGCGGTAGCCGTTTCAGGTACCTGGAATGCAAAGAGAATACAGGAAATTCTCGGTGAAAATTACGGGGTTTGCAAACTGCCCGAAGTTACCGTGGGAGATGAAACGGTGCAGCTGTCCTCATTCAAAGGCTATAAGCTCATCGGCGTAAACGCACACAGCAAAGAGCTTGTTGAAGCGCACAGACTTGCGGCTTTCCTCTCGAGCGAAGCAATGCAGAAAATGCGTTTTGAAAAACATCTGGTTGGTCCTACCAACAAAGTTGTCGCAAATATTTCCGAAATTAAAAACGACCCCACTTTTGCAGCTTTGAACGCGCAGATGGCTTTTGCCAGAGAGCAGACCTCCGTTCCTTCAAGCTTCTGGGAGCCGTTAAAGGGCTACGGATTGAATATAATTGATAAATTAGTTGCTGAAAATGCAAATCCTGCAGCGGGCGTGCTTTCCTATCAGGAGCAGCTTGACAAGATGGTTGCGCTGATAAAGCAGTCGGCGGGGAAATAAATTAGCGGTGATATAATGAATTTAGATTATCTGAAAATGTCGCCGCCTGAAAAATTTTGGTTCAATTTCAAAGCTTTTTTCAGGCGTTTGCCGTCGGCGTTTGCGGCTTTTTTCAAGGCGATACCAAAAAAACTTTATAAAATCTGGCTGGCGTTTGCGGGAATCTTTATTAACGTAGGCAAAGCGGCAAAAAACGGCGACTGGAAAACGCGCACGTCTTTCGGCATAATGGGTTTCGGACTTATATGTCGCAAACAGTATCTGCGCGGTATATTGTATCTGTTTTTTGAGGTGCTCTTCATTTTATATCTGGTATTTTTCGGATGGAAATACCTTGCTAAAATGGGAAGTTTAGGCGAAGTTGCGCGCGTTGAGGGCAGGGACCCTTTGACGGGTATCGTAACTTACACCTATTACGACAACAGTCTTTTAATTCTGCTTTATTCCCTGTTGACGATATTTATAATAGCCGCCTTCGTATATATGTGGTACCAGAACGTAAAGGGCAATCTACTGTCGCAGGAATTTGAAGAAGCCCGTATAAATCTGCCTACTGCAAAGGACGACGTCCGCTCTTATGCAAACGAAAATTATCATAAATCTCTCTTGGCAATTCCCGTACTCGGGCTTGTAGTGTTTACTATTCTGCCGATATTCTTTATGATTTTCATAGCATTTACAAATTACGATAAAGCGCATATGCCTCCCGCACAGCTTTTTCAGTGGACGGGCATAGATAATTTCGTAACCGTACTCGGCGGCGGTATTTCTGCAAACAGCAAGGTATTTGCCTTTACGTTCAGAGAAGTGCTTTTATGGACGGTGATATGGGCGTTTTTTGCAACGTTCACAAACTATATCCTCGGAATGGTAGTAGCCATACTCATAAACAAGAAAGGCATAAAGTTCAAAAAACTGTGGCGTACAATACTTGTAATAACCATAGCCGTACCCCAGTTTGTTTCGCTGATGTTTATGTCCCAGCTTTTGTCCGATCAGGGACTTATAAACAAGCTGTTTGAAAAATGGGGCTTGATAGACCAGGCGATACCCTTTTTAACGGACGGCACGCTGGCTAAAATAACGGTAATAGTCGTTAATATATGGATAGGTATACCGTACTCTATGCTTATATGTACGGGAATACTTATGAATATTCCCGCGGATTTGTACGAGTCTGCGAGAATGGACGGCGCAAGTCCTTTTAAAGCGTATATGAAGATAACGCTGCCCTATATGCTGCACGTTACAACGCCTTACCTTATAACGCAGTTTATAGGCAACCTCAACAACTTCAACGTAATATTCCTGCTTACCGGCGGCGAACCGTCAACTCTGGAAATGCAGTTTGCGGGCAAAACCGATTTGCTCATTACCTGGCTGTACAAACTTACCGTAAGCGAAAGTCAGTACGGCATTGCCTCGGTTATAGGTTTATTTACGTTTGTTATAGTCGCCGTGCTTTCGCTTATACTTTACAACCGTTCCAAATCAGTTAAAAACGAGGAGGAATTTATGTAATGGAAAAGAAGAAATACAGGAGTAAGAGCGTTGCAGAGCGCATTTCACTCGTTCTCATTTACGCAATACTCATTATAATTTCGCTTGTCTGGCTTATACCGTTTGTATTGCTCGTCGTCTTTTCGTTCCGCGGAGAGTCGGTAGGCATATCGGCGGATTACATTTTCCCTAAACAGTGGTCGTTTAAAAACTATATAACGCTGTTTACGGAAACACAATTTTTAACCTGGTACGGCAATACTCTGCTTGTTTCGGTAGTTGTAACGGTTGTGCAGACGGTTATAGTTCTTATGACCAGCTATGCGCTGTCAAGGCTCAGGTTTAAATTGAGGAAACCGCTGATGAATATTATGCTTATTCTCGGAATGTTTCCGGGATTCCTGTCTATGACGGCGGTATACTTCGTCCTTAAAGAGATAAATCTTACGCAGAATTTATTCGGGTTAATGCTGGTATATTCGGCAAGCTCCGCTATGCAGTACTATATATGCAAAGGCTTTTTCGATACTATTCCAAAATCTCTTGACGAAGCGGCGAGGATAGACGGCGCAAGCAGACATACGGTATTTGTAAAAATAATTCTGCCGCTTGCCAAACCCATAATAATCTATACCGTGCTCACGGCGTTTATAGCTCCGTGGGGCGAGTATATGTTTTCGTCGTTCATAATGCTCGGCGACACGGACAAATACACTGTTGCCGTGGGTATGAAATCCTGGTTGGACAATGCAATGCTTATGAGCCAGGGCTACTTTGCTGTGTTCTGCGCCGCCGCGGTTGTGGTGTCTATACCTATTACGGCGCTCTTTATATGGCTGCAAAGATATTATGTGGGAGGAGTTACCGGCGGCTCGGTTAAAGGTTAAAATTATGGCTGATTTAAGTTTAAAACACATTTATAAAGTTTATCCCAACGGCACTAAAGCCGTAAACGATTTCAATATGGAAATTGCGGATAAGGAGTTTATAGTATTCGTCGGACCCTCGGGTTGCGGCAAGTCCACAACTCTGAGAATGATAGCCGGGCTTGAAGACATATCGGCGGGCGAGCTAAAAATAGGCGACCTTATCGTAAACGATATGGAACCCAAGGACAGGGATATAGCAATGGTATTCCAGAATTACGCGCTCTATCCGCATATGACCATATATGAAAATCTCGCGTTCAGTTTAAGATTGCGCAAGCTTCCCAAAGAAGAGCTGCACAACCGCGTAGTCAATGCGGCTGAAATACTCGGGCTTACCGAATATCTAGCAAAAAAGCCAAAGGAAATGTCAGGAGGACAAAGGCAGAGGGTTGCGCTCGGCAGAGCTATAGTGCGCGAACCCAAGGTAATGCTTTTAGACGAACCGCTTTCCAACCTCGACGCAAAACTCCGTACTCAGATGAGGGCGGAAATAGCCAAGCTGCATTCCCGTCTTAATACAACGTTCATCTACGTTACGCACGACCAGGTAGAGGCAATGACTATGGGCACGCGCATAGTAGTAATGAAAGACGGATTCATAAAACAGATTGATACCCCTAAAAACCTGTACAACTATCCCGAAAACAAGTTTGTTGCGGGCTTTATAGGCACTCCGCAGATGAACTTTTTTGAGGGCACGCTCAGAAAGGACGCGGATAAGGTGCATATAGACTTTGCATATTCAAACGCTCAGATAACCGTTCCGTATTCTATGCTGTACAAAGTGCGTCCCGATTATCTGGATGGCAAAACGCCTGTTTATATAGGGTTGCGCGCGGAGGACGTTTCTGTAAACAGTCAAAAAGTTAAAAACAGCAAGTCGACGGTAAAGGTCAGAATTTCCCATAAAGAGGAGCTCGGCAGCGAAACTCTGCTGTACGGCGACATTAATATGGACGGCGACGGATATTCTGAAAGCTCAACGAGGATTATTATAAAAGACGACGGAAACTGCGACTGTAAGGCGGGCGACGTAATTGACGCCGCGCTCAATATGGAACGCGTGCATTTATTCGACAAACAGACCGAAGAGTCCGTGTTGCCGCGTCTGCCCGAATACAACTATTTACAGTGCACCGTGCAAAACGGCATTATGAATTTTTACGGTCAGAATACGGAACTGCCGCCCGCAATGCGGTGTGCAGACGGCGAGTACGGACTGTTGATTCCTACCGACGCTATAAGCGAGGGGGGAGATGTTGCGGTAAACGTTAAAGCCTGCGAAGAAATCAACGGAAAATATCTTTTATCTGCGGAGCTGAACGGTAAAATGATTTATGCGCTCGTTACACGCAAAATTACGGAGGATACGCTTAAACTCGGCATAGACTTAAAAAAGCTTACGCTTATTAAAGACGGCGAAAAAGTAATTGAGCCTATGCCCGCCGTAAACAGGTTCAACGGCAGTTTTGTAAAGAGAAAAGTAAAAAAGACGGCTGAAATAAACGGAAAAACCAAAACCGTTAAAGAAACGGAGTTTTTAATGGCTCTCGAAGACAGGGAGTTTGTTGTAAACGACGGACTTGCCCGTAAGCTTTTTGCCGCTCTCGGCGTAAAAAAAGCGTTTACAACGCCCTTGATTATAGAGTGCGGAGTTTACGATATAAAGCTTTCGGACTCCGGTATACACGCGTCTGCCGAAGGCGTTTTAGATTACGGTAATGAAAAGTTTTTAAAATGCAAAATCGGCGAAAACGCCGTATATCTGTTAACGGATAAGCAATATACCGGCGAGGTTTATATCGAACCGGACTTTGATAAAATAGGAATAATAGAAACTCAACGCGATATACGCATAATCTGATATAAAAATAACGAGGCTTACAAAGTGAAAAAAGAGCAATTTATAAAAGAGTTACAAAAACTTGACGTAAAAAACAAAGACGTAATTACACTATACAACGAAATTTCGTCGCTTGCTATGCAGTGCGCGGGTGATATCACGCCTACGGAGGGCAAGCGAAACGCATATTATCTGTCGATGGAATTTCTTATAGGCCGCAGCTTTTACAACAACCTTATGGAGCTCGGCGTGCTCGCGCAAACGCAAAAAATACTTACGGATAAAGGCGTGGATATAAATGTGTTCGAGGAGATAGAGGACGCCGCGCTCGGCAACGGCGGACTCGGCAGACTTGCCGCGTGTTTTCTCGATTCCGCCGCAGGGCTCGGGCTTCCGCTACACGGTTACGGCATACGTTATAAATACGGACTTTTTAAACAGGCGTTTAAAAACGGGTGCCAGGTTGAACTGCCCGACGACTGGCAGAAATTCGGCGACCCCTGGAGCATACGCCGCGCAGGCGAAAAGCGCGTAATCAAATACGCGGATATGGAAGTTACAGCCGTTCCTTACGATATGCCGGTATTCGGGAAAAGGATAAACAGGCTGCGTTTATTCCAGGCGGAGGGCAGCGAAGAGGCGCAGAAAATCAGCGAATACCTGTACCCTGCGGACGATACCGAAGAGGGCAAAATACTTAGAATAAGACAGGAGTATTTCTTTTCTGCGGCGACCGTAGCCGAGCTGTTGGAAAATTTTGTAAAGCATAACGGCGGAGATTTTAACAATTTCCCTGAATACAACGTAATTCAGCTCAACGACACTCACCCTGTAATGGCTATAGCGGAATTTATCCGTCAATTAACATCTGATTATAAACTTGCTTTCCCGGATGCGCTGCGCATTGCTAAAAATACTTTTGCGTATACAAATCATACGGTGTTGCCTGAAGCGCTTGAAACGTGGAACGAAGAGTATATAAGAAAAATCCTCCCGGAAATCGCGGATATTATAGTTGAATTAAGTTTATATGCCAAGCGCGAGCAGGCCGAGTGCGGCAGCGCGGAAGCGGAAGAAATGGCAATTTACAAAAACGGCAGGTTTTATATGGCGAACCTTGCCGTGTACGTTGCAAAAAAAGTAAACGGCGTTGCAAAATTGCATACGGAAATACTCAAAAGCAGCACGTTCAAAGCGGCTAACAAAATATATCCCGGAAAGTTCCAAAATAAAACCAACGGAATTACCCACCGCAGATGGCTTGAACTCTGCAACGTGGAGCTGTGCGAACTTATCGACAGCGCTATCGGCACTGATTGGCGCGGAAACATTTCCGGGCTTGAAAAGCTTAACGGCTGTACGGAAAAATTTGCGGAGCAGTTTACCGCCGTTAAAGCCGCAAAAAAACACAGTCTTTTAAAATATATCGCGGATAAAGAAGGTATAAAAATTCCCGATAATTTCCTTGTTTACGCACAGGTAAAAAGACTGCACGAATACAAGCGCCAGCTTATGACCGCGTTTGCAATTCTCGAGTTATATTTCGGACTTAAAGACGGTACAATAACGGATTTTCAGCCTTCGGTATTCGTTTTCGGAGCAAAGAGCGCGCCGTCGTACAAGCGTGCAAAAGCTATTATAAAATTCATAAACGAAATAGCGTCAAAAGTAAATTCCGACCCTGAAACGTCAGGGCTTTTAAGGGTAGTGTTTGTTTGCAACTATAACGTATCTTATGCGGAAAAAATTGTTGCCGGCTCGGACGTTTCTCTGCAGGTTTCCACTGCCGGGCTTGAAGCGAGCGGCACGGGAAATATGAAGTTTATGATGAACGGCGCGGTCACCTGCGGAACAATGGACGGCGCTAATATCGAAATAGTAGAGCTTGCAGGCAGGCATAATAACTACATTTTCGGCGCTACAGTCGAGGATTTAACTGCCGTTAAAGAAAATGGCTATAATCCGGCGGATTATCTTAAAGGAGCGGCGGGAAGAGCGGTTGAAACGCTTGTGGACGGTACGTTTTCCGACGGAGGCGACGGCAGCTTTAAAGAACTGTACGACAGCTTATTAACTTATAAAGACCCGGATAACTATTTTGTGTTGCTCGATTTAAACAGTTACGTTAAGTCGCTTTTGCAGATTAACAGCGATTACAAGGATAAAAAAAGTTTTGCCGTAAAACAGCTTAATAACGTGGCAAATTCGGCGTATTTTTCGTCGGACAGAACTATTGCGGAGTACTCGCGGGAAATTTGGGAACTTTATTAAAGATATAAAACGATTAAAACAAAAAATAAATCCACCTGTTTTACAGGTGGATTATTTTTTAATCTTTCAGCTTTTCCGTCTGGTCGATTATTTTTTGATTTTGCTTTTGCTTATTACAACAATTGCGGCAATCAAAGCGCCGAACGCTACGGCAATGCACACAGAGGTAATTACTATTGTTGTGGTGCTGAGTCCGGTATCGTTCTGTCCGCCGTTGTTATTCGTATCTCCGCCGGGACCGGGTACGTTGCTCTCGTCGTCGGGAGTAGGTAAAGGGTCTTTGGAGTAGTTGGGCTGGTCTTTAACGGCAACTACGTGTTTTGTAATTTCAACGTCTTCGTCTATTACGTTGTCGGCTAATTTCTGCTGAATACGTTCTGCGGCCTCGTTTGCAATATACTGAATAACGAGTTCGTTGTTTGCCTCAACGTCTGCGTAATTGAGAGTAAGCTTACCGTCAACAATGCGGTCTTTAACGTCAACGCCGTTAAGTTTAACCGAGTAAATCTGATAACCTTCTTCGGGCTGGATGGTGTAAGTTTTGCTTTCACCTTCTTCAAGCGCAATAATCTGTCCGTCTTCTTTAGTCAGCTTACCGCCCTTTCCCTCTATGCTTGCATAAATGGTTTTGTTCGTTGCTTTTTCAGCGTCTACTGCCGCAACCATATAAGGGGAGAAGCTCGTAACGGTTGCAACAATACCAAACTGCGTAACAACGCAGGGGATTTCCTCTATGGAATAGGTATCTGTTTTGGGGTCGTGTTTGCGGTGGAAAATTTTAAACGTAACGCCCTCATCGTTGGGACCGTAGCCTTCGGGGAAACCGAGCGCTATTTTAACGTAGCTTCCGTCGGAAATTGTGGGGTATTTGTTGCACATCTGCAAATGAATATCATAGGTTTCGCTTTTTAAAATCTCTTTTTCATTATTTACGTTTATACCCTCGTTGTTGATTATTTCGTCAAGCATATTGTCAACCGTTTCTTTGGAAGCCGTTTCCGCAACCAACATCATCTGGCTTCTTTCGTTCTCGCTGAAAGTCGAATTGCCGTTTTCGTCTTTGAAGTCCATTGCCGAAAGGTCGGAGTTGGAAATAAGCGTGGGCTGTGCGCAGCAGTCTATGTATAATCTGCCGTCATAGTTGAAAAACGCGGGGCAGGCATATACCGCTCTTCCCACTCTGAAATGCGCCGCGTTAGGCAGCTTGTGCGAGGGTCTGAATTCGGTCGGCTCTTTGTCTAAGCCGTCGCCGAATACGGGTATAAGTTTTTTAGAACCTACGTTAGTGAAAGAGAAGTGATAGTTTTCTTCGTTGTGTTCATACATAAGGCTGGGTGCAAACTTAAAGCGCAATGTATTTGTAACAAGCGTAGGATCTCCGGAGTTTTTAGGTCTTTGAATAAGTTCTACAAAATCACCGCTATCGTTTATAGGATAGAATTTTGAATAGTTTTTAGCGTTGGGGTGCTCGGCAATGAATGAAACTTCGATTTTCTGCGTAGGGTCGAGAATTTCCAGCTCTTCGTTGTAGGTAACTTCAACGATAAACGCTTTGTCTTCCGCAATAAAACCGTCCGGACCGCGCATACTGTCGCTTAAAAGTTCTTGGTTTTGCTGCATACTTTGCACGTAGGGAGGAGGAGTATAGGTTCCGTAGCTTTCGTTTACGAGAACGTCGCCTATGTCTACGGCGTTGATTTTGTCTAAAAGGTCGTTACCGTAATAGAAGAAATAATAGCTCTCTGTATTGGGATCGTGTCCGAGATTGGGATCTCCGGGGAAAGAATTAGGCGCGGCTCTGTTGGGCTTTACGTCGAATACTGCAAACTGCGTATAATATACCGACGTATTTTCGTAATAACGCGTTTCAAAGCCTGTGTCCTGAATTATCTCGTCTATCTTATCTTCGTCGTCGATAAACTTAAATTGTCTGAAAATTTCTAACGAAGACCAGTCCGTCCAGAACAATTGTCCTTGTATGTAAGCGGCGTTGCGGAAAGCAAGATAAAGTCCGTCCTCTTCTAAAAGGCGCTTTGCGCTTTTTCCGTTATAGCTTACGGACATAAACATACTTTGCAAGGGGGAACCGAAATCGTCCAGTTTATCGGTTGCGGTGTATTCAATCGAGCCGCGAAGACCGTCCGTTTCGCCCGTGCTGCCGTAGCTGTAAACCGAGAGCTTAGGATATCTGAGTCTGTAACCCGAAGAAGATATAACGCCGTCTGCCACGTGGAGTTGTTCGTCGTTATACGAATTCATTACCGCGTATCTGTATTTGTTGGTGTTGGAATAGTTCCAGGTTACGTCAACCGAATACCATTCGCCTTTGCCGCTTCCGGCTTTTAAATCTCTCGCGGAGAAAGTTTTTGCGGTTGACGAATCAGGTGTTTCAAGCCATACGTAGTTCCACATATGGTATACGTTTGAAGCTGCGTTTTTGCCGTTCTGGTCTTTATTGTTTGTGTAGCCGTTTACGGTAATGCAGGGGATGTTCAGCTTATCCATAATAACCTTGTAGGAAGTGGAATAGCCTCCGCATACTGCTCTGCCCTCTACAAGTCCGCCGTATGCCGTGTTAATATACGCCGCTGCTATGTAGTCAGGGTCGTCCTTGTTTTCGTATGCAACGTAATCGTATTCGATATTGTTTGCAAGATAATTATTAACTTCTTTTGCAAGGAACGCGTCCCTTGCGTTGTAACGGTCTGCAGGCAGACCGTTAACGTAATCCACTATTTCGTTAACTTTTGCGTTGAACGACGCAATTGCGGTTGAAACCGTCTCGGGCGTATTAAAGCCGTTTTCATAGTAGAGGTTTGCCTCTCTGCCGCTGTTAATATAGCCGATGTATTTGCCGCCGCTCTTTGCAACGCTTATCGTCATTTTATAAAAGTTAATGTAGAACAGTTCGGGGTGGTCGGTAAGGTATGCGTCGCGCGCCGCGCTGAACGCTCTGGGCACCTCGAGGTTGCCGTTTTCAATCCAGGCTTTAAGCTGTTCGGAAGTTACGATGTCCGTAACGGGATAATCTACAACGCCGTCTAAAAAGTCGCCGTCTTTGTTCATCTTATCCAAAGCTTCATAAAACTTTTTAGCAAGCGCGTACTCTTTGTTGTTTTCGTCCAAGAGATTGTCGTAAAAGAAAGTAACGCCTTTATTTGTGCCGCTGCTCTCTTCGGCAATAGCTACGCCGCTGCCCTTTGCAAGCATTCCCGTGCCCAACGTAAGCGTTAAAGCACACGCTGCGCCGAGTCCCGCAAGGGTAATTTTTTTGGTAATTGATTTCATAAAACCTCCAAAATCAAATGTTTTAAATATATTCGCAAACAAAATATACACAAAACTTATACATAATCTAACCGCTTTTGTCAACCGTTTGAACGCAAAAATTTATAATTTCACAATTGTTTTAGGCTTAACGGTTGTTAAAATTGCCGTTTTGGCGCCTTTTTTAACTGAACTGTTGTTATTAAACACGTATCGGTTGACTTAGCGCACCGGTTATTATATTATTAATATGGTATAGGAAAAGAGTTGCAAAAGAAGAGGGTAAACTAATGGCAAAAAAAATTATATCGTTTTTTCTTGCGTCTTCGATAAAGGATTTGGAGTACGACAGGCTTGTTGTCGGCGATTTTGTCAACCAGTTGAACAACATTTACGATACTTCGGATATTTTTATAAAACTCTACAAATGCGAAAGCGAAACGCTCGACCACTCCTTGAAAATAGAGGGCTCGCAAGCTTCGCTCGACGAAATTATAAAAAGCTCGGATATGTGTTTTGTAATTTTTTGGCGCAAAGCCGGCGGGGTTACTTTTCACGAACTTGAAATCGCGCTTGAAGCTAACAGGCAATTCAATAAGCCTAAAATTGTCGTTTATTTTAAAAAGCTTGCGGAGGGAGAGAGCCGCTCCGACGAAGTTAACAACGTTATGCGGATAATCGACAAAGAGTTGAAGCATTACCACAGAGAGTACGACCATATTGATTCGCTTAAACTCGGAATAGTCACGCAACTTATGGCGCACGGCTTTGTAAACGCCGCGCTCTCGGTGGAGGATAATAAAATAATTTGCGAAAACAACAGTCTTATGCCCGTTGACGGTATTCCGCTTTTTGCGGACAACGCCGAGTATACCGAACTTGTCGAAAAATATTCGGACGCGGTGGAACGCCGCAAAAAACTTCAGAATTTGTACGCCGCCGATAACGGCAATCTTAAAGCTTACCGCGATTTGGGCAGAGCGGCAAAGGAGTGCGAAAGGCTCAAAGCCGACCTCGACGAGCTTACCTGCAATATTCTTGATATCGGTAAAAGCATAGCCGCGTTAACGGCAGGCGGCAAAGCCGTATCGCGGAATATACGCCGCGCGGTGCAGTGTTTCGATTCGGGCGACTACGACGGCGTGTTGGAAGCGCTCGACCCCGCCGACATTGAAAAAAGCGTTGCCGGGCTGGATAAAATAGAAAATAACGTAACCGCCGAAAGAACTGCCGTTGTGGAAGAGTACCGTATGCGTATTCTCGCGCTCAAAGCCCGGGCGCGGTGGGACGAGGTGCACGAAACGTATAAAAAAGCGGTTGAACAGGTTGAAAGCCGTCCTCAAATGCCGCAGAAAGTGGTGTTCGAGTATGCTTTGTTTCTGTTTAAACAAACGCAGTACGTCAAGTGCATAGAAATTTGCAACAGGCTTGAAAGACGGTTTGAAGCCGACGGCGGCGCGGGGATAAAACAAAAGGCGGAAATTGAAAATCTCTGCGGGCTCGCGTATTATAAAACGGGGGATTATAAGCAGGCAAACCAAAGGTTTTTAAACTGTATCGGACTTCTGGAACTTTCCGCCGCCGCAACCGAAAACTTAAAATGCGAATACGCGGAAGCCTGCGTAAACCTCGCAAAGGTTTATTACTGTCTGGACAGGCACGCCCAAGCCGAAAAGCTGTATTTACAGGCTCTCGACGTTTACAATGCCCAAGCCGAAAACAGCGCTATGCTCATAAAAACGGTAGATATTCATATGAGCTTAGCCGACCTTTATTATCAGACCAACAGGCACCGCGAAGCCGAAAAGCTGTTTCTACAGGCTCTCGGCGTTTGCCTTACTCTTGCGCAAACACATCCGTCATATGACGAGTATGCGGCGGATATATGTAACCGTCTTGCTCATATCAACCTCGCGATAGTCGCCCACAGGGTAAACGACAGGTATTTCAAAGAGGCTTTAAAAACGCGCCGCGAGCTGCTCGGCAACGGCAAACAGGCTTTTTATGATTATTTGGAAAGAGTTTGCAATACTTTATCTGAGCAGTATGCAAAACACGGTTTTGAGGAGTACTCTAAAAAGATAAAAAAGTGCGTAAAACCGCTGTCGCAAATAAAAAAAGATGCGGACGTGTCCGATTTTTCATATTATGATAAAAAAATGGATTTTGTTAAGATTGAGGAGTGGTGCGCGCAGGCGTTGCAAATCCGCCTTGAACTCGCCGGGCAAAATCCCGAAGCTTACGAAGGCGATGTTGCTCAGTCCTATAAAATTTTTGCGGAGTTTTATATGCAAAAAGGCGAGCTTGACAAAGCCGAAAACAATCTCGCAAAAAGTCTTGAAATACAAAAACGCTTAATTTCTTTTAACCGCGGCGGCGCAAACGCCGCGCTTGCCGCAACTTACTGTTCGTTTGCCTCGCTGTACGCGCGGAAAAACAATTTTGAACGCGCCGAAAAAATGTATATTTCAGCTCTTGATATTTACCGCAGTCTGTCGTTTTTAAACGAGCTTGCCCGCACTTACAATTACCTCGGCAGACTGTATATTCGGTTTGGAAAAGAGCGGGAGGCGGTAGCAAGCCTTTATAATTGCATAGAGCTTTATACGGAGCTTTACCGCAAAAGCCCCGGCGCGTATATCGACAGGGTAATAAATGCCGTTGCGGACGCTTTATACGCGCTCTGTCCGCAGGAGGAAAAGGCTTTAATGTCCGGTTTGCTCTTTTAAAAAATAATAAAACCCGACCGAACGGTCGGGTTTTTAATAATCTGTTCTGCCGAGCAAAAAATCGCAGCTCACGCAAAAATAATCGGCAATTTTAATAAGCGTGTTAAAATCGCATTCTCTCTGTCCGTTTTCCCAGTAGCTTATCAGCCGTACGGAAACGTTTAAAATTTCCGCAAGCTTAGTGCGCGGCAGTTTCTTTTCCGTTCTCAGCGCCGCAAGCCGTTCACCAAAAATATTCATACTATTATTTTAGAACATTTTGTTCCGTTTTAGTTGACACGGAACATATTGTTCTTTATAATAAAGACGGTAATATTTTCTTGACACAAAAACTGTGCTTATTGTATAATAACAGCCGTAAAGCTAAAAAAATTAAGGAGCATTATGGAAGAAATACTAAGAGTGGAAAAGCTCACAAAAAGCTTTAAGCTTTCACGCAAGCAGCAGCGGATAGAAAAAACAAATCTCGCTGTTAAAGTTGCGGTAAACGATTTGTCGTTTACGGCGTACAAGGGCGAAATTTTCGGCCTTCTCGGACCGAACGGCGCGGGTAAAACCACAACGCTGAGAATGCTTGCAACGCTTATAAAGCCCGACAGCGGCGACGCGTTTATCGAGGGTAAGAGCGTTGTGCACGAAGATAACGCCGTCCGCGGCAGAATAGGCTTTTTGACAAGCGAGTTAAAGCTTGAAGAATTTTTTACGCCAAACTATCTTTTCAACTTTTTCAGCGAGCTGTACGGCGTGGAGCCGTCCGAGCGCGACCGCAGAAAAAAGGAGATGTTTGAAAAATTCGGCATTGACCGCTTTGCCGAAGTCAAGCTCGGCAATCTTTCAACGGGTATGAAACAGAAAGTTTCGCTTGTAATATCCATTGTCCACGACCCCGAGTTCATTATTTTCGACGAACCCACAAACGGACTCGACGTTCTTACGGCAAAGGTAGTAACCGACTTTTTGGAGGAGCTCAGGGCGCAGGGCAAGACAATTATTCTGTCAACGCACATTTTCAGCCTCGTTGAAAAGCTGTGCGACAGGGTAGGCGTAATAATCGACGGCAGGCTGGTTGCCTTAGACACGCTTGAAAATCTTACCAAAGAACAAAATCTCGAAAAAACTTTCTTTGATTTATACTACAAAACGACGGGGGAAAATATATGAAAAACGTATTCACATTAATTAAAAAAGAATTTTCCCGTTTTTTCAAGGACAAGAGAATGGTATTATCCATACTTTTGCCCGGAGTTATGATTTTTGTTGTTTATTCGCTTATGGGCACGGTTATGGAGGATATAGGCAAAACCGACCCGGGATACAGACCTACGGTGTGCGTAATCAACGCGCCCGAAGAAGTTAAAACGACTTTTTCGCTTTTGTTCGAGTTGAAGGAAGAAGACGAAAATACCGCTAAGGAAAAAGTTGTTTCCGGCGGGCTCGACGCTCTGGTCGTATTCCCAGAGGGTTTTACGCTCGGCGGACAAACCCAGGATAAAACGCCCGACGTACAGATTTTTTTTGATAGCTCAAAAGATAATTCAAGCGCGGCATACCGTATGGCTTCCAACTTGCTCGAAGGCTTTAAGCAGCCCGCGTTTACCGTGAATAACTCGCTAAGCGTGCAGTTCGACCTTGCCGAGGGCGGAAGCGTTGCAAGGGTTATGCTGTCCATACTAATACCTATGGTTGTATTTGCGTTCCTTGCCTCTGCTGGTATGTCGGTCGCTCCCGAATCCATTGCGGGCGAAAAGGAGCGCGGCACAATGGCTACAATGCTGATAACGCCCGTAAAGCGCTGGCAGCTTGCGCTCGGCAAAATTATAAGCCTTGCGTGCTTCGCGCTTCTGAGCGGTATTTCAAGCTTTTTGGGCATAATGTTTTCGCTGCCAAAACTTACCTCGGGGTTAGTTGACGCGGATACGGCTATTATGTACAGCTTTGCGGAATACATTTCGCTGTTAGGCGTTATAGTTTCCATAGTGCTCGTCATAATTTCGCTTTTCTCGGTGATTTCCTGTTTTGCGAAGAGCGTAAAAGAATCGGGCTCGCTGATTACGCCGTTTATGATAGTTATTATTCTGATGGGAATGGGGTCGGTCATATTCCAGGGCACGCCTGCAACGCCGCTGTTTTTAGTACCGCTTATGGGCTCGGGGCTTGCAATTTCCGGCATAATGTCGCAGACTGCAAGCGCGCTGCAGATAGTTCTGTCTATATGCTCTAATTTGGTTGTCGCCGCGCTGTTTATCGTATTGCTTGCGTTTATGTTCAAAAGCGAGAAGATAATGTTTAAGAAATAAATACCGTATAAAAAACGCCGCCCGGAGGCAAAAGCCTCCGGGCGGTATTAAATTCAAAAAAGCTGTGCAGTCTTTTTTGCCGGAACAAACCGAAGCGTAAACCTTACAGGTAGCTCCTGCAAAGCTTCCTTATGGCACACCGACGGGACTGTTTAGTGCTGCTATATCCCTATCCTGACACGGTTCGCAGTTGTCGGTTGCATAAGACCTTGCCTTCAACACTCCTTATAAAGCGCAGCCTTCCATTTGTTTCGTCGCGAAAGACGTTCGGTCCTGCTATAGCGGATTGCAGGTACAGGGCACCGCTAACTCCCCACTTAGCACAGTAACAGCATTTTAACAGATTAATTTGGTTTTGGCAAGTAATTTTAGGCTTAACGCGTATCTTATATGCTGTTTGGCTTGACATATTTTGGTCAATAATGTAAAATACCTTACAAAAACAAGAGGTGAAAGTATGGCTGAAAATTGTACTCACGATTGTTCGAGCTGCGGCGAAAACTGTTCGTCGCGCAAGAGTGCGGGTCTTAAAAAAGAGCCTCATAAAATGAGCGATATAAAAAAAGTAATAGCCGTGGTGAGCGGTAAAGGCGGCGTAGGCAAGTCTATGACCTGCGCTCTGCTTGCGGCTACGGCTCAGGACAGCGGCAGGGTAACCGCGGTTATGGACGCGGATATAACCGGTCCGTCCATTCCCCGTATGTTCGGAGTAACCGAGCGCGCTATGGGCAGCGAAAACGGAATACTTCCCGTAGTGTCCGAAGGCGGAGTGCAGGTTATGTCTATGAACGTGCTGCTTGAAAACGAGGCTGAGCCCGTCGTCTGGCGCGGCTCGCTCATATCGGGCACCGTGTTGCAGTTCTGGACGGACGTAATCTGGACGGGAGTGGATATTATGTTTATAGATATGCCCCCCGGAACGGGCGACGTGCCTTTAACGGTATTCCAGAGTATTCCCATAGACGGCGTTATAGTAGTTACCACGCCGCAGGATTTAGTGGGAATGATAGTGCAGAAAGCAATAAATATGGCAACTATGATGAACGTGCCCGTGCTCGGCATAGTCGAGAATATGAGCTATATAAAGTGCCCCGACTGCGGCAGAAAAATTTCCGTATTCGGAGAAAGCGGCGTGGACGCTCTTGCGCTTGAAAACGGTATACCCAACGTTGTAAAGCTGCCCATAGACCCCGAGCTTACCAAAGCCGCCGACAAAGGCGAAATAGAAAACCTGAAAAACAACCCCTTAAAAGATTATCTTTCAAAAATATTGAAATAAGTAAAAAGCGCGGATTAAAAATCCGCGCTTTTTTGCTGCCGCAAACCCATATAAGCTACGCAATACTGTGTCAAGCTGCGCCTGCCTTAGTTGTGTACTTCTATGTACGCCTATTTTATCGCCGAGCTGTTTTTGCGTAATGGGGAGTTATACTATTCTAAACCTGCAAGATAGTCTATGCTAACTTCAAAATACCGGGCAATTCTTATAAGATAATTAATGTTCGGTTCGCCGCGGTTTAGTTCCCATTTGCAAATTGCCGATTGACATATTCCTATTTTATCGCCGAGCTGCTTTTGAGTGAGGTTGTTTTCCAACCTCAGATATTTTAAACTGTTGCCGAGTGTTTCAGTCATAAGCGTAAATCAATTTTTTTCCGGTAAAAACTTCCAGTATCTTACAGGCATAGAGCCGCGCATTTGCTTTTCGTGCGGGCGTTCTTTTATATTTACCGCCGCATAATACTTTTTCCAAAGCCGTTCAAACGCCGTCTGATTTTCTGAAATATAAATTTCCGTTTCCTCCATATGCCCCAAAATACACTCCCTGCCGTTGTAAATACCGGCTATTTTGCGTTTGACGTCGTGAATTACAAACCTCTCCGAACCGTACCTTGCGGCAAAATGCGGCATAAGCAATTCGGTAATATCGTTGTCGGGCGAATACGGTGCGTAAAACGCGCCGCCCGCGCTCTCCATAAACCTTAAAAGACCTTTTATGCGGTGCACTTCGCCGTTTATCTTATATAAAATATTGTTGAAAGCAACAACCTCCGGAAAATTAAACGCGTTTAATACCGGCGTTTTTTCGGCGACAAGCCGTCTTACGTATTCAAAAGCAACCTGTTCTTTTTTGGGGTCGCAGCTTCTTAGCACGGTAACAACGTCGTTTACCGCGCTTTTATCGTATGAGCAAATGCGCTTTTGAACAAGCGCCGCCTTGTCGCTCTCGGCTTTTACGGATACCGTCTGACTGCCGAGCGGTAGCTGCACGTTATTTTCCGAGGTTATAACGCACTGCTCGTTAAAGCCGTAATAAACAGCCGTAAAAAACGAGTGCAGCGTTCTTTCGCAGATATAAATTTTCATATATCCCCCGTCAGCGCGGATAACGCCGTAGTCCTGTCAGAAAACATACTCATCTGCTCGGAAACCTCGGAGCTTCCGTCCGCAAGCAGCAGCGTTTTTACATTTGCATAACCGTCCGAGCCGTAAAATTTACCGCCGCAGGTAATAAAATGCTTTGCCCGTTTTAAAACCACGCGCATTTTTATAAGATTTTCGTAATTAATTTTAGAGTATCTCCGCGCCTCTGTAATTTTATATGCGCTTTTCGCGCCTATACCTGGCACTCTTAGCAGCGTTTCAAGCGGAGCTGTATTAACCTCAACAGGAAACAGGTGCATATTTCTGAGAGCCCAGGCACATTTCGGGTCGTATTCCGCAGGCAGATTATCGTTTTCCCCGCATATCTCGTCCACGTTGAAGCCGTAAAACCGTATAAGCCAGTCGGCTTGGTACAGCCTGTGTTCGCGCAACAGTCCCGCGCCAACCGCGGGTAGCTTATAGCTCTGCACCACGGGAACGTAAGAGGAGTAGTAAACCCTTCTCAGATTCATATTTCTGTAAAGAGCCTCGGTAAGCTTTAATATCTGTCCGTCGCTCTCGGGCGACGCGCCTATAATCATCTGCGTTGTCTGCCCCGCGGGAATTATGCTGCGACGCATCTTGTTGCCCGTTTCGTAGTCCACGGCTTGTTTAAGTGTTTTCATAGGCAGAAGCAAGCTCTGTTTGGTCTTTTGCGGCGCAAGCAGTTTTAACGAGCTTTCGCTCGGTAGTTCTATGTTATAGCTCATTCTGTCCGCAAGCTTAGCCGCTTTCAAAATAATATCTTCATCGGCGTGCGGAATGCCTTTCAGGTGTATATAACCGTTGAAATTATACGTTTTTCTCAGCTTTAATACCGTTTGATACAACAGCTCCATAGTTTTGTTTGGCGAGCCGAAAACGGCGGAGGAGAGGAACAGCCCCTCTATATAATTGCGCTTGTAAAAGGCGGTGACAAGCTCGCAAATCTGGTCGGGAGTAATGCTCGCGCGTCGCACGTCCGCGCTGCGCCTGTTGGGACAGTACTCGCAATCGTAAATGCAGTCGTTGCTCATAAGAATTTTGAGCAGAGAAATACATCTGCCGTCCGGCGTAAACGAATGGCAAATCCCGCTTGCGGCGGCGTTGCCCAACCCGCCCGCGGTATTCTTTCTTTTCGAGCCCGAAGAAGAACACGAAACGTCGTATTTTGCGCTTTCAGTAAGTATTTCAAGCAATCTCTCTTCAATCATATCATTTTACCAAATAAAAACATATGTTTACATTCGGTATAATATCACTCAAAAAAGCGTTTGTCAACGGTTTTTCGGAGTATTGACTAAAAAATTTTTTTATGATATTATTTAGTTGAAAATTTCACTAAAATTTCATTGCCGTATTAATTAACTGTTAAACGCGAGGTTTATCATAATAGAGAGGTGACAAATGAACGTACTTATTGTAGACGACGAAGAAATGATAAGAGGCGTACTCAGAGAGTACGTTGAGTTTGAGGGCGGTACCGCATACGAGGCTGCCGACGGAATGGAGGCGGTAAAGCTTTGCCGCGACCGCGATTTCGATATTATTCTGATGGACGTTATGATGCCTAAGCTTGACGGGTTTTCCGCGGTCAAGGAAATCAAAAAAACCAAGAGTATACCGGTTATAATGCTGTCGGCGCGCGGTGAGGAGTACGATAAGCTTTTCGGTTTTGAAATAGGCGTTGACGACTACGTAACAAAGCCGTTTTCGCCCAAGGAAGTAATGGCGCGCATACACGCCGTAATGCGCCGTTCAACGCAGGAGCCTGCGGATTTAGTCAGCTTTGAGGGGCTTACCATCGATATCGCCGGGCGTAACGTATACGTTGACGGCGAAAAGGCGAACTTAACGCCCAAAGAATATGAAATACTGTTTTATTTTGTGAAAAATAAAGGTATAGCTTTAACGCGCGAAAAGCTCCTAATGGACGTTTGGGGGTTTGATTTTTACGGTGACGACCGTACGGTTGACACGCATATAAAAATGCTACGCGCAAATTTAAAGGAATACCGTAAATTTATAATAACTCTGAGAGGTCTGGGATATAAGTTTGAAGCCTGATAAAAGCCGACATCCCGCAAAACTTAAAAGCGTCAACAGGGTAATGTGGGCATATTTCTGCCTGCTTGCTTTTTTGTTGATTTTTTTAGTGGAAATAGTCTTTTTTATCATAGTGCCGCGTGTTTTCAGGGATAAGGCTTGCGAAATTGCCGAGCAGACGGGCAAAGCCGTTTCGCGCGAGGTTGAATTTAATCCGTATTTCGATAAAAACTTTACAAAATTCCGCAGCAACGACATCGACGTTTACCTCATAAGTCTTGACGGAGAAATCGTCGCACCCGCCGACGCCGAAATAAAAATTTCGTACGAGATTTGGCACGAAGTAAAACAGCGGCTTGCCGGCGCGGAAAACGGCGAAAATATTTCACGCGTGGGCGGCAAGCTCAACTATGCGCAGCGCGTCAGTAAGTTCGGCGGCTGCATTGTATACGTAGCTTACAATTCGGAAGTTATGATTTCCGCGCTGAGGGAAATGGTTCTGTATATGACGCTTGTGGGGCTTTGTATACTTCTTCTGGCGTTGATAATTTCCTATAAGATGTCGCAAAAGCTTTCGCGCGGGTTAAAAGAAACGTCCGTTACGGCGGCAAGACTCGGCAAGGGCGATTACAGCGTAAATTTTACGAATACCGATTATAAAGAAATGGCGCAGCTGTCCGACACTCTGAACTACGTCCGCGACGAGGTTAAAAAGAGCGAAGATTTTCAGCACGAAATACTTGCGAACGTCACACACGACTTAAAAACGCCGCTTACGATGATAAAGGCGTACGCTTCTATGATAAAGGAAATCTCGGGCGATAACAAGGATAAGCGCGAAAAACACCTGCAAGTTATTATAGACGAGGCGGACAGGCTCACTGGGCTTGTTAACGATGTGCTTAACGTTTCTAAACTGAGCTCGAATATCGCCGAACTCAACCTCAAGGTTTTTAATCTGACGGAACTGCTGTATGCTATAATAAATAAATTCGGGTACTTGCAGGAAACGCAGGGTTATAGCTTTATGCTTGATATCGATAAAGATCTATATACACGTGCGGACGCCGAAAAGATAAGCCAGGTTATATACAACCTGCTCGGCAACGCGGCGAATTACACGGGCGACGACAAAACGGTATATATAAGTCTAAAAGAAAATTTTGAAGATAAACGTATTAAATTCTCCGTCCGCGATACGGGCAAGGGAATAAAAGAAGAGGACTTAAAGGAAATCTGGAACAGGTTTTACAGGGTTAAAGAAAACCATAACCGCCCCGTCAAGGGTACGGGTTTGGGGCTTAATATAGTAAAGGCTATACTTGAAAACCATTCTTTCGACTTCGGCGTGGACAGCAAGGTAAACGGCGGCTCTACGTTTTGGATTGATTTCCCCGAAGTGCCGTCCGAACCCGAAGCATAAAAAACGCCCGCGCGAAAAATTCGCGCGGGCGTAATTAATTGCATTTTAAACTTTAATTAGTGTAACCGCCATTGCCCAACCGTTCTCCGACATATTAAACGTAAGCTCGCCCGAGCTTATATAAGTCAAGTAAATAACGGGGTCGTCCTTGTCCTCGTGCAGCGAATAGCTACCGTTATTGTCTTTCCACGTGCCGTTTTCTGTTTCGTTTATTCCGGGCAGCATAATGGTCATATTCCATTTGTAATTATCTTTTATCTCCAGAATAAAAGAATTCATAGTTACTACGGGAGATGATGTGTCGTATTCTTTCAGCTCTCTGCCGTTGTCCATAACAACTCTTACAAGCTTATACGTGCCCACCACGGGCGCGTCCGACTTTTTGCACGCCACGGCAAATAATAAAGTAAAAGCCGCCAATACGGATAATAAAGTTATTGAGATTCTTTTCATAAATACTCCTTAGATATTATATTACCATAAATAAGCGTAATTGTCAACTATATTAAACTATTGCAAAAAACACTTGATTTTATAGCTCAATATAAAAATAAAATAAAAATTTTGCCGTTTTTTCACAGTGCAATAGCAAAAAATTCATAAAGTATAATTAAAATAGAGTAGTAATGGTAAAAATTTGTTTGCAGACGTAATTTGTTTCAACTGTTTAATCGGTTGCGTTTTATACGTAACGGAGTTATAATTTTACAGCAAATATCCACTATAAGGAGTTTAGTATATGAAAAATATAAAAAAGTCCGTACTTATAATGTTGGCTTGCGTAGTTTTAATATGCGCGCTGTGCTTTGGCGGCTGCGTACAGCTTGCCAACGGCGATATATACGTAACTAACGTCAGCGTAAGCCAGACGGTAGACGGCACGGAGTACGAAATTACCGTTGAATATTCGGACGGCAATAACAATACTTACAGAATACCGGCTGCCGAAAAGGGCGATCCCGGTGAAGACGGTAAACCCGGCTCCGACGGGCAGGACGGCGAAGACGGAAAAGATATAACTATAACAGAAATTTACAATAAATACGTTGAAGAATACGGTGAAATATCGTATGCTGACTTCCTTAAAGAGTATTTTTCAGTAATATACGATGAAAATAACGTAGGTATAGGCGAATGCCTGCTGTCGTCGCTGACCGTGTATACCGAATTTATAGAATACAGTGCGGTTACGCACGTTTACGATACGTCTATGTATACCGGCTCTGCGGTAATATGGTCCATGGACGACAATTATACCTATTTTGTTACCAACTACCACGTGACTTACAGCTCGGGAGTTTCATCCGTGCGCAACGGCGGAGATACCGCCCGCAAAATAACGGCTTATCTTTACGGCAGCGAATTAACGCCTGTTAAGAGCGGCAGGGACGATAAAGGTTATACAAAATACGAATACGGCGATTACGCAATTTCCTGCGAATACGTGGGCGGCGCGATAACTTCGGATATTGCCGTAATCCGCGCAAAAACGGACGAAGTTCTGGCTGTAAATGAAAACGTGAAGCCCGTAAAGCTTGCAGACGGCTATCACGTAGGCGAAAAAGCTGTGGCGATAGGCAATCTTAAAGGAATGGGTATAAGCGTCAACGAGGGCGTAATAAGTATGCTTGACGACAATATTAAATTAAATATCGACGGAACAACGAGAACGTACCGCTCCATAAGAATAGACACGCATATCCAGCACGGCAATTCCGGCGGCGGATTGTTTAATGCAAACGGCGAACTCATAGGAATAACCAACGGCGGCGATGAAAACGACGCAACCGTAAACTATATAAATTTTGCAATTCCCCTTGAAATAGTGCGGGGTACCGTAGATAATATAATGTATTACTATAAGCAGGGCGATATTTCCCAGAGAGGCAACGCTTATAAAATAACGTTTGGAGTAACGGTTACGTCGCAAAATCAAAAATACGTTTACGATGCGTCTGCCGGTTACGGCAGAATAGTAGAGGACGTTGTTGTACAGAGTATAACAACGGGCTCTATGGCTTCCCTTGCTTTCGGGCTTAAATCCGGCGACGTAATAAAGGCGCTTTATATAGGCAATACAAGATACGAAATTTACCGTTCTACGGATATTTCCGACGCCGCGCTTTTAATCAGACCTAACGACATAATACGCGTTGAGTATGAGCGTAACGGAGAAAAGTTTGTTTCAATCGACAATACAAACAGCGCGGCAAAGTTCACCGATATGAATAAAATGTGATATAAATTAGTATAAGCCCTGCGCGGGAATAAACGCGCAGGGCTTATTTTTTGTTTATACAAATATAATTGAATGTAATACTTAAATATGACAAATTTTTAAATATGTCATAAAATTATTGACATTTAGGTAAACTAACGGTAGAATATATACTCTACTACCGGTAGAGTACGTTTAAATTTTAGTAGAGTTGTGAAATATGCGTGTAGAGCGCAGCGTGTATTTATAAGCTTGAAATATTTTTTTAAATTTTATAAAATACCGTCGTTGAATTAATAAGGAGAGGTTTTATACAATGACAAACAACAAAACGGTGCCTATATTTTTTGCGACTGACGATAACTATATACCTTATATGGCAGTTTGTCTGCAATCCATTAAGAAAAACCGTTCAATAGACTGCAAATACGAAATTTACGTTTTGAATACGGGCGTCAATAAATCAGACGCCGAAAAAATTTACAGACTTGCCGAAAAGAATTTTAATATTTCGTTTATCGACGTAAGCGAAAAGCTCGGCGAACTGTCCGATAAACTGCAGCTGAGGGATTATTATACGCATACAACGTATTACAGGCTGTTTATCGCAAAAATGTTTCCCCGGTACGAAAAGGCGCTCTACCTCGACTGCGACACTGTTGTGGACAGCGACGTTGCCGAACTGTATTTCACCGATATCGGTGAAAGTCTGGTCGGCGCAGTTTCCGACCAGTGCGTAAACTATTACGAGCCTTTTAAGCATTACGTTCAGGAAACGCTCGGCGTCTTATCCGAAAAGTATTTCAATGCCGGCGTACTTATAATGAATCTCAAAAAATTCCGCGAGGTAGATTTTTATTCTCAGTTTTCCGACCTGCTGCAACGGTATAAATTTGTCGTTGCGCAGGACCAGGACTATCTCAACGTAATTTGCAAGGACAAGGTGCACTATATAGGCAGGGAGTGGAATACTATGCCCATAGCCGCCAACGCCTGCAAGAACCCCAAGCTCATACATTACAATCTCACGCGCAAGCCCTGGCACCACGACGACGTGCTTTTCCAGGAGATCTTCTGGAAATATGCAGAGCAGACGGAGTATTACGGTTTTATCTGCAAAACGCTTAAAGATTATACCGCGGAAGACGTTAAAGCCGACGCCGAATGCGAAAAGGGCTTAATTGAGCTTTGCTACAAGGAAATTTCCCGCGAGGACAACTATTATAAAAAATTTGTGTTAAACGCATAAGACTATGGATTTGGAAAAGCTTTCGCCCGGACGCAGGGCGGTAATGGAGAGAATAGCCGAATACGAGGCGGCGGGACGTTTTGACGAGGACGTTGAAGACGACCCTCCCGCGCCTGTGCTTATGCCGGACTGCGTGGATTACGGCAACACGAAGCTCTTAAACAGAATAGTGGCGCGGTTTGCAAACAGGGCCGGCGACAGATATTTTACAAAACTTATTAAGCAGGGCGCGTATTACCTGGACGGCGTAACGGGCAGGGAGCACTTAACCGCACTCAAAAACGGCGCGGTTATAACCTGCAACCACTTTCACGCCTGCGACAGCTATTTAATAAGTAAGTCTATTGAAAAAGAACTGCCTAAACACAGGCTCTGGAAGGTAATCCGCGAGGGGAATTATACAAATTTCCCCGGCAATAAGTTTTACGCTTATTTATTTAAGCACGCGTATACGCTGCCGCTATCGAGCAACCGCCGCACTATGATGAACTTTTTAGCCGCGGTTTATAAATTACTGCAAAAAAAGGAGAGCGTTTTAATTTATGCCGAGCAGGGAATGTGGTATAATTACCGTAAGCCCCGCCCTACTAAAATAAGCGCATATAAAATAGCGGCGCACGCGCACGTGCCGGTGCTGCCCGCGTTTATTACAATGGAGGACGACGAAAAACTTGACGGCGACGGTTTCCCCGTGCAGCATTATACGCTGCATTTTATGCCGCCGATATATCCCGATTCCACGCTCGGCGAGGCTAAAAACGCCGAAATTATGCAGGAGAGAAATTACGCGCTCTGTAAAGAGAAATACGAGGAGGTATATAAAATCCCCCTTGAATTTACAGGCTCGGAAAAAAAGTAAAATGCTTTATTTATATCTGATATTGTTCTGTATGGCGGTGCTTATCGGCATAGACGTAAACGTAATGCCCCGCCTCGGGTTTACGCCCTGGTTTTTGCCGATGCCCTGGTTTATAGTGCTGTCGGTAATAATCAACGTTGTGGCGGTAATAGCCGTGGACGGGCTTTTCGCATTTATCATAAGGCGTATGCCCGCTGAATGGTTTAATCATAAAAAGAAGATTTTTATTGTTTCCGCCCGAGAAAAAAAGTTTTACGAAAAAATAAAAATCCGCAAGTGGAAGGATAAGGTGCCCGAGCTCGGGCAGTTTACAAATTTCAGCAAAAATAAAATTGCCGAGCCTAAAAACAACGTGTATCTCGAAAGGTATTTTCTCGAAGCCTGCTACGGCGAAGTTATTCATTTTCTCAGCGTGTTTATAGGCTTTGTCATAATATTTTTCTATCCGCTTGAATACTGGCTGTGCTTCGGGTTTCCGGTAGCCGTAGCCAACGTGCTTATGAATTTGCCTTCGTTCTTTATTCTGCGCTATAATTCAACCAAGCTCCGTGTGCTTTACGAGAGTAACGAACGCCGTGAACAGCGCGAAAAAGCGCAAAATGAAGCAAACAAATAATTGCTCTGTTTATATCTCACATAAATAAATAAATTCGGCAAACGTTGTTCAATCGTTTGTCGAATTTTGTCGTATATGGTAAAATGTGTATAACAAGTGAAAATTTTATGGAGGTATTACAAATGAGTGAAGAAACAAACAATGTTTCGGAACCCGAAGCACCCGAAACGGCGCCCGTTTCGGACAGTGCGGCGCCCGTACAGTCGCCGCATAAAGGCTTTTTAGGCAAGGTGGACAACTATTTCGGCGTTACAAAAAGCGGCTCTAAGTTCAAAACCGAAATTATTGCCGGACTTACCACGTTTATGGCAATGGTTTACATACTTATGCTCAACGGCAGAGTATTTGAAACTGCCGCCGGCAGCTACGGTGCTGCTTATATAGCTACGGCTGTGGGCGCGATAGTAGGTACGCTTTTAATGGCGTTTCTCGCTAAAATGCCCTTAGCACAGGCTCCCGGACTCGGCGTTAATTACGCTATAGCCGGTTTTGCCGCGGCTGGCACGGGTATGTCTCTTGCAAACGCTCTGATATTCGTACTGCTTGACGGCTTTATCTTTGTCGTTTTAACTGCAACAGGGTTAAGAAAGAAGATATTCGAGGCTATTCCCGTTGCAGTAAGAAAAGCTATCGGCGTAGGTATAGGTCTTTTCATTGCTTTTATAGGCTTTCAGAACGCGATGGTAGTATATCCGCAGCCCGGACTGATCGTTGCTTTCGCCGATTTCAATATTCTCGGCGATACTTCGTTTGATGTAATGCTTCCCGCAATAGTCGCGCTTATAGGCGTAGTGGCAATAGCGATTATGTCCAAAAAGAAGATAAAGGGCTCCATTCTTTTGGGCGTGCTCGGTTCCGCCGTGCTTTATTATATTCTTGCCGCTTTGGGCTATGCCTGCGGCAACGAAAACTGCAAAGAGATATTCACTCAGTTCTCTTCCATATCCAACCCCTTCACGGCTTTTGCGGATTGGGGTAAAAATACGGCGGGGGTCGTATTCTACGAGGGCTTTGATTTCAGCGGATATCTTGCCAACAACAACGTCGGTCAGCTTATTCTTTTAATCATAACCACCGCGCTTTCGCTGTGTATGATTGATATGTTCGATACTATCGGCACGTTATACGGCGCTTGCCGCCAGGGTGACCTTCTCGACGAAAACGGCAATCCCATCAATATGAACAAAATGTTGCTTTCAGACGCAATTGCTACGTGCGTAGGCGCAGTGGCGGGTACTTCTACGGTTACTACGTTCGTAGAGTCGTCGTCGGGCGTTGCCGCAGGCGGTAAAACAGGTCTTACGGCTCTTGTTGTTGCAGTTTGCTTCCTGCTCGCTACATTCCTCAGTCCCATTGCTCAGCTTGTTCCGAGCTGCGCTACGGCTGCCGCGCTTATCTATGTGGGCGTGCTTATGATGTCGAGCGTTGCCGATATCGACTGGAAAGACCCCGCCGTTGCTATCGTAGCATTTCTTACCATTGCGGTTATGGCGTTCGGTTACTCCATATCCAAGGGTATAGGCATAGGTATGATAGTATCAGTTATCGTCAGCATTTTTACGGGCAAAATCAAGGAAATCAAGGTTGCAACCTGGGTAATCGTTGTATTATATCTGCTTATGTTTATTTTATCAACGTAAATTGCAGTAAATTTTCCGCCGCCGCTTGAAAAAGCGGCGGCTTTATGTTACAATAAAAATATAAAGCGCTAAGGAGTACAGTATGTTGGAAAAATATATAAACGCGGCAACGCGCAGGGTAAAAAGCGACCTTGTTTTAAAAAACGCAACTTTTGTGGACGTGTTTTCCGGTTGTCTTAAAAAGGGCGATATCGCCGTCGTAGGCGACAGAATAGTGGGCACAGGCGAGTACGAGGGAGAAAAAGAAATCGACTGCAAAAATCTTACCGTGGTACCAGGATATATCGACGGACACGTGCATATAGAGAGCTCGCAGCTTTCACCCGAGGAGTTTGCCTCGCTCATAGTTCCGCGCGGCACAACCGCTATAATCGCCGACCCGCACGAAATAACCAACGTGTGCGGAATGGCGGGCTGCGAATATATCGCAAACGCCTCTAAAAACGTTCCGCTCGACGTGCTTATCCAGCTTCCGTCCTGCGTTCCTGCAACGCCTTTTGAAACAAGCGGAGCGGTACTTGCGGGCAAGGATATAGAAGAGAATATAACCAACGAATACATATTCGGGCTCGGCGAGTTTATGAATTACCCCGGCATTATCTATTGCGATCCCGACACTCTCAAAAAAGTGGAGGCGGCGCACGCTGCGGGTAAAATTATAGACGGTCACGCGCCCGCGGTTTACGGTTACGAGCTGAACGGCTATCTTTCCGCGGGTATTTCAACCGACCACGAGTGCGTAACCAAAGAGGAGATAGAGGAAAAAATTTCAAAGGGCGTTTACGTGCATATACGCCACGGCTCGTCAACGCAGAACCTCGGTAACGCAAAATACATTACCGACGCAAATATGCGCAGATTTCTGCTTTGCACCGACGACAGACACGCCGCTGATTTAAAGGAAAAAGGACATCTTGACGACGCGCTCAGAAAGCTCGTAGCCGAAGGACTCGATCCTGTTCGCGCGGTAATATGCGCCACTTTAAACGCCGCGGAGTGCTATAACCTGCATTTCAGGGGAGCAATCGCGCCGCACTATCTCGCCGATCTCGTAGTTGTAGATAATCTCAAAAATTTTAATGCGAAGTACGTTATAAAGAGCGGCAAGCTCGTTGCGGAAAACGGCAAACCGCTGTTCGATACCTCAAAGCGCTATTTGCCCGGAAACGTTTTAAATACCGTGTATTTAAAGCATATGAAAGCCGAAGACTTTATTTTAACTTTAAAGGGCAAAAGAGCCAGAGCAATTACGATAGAGCCGGGCGGCGTGGTTACGGGCTGCGAAACCGTTGAAGTGGAGAGCAAAAACGGAGACGTCGTTTTAAAGGGTACGGATATTTTAAAGCTCGCCGTAGTAGAGCGCCACAAAATGACCGGCAATATCGGCAAAGGGCTTTTCAAGGGCTACGGCTTTAAGGGCGGCGCGCTCGGTATTACAATCGCCCACGATTCGCACAACATAATCCTAATGGGCGACGATAACGCGAGTATGGCAAAAGCCGCAAACCGTCTTAAAGAGATAGGCGGCGGTATGGTTATAGTTGACAGCGCAAGCGGAGAAGTGCATTCGCTCACGCTCGATATAGGCGGGCTTATGTCCTCGCGCGATGCGGAAAGCCTGCAAAGCGACAGCCGCGCTCTTATCGAACGCGCGCACTCGATGGGCGTAAAGCGCGAGTACGAGGCGTTTATGTCCCTTGCGTTTTTGTCGCTTGCCGTAATCCCCAAATTAAAGCTTACCGACGCGGGCTTGTTCGATGTTGAAAAATTCGCGTTCACCGATATAAACGCGTAACTTAAAAAAATTGTAGGAAAAGTATACTTTTCCTAAACACCCGAAATTTATAAAATTTATTTGAATTTACTATTGAATTATATCATAATCTCCTCAATTTTTGCAAGTTTTTGCCGTACAAAAAAAGTATACGTTTACTACAAAATAAACAGCCTTAAAAAGGAGTATTTTATGAAGAAAAAACTGTTTATCGCTCTTTTATCGCTTGTCTGCACTCTTACCTGCACGGGCTTTGTTGCTTGTAGTAACGGCGGCGACAGCAAAACTGATAATCCTACAGACTCGCATACGCACAGTTGGTCTGCGGTTTGGGAAAGCGACCAAACGCACCACTGGCACGAATGCGCGGCAAACGATTGTACCATAACGGACAACACGCAAAAAGACAGTTACGCTGCGCACGATTTTACAAACGGCAACTGTGTTTGCGGTAAAGTCAAACCCGCAGAAGTACATAATCACATATGGTCGCAAAGTTGGGAAAATAACGAAACGCACCACTGGCACGAATGTACGGCAAGCGGCTGTAATATTGCGGACAACACGCAAAAAGACGGTTACGCCGCGCACGGCTTTGAAAACGGCGACTGCGTTTGCGGTAAGCCGCGCCCTGTATTTTCTTATCGGTTAAATAACGATGGCAACAGTTACTCTGTATCGGCGTACGATAAGGAATATATGCCTGAAGAAATAGTTATACCGTCTCAGTATAACGGAAAGCGGGTTACTATTATCAGCGATAAAGCGTTTGAAAATTGCGTTTCGCTTACGTCCGTTACAATAAGCAACGGTATTAACTTTATCGGTGAAAATGCATTTAAAGATTGCAGTAATATTACAAGCGTAACCATACCCGACAGCGTTGTGAGTATCTTCTCCGCATTTATCGGTTGTTCCGGTATCACGGGTATTTATTATACGGGAGATATTGCAAGCTGGTGCCACATTAGCGGACTTATAAATTTAGCTACGGACAAAGTATACATAAATAATATTAAATTGCAAGAAATGACAGCTATCGAAATTCCCGACGGAGTAACGTTAATCGCGAAAGATGCGTTCAGCGCTTGTGTTTTTCTTGAAAGCGTTACTATACCGGACAGCGTAACGTCTATAAACGATTTTGCGTTTTGGGCTTGCCCTAATCTTAAGGACGTGGAAATAGGTAACGGCGTAAAACGCATCGGCTGGGGCGCTTTCTGCTATTGCACTTCACTCACGAGCATTACCATACCCGAAAACGTGACGAGTATCAATAGTAATGCGTTCGGCTATTGCAATCAGCTTGAAAGCATAACGTTCAACGGCACAAAGGAACAGTGGAACAATATCGATAAGGAGACCGGCTGGGACAAAAATACAGGCGGATATACAATTCACTGTACGGACGGAGATATTGCTAAAAACTAAACGGCAGAACAAAAGCGTTCACGCTCGGTAGCGTGAACGCTTTTATATTGTTAAAAGACAACCCCACGCTAAGCGTGGGGATAAGAAGCTTAAGCTATGGAC